>JBBQVH010000027.1:0-65331 GCA_038211695.1 Blastocatellia bacterium | reverse complement strand
TTTCAATTTGTCAGATAAAAATTTAAATCCCCCTTTTGCGCCGAAACCTCGGGGTTGTAAAACTACCCCATCTCCCCCCACGACGAGAAGTTAATTTTTATGCCTACTTAGCATTCGTGGTGAATTTATCGTGATGCGGGTTGTAACTCATCACCGCCGCGTTGGGCAAGTTTTCAACGCGGACTCTGGGAGCGCAGTTCTTCCAGGCTGCGGGTCGTGGCCGGAAGATCGCTCGGAACAGGAAAGGCATGGTCGCCACGGTACGCAGCCTGGAAGGACTGCGCTCCCAGGTTTGGTGATGTTCCAGGTGCCCGCGAATTTCATATGGTGTCCTCCTTCTCATTTTCGGCGGTTGCGTTTGCGCGAAGCCTTGGCTAGTTCGCGGCGGCGGGCGGTTTTGCTGGATTTATCTTTCGACGGTAAGGTCGCGGGGCCGGGGGCAAGGCTCAATTGATCTTTCGGAATCAGCCCTGCCGTGTTTTCTACTTCATCAATAAAGAGAATTGCTTCTCGTCCATTCCAGGTACGAAACGGCCCGCCGTTTTCTGTCCCGATCACGCTTTGATAGACAAAGCCCTGACTGACGCCCTGCCGCAACAGGCCTTCGTCAACGACGACGGTTGGGCAACGAGTGCAAAAAAAACCAGCCGGCGCGGCCATAATGCGAGTACCTTTTTGTGTCCCATAGATGAAATCGGCATAGCGCACTTCAGTCGCCGCAAAGCACCGCGGGCATTTCGTCGGATCGGCGACCTTCAACAAACTGTAGCCGTGCTCAGCTTTTCCTTTCTGCACAGGAATGCTAGAGCTATTGATCAACTCGAGCATCGTCTCTTCCCGTTCTTCCCGATCCAACCCATCCAGATTGGTTGTCACGACCCTGCCGAAAAGTTTCTTCACTCCGTCGAACATAACAATCCTCCTTCGCTTACCTGATGTCTTCTGCGCTCGGTAAATTTTGAATTCCCCGCGCCGCTTTGATGGCACGCACCACGGCTTGCGCCATCGCTTCGGCAGCCAGCGCCCCGATCAGCGTAACGTTGGCGGGTTTGGTGGATGTGGATTTCCCGGTGGCGATGCAGAAGATCGTATCGCCGTCGAACATCGTATGCGCCGGATTGATTGTGCGCGCAAGACCATCGTGGGCCATCTGCGCCACCTTCTTCGCTTGGGCCTTGTCGAGCTTGGCGTCGGTGGCGACGACGCCGATGGTCGTATTGGTTCCACCCAGCAAAGGCGGCATCGCTTCGCCGCGCAGAATGGCGGCCATCGTGCCCGTGGGCTTTTTCCCATCAGGCGTGCGCGCGCCCGCGATGACCTGACCTGTGCCTGGGTCAATGATGTCGCCGACCGCGTTGACGGCGACGATCGCGCCGACGGTCAGGTTTTTGCCGATTCGAATGGACGCCGTGCCAAGCCCCCCTTTCATTGCGCGCGCATTGCCAAACAGTTTGCCGACGGTCGCCCCCGCGCCCGCGCCGACGTTGCCTTCGTCAGGGGGATTGGTTGATGCAACTTGGCAGGCTTTGTACCCTGCCGCGGCATCGGGGCGAATCTTGGGGTCGCCAATGAAAAGATCAATCAAGATTGCAGCCGGCACAATCGGAATCTTGGCGACGCCTACGTCATATCCATAGCCGTGTTCTTCCAGCCAACGCACGACGCCCGTCGCGGTGTCGAGGCCAAAGGCGCTGCCTCCTGACAAAACAATCGAGTGCACCTGCTGCACCAAATTCTGTGGATCGAGCAGATCGGTTTCGCGCGTGCCCGGAGCTGAGCCGCGCACATCAACACCCGCTGTCGCGCCCTGTTCGCACATAATCACGGTGCAACCGGTTGGTCGGCGCGGATCGGTGAAATGGCCGACTTTGATTCCAGCGACATCGGTGATCGAGCCTTTAACATTGGGAATGGACTGTGTTGGATTGATTGTCATAGCACTGGTGTCGTTCTCGGGGATCAATGCGAAGACCAGACCGCCCTGCAAAATTTCGCGACGCGATGGATTCGATGATCTGTTTGCCATTTACCCTCCAAATCAAAAAGGCGGCTTCAGCCGCATCGCCGAACCGCCTTTGTTTTTGTCTTGTTGGTCAACTCACGGCTGACCTAGCTGACCGTTCAGCCCCGGTTTTCCCAACCGCTTTGTTTGTAAGCGCCATCCACGACGATGACCGGAACGGTTGGGTCATCGTCGGAATAGCGGAACATCTCTTTGCGGTATTCCAGATTGTCCTGCGCGTTGCGTTCTTCAAACTTGATGCCCTCGGCGTTGTGCCAATCTTTAGCTTTGGCGCAGTAGGGGCAGCCGGGTTTGGTGTAGATAATGACGTTGCTCATAAGCTATGACCTCTCGTGCTTATCGTTGTTCAATCGGAACGTACTTCAAATCCATCACACCCTGATAATCGGAACGCGGACGGATCAATTTGTTATTGCCAAGCTGTTCCAACACATGCGCAGTCCAACCGCTGATGCGGCTGACGGCGAAGATTGGCGTGTAAAGATCCACCGGAATGCCCAGCATGTAGTAGGTCGAGGCCGAATAGAAATCCACGTTGGCGCGAATCTTCTTGCCCTTCTTATCCATTTCGGCGACGACGATGTCTTCGATGCGCTTGGACATATCGAACCATTTGGTGTCGCCCTGGCGCTTGCCAGTGGCTTCGGACATACGGCGCAGATATGTGGCGCGTGGATCTTCGGTCTGGTAAACGGCGTGGCCGATGCCCATGACCTTTTCGCCTTTGGCAAATTTGTTGGCGATGTAAGCGTCCACTTTTTCGAGCGAGCCGATGTCGAGCAACATCTTCATGACCTGTTCGTTCGCGCCGCCATGCAGCGGACCGGACAGCGCGCCAATGGCCGATGTGATCGAAGCGTAAATATCGGCCAGCGTCCCGGCGGTGACTCGGGCGGCAAAGGTCGAAGCATTAAATTCATGGTCGGCGTGCAGAATCAGCGCAATGTCGAAGGCTCTGGCTTCGACATCCGACGGCTCTTTGCCATTAAGCAGGTACAGGAAATTTTCGGCGTGCGTCAGTTCCGGATTTGGGGTGAGTGGTTCGTTTCCTTTCCGAATGCGGTCAATTGCGGCAACGACAGTAGCGACCTGCGCAGTTAAACGAACCGCCTGGCGCTTGCGCGATTCAGGCGAGGTGTCGGCCTTATCCGGATCGTAGAACGCCAATGCTGAAACAGCCGTCCGAAGGGCATCCATCGGGACGGCTGTTTTAGGAAATGCCTTGATCATTGCGATGATCTCTGCCGGAAGCGCGCGGTTGGCCGCAAGCTGTTTCTTCAAATCATCAAGCTCATCTTTTTTCGGCAGCCGCCCATTCCACAGCAGGAAGACGACCTCTTCGAAGGTAGAGGTTTCGGCTAGCTCGTGAATGTTGTAGCCGCTGTAAATCAGAATGCCTTTCTCACCGTCAATGAAGCAGATGCTGCTGGAAGCGGCAACCACGTCGCGCAACCCTGCGCCCTGAGTTGAAGCTGGTTTGGTCATGTTTCATTCATCCTTGAACTGTTATGGGAACTGTTATGGTTTTGTTTTTAAGTTCGTTTTTGTTCTCTGCATCAGTCTCTGCATCGGTGCCTACTGGGGGCGATCAAACCGCCCTGTCACGAGCGCACGAGTTGCGTATTGCACACATAAAAAGCGCGAGGAATTCGGTTCGGGAATCACGTCTGATTGAGCAGGAAATGTAACAAACGCGATTCTAGGCTGTCAAAAGATGGCTGGGAAAGAAGATTGTAAAGGCGCGGTGATGACGAGAGATCATCGTATTTCCTCAGCATTCATTGCCGCGCCGTTATTTTTGCTCTTACGCTTTGGGTTTCGGCGCGGGCAGTGCGAAGGCCACGATCTGCGATTGGAAGCCGCAACGGGCATGCGAGCCATCACAGAAAGGTTTGTTCGCGCTTTGGCCGCAGCGGCACATGCCAATGACGGTGCGTCCAGCCAGGTCGAATTGATTGCCCTGCGCGTCGTATACCTCTACATCGCCTTCGACACGCAGCGAACCGTTATTGTTGACAGTAATCTTCGTTGCCATGAATGATCTTTCTCCAGTGATGAGCCAACGAATGCCATTTCGCCGGCGGTGTTATGTTATCGAATCCACGTTCTGTAAGCATCTTTCGCGCAAAGACCAGCGACACATCTGAATGAATCGCTGGTCTTTGCGCGAAAGATGCTTACAGGAAAGCTTACTTGCCCTTCTTCGACGCCTTGATCGGGTTCAGGTTGCGCGGTGCGCGCTCTTTGGCCACCTGATCGGCGTAGGCTTTGCAATCGTGCGTGTCGGATTTCTCTTTGACCCAGCCGTCCACATCAATCGCGTGATGCAGAGAGGCAAAGATCGGAAACTTGTGCTGACATTTCGGACAAAAGATGTTGTAACGTTTGACAGTTGCCATAATCGAAAACTCCTAACTGAAAAATTGATTCTTGATCGTATTTGATATCTGATTTGCCTGGCTCAGCTTGCCCTGTAGGCCGGAAGCCGTGCAAAACAAAGCGCGGACTATACACGACAGGTCACCGTTTTCCTAGCCAGCCGCGCCAACCTGCACCCATTTCTGCTCTGCGTGCGAAAGCTGTACGGCGTCAATGACCTCCTGGCAACGCACGCCATCGGCAAAGGTCGCGGCATGCGCAATCTCGGTTCTGTCTTCACGCAGCGCCTGCACAGTTTCGCGAGCCAGATGATAGAACGACCGCGCCCAGACATTATCCGGCAGCACGGAGATTTCACGCGCGCGGTCGGCCAGCGACATATCTTCGAAGGGATGGTTGTAGCCAATCGCCCCCAACAGCGTTTCTTCGCCGTCCAGCACCAGCGTCCCGTTGCTGCCCACCGCCGTAATCTGGTTCTTGCCGCCGCTGGCATGCAATGCCGAAAGCTGAATCACAGCCTGCGAAGTGCGCCCTTCTTTCGGGGCGAAGCGGAGCATAAAAGAGCAGTAATCATCCGTTTCGTTGGGCTTCATTTCGCCGGTCTTGGAGTCCTTGCGTTCAGGAACCATGGTCGCGATTGTGCTGCAAACCGCATCAACTTCGCCGAACGTCCAGCGCACAGCGTCAATCGCGTGCGAACCCAGAGCGCCCAGCAAACCACCGCCAGCAGATTTCTGCGACCACCAGTTCCAGGGGCGCTGCGCCGAATGTCGAAAGCCGGATCCGATCGTCACCGTGACGTGATGCAATTCGCCCAGAAAGTCGCTGTCCACCAGTTCCTTCATTCGCCGCCACGTCGGATTAAATCGAAGTTCGTGATCAATGATTGCCAGCCGATTCGGTTGCGATGCGGCCAATTCAGCCATCTCGCGCGCTTCGGCGGCATTCATCGCCATGGGCTTTTCGCAGATCACATGCTTGCCCGCCCTGAGCGCGGCCATCGTGATCGGGTGATGCAGGTACGGCGGAGCGGAAACAACGACCAGCGAAACTTCTTCCAGCGCCAGTAACTGTTCGTAGCTTTCGCAGGCATGCTTGATCTTGAATTCGGCGGCGACCTTGACGGCATTCTCGTGCTGCCCGCTGCAAACCGCAGCCAACTCAGCGCCATCGCAAAGTTGAAAAGCCGGTGCCTGCGCGCTGCGCGCGAAACCTGTGCCAATCAATCCAATCCCGATCTTTTCGTCCTTCATCACGGTTTTCTGCCTTTGGGGTCGCGATTCTTATACCTGATGTACTTCTAGTTGTACGCCTGATTGTACGGAGGATGAGGCATTCTACACACCAACTGCGAATTTCTGAAAGTCCGGCCACCGCAAACTTCTTGCATGTTATCGAGCCAGCCATAAAACTACGCGGCCATGAACGGCAACAAAGTCACAGACAAACTGATTCATCCCGCATTGCTTGATCCGCGCGCCTGGGCAGATGTCAACCTGTATGACACGACGGTCTGCATTGACCGTGAAGAGGTCGTGGGCGAAGAGCATCACACACCCAATCGCAAATTTATCCTCCACCATTTGAAGCTGGAGTTGGTGGTTGACGACCAGAAACAGTCAGTCGCAGGAACAGCAACCCTGACGCTGTCGCCAACCAACGACGGCTTGTCACATTTTGAATTGGACGCCGCCGAAATGCAGATTGCCAACGTCAGGCTGCTGGGCGCGGGAGCGCGAGGAACCGGAAATCTTCTGCGTCCCTCTCTGCATACGACGAAACGGCTGGATTTTGAAACGCATCCCGAAAAGTTGGTCATCGAACTGGATCGCAGCTACAGCCGCAACGAAGAGCTGGTGGTCGCCATCGCCTATTCCTGCTTTCCACGCAAGGGCCTGTATTTCATTACGCCTGACGAAGCCTATCCAGGCAAGCCGCGCCAAATCTGGTCGCAAGGCCAGAATGAAGACGCGCATTGGTGGTTTCCCTGCCACGACGTGACCAATCAAAAAATGACCACTGAGATGATCGTAACGGTCAGCGCAAACTATTTTGCGCTGTCGAATGGCGAATTGATTGGCGTCACGGAAAACACACCCCACGGCACTGATGCCGGAACGCGGACGTTTCATTGGAGCCAATCGCAGCCGCACCCGGCTTACCTGGTGACACTGGTCGCCGGCGAATATGAATGCATCATGGAAAAATACGGTGAGTTGCCGGTGGATTACTATGTTTACAAAGACCGCCGTGAAGCAGGCTACAAACTCTTTGCCAACACGCCTCAAATGATTGCGCTGTTCGAACAGAAGTACGGTTACAAATATCCCTACCCGAAATATTCGCAAATTCTGGTGGACGATTTTTTATTCGGCGCAATGGAAAACACTTCGGCCACAACCATGACTGACCGTTGTTTGTTGGATGCGCGCGCCGAACCGGACATCAACTACGACGACATCGTTGCACACGAACTGGCGCATCAGTGGTGGGGCGATCTGGTGACGTGCAAAGACTGGACGCAGATTTGGCTGAACGAAAGCTTCGCCACCTACAGCGAATACCTGTGGCGCGAACATTCGCGTGGTCGCGACGAAGCGCGGTTCGCGCTGTTCCAGGATTTCCTGACCTACCTGCGCGAAGACTGGACCAGCCATCGCCGCCCGATTGTCTGCCGCAAGTATCGTTTTTCTGAAGAGGTCATGGATCGCCACGCTTACGAAAAAGGCGCGTGCGTGCTGGATATGTTGCGCTGGGTGCTGGGCGATGATGGATTCTTTCGCTCGCTCAATCATCATTTGCACAAGTTTGAATTCGGCGTCGCCGAAACCAACGACTTCAAAGTTTCGATTGAAGAAGCGACCGGACAGAACCTGCACTGGTTCTTCGACCAATGGCTGCACGGCGCGGGCTACCCTGAACTGGAAGTGAATTACGAATGGCAGCGCGAACAGAAGATGCTGCGCGTTTCGGTCAAACAAGTTCAGGACACAGAGGAAAACCAGACGCCCATCTTCCGCTTCCCTGTCGAAATTGAAATCACAACGACTGAAATTGGCGAGATTATCGAAAACGACCGCCGCGCCAATACCCGCGTGATGGTTGAAAAACGGGAGCAGGATTTCTACTTCCCCTGCGAAGCCAAGCCGCGAATGGTTCTGTTCGACAAAGGACACCGTATCTTCAAGCTGATGCACTTTCCGAAATCGGCGCAGGAGCTGACCTATCAACTTACCCGCGCGGAAGACGTGATGGATCGCGTCCGCGCCGCGCGCGAGCTTTCGCAATTCAATGGCGAAGAGATCGTCAAAGCCTTGGGTGATTGCCTGCGCGGCGAAGACTTTTACGGCGTGCGAATGGCAGCGGCAATTAGCTTGGGCAGCTTGGGCGAAATCGGCGACGATTCGGCGAGACAGGTTTTGATCGAAGCCTATCGCGCGATAACGGATTCCCGCGTCCGCCGCGCTTGCGCTTGGGCCGTCGGCAATTTCAAAGATAGCTCGGCGAAAGAAGAATCAACGGATTTCTTGTGCGAGGTGTTAGACGACGAAAGCTATTTCACCGCCGTCGCCGCCAATCGCGCATTGGCCCACATTGGCGGCGACAAAGCCTTCGATGCGCTGACCGCTTCAATCCATCGCAGTTCGTGGCAGGAAGTCATCGCCGCCTCTACTTTTCACGGCCTCGCCCACGCAAAAGAAAAACGCGGCGTTGATCTGGCGATCGAACAAAGCAAGTACGGCAAGCCCTTGCCCATCCGCGTTGCCGCCATCGGCTGTCTCGGCGCGCTCGGCAAAGAACTGCATAAAGACAGCAAGGATGATCGAATCGTGAATCACTTGATTGAGTTGGCCAAAGACAAAAACATCCGCGCCCGCGTGTCATCGGTTCGCGCATTGGGTAAAATCGGCAATAAACGCGCGCTGCCCGCGCTGAGGGAATCGAAACAGCGCGAATGTCTGGATCAATTGAAAGCAGCGGCAATGGATGCGATAGAATCCCTGGAAAAGAAAGACAACTCTTAGCTTTTAAGGAAATACACCATGTCACAACCGACCTTCGAAGAGGAATTGGGAAAACTTCCGCCTGAAATCGTAGCCGAAGTGCGCGCGCGCGCGGCGAAATTGGTAACGGAGGATGACACGCCTGTGGACAATATCTATTCTGAAAAACAGATGCGCTTGCTTGTCGAGCCGCTTTACACATCCTGGGCCAATCAACTTGACGAAACCGGCCAACCGCGTAAGTTTCTGGCAGTGGCCAACGTCGGCCTTTTTTACGCAATCAACCAACCACCGGTTGTTCCCGATGTGATGCTGAGTTTGGATGTGGAAGCCGGTGAGCAATGGGAAAAGATTCAAAAGTCTTATTTCCTGTGGGAGTTCGGCAAAGCTCCTGAAGTCGTCATCGAAGTCGTTTCCAATCGGGAAGGCAACGAAGACACCACAAAGCTGGAGCGGTATGCGCTGATTGGTGTCGCCTACTACGTGATTTACGATCCGCTGGGCTATCTCGGAACTGAACCACTCAAAATCCACAAACTCAGCGGCAAACACTACGTGCAAAGAGAGCACTCTTTTCTGGAGGAAATAGGATTGGGGCTGACGCTATGGGAAGGCGAATACGGCGGCTGGCGTTCCACCTGGCTGCGCTGGTGTGATCAGCAAGAAACCTTACTTCCAACCGGAGTCGAGCAAGCCGTTCGCGCCAATCAGGAAGCCACGCGTGCCGATCATGAGACTGCGAAGGCGGCGCGGTTGGCGGCCAAACTACGCGAGTTGGGCATTGATCCCGATCAAATCTAGCGCATCGTCAAGTTTGGATTGTCGGCGGTTGCCAGATCAAAGTCAGTAACGTATAAATCGCCGACTGAATGAGCACTCATTCAAACTGAAAAACACGTCTTAATCCCAAACAATTCAACGGGAAATCTTAAACACCAGCGGCAGGAGTCGTTATGAAAATTATCGTTTGTCTGAAACAGGTGCCGAAGAATGATTCGATTCTTCGCATCAATGAAAAAGGCGACTGGATTCAGGATCGCGATCTGACGTATGAGATCAACGAATCCGACCAGTACGGCCTGGAAGCCGCGCTGCAATTGAAAGAAAAGCACGGCGGCGAAGTGATTGCGCTGTCGCTTGGCCCGGCGCGCGCGCAATCAGTCATCAAAGAAGCTCTGGCGCGCGGCGCGGATCGCGGGCTGCATCTGGAAGACGCGGCGTTTAACCACCTGGACGCTTTCGGCGCGGCATCCGCGATTGCAGCGGCGGCAAAGGCCGAAGGTTTTGATCTGCTGCTGACCGGTTTGCAATCGGACGATTTGGGCTTTGCGCAAACGGGCGTAATTGCTGCGGAATTACTGGGTGTGCCCCACGCGACCATCGTCATGGACGTGGAAGCGAACGAAGGAACCTTGCGCGTCAAACGCGAATTGGAAAGCGGCTTTTTCCAATGGGTCAGCTTTCCTGCTCCGGCAGTGCTGACGATTCAATCGGGGATTAACACGCTGCGTTACGCCACGCTGAAGGGCATCATGGCGTCGAAGAAGAAAGAGATTAAGAAGCTCGACGCAGCCGCGCTTGGCCTGAACGCTGACGCGCTTGCGCCCAAGCAGCAGATTCGCAGCGTCTACGTGCCGCAGAAATCGAAGCAGACTCAGTTCATCGAAGGCTCGCCGGCAGAGATCGCAGCCAAGCTGATGGACAAGCTAAAAAATGAAGCTCGCGTTTTTTAACTGCGCGTCACTTTGGAGGAAATCATGGAAACAGCAACCAATTCAATCTACGGGCAAGCACTCGACTTGATTTCGTTACTGCCGCTGGAGGAGCAGGAAGATTTAGTCGAGACCGTGCGCCGCCGGATGCTTGAGCAACGGCGTGCGGAAATTGCGCGTAATGCGGCGGCGGCGCTGCAAGACATACATGACATACATGAAGGACCTGGTTCAGCCGGAACAGCAGATGACTTCAAGCGCGAATTTCTGGCAGAGTTATGAAATTACTTTGGCAAGCCAACTTCAAACGCGCCCTAAAAAAGCAGGTCCAGCGTACGCCGCGTCTGCTGGACAAGGTCATTGCGGTGTTGAAGTAGTTGGAACAAGACCCTTTCGCGTCTAATTTGCGGACTCACAAATTGGAGGGGCAACTGGCTGGTTATTGGGCGTGCTCAGTTGCTTATGATTGCCGCCTTATTTTTGCTTTCACACCTGATCCTGATGTGCCAAATGAGCAAGCCATCGCTTTGCTCGATCTGGGCAGTCACGACGAAGTTTACTGAAACGATAAACAAAGAAAGAGAATCTTTATGGCAAACGGAATTTTAGTTTTTATCGAACACGTTAACGGAAAGGTCAATCGCGCTACCTACGAAGCTGTGCGCGCGGCTCAATTGATCGGTGCGCAAACCGGTCAAGAGATTTCAGCAGTCATCCTGGGGCTAGGCATCAGCGCAGCGGCCAGCGAAGTCGCGGGCAAAAAGATCAACGCGGTGCATACCGTCGAAAGCGAATGGCTGAAGTCGTACACCGCCGACGGATATACACAAGCCTTCAAACAAGTCATCGAACAGCTTCAGCCTGAACTGGTCTTGATGGCCCATACCTATGAAGTTCGCGACTTCGCGCCGAAACTGGCGGCAAGTTTGCGCCGCGCGCTAGTCGGCGATTGCATCAGCTACAAAATCGAAGGCGGCGAACTAGTGCTGACGCGCCAGGTCTTTCAAGGCAAGATGGCCGCCGACGTGGTGCCGGTTGGCGACAAACCACATTTCGTCAGTTTTCAAATCGGCAGCTTTCGCGGCGACGAATGCGAAGCCGGTCAGGCCGAAGTCAAAGCCTTGACCGTCAACCTGGACGCGGATGTCGTGCGCCAGCAGCCGGAAGAGCGATTCAAGGAAGCCAAGGCCGCCGTTGACCTGACGCAAGCGCCGCTGATCGTTTCGGTCGGGCGCGGCATCAAGGAACAGAAGAACATCGAAATCGTCAAAAAACTGGCCGATGCGATGGGCGCGGAACTCGCGGCTTCGCGCCCGATTTGCGACAACGAATGGCTGCCGATGGATCGCCAGATCGGTTCTTCGGGCCAGACCGTTGCGCCGAAGATGTACCTGGCCGTCGGCATCTCAGGCGCCATTCAGCATCTGGTCGGAATGAAAGGCGCGCGCACCATCGTCGCCATCAACAAAGACAAAGAAGCGCCGATCTTCGAAATCGCCGATTACGGCATCGTCGGCGACTTGTTTGAAATCGTTCCGGCGCTGACCGCTGAAGCCGAAAAGATGAAGCAGTAAATCTGATCTGACCGCCGATTGATTGGAGGGTAAGATGACAGCACAGGAAACAACTATTGCCAAAATTCGCCAACTGCCGGAACCTTTGGCGCAGGAAGTCAGCGACTTTGTTGACTTCCTGCTCACCAAACGCGATTCCATTCGCTGGCAGTTATGGACGCAGTTCACAGAAGGAACAGATCTGGCTGAGTCGGATTTTTCAACTTATCTAGGCCAACTGGAAGATTACGAACAAAGGCTGGCTCGCGGAGAGGTGCAATGGTAACGGTCATTCGGGGTGACATCGTTCTCTGCGATTTGAATCCTGTCATTGGCACGGAGCAATCCGGAATCCGCCCTGCGATTGTCTTGCAGACGGATCGCGCCAATGCTGCAAGCCCGCATACGATCATCGCCCCTTTCACGTCAAAGATTCGCCGTGCATTGCTGCCATCTCACGCTTTGGTGCCAGCCGGTGTTGGCGGGTTAACTATGGATTCCATTGTGCTATGTGAACAGCTTCGAGTGGTTGACAAGCGAAGGATTACCAAAACATTAGGTCAATTGGACGTTTCGCACTTGGCGGATATTGCCAAAGCGTTGCGCGCCATACTTGACCTGTAACACGGGCCTCTTTGAAAAGAAGTCAGAGAAAAGCCCGAAACTATATGGACACAACAATGAACTTTTCCCGCCGCACCGCTTTCTGCTTCATCGCAACCTTCACGCTGCTCTTCGCTTTCGTCGGCCATACTGGTGCCGATCAGCGCAAAGCCAAAAAGCTGACCGCGCTGGATCGTTATGTCGCCAAGGCTGATCCGAACTACAGCTACAAACTCGTCAACACGATTAAGAAAGAAGGCTTCACGACCTACGTGCTGCGTATGACATCGCAGAAATGGCGCAACGAATCGGAAGTGGATCGCACGCTGTGGGAGCACTGGCTGACCATCGCTCAACCGGATCAAGTCACATCGCCAACCGGTTTTCTGTTCATCACCGGCGGTTCAATGAACAGCAAAGCACCGGACGCGATGCCTCCGAACTTCTCCGATATGGCCGTCCGTACAAAGTCAGTCGTTGCCGAATTACGGATGATCCCGAATGAACCGCTGACATTTGCTGGCGAAACCAAATCGCGCACCGAAGACGAAATCATCGCCTACACTTGGGAGAAGTTTTTGAAGACAGGTGACGAGACCTGGCCGCTGCGCTTGCCCATGACCAAAGCCTCCGTGCGCGCGATGGACACAATCACGGCCTTTGCGGCCAGCACCGAAGGCGGCAAGGCAAAAGCGACGGTCGCAAAGTTCATGGTCAGCGGCGGATCGAAGCGCGGCTGGACAACATGGACGACGGCGGCGGTGGATAGTCGCGTGGTGGCGATTGTGCCCTATGTGATTGACTGCCTGAACAACGTCAAATCCATGGATCACCACTATCGCGCTTATGGATTCTGGGCACCGGCCATCGGTGATTACTGGAAGATTCACAACTGGGCTGGGACGCCGCAGTACACAGCTTTGATGGAGATCGAAGACCCGTACAGTTACCGCGACCGGCTGACAATGCCGAAGCTGATCATCAATTCGACGGGCGATCAATACTTCCTGCCCGATTCGTGGCAGTTCTATTACGACGACCTGCCGGGCGAAAAATACCTGCGCTACGTTCCCAACACGAAGCACGACCTGAAGGACTCAGACGCGCCAAACACCCTTGATGCGTTTTACGAATCCGTTCAGAAGGGCACGCCGCGCCCGCGCTTCACGTGGAAGATGGAAAAAGACGGTTCGATTACCGTCAACGCCAAAGACAAACCAACCGAAGTCCGCCTGTGGCACGCGACCAACCCGAAGGCGCGCGACTTCCGCCTGGACATCATCGGCAAAGCCTACACCAGCGAAGTCATCCAACCGGTGAAAGAAGGCGTCTACGTCGGGCGAATGGCCAAACCGGAAGCGGGCTTCACGGCTTACTTTGTCGAGATGACTTTTCCGAGCGGCGGCAAATATCCCTTCAAGTTCACCAGCGGCGTGCGCATAACGCCAGACGTGCTACCGTTCACGATGCCGCCGAAACAGAATCCGGCGGCCTCAAGCGCGGCGAAATAATCAGAGGGAACTTGCCCTTGCGACTTGATCCGGTCTATCGCCGTTGGCAGCATGGGGTTCGATGAAATTCGAACTGATCAGCGAGATTACAGACATCGAAACGATTGCTGTCGGCGGCAAAATCCGCGACTTGGGGCGATTGCAAAAACAGTTTGGCAAAGGACGATGGCGTAAGCTGAAAGGCATCGGTTACGTTCGATTCCAAAATGGCCGGGAGCGGAAAGTGGAACTTCACTGGTACGAAGCTCACGGAATCGGCAAGAAAAAGATGAAGGTCAAACGCAATCTTGATTGAATGACTCGCATGAACACGAAAAAGAAATCGCTTCCGCAATTTGTCCTCTGCATTCACAACGAAGGTTGGGAAGACTTGGAACTCCGCAAGGTCTACCAGGTTCTGCCAGATGAATCTGCCGCCGAAGATGGCAATCTGCGGGTGATTGATGAATCTGGCGAAGATTACCTTTATCCGCAGGATTGTTTCGTTGCAGTCAAGTTGCCACAGGTCGCTGAGAAGGTCTTTTTACAGGCAGCCTGACAGGTGAATGCGATGACACGGCATAAGAACTCAACCCCGCAATTTGCAATCTGCGTTGAAAGCAGTGACGCGGATTTGTTGACGCCTCGCAAGATTTACAACGTGCGCCCTGACGAAAGCGCGGCTAAGTCAAGTTACCTGCGAATCGTTGATAACGAGGGAGAAAATTATCTCTATCCGGCCAGCCATTTTGTTCTGGTCAGCTTTACGCCTGAAGTCGAACGCGCCATTCTGCGGGCAGCCTGATTTCAAAAACCTATGAACGACATCGAACGCGACACTTTAGAAGTTGACGTACTTTTTGTCGGTGCAGGTCCGGCTTCTCTGGCCGGGGCCTTGCGCCTGCGTCAACTGATCAACAAGCACAACGAAGCGCATAACAATGCCCTTGGCGAACTCACCATCGCCGTCATCGAAAAGGGGCGCGAAGTCGGATCGCATATGATTTCGGGCGCGGTGATGGATATGCGACCGCTGGCCGAATTGCTGCCCGATTGGCAGGAGCGCGGCGCGCCGGTTGAATCCGAAGTGACCGAAGAAGACGTTTCGTACCTGACCAAATCGCGCAAGATCAAATCGCCGATCATTCCGCCCCCGTTGAACAATCACGGCAAATACGTTGTCAGTTTGAACAAGCTGATTCGCTGGCTGGGGCCGATTGTCGAAGAATCGGACGTGATGCTGATTCCGGAATTCCCCGGCGCTTCGTTGCTGTACGACGACGCAGGCAAAGTCATCGGCGTGCGCACAGGCGACAAAGGCATCGGCAAAGACGGCGAACCGAAAGATAATTTCCAGCCCGGCGCGGACATCTTCGCCAAAGTCACAGTGCTCGGCGAAGGCTCGCGCGGCTCACTGACCAAAAAGCTGGTCGAAAAGTTGAAGCTGGATGAAGGCCGGAATCCGCAGGTTTATGCCTGCGGCGTCAAAGAGATTTGGGAATTGCCGAAAGGACGCGTCACGCCTGGCTTCGTCATGCACACGCTCGGCTATCCACTGCCAAACGATGTTTTCGGTGGCGGCTTTGTTTACGGGATGCAGAACGATCTGCTGGACATCGGTTTGGTCGTCGGCCTGGATTATCAAGACCCGTTCACTGATCCGCACCGGCTGTTCAACGAATTCAAACAACACCCGGCGATTGCGGCAATGCTGGAAGGCGGCAAGATGCTGCATTACGGCGCGAAGACCATTCCCGAAGGCGGCTTGCTGTCGCAGCCGAAATATTACGGCGACGGTTTTTTGATCATCGGCGATTCGGCCAGCTTCCTGAATTCGCAGAAGCTCAAGGGCATTCACATGGCGATGAAGACAGGAATGCTGGCGGCAGAAACGATCTTTGACGCCCTGATCGCAAACAAGTTCGACGAAGCGCAGCTTAAGACATTCAAGACCAAAGTGGACGCGAGTTACGTTCACAAAGAGCTGCACGAAGTCCGCAACTTCCACCAGGCATTTCGGCACGGGCGCATCTGGGGCTTGATCGAATCGGGCTTCCAGGTGCCGACCAAAGGCTTCGGCCTGTTTGGCAATATAAACTCCGAAGCCGGGCACGAGCATATGAAGAAGCTGCATTATTTCAACCGCCTGCCCCAAACTGGCGGAGACTTCATTCAGGCCACGCCCGCGAAATACGATAACAAGCTGACGTTTGAAAAAGTCGCCGACGTGTTCCGCTCCGGCACCGAACACGACGAAGACCAGCTGTCGCATTTGAAAGTGCTCGATGTAAACATCTGCATCGAACGCTGCACCTATGAATACGGCAACCCTTGCCAATACTTCTGCCCGGCAGCGGTTTACGAACCGGAAGAGGTCGAAGGCGGGCGGCGTCCGAAAATCAATTTTTCAAACTGTGTTCATTGCAAGACCTGCGACATCATGGATCCGTACCAGATCATTGATTGGGTAACGCCGGAAGGCGGCGGCGGGCCGAATTACATCAATTTATAACCCGCCAAGGTACGGATGAAGTTCGAGTGGAATCGGTCAAAAGCCGAAATCAATCTGCGGGATCATGGCGTTTCCTTTCCCGAAGCGAAGACCGTGTTTGACGATCAGTGGCAGGAGAATTTCCCTGATCCTGGGCATTCTATTGGCGAAGCCCGCTATATCTGTCTTGGGATGTCCGGTCCTTTTCGTCTCCTACACCGAACGCGCTGATCGTTATAGACTCATCAGCGCCCGCGAGACGACCAAACGAGAGGAGGCCAAATACTATGCAGCACGAAGTGATTATTATTGACGATGACGATTACGATCCTGATGACAAGCTTGAACCGGAATACGACATGGACGCGTTGAGGAAAGCGGCGAAAGAGGCTGGCTTCGATACCCGTTCCCGCTTGATGCGGATTGCATCGGACGTTATTGCCGTCTTCCCTGATGACAAGGCTGTCAATCAAGCGTTACGCGAACTCATCGCCTCCAGAGCGCAAGCAGCCCCGGCAGAAAATCAACAACTAACCACATCAAATTGAAGGAGTCACTCAAATGGCAACAGCACAAGACGCTGAACTGATTATCAAACTGTACGACCTGCGCCGCGACAAAAAGATGCGCAAGGCGCGCAACTTTATGTTCTTCGAATTTTTCCCGCAGAGCGCCGATGACGTGAAAGCGTTGTTCGGTAGTCCGGACCTGGCGCAGCAGAGCGCTTATTTTCGCCAAGCGTCAACTTATTGGGACATGGCAGCAGCATTGGTCAATTTCGGCTCGATTGATAAGGAATTGTTTTTCAACACCAACGGTGAATTCTTCGCCATCTGGGCGAAGATTGGCGAGTTCGTCCCGGAACTTCGCGAATCTTTCGGGCCGCAGTACATGGTCAATCTGGAAAAGCTGGTGGCCTCGCATCCGAATGGCGCTCAGCGCGTGGAGATGATGAAGGCGCGCTTCAAAGGAATGGCCGAACAACGCGCAAAGAAATAATGCCTGAGTAATTCAACGCTTCAAACAAACGCGGCAACTTGTCTGACGACGGTTGCCGCGTTTGTGCCTTCGGTTTACTCTCTGTCACCCGGCTGACAAATTTCATCGGCTTAGTCGGTTAAGATTCGTCCTGCAATCTCATCTTCAATTTCCGAAGGGGTTCATCTTATGTTTCGTTGGCGTCAAGTGAGGCAAAACGTGTTCGGTGCCATGTGTGCGCTATTCATTTTCGCAGTTGCAATTTCAGCGCAGATTCCGAGTCCGGTCAATTTATCGGCCAAACTCGATCCGAATCCGGTCAAGCCCGGGCAAAGCGCGAAGGCCATCGTCACGGCCAAGATTGATGCGGGCTGGCATCTGTATTCACTGACGCAGCCTGCAGGCGGGCCGCGCCCGACGAAGGTCACGATTGATGAAAGCGGCCCTTTCAAAGCCGATGGCAAGGCGACGCAGCCCAAACCAAAGGTCGCTGCTGACCCGAACTTTTCGCTTGAAGGACAGCCGCCGTTTTTGACCGAGACTTTTGACGGCGAAGTGAAGTTCACGCTGCCGATCAAAGTTGCGGCGGATGCGCCGGTCGGGGCACAAAAGCTGATCGTCAAGTTTTATTTTCAAGTCTGCGACGATCATCAGTGCCTGCCGCCGCGCACCAAACCACTAGAAGTCGAAACGATGATCGTCGCGGCCAACGCCCAACTCACTCCAACGCCGCAAGTCAGTCCGTCGGCATCGCCAACCAGGCAGGCCTCGCCGACTCCAACCAGTTCGACAACACCAACGCCAGAAACTTCTCCGACAGCGACGCCTGAAACAGCGGCAGGCGGCACAACCGCTGGCGGCAAGCCACCTGCGCCGCCATCAGGCACCAGCGCGGGCGATGAAGATATGGCCAAGAGCCTGAAAAATCGCGGGCTGTTCGGCTTTATCGGATTTGCATTGCTGCAAGGATTGCTGGCGCTGCTGACGCCGTGCGTTTTCCCAATGATTCCAATCACCGTTTCGTTTTTCACCAAACGCGAAAAGAGAACGAGCGGTCAGGCCGTGAGCCAGGCGTCGTTTTTTTCGATGGGCATCATCCTGACTTACACGGTGCTGGGTCTGGCGCTGGCCGTGATCGCGGGACCGACCGGCTTGACGAAGTTCGCGGCCAATCCGTGGATGAATCTGTTTCTGACCGGGCTGTTCGTGATCTTCGCGCTGAACCTGTTCGGGATGTTTGAAATTGGCGTGCCGACGGGGTTGGTTTCAAAACTGGATGCTCAAGCTAACAAGGGCGCGGGCGGTCAAACGCTGGCGACGATTCTGATGGGCATCACATTCACGTTGACTTCATTCACCTGCACGACGGCGTTTGTGGGGACGGTGTTGATTTATGCCACACGGGGCGACTGGTTTTGGGCGGTAATCGGTATGGTGGCGTTTGCGACGGCCTTTGCGACGCCCTTCTTTTTATTCGCGCTTTTCCCGCAATGGCTGCACAGCTTGCCAAAATCGGGCGGCTGGCTGAACAGCGTCAAAGTGACGATGGGTTTTGTGGAGCTTGCTGCCGCGTTCAAATTCATCAGCAATGTTGATCTGGTCTGGGGGTGGCAAACGGTGTCGCGGCCATTGGTATTGGCTGCGTGGGTTGCGATTGCGATCGTCGCGGGGATTTATTTGCTGGGTAAATTCCTGTTGCCGCACGATTCCTCCGTCGAGCATTTGGGCGTGCTGCGAATGCTGGCGGCGACCCTCTTTTTCGGAGTTGCGTTTTATCTGCTGACGGGATTGTTAGGCTCGCCACTGGGGGAACTGGATGCATGGCTGCCGCCTGCGCGAGCGAACGAGATTGGCCAGGCGCGCGGGGGCGCGGGGGATCATACTGCGTGGGTGGAGAGTTATGACGCCGCCTTGCAAAAAGCAAAAGCCGAAAACAAACCTGTCTTCCTGAACTTCACCGGTGTGACCTGCACCAATTGCCGATGGATGGAGAAAAACATGTTTCCCGATCCGGCGGTAAAAAAAGAGCTGGAGAAATTCGTTCAGGCTGAACTGTACACCGATCGCGAAGACACGCCGGAAAATCAGAAAGCGGATGAGAAGAACGGGCAATTGCAGGTTGAAAAGTTTGGCTCTGTCGCCCTGCCGCTTTACGCGGTGATTGATTCCAGCGGAAACAAGCTGGCGCAATTCGGTGGGCTGACGCGCAGCAAAGAAGAGTTCATCGGCTTTCTGCAACGCGGCGCCAGTCGCTACCAGCCGATGACTGCGCAGAAATGAAAAGAGCATGGAGTTCAGGCTTCAGCCTGCCGGGTTTCTTTCAAGATCATTGGTTAAGAAAATCAGCAGGCTGAAGCCTGAACTCCATGCTCTTTCGTCACTCACTACGATTGTGGCCAGCCGCCCTGATTGCCTGATGTTGGTGGAGGTGGCGGCGGATAATCGGAAGGATACTGCGATGGGGGAGATTGATTCTGGCGCTTTTCAAACAATTTCGCGCCGACCATTCCACCCAGCACTGTAAATACAATCGTAAATAATGCGCCGATGAAGGTAAATAACGCCGCAAAGATAATCCGCAGTGACTGGGTCTGGGCGATCTTTCGGTAAAGTTCGGCGGCTTGCGGGTCTTTTATAATCTTCTCTGCTATAATCTTCTCTGCCGTCTCCATCATGACTGGTATCTGCCAGATCGCTATCGGCGTTTCGATGACGAAGTAGATTACCGCACCAAATAACCCTGCCATCAATCCCACCTTCGCCCCATCGCGCGGGGTAATGGGGTGAGATGAACTATTGATCAAAAGCTTTGCGGCTACGGCGCCTCCAACCCATGCCCAAAAACAGAAGCAGGCACTGAGCGTCTGCAAGATGGGCATGACAGACAACAATCCAACTATTGCCCCGCCGATGAGGGCAGGTTTTTTGTAGTCAACTTCCGCCATAAAAACGCCTCCGTGGAAAAATCCTCAAAAATTGAAATGAACGCCGGCAAGAGATAGAAAGCCGCGGCCGCCCCTGCCAGCGCCCCCGTCGCCGCGCGCGAAGGGAACGTGTTATTGAACAGCCCTAAAAATCCGCCGCCAAAATCAATCAGCATCGGCACGCCTGCGGCAATCAGCCAGTTTCGTGATGGCATCGTTGACTCGCGCAAACTTCGCACAAACGGGTACACCATCAAGCCAATCACAAAGCCAACGTAAATGCCCGTGCAGCGCGAACAGACTGCCAGTGGAAACCCGTGCAGATGAAATGAGCGATCAGGAATTTGATGGCAAATCGCCGATAAGCCGCGATAGATAATCATTGCCGAAAGCGGATGTCCATCCGCCATCAGCACCGGCGCGGCAAAGATCCCTGCCAACCATCCGAGCGAGACCAGCAGCGAGGCCGCATATACGATGGCTGCCTTGTGCGGTTGTGCTGTTGTGATGAGGGCTTCGCTTTGCATTTACTTGATGGTGTCGAAGAAGTCGTAGACCACGCGGGCCAACCGTCCCATCTGCTCTTCCACCTCGCCGCGCCCGGCGCGTTTGTCTACGGTGAAGACGACCAGCGCGATGGCGTGGCCGCGCACGAACATGACACCCGCGTCGTTGGTCGTCGAAGCAATCGTGCCCGTCTTGTGTGCGAAGCCGGTGCCTTCTGGCAGGTAGCGCGGCAACCGCTGATTGAACTGCTGCCGGTTCAGAATGGACATCATCTGCTGGCAGGAAGCTTCGCTGGCCGCCTCGCCCTTAACGATTTTTTCCAGCAATCGCGCCATGTCCTGTGGCGAAGCAACGTCTTTGAGAATGTGGCCGAAATCCGCATCGGCCTTGGCGACGCGCTCCGGCGTGGCGGTATTCAACTGCGGGCGATTCATCAGTTGTTGTTTCGTCTTGCCCTCGGCGCTTTCATCAATCAACGCCAGATAATCGCGAATCATCTCGAACGTGGTGCGATCCACGCGGATGTTTTTCAAGCCGAACAATCGCATAGTCGCCGTCACGTTTTCAGCGCCGACTTTGTTGAGCAGAATATCCGTGGCCTGATTGTCGCTGAGGATAATCATCAGCGTGGCCAGGTCTTTGATTGTGGGATTCAGGCCCGGCGACATCAGCGTCAGCACGCCGCTGCCCAGTGTGCGGTCAGCGGCAGTCAATTCAACGCGGTCATCAAGCGAGAATTTTTTGGCCTCGGCTTGGCGAAAGACTTCCACCAGAATGGGAATCTTGTAGGCGCTGGCCATCGGGAATGGCCTGTCCCCATTGATCGAAATCATTTGGCCGGTCGCAATATCGCGCACCGCCACACCCATCGTTCCGGGAAAGGCATTGACCAGCTCCTGCAAATGGGCGCGCAGCCGATCCATTTGCGGCGGTGGCTGCGGCACGGGTTTGGCCGTTTGGCCGAAGATCGTAGCCGGGAACAAGCAAAGCAACAGAAGGAAGTAGAAAGGACGGCGATGAAACATCGGGTCTCCACAATCAATGTTCAGAGGCGATCAAACCGCACGAACGAATCCGGCCCGCCTTCGACGTGGACGGAATCAATAAAGCGGACGTGCATGGTTTCGGTGGTCATGACCAGCGATTGAGTCCGTTTGCCAGTGCCAAAGAATCTGACTCCGCGCAGAATCGTGCCGTCAGTGACTCCGGTGGCGGCAAAGATGATTCGCTTGCCCGGAGCGAGTTCGTTTGTATCGAAGACACGCGAAGGGTCTGTGATTCCCATCTTCGCCATGCGGTCGGCAATGTCCGGCGCGATCTTGGAGCGCTCTTCTTCTTCCAGTTGTTCGGGCATCATAAAGCGCGCCTGGATTTCTCCGTTCAGGCATTTCATTGCCGCGGCGGTGATGACACCTTCCGGGCCGCCGCCAATTCCCATCAGCGCGTGAACGCCCGAACCAGCAACCGCAGCGGAAATTCCAGCCGACAGATCGCCATCCGAAATCAGCCGGATGCGAGCGCCGGCATCCCGGATATCCCTGACCAGTTGGCGATGGCGTGGCCTGTCCATGACGACGATGGTCAGGTCTTCGACTTTGCGTTTCAGCCGCGAAGCAATCGCGTGCAAGTTGTCTTTGACCGGAGCGTCAATGTCCACCGCGCCTTTGACCGAAGGCCCAACCACCAGCTTTTTCATGTAAATGTCCGGCGCGTGCAGCAATCCGCCTTTTTCCGCCGCAGCCAAAACGGCAATCGCATTGTCGCCTCCGGTGGCGCAAAGGTTCGTGCCTTCCAGCGGATCAACGGCAATATCCACTTCCGGATATTTGCCTTCGTTGCCGGGTTTGGCGCCCATCCCAACGCGTTCGCCGATGTAGAGCATCGGCGCTTCGTCGCGTTCGCCTTCGCCGATGACGATGGTGCCTTCCATCGGGATCGTCTCCATCACCTGCCGCATGGTTTCTACCGCGACGTGATCGGAATATTGGCGTTCCCCCCGGCCCATCGTGCGCGCCGATTCGATGGCGGCGGCTTCGACGACGCGCAGGAAGTCAAACAACAGGTCATGCTCCAACGGTCGTTCCGTTTTCATGGCTGGACTCCTTTAACAAGATGAAGCGAACTAACCAATCGCTCTCGTTCAAGATTTACTCGCCGGATCTTTCCGACAAATGTGGGTCGAAACAAGCGCGGCAGCGTGCCTCGTAAGCATCCGCCGCACCAACCACGACGCGTTCGCGGCTGGCGATCAGACGTTGGGTGTACGTCGCCGGACTGCCGCATTGCATGCAGATGGCGCGTGTTTTGGTAATGTCTTCGGCAATCGCCAACAATAACGGCATCGGTTCAAATGGGCGGCCCAGATAATCCATATCCAGCCCGGCGATGATGACGCGTTTGCCCCGACAGGCCAGTTGATTGGCGACACCAACCAGTTCCTGATCAAAGAACTGACCTTCATCAATGCCGACGACTTCCGTGTCAGGCCCGACGCCTTCCAGAATCTCGCCCGCCGAACGAACCAATGTTGATTCCATGCGCATCTCGGAATGCGAAACAATGTGCTCCTCGGAAAAACGCGAATCAATGGCGGGCTTGAAAATTTGCACCTTGCGGCGGGCAATCTGCGCGCGGCGCAAACGGCGAATCAGTTCTTCGCTCTTGCCGCTGAACATCGAACCCGTGATGACTTCGATCCAGCCGGAGTCGTTCAGATGACGCTCTACCAATGTTGCCTATTCCCTTTCTGCTGTGTGATGGTTTGGATGAATTACTGAAATTTATTACCGCGTCACCTTCTACACCAAAAAACCATGACGGGCAAGACACGGTTCCGCAAGACTTTTGGCCGATAAATGGTGGCGTACTTCGGCATCTGAGTAACCGCAAAAGGATGGGTCTTCAGCATATGAACATCAGATATTTCTCCCTTCTCCGATGGAATCGCGCCAGCACTTTGGCGGGAGCAATGGTTTGGATTCTACTCTTGCTGCCGTTGGCGAATTGGTTTGGATTGCCGGTTCAGTCCGGCGGCGAAACGTGGCTGATCGAACGCCTGCTGCTGCTGTCGCTCCTGGTCTTTACGCCGCTGACACTTTCCCTGATGGCACCGCCTGCAAATGATGGCGTATTTCCCTGGCCCTATCGCGCGGCGGTCTTGCTGCAACCATTCGGCGCGCTGTTGGCCGTCGTGTCCTTTCAAACGCGAACCGGATTGACGGCGGCGATCCTGACAATAGGTTGGGGATTGGTGACCGCGTTGATTGCGACGTTTGGGCTGTGGCGGCTGTGGCGGCGATGGGACTTGCGCAAAAGCCTGCTGCCGATGGAAGAGCTTTGTATTGACGCTGGGTTGATTTATGTCACGGTTGGCAGCGGCTGGCTGTTTCTGTCGCGCTGGGGACAAAACCCGCTGGGCTTTTCGGACGCGATCGTACTGCTGACGGCAGCGCATTTTCATTACGCCGGATTCGCCGCGCCAATTCTGACCGGGCTGGCCGGAAGAAGGATACAATCGGGCTTTGCCAGAAAGTTTTATCTTGCGGCGGCAACAGGCGTAATGGCCGGGCCACCACTGGTCGCCGCTGGCATTACGTTGTCGCGCGGCGTTGAAGTGTTTTCGGCCATCGCACTGGCGCTCAGCCTGTTCACACTTGCCCTGCTGACGCTCTTCGTCGTTGTGCCAACGCTCGAGCACCGCGCGGCGCAATTGCTGTTAAGCCTGTCGGCTCTGTCGGTGGTTGTGACAATGATCTTCGCCTGTCTGTACGCGGTTGGACGCTGGACAGGAAACGAGATCGTAACGTTGCCGCGGATGGCACAGGTTCACGGCGTGAGCAACGCACTTGGATTTGTGCTGTGTGGATTGTTGGGTTGGGCAATTGCTGTTAAACAGTCGGCGCAGGCTTGAACCAGTTCGTGTCATCGGCGTTGCAATTTTGGAGTTCAGAGCGAAGAATCGGCGCATTACAGGAGGATTTATGGACGTAGCCACTTTTGAAGGCGTAGTTGAGCAAGGTCAAATCAGATTGAAAAACGGGATGTCATTGCCTGATAAACTTAAGGTCTATGTCATTGTCCCGGATCTTCAGACCACGCGCCAGCCACAAATTCATAGCCCGCGCTTGGTACATCCTGAGCAGGCGAGTGATTTCAAAATGGAAGTGACTGAGGTAGCACCTGATGCCAAGCTATGACGCGACGCTATTCAATCCGCCTGCGCCAATCGCGCTGGTAAACCTGCGAAACACCGAAACAGGGCTGAATTGCCCGGATGTTCTAATGCTAATTGATACTGGTGCAGACGCCACGCTTCTCCCTCGAAGAGTCGTCAACCTGCTAGGAATGAGCATCGCGAACGATCAAGTTTATGAGTTGGCCAGTTTCGACGGAAGCATAACCACTGCCCAAGTAATTCGTCTTGAAATGGTTTTCCTCGGCAAAAATTTTCGCGGTCAGTTTTTAGTAACTGACCATGAGTACGGAATTCTAGGGCGCAACATACTGAACGCCGTGAGCCTTTTGTTTGACGGTCCGAACCTTAGCTGGGATGAACTCAGACGCCAGTAGCCCCTTCCAACCTAAATCTCAATATGCCCGCATCCATCATTTCCATCGCCGACCGCTTCCGCTCCCACTCCGTCGCCGACTTGCTTCGTGACGACCGCATTGCTCAGGCGTTCGCCTTCATTGATGCGTCCGCGGCCCGCTTCACGGCGGAACACATTCGCATCTGCGAAATCCCCGCGCCACCGTTCAAAGAGCAGGAGCGCGGGCGTTATTTCGCCGCGCGCTTCAATGAATTGGGACTGAGCGACGTTCACACAGACAGCGAAGGCAACGTCATCGGCTTCTATCGCGGCGAAAGCGAACAGCCCTTGCTGGTGCTGTCGGCGCATCTGGACACGGTCTTTCCGGAAGGCACGGATGTCACGGTGCGCCGCGTTGGTGCGCGTTTTTGCGCGCCCGGCATTGCCGACAACTGCGCCGGATTGGCGGCGTTGATTGGGTTGATTCAGGCGCTGAACGCGGGAGAGATCAAATTGCGCGGCACAATCGCCTTTGTTGGCACCGTCGGCGAAGAGGGCGAAGGCGATCTGCGTGGCGTGCGGCATCTGTTCACGGAAGGCAAACTCGTAGGGCGTGTCACATCGTTCGTCTCGTTTGACGGCCCCGGCGTGGACTTCATCACGCATCAGGCATTGGGATCGCGGCGGTACCGCATCACGCTGGAAGGGCCGGGCGGTCACAGTTGGGGCGATTTCGGCGTCGTTAATCCGGTGCATGCGCTGGGGCGGGCGGTGGCGCGGCTGGCCGATTATCACGCGCCGCAGGAGCCGCGCACGACCTACAACATTGGGCGCATCGAAGGCGGCGAATCGGTCAACGTCATTCCGCAATCGGCTTCGATGGATATTGATTTACGCTCAGCGGCAGAAGGCGAGTTGTCGCGACTGGAAGACTTCCTGCTCGCAGCCATCAACCGGGCCGTGATTGATGAAAACGTGATGCGCGCGGCATCCGGCAAAAAGCTCAAAGCCGAAGTCCGCTTGATCGGCAATCGGCCTTCGGGCGAAACGCCGCGCGACGCCGCGCTGGTGCGCACTTCAATTGAAGCCTCGCGCGCGCTGGGCATCACGCCGATTCTCAATCGAGCTTCAACCGATTCAAACATTCCGATCAGCCTGAAGGTTCCGGCCATCACCATCGGCGTCGGGGGCCAATCGAATGATTCTCACCGGCTGAGCGAATGGTACGATCCCACCGGACGAGAGCTTGGCTACAAACGCGCGTTGCTGCTGGCGCTGGGAATGACCGGACTGGCGTAAATCAACCGCGCCAACCCTGACTGCCAATCTTGACCGGAAGATGCGGCAGCTTGCGGGTTTCCGCTTCAAGCTCTCCGGTGCGCGCAAGTTCGATGGCTTTGATCAAAACTGGCTCTTCCTGAACGCCGCTCAGCACGTGACCGGCGATGACGACGCTGGGAACGTTGGTAATGTTGTAGGTGCGGGCGATCATCAAATCTTCGTCCACCTCATCGGCCATTTCATGTTCGGCCAGAACTTTTTCCAACTCATTCGGATTCAGCCCGGCATTCCAGGCCACCTGCTTGAGCACGGACATTTCGCTGACGTCTTTGTCTTCGATAAAGACCGCGTTGAAGAGTTGACGATGGAATTGGTCGAAGCGGCCTTGCTGGCGCGCCCACGCGGCGGCTTCGTGCGCCAGGCGAGTCAACGGTGATCGCGAAGGCTGATGAATCTCCGCGCCAAGCACTTTCGCCATTGGGTAGATCGAATTTTCCCAGACGGCATTCATCCGTTCGCCGCGCGGTTCAAACTTTGGCGGGCCGGATTCGCGCAGTTGATAGGCGCGATGAACAACTGTTGCGCCCGTTGCCGCCGCAGCCCGCTGCAATGCAACGTCGCCAAGGTAACAATACGGACAGACATAATCGGAAAAAACCTGAATAATGACCGGCATTGTGTAATTCTCCTTTTGCTGGCAAATCGCGGCGTAGTATAAGAGCCGCTGCGGAACGTTACCAAACATCAGCACAGCCTGAGGAGGGAAAAACCATGACCAATAATGGATACACGGACGATGATTACAGCAATTACGAGTTGGACTTTTTCCAGGCCATTGACCGTAACACGATGGCCGAACAGTCCATCTTCGACGCGTTGGCGGAATTGACTGACGATCAGTATTACTCGCTGTTTGAAGTGGACATTGAACATGTCTGCGGCGCGGCGCGAGTGCAGGTCTTCCCTGAACGCTCCGGCACTTTGTACCGCTGCCTGCGCTGCGGAGTGGCGGGCATCATCGGCGGCTGAAGCCAGCCTTGACAGAGGATAAAAGCTTCGGCTACTTTTGCCGCTTGCCGTCAGCAGCGGATTTTTCGCCGACCCCGACATGGAGTCAGGGTTTGCCGATTCCGGCATTAAGCCCGGTTGACGTTGAGTAACTGAACCAGACCAAGAAAAAGGAGAAATGAAAGTGAAAGAAGGAATACATCCCAATTACCAGGAATGCACGGTCACCTGTGCCTGCGGCAATGTCTTCACCACGCGTTCGAGCAAGAAAGAGATTCACGTTGAAATCTGCTCGGCCTGCCATCCGTTCTTCACGGGCAAGCAGAAGATGGTAGACACCGCCGGACGCATTGAACGTTTTAACAAGAGATATGCCAAGAAAGTTGAGCCGGCGACCGAACCGGCGACAGCTTGAGCGCATTTCAAATTTCAGATCGCAGAGTCCAAGATGAGTCAGGTAGCTCACAATACGGGTTGGCAATTACGGCATAAACCAGCCGTGTGCCCATCCGCGTTCAACAAAATCTGCGGTCATCGTTAGCTAAAAATCCAAGCCACAACGCGACGGAGCGCTGCCAGTTTGCTGAAGTTTGCAAACCGGTCTTTCGATCAAGCCCCGTTATGCGTTGTGGCTTTGCCTTTTGTTTGTAGCCGGACAGAGAGGTAGATTGCTATGAGCCAGGAAAAAGAAATCATCGTCGGCGGCCAGGCCGTGATCGAAGGCGTCATGATGCGCGCGCCTAACTCTTACGCTGTTGCCGTGCGCAAACAAGACGGCAGTATCGTTTTCAAAGCCGAGCCGTTGCCCAAACTGAGCGACAAATACCCAATCCTGAAAGTGCCGGTCTTGCGTGGCAGCGCCGTGCTGATTCATTCCATGCTGCTCGGTATCAAGGCGCTTAACTTTTCAGCGACCGTCGCCTTTGAAGACCAGGTCGAAGGCGAAGAGGTCAAAGCCGAAGCGCCAGTAGTGGCAAAAGCCGCAGCACGAGCAGCGGCAGCAACCGGCGCGCTGGCAACCACCGCCCACGTTATCGAAGCGCCCGGCCAATTCGCGCAGGCCAGTCGGTCAGAGGCGAAAGAAAAATCTGCGTCAGGCAGCGCGGGTGCGACGGCCACGGCAGCGGGTTCAATTCTCTTCGCGCTGTTCTTCAACGTCATGTTGTTCATCGTCCTGCCGCTGCTGCTGACAAACGTGATGTTCATCTACTTCGGCTGGGGCAATGCGCCACAGGCATCACACGCTCAAGCGTCAACAGACGCCGCCTGGTATCAACCAGCAGGGGCATCCTGGGCTTGGCTGCAAGCATACATGAAGCCGGTGCGCCCTTCGTTCGCGTTCAACTTCGTGGACGGCATCATCCGCATGGGTTTCTTCATCACGATGATCTACACCTTTTCGCGGCTGCGGGACATCAAACGCGTCTTTGAATACCACGGCGCGGAACACAAAACGGTCTTTACCTGGGAACAGGGCGAAGACCTGACAGTCAGCAACGCGCGCCGCCACCCGCGCCAGCATCCGCGATGCGGCACCAGCTTTTTGATGGTGGTGATGCTTGTTTCCATCGTGCTTTTTTCGATCATCAAATTCGATTCGCTGTTGCTGAACATGCTCTCGCGCATTGCGCTGATTCCCGTCATTGCCGGCCTCTCGTATGAAGTCATTCGCGCGGCGGGCAAAAAGGAATCCGGTGCGATCTTCAGACTGATGACGCGGCCTGGCCTGTGGATGCAGAACCTGACGACGCGCGAACCTTCGGACGATCAATTGGAAGTGGCGATTTACGCACTGAAAGAATCGCTGAAGCTTGAGCCGAAAGAACAGTTGGCAGTCCCAAGTTAGCCGTCAGCAGGATTGAATCGCCAATCACTGACCACTAACGACAAACGACTGACTACTGACCGCTATGTTTGAAAAACTCGAAGCCATCGAAAAGACCTACGAAGATTTGAACACGCAGATGACTGACAATGAAATCATCAGTGATCAAACGCGCTACACCAAAATTGCCAGGCAGCATCGCGAGCTTGAGGCAATTGTCATGAAGTTCCGCGAGATGAAAAAGCTCGATAGCGACATCTCTGGGAACAAAGAGATTCTGCGCGACATGAATGACGCGGAGATGCGCGAACTGGCAGAGATGGAATTGCCTGGCCTGGAAACGAGACGCATCAAGGCCGAAGAAGAATTGAAGGTTCTGCTGCTGCCCAAAGACCCCAACGACGAAAAGAACGTCATCTTTGAAGTCCGCGCCGGAACGGGCGGCGAAGAAGCCTGTCTGTTCGCCGCCGAAGTCCTGCGAATGTACGCCCGCTATGCCGAACGGCAGGGCTGGAAGTTCCAGGTGACGGAATCAGCAGAAACCGGCCTGGGCGGCATTCAGAAAGCCGAAGCGATCATCGAAGGCGACAAGGTCTATTCCAAACTAAAATATGAATCGGGTACGCATCGCGTCCAACGCGTGCCGCAAACTGAAACCAGCGGGCGCATTCACACATCCGCCATCACGGTCGCCGTGCTGCCCGAAGCCGAAGAAGTGGACGTCAAGCTGGAAGCCAAAGACATTCGCGTGGATACGTTCTGTTCTTCCGGCCCAGGTGGCCAATCGGTCAACACGACCTATTCCGCCGTGCGTCTGACGCACATGCCCAGCGGGCTGGTCGTTTCGATGCAGGACGAAAAATCACAGATCAAGAACCGCGAAAAAGCTATGCGTGTGCTGCGGTCGCGCCTGTACCAGATCGAGCAGCAGAAACAACACGATGCCATTGCCGCTGAACGAAAAGAAATGGTTGGCAGGGGCGACCGTTCCGAAAAGATCCGCACCTACAACTTCAAAGAAAACCGCGTGACCGATCACCGCATCGGCCTGACCCTGCACCAGCTTGATCTGATTATGGAAGGCGCACTGGACGAATTTATCGAAGCCACAGTCACGCACTTCCAAGCGGAGAAGCTGAAAGCCCAAACCGAAAACAAGATCGCGAAAATTTGAGTCCATGCCTTCCGCAACGCCTCTTCCAACAATTGCCGAAACGCTGAGGCAAGCCAGCCAGCAGTTGCGCGCAGCATCGGTTCTCAACGACGTGCTGGATGCACAGACGCTGCTGGCCGAAGCTCTGGGCAAAGACCGCACTTACTTAATCGTCAATTTCAATCAACAGCTTTCAGACGATCTGCTGGCGGACGATCTGCTGGCGCAATATCAGGCAATGATTGAACGTCGGGCGTCGGGCGAGCCGTTGCAATACATCACCGGCCACCAGGAATTCTTCGGCCTGGAATTTGAAGTCACGCCCGATGTGCTGATTCCCCGCCCCGAAACCGAAATCCTAGTTGAAGAGACAATTCGTCTGGTTCATCAAACCAACATTCCTGAGCTGGTGATTGTGGATGTCGGCACGGGGTCGGGCTGTATTGCCGTTACGCTGGCACGCGAACTAAACACGGCAAGTGTGATCGCCTGCGACATTTCCCCTGCGGCCTTGATGGTCGCTCGACGCAACGCCGCCAGGCACGGGCTTGAAGATCGTATGCAGTTTATCGAATCCGACCTGCTCGCTGCATTTCCCCAAACAGGCTTCGCAGATTTCATCCTTTCCAATCCACCGTACGTCGCCGCAACCGAACTGCCCACGCTGCAACGCGAAGTGCGCGATTGGGAACCGCATATTGCCCTAAGCGATTTTGCCGACGGGCTGAGCTTTTACCGCCGCTTGCTGGTTGAAGCTCCCGCGCGATTGAAGCCGGGCGGGTATTTGATTTGTGAACTGGGCTATACGCAATCCGAAGTCATTTCAGCCATGGTGGATCGTCAGATTTGGCAGGAACCGCGACTGCTGGAAGACCTGCAAGGCATCCCCCGCACGTTGGTACTTCACCTCAAATGACTTCCAACACGCTCTCAGCAACATTTCCAATTCTGGCCGGAGCAGGTAGAATCCGCGCGTCAATACGAACTGTTGCCAAAAGACCATGACTGAAGTTGCCCCGAACCCCGAATAACATGGCGTTGGCATTCACTCCTGTTCCTCACAATTGAAACATCCGACACGACTGTGACAAATGACAGCCGGGCATCTTTCTGTCTGCGCTCAAAGCGCCGTTGTGTCCCTTCATCGAAGAGGTAACCCGTGATGACCCCCAAAGTGTCCCGTTCACACACACGTTATCAACTTGCTCCGATCTCGTCGTTGGACAATCTGCTGGTCTTGCCGATCCCACAACTTGAACCGCAGAAACGCACGCTCTGGATGGATTTCCTGAGCGATCTGAGCTTTATGCTTCCGGCATTCGGCAGCATTGTTGGATTGATTTTGATCTCCGGGCAGTCAGCCTTTCCGGCGCCATTTCTGGGCGCGGGAATGGTCACGCTTTGCCCGATCATTCTGGCCTTGCGCGTGCACACGGCGTTTCAGGCTAGGCGCGAACGCCGCCGGGTGAATGCCTTAATTGACTGGTGTCACCAATACCGCGTTGATTATGTCGAACGGCATCAGCAATTCACTGACGATATTCCGGACGTGCTGTATTGCCCCGTGCCGCCCATCAGAAGATGAATTTCTGACGCTGAAAGGCTGGCGCGCGGGCCATTGCCAAAACAAGGAGTTTTCAATGAGACGGCTTCGCTGGCTGGCAGCGCTGGTCTTCATTGTTGTTTTGTATGCGCAATTGTTGGCGCAGCCGGTTTCGCCTGCGCCAATTGCAACTGCTGCGCTGACGATTAAAACCGTGCCGCAAACCATCGTTTGGCTGGATTCGCTGCGGTACGGCCCCGTGCCTGTGAGCGGCGAGTTGACGGTTAAGAATCTGCGCGCTGGCCCACATACCGTCCGCGCGCGGCTGAAGGGCAAACGCGAAATCGCGCAAACCATAACCTTGACGGCAAGCGCCGCTCAGACGATTCAAGTCACCTTCAACCTGTCAGCCGATAGTGCCGAGCTACATTTCCAAACGGCGGAAGAGTTGCGCGAACAGAGCAAACACGCCGAGGCGATCAAGGAATATCGCGCGGCCATTAAGCTAAAACTGCGCGGTTACCCGGCGGCGCGCATTGGGCTGGCTCGCAGCCTGATGGTCACCGAAGAGTTTGACGATGCCGTCGCCGAAGCCCGCCGCGCCATGCGCGAAAAGCCCGGCCCGTATCCCGAAGCTCATACTGTCATCGCCAACACCAAACGCTCGCAAGGGTTTTATGAAGATGCCGTGGCTGAGTACCGCATTGCATTGACGCAGGCGCGGGACGTTTCGCCCGAAGCCCATACCGGCCTCGCGCTCGCCGACCAGGAACTTGTCCGCCCTGACGATGCGATCAAACACTTCCGCCTGGCCGTTGCACAGGCCAACGATACGGAACCTGTTGTTTACTTTTTATTGGGGAGCGCTCTCGAACGTGAGCGGCGCAACAAGGAAGCTTTGGAGGCCTACGAAAAATATCTGGAGTTGCAGCCGAACGGCAGCCAGGCGGCTGCCGTTCGTTCCGTGCTCAAACGGTTGCGCCGCGAAGCCAGATAACACGGCGCGATTCATCACTTCTTCTTCGCGGCTTCAATTTTCTCGGTCAGGTCTGCCACGAAATCACTGCGCGGATTGTACCCAGCCTGCCGGAATGCAACCTCGCCCTTGCCATCCAGAATGACCGTCGTCGGGATCGAATTCACCGAAAAGAAATCGTTCAAATGTTCCGCATAGGCGACCGGTAAGTTGAACTTGTATTGCTTCAGATGTGGCGGGACCAGTTCGCGATCTTCATCGGTCGAAAGGGCAAGAAAGACCACGCTCTGATCGTCTTTGTATTTGGCCATCACCTTTTCAAACAGCGGCATCTCTGTCAAACACGGCCCGCACCAAGTCGCCCAGAAGTTCATCACCACCACTTTGCCGCGCAGGCTGGCCATCTCCAATTTCGATCCGTCCAACTTGGTCAATCTGAAAGCAAGCGGATTAGTTGCGCCTTCATTGATGTTCGGCTGTTCCAGCTTGGCCGCGCGATCTTCCCGGTCTTTGATGTACGTGTCGTAAGCTTTCAGCACTCGGTCGCCCAGTCCGGTTTCAGACTTCTGTTTGACCACATATAAATCGCCCAGGTTGCGGCGGATGGCTTTCAAATCCACTTCTTCACTGGTGGCCAGCGCGATGACGAAGGCTTGCGAATAGTAATCAATCGCTTCATCGGTTTTCTTGTTCTTTTCGGCCAGTTCCGCCAGCGTGATGGCCGCGCCCGCCATTCGTGCCGCGCCGAAGCTCTTCATCAAATCGGCGCGCGCTTTGTCATCATTGCCCAGATCGGTGTGGACTCTGCCGCGCACCAGATAAATGGACGCGATGCCCTGCTGCTTGCGTTCTTCCCACTGCGCCGCGCTGATGCGTTTGGGCTTGGCGGCGGATGCAATCAGCGTTTCGAATTGTTTGATCAGTTGATCAGCGTATGTAATCGCCTTGTTCAAATCGCCGTCGCCTCGCCGTTCGCGCAACATCGTCACCAGATTGGTCAGCACTTCGATGTTCGTGTCGCCGCCGGCAACAATCTTCTGGGCATAAGTGATCGCGCGATTGCGGTCGCGCAGCTTGACGCTGGTTTTATAAATTTCGTTTTCGATCTCGCCGCGGTGCGCGCTCTTCGGAAACTTTTTCAAGTAGTCTTCCAGATTGGCGATGATTTGCGTTTCGCTGCCACCGGAAGATTCAATCGCGCGGCGAAGCTCGGTGTCAGAATCCACCGGCGATGCGGCTTGAGCGTTTGTGTCCGGTTTGTCCGGCGGCGTTTGCGCCACAACGGTCAGCCTCAATGACAAGATGGCAAACAATGCGATCAATAAAAGTTTTGCTTTCACTACAATCACTCCCTGTTGAAATTTCCACCGTCAGATTACGCGGCTCTGCCAATCACGCCCATCAATCGCCCGACGGGCTTTTCCGCGCCACGCTCCAGCCGGTAGCTAAAAAACAAATCGTTCCGCAACCAGGTGCAAAGTCCGCTGTCATAAATTCGATCTGCGCTGATTCCGGCGTCCATCAACTGTTGCGCGTTGGCCCGGTTCAGATTGATGTGGCCTTTGCCGTTCGGTTGCTGTTTTGAAAACAAGCCTTCCGCATAATCGTATTTGCCGCGGAAGGCGTCCAGAACTTCCGCGCCGACTTCGAAAACTTCGGCGCAAATGGCTGGTCCCATTGCCGCGTGCAGATCAGCGGGGCGCGAATCATACATTTGTTGCATGCGTTCAACCGTCCGTGCGACGATGCCCGCGAGCGTACCACGCCAACCCGCGTGAATCGCCGCAAATGCGCGTGTCCGCTCATCCGCAATCAAAACCGGCATGCAATCGGCAGTTTGAATCGCCAGCAGAACCTTTTCGGTATTCGCGGTCAACGCGTCACCGGCTACGGGTTCGCTGCGGGCGTCTTCGGCGTCCAGCACCGAACGGACATCGGCGGAATGAATCTGTTTGGCGGTGACCATTGGCCATCCGGCGGCATTGAGCGCGGCCAGAAATCGCCTGCGGTTTTCGATTACATTCGCGCGTTCGTCGTAGCTGAAGTTTCCCAGACTGAGCGCATCTGCCGGCAATGGGCTGACGCCGCCCAGCCGCGTGCTGAATGCGTTTTTGAATCCAAGTAGTTCCAGCGGTTCGCAAACAAGCAGCTTCATTTCGCCGTGCTGGCGAAAAGCAAAATTGGTCATCGGCTCTACGGTTGCCCCTATGGTTGTTGGAATCGGAGTAGACATTACGGACATCAAACGGATTGAAGATTCGCTCACCCAATTCGGCGAACGCTTTCGCGGCCGTGTCTTCACTGAAAATGAAATCAAATACTGTGAACAGTTCGCCACGCAAGCTGCCAAAGCAGAGCGTTATGCCGTGCGCTTTGCCGCCAAAGAGGCCGCCCGCAAAGCCTTCGGCGCGGCGACGCCACTGAAAAGTCTGGCGTGGCACGAGGTCGAGATCATATCATCAACTGAAGGCGCGCCGCAGCTTCGCTTTCACGGGCGCGCCGCCGAAATTGCCGAAGAATTAAACATCACGCGGGCGCACGTTTCGCTGTCGCACGCGCCGCAACAGGCCATCGCCTTTGTCGTGTTAGAAAATGACGTAGAAAGAGGGGTGTGAGCGATCTGAGTTTTGATAAAGCGTCTGCTGGCCAAGCCTCAGGTCGCTCACGCTCCCCGTTCCGTACCCAAAAGGATCCGGCGCGCCTGAGTTTGTTATGCTGAATCTGTCATGCAAGTAATCGCTCCGAAGCAAAAGATGGAACATCGTCCAGCGCCCGTGCCCGCGCCTGTAATTGAGCCGACGGCACAACTCTCGCTGCGTGCTGTTGCGGGACTGGAAGTCGCATCTGTCATCGCTTCTGTTTTTATCACGACCTGGATCATCATCCCGCTGCAACTGCAACAGCGATGGTTTACAGTGCTGCCCGCACTGCTGGCATTTGCGTTGATTGTCAATTCGCATCGCGTGCGCGCAGAAGGGCTGCAAGAGATCGGGTTTACGCTGCGCAATTTCGGACACGCACTGAAGCTGGTTGCGCTGCCAACGATTCTTGTCTGCACAGCGTGCGCAGCAATCGGCTACTTCACGAACTCCTTTCATCTGACCTCGCATTTTTGGACGAACCTGGTGTTTCTGCCAGTATGGGGATTGACGCAGCAATACGTGCTGCAAGGCTTCATCTATCGCCGGATGAGGTTTGTGATGATGGATAAAACGATTTCGCCGGACGATCAGAAACGACGAATCTCCCGGGCGATTCTGGCCACGGCGGCGATCTTTGCGTTGGTACACGCGCCGAATTTGATGCTGATGTTTTTGACGCTGCTTGGAGCGCTGATGTGGTCGTGGGTATACGAACGTGCGCCGAATCTGTGGGCGTTGGGAATATCACACGCCGCGATCAGTCTGACATTGATGACTTCGCTGCCGTCGTGGCTGCTGCCAAGCCTGAGCGTCGGATACAAACATTTTCTCTATCAAAAGTTCTGACAAAACTGCTGCCAAAACTTCTAAATGCCTTATGGCTGAAAATTTCATCGAAAGACGCAAAGCGAGTTGGAAACGGCTGGAAAAGTTGATTGATCAGGTGCAAAGCGTGCGCGGGTTGCGGCGGCTAAGCCGGGAAGAAGTGCGCGAACTGGCGCGCAGCTACCGGCGCGCGGCATCTGACCTGGCCATCGCGCGGGTTGAATCGCGCGATCAACGATTGGTCAGCTACTTGAATAATCTGGTGATCCGCGCGCACGGCATTGTTTATCGTTCGGAATCGAAAGGCGCGCGTTCGATCTTCGATTTTTACTGGCACGAATTCCCGGTGATTTTCCGCCGCACGTTTCGTTACACGCTGGCGACGTTTTTGATCTTTATCGCCATCTCGGTGGTGTCATTCATCGCGACGTGGCGCAATGAAGATTTCGCCGACTTCGCCTCCGTGTCGCCTCCGATGGTGCAGGCCGTCAAGAATCATCAGCGATGGTGGGAATCCGCCAATAATGAAGCTCCGCCCAGCGCAGCTTACATTATGGCCAACAACATCAAGGTCAGTCTGATCACTTTCGCTTTCAGCATCGTACCTGTAATCGGCACCGTTGGAGTGCTGATGCCTTCGGCGTTGCAGATCGGTTCATTGCAGGCACTGCTGGTCAAATACGGGATGATGCGGACGTTTTGGAATTTCGGCTACGGTCATGCCGTGTTGGAATTCGCGGCCATCTTTATTGCAGGCGGCGCGGGGCTGATGATCGGATTGGCGCTGCTGGTGCCGGGCGAACGCACTCGGCGCGAAGCATTGGTTGAACGTGGCCGAACGGCAATCAAACTTTTGGCCGGATGCATTCCGCTGCTGATCGTTGCCGGCTGCATCGAAGGTTTCATCTCACCGCTGCCTATTCAGGGCGGATACAAGATTGCGATTTCAGCGGCGACGGCAGTGATGCTGGCAGCATATCTGCTCAAACCGGGCCGCCCGGACAATTTAAGCGAGCCTTTGGGCAGTCAGTAAAGTTCCTGTGCTATTATCCGGCAGCAATTTTCCACATAAAATTTCAGGACTGAGGTGTTGAAGATGATTGATCGTACGAACAAAACTTATCTGACCATTCTGACCAAAAACAGTATCTTTTCGTTTCTTGGCTTGGTGCGCGCTGAGATGGTGGACGCCGATGGCGGCACCAGACCATTAACTGCGGTGGTTAAACTTGACCCGCGCGAAGGCGAGCCAATTCTGAAAGAGTTCACGACCGGCGGCGAAGCGCGACGCCATTACGAAGACGCCATCGTTACCAGCATCGAACGCGGCTGGAGCGTGGTTTATCGCGGCCTGCCTTTGCGTGGCTAAATTCAGCCTTCCACAAATAACGAAGGGCGGGGAAAACCCCGCCCTCATGCTTTCCTTCTTTTTCTCTCTACAATCTTCTCTCCAGCATCCGGCAACTTCACTCCGCCAGCACCGCGCGATGGTCAAGCGCGTCACTGACGATCCGCGCAGCCGTTTCGCTGATGTAGGCGCGCCAAACCTTCCGGTCTTCTTCGTGCGCGCCACTGATCAGCAACAGCCGCCGTAAAATCTCCGTCGTCACCGCCACCAGAAAAGCGCCTTGCCCGGCCTGCTGACGCAGATGCTCGTTATCGCGGATCGCGCGGTCGCGCTCCTCTTCCTGTTCATAGCGCGGAATTTCTCTATCCAGCAATTCAAACGCAACGACGGCGAGTTTCTGCTGGCGCAGGCTGGCCAACGCTGAGAGCCGTGCGCGCAATTCGGAGCTTAAGGGAACTTCGATCAACGGCGAGGCCATCGTCACGGATTGCAGCGATTGTCTGTGGCGCAGCACCCGGCCCGCCACAAACAACACCGCCAGCCAGTACCCAACAAACATTCCGCCGACCACAGCCAAATCCGTCAGCGTCCAATGATCTTTCCCGCTCAAGTAAAAGTACGTCACCGGAATTAGCGTCGGCACGGCGACCAATAACAGCCGGTACCAACTCCAACGTGGCCCACTGCCTGATTTGCTTTCGGAAGATTTGATTTCGGAAGAATCCTTCTGCTCGTTCATTGCTTTTCCCCTTTCACGCGTCTAAGCGCGGCCTGACCAGGCGGCATTATAGCCCAATCCTTGCGAGCGCAAAGCCCGTGCTCCATTATCTCCCGAATCTGGCGAAAACTGCATCAATGGCAGAAGGCAATCGCAGGAGGACGAAAAGAATGGCGCAGCAAATAGACAAGCCGACAGACAAGCAGGCAGACAAGCAGGCACCCTATCACCCAAATAATCAATTACTGGTTGGAATCAACTATCCGTGGATTGATTACGGCTGGGATTTTGGCGATCCGCCAGCAGCCTGGGTCAACGCGCAAAACCTGCCCGCCTGGCGCGAACAGAAGCGCAAGCGCATTGTCGAAGACTTCACGCGATTCGCCGATCTGGGATTGTTCGCCGTGCGCTGGTTCATCCTGCCCGATGGCACAAACTACGGCACAGGCGATGAAGCGCCGCAATTGCTCAACAATCATTGGACATTCGATCCGTTGCCAGCGCAGCACGAGTTTCACGGATGCCTGGCTGAAGATTTCGAATTCGTGCTGCAAACCTGCGCGAGACTGAGATTACAACTGGTGCCTTCGCTGATTGATTTTCACTGGTGCCACAACGGACAGATAGCCGATGCACAAGCCAACATTGTCAAAGGCGGGCGAGCTGACATCGTCAACGACGCGGCCAAACGCGATGCGTTTTTCGACGCTGTGCTGGAACCGTTGCTGGAAGTTTCGCTGCGCCACCAGCAAACGATCTACGCCTGGGAATTGATGAACGAACCGGAATGGGTAACAGCCACCAAGCCGCTGGCTAAATATCGCCCCGAAGAAAACAAGACTGTGCGACAAGGGGCAATGTTCGACTTTTTGCACGAAGGCATTGGGCGCATTAACGGAAAGCGTTTGCCAAATGGTTCATCCGTATTTCGATCCACCATCGGCTTTGCGCATTACGACACTCTGTTCGATTGGGACTCAGACGCGTTGGGCGTCACGCTGCACCAGTTTCATTTTTACGCGCAGAAGGACGGCAGACTGCCGAAGAATGTCTTCTCTGATGACTATTCATGCTTCATCGGCGAATTTGCGACGGCGGTGCAAAAGGACTGGACGGATTTGAAGAAGAAGAAACTCGGTCAGACGATCCCAAACCGGTTGCAGTGGATCACGGAGAAAGGTTATCCAGCGGCGTTCCTGTGGTCAGCGCAGGCAGTCGACGTGGCAACCAATTGGACTCAGCGCGAGATTCACGATACGGTGGCGTATCTCGCTACTGCCCCCGCGCAAACGGAAAATCGCATCGCCTGATTTTTCAACTAAACACCCCCAAAATCATATGTGAATGAGGAGTATCTGCTATGAAGAAGTATCAAATGGCCTTTCATCTGTTTTGTTTGTCTTTGCTGCTCTCAGCACCTTGTTTCGCCGGAGTGCTCAATCTGCAATTCATTGATGCGTCGGGAAGACCAATCCCCTACGTGACGATTAACTATACTGGGAATTACGTAAGTGGGTCATCAATCACAGATGCTGAGGGCATAATAGCGATTCAATATCCTTACCCTCCTAGCCCCAGCGGTTGCGGCTCTTGGAATACTGGATTTTACCCAGAAAAACCGGGATTCCGATTCGAGCTTGAGCGAGGAGATTACTTTCTGCGGGTACCTTGCAGCACTGCACCAGTTACAAATCTTCAAATTACCGGCACTGATCTTCCGCCACTCATCAGTGTTTCCGCTGCTGATTATCAAGCTCGATTCACCAACGAGATGATTGCCACTGCATTTGGCGATGGATTGGCAACGAGGACTGAGTTGGCGACGTTGCCTCTAAAAACAACTCTAGGGGGGCGCAGCTTGCTTGTCAGAGATTCCGCTGGAACTGAAAGTCCTGCAATCCTATTGTTCGTCTCGCCCACACAGATCAACTACATCACGCCGATTGGGCTGCCACTTTTCGGAAGGGTGGTTGCAAAGCTGGTTGATGAAAGCGGTAATGTACTCAAAGTAGGGTTCCACAGCGTCAATCGAGTGTCACCTAGCATCTTCACTGCCGATGCCAATGGTCGCGGAGCGCCGGCTGCTTCCGTGGTGCGCGCCAGTTCCGGCTATCAAGTTTACGAATCGGTCGCAGAGTTCGACCAAATACAACAGAAAGCCGTTCCCGCCACGATTGATCTGGGACCGGAATCGGAAATCGTCGTGCTTGCATTGTTCGGCACGGGCTGGCGGCAAGTGGCGAAGCTGGCAGATGTACACATCAATATTGGGGGAATTGATTGTCCGGCTGAATTCGCGGGCAAACAAACAACCGTCGAGGGGCTGGATCAGATCAACGTCCGATTGCCACGGACTTTGATTGGCAAAGGCGACGTCACATTACAACTGGATATTGGCGGCAGCCGGGCGAATCCAGTGCAGCTTAAATTCAAATAAATGCTTGGCTCATTTCGTTCGCTTTCGTTCAAACAATTCCGCCGCCAGTTTAATCGCCACGATCATGCTGGAATGTTCGGCTTTACCCTGCCCGGCGATGTCGAAGGCCGTGCCGTGATCCACCGAAGTGCGGATGAAGGGCAGGCCAAGCGTCACGTTGACTGCTTCGCCGAAAGACAGGCATTTGATTGGGATCAAGCCCTGGTCGTGGTAACAGGAAAGGACAATGTCGAATTCACCCCGCGACGCACGCAGAAAAATGGTGTCGCCGGAATGCGGGCCGCTGACTTCGATGCCGCCCGAGCGGCGGCAGATTTCGATGGCTGGGATCATCTCTTCTGCTTCTTCAAACCCGAAGAGCGTTCCTTCGCCACCGTGCGGGTTGAGCGCCGCGACGGCGATGCGCGGACGATCAAAGCCGTAACGCCGCAGCTCTCGATCCACCAGCCGGATCAATTTTTCCAACGCTGATTTTTTGACGTAGCTTGAGACTTCGGCCAGCGGCACGTGCGTCGTCAGCAATGACACACGCAACGCAGGCGAGAAGAACGTCATCGCGAACTCTTCGGTTTGCGTCAGGTGCGCCAGGAATTCCGTGTGGCCAGGAAAGTGGCATCCGCCCAGGTGGAGCGATTTTTTGTTGATCGGAGCAGTCGTAATGGCATCAAGTTGCCCGGCCTGGCAAAGCGCAACGGCGGCTTCGATGAACTCAGCCGCCGCACGTCCGCAAGCCGCCTGTTCCTGCCCCATGGCGATTGGGGGCGAGCCGGGAATGTTATTCAGATTGTAGATGAGCGGCGAAGTAATGCCGTCGAGATTGGCTGGCCAGGGTTCGCCAGCATTGATGATTTCAAAACTGTCCGCAAGGTTGAAGATGCCCGCCCAATGAGACAAATACTGCGCGTCGCCAATCAAGACAGGAACGCAAGCGGCGAGGACTTCACTTTCGGCAACCGCCTTGAGCGAAACTTCCGGGCCGATGCCCGCCGGATCGCCAATCGTAATGCCAATGCGCGGTTTTCGCCCCGCCGCTTCGTTGCCAATCACATTAACTCCTGACCAGACCTGCAATCCGGGTCTGGCCGAACACGTGATGAGCGCCAAGCCGTTCGTCAGCCGACCAGATGGTTATTCATCATCCTCATCATCGTCGTCATCATCCCGGACGCTCTTTTCGGCTTTGCCCTTTGGTGCCTTCTGCTCTTTTGCTTCTTCGTCCTTGTGCAGATATTTGATGTTGTGCTTCAGGACAAGCAGATTCGGCCCTTCGTCGCGGTGAAGCTTAATGCTGTTCTTGTCGTACCATTCGATGATTCCGTGCAGTTCTTCATTGTCCTGCAGAACCAGCACCATTGGCGTGTGAGAATCCATCTGCTTCTTGTAGTAGAAGCTTTCGGCGTTGGTCTGCTCTGGTGGAATCTTCTTCTTGGATTGCGCTGGCGCGTGCGAATGCGAGTGCAATGGCGCATGCGACTGCTGACGAATCGGCGGCGGTGGCGGTTCGACGCGGCGCGCCTGCTGTTGATGGTGATATTCTCGTTCCTTTACTTCAGCTAAGGTCGTACGAATTAGTTTGCGGTTCACTTTCTATTCTCCTTCATCAAAACCAGTAAGGTGGCAAATGAAGACAGTCTGACTATTCTGTCTTCACAGAATGAGCCTCAGGGACGAGCCAAGCTTGGATTCTTCACGCAGTGTATCCGTTCAAGGTAATTGACCCGCCGAGCGCGCACAGGCGAAGTGAAGCGCGCCGGCTCCGGCGATTGACGCTCAATCAAAAGACAAGATTGAGAAAAGGTGATCTTGCTCTCCTGAAATTTTCGTTCAGGCCTGAATTGTTCTTTCAGGAATGAGGGGTTTCCCCGTGAGCAGATCAACGGAGGAACTTTGCGGGAATCTGCGATGACGCTGGCTTTTTTCAGCGCCATCAGCGACCACAGCTCATACTGTTGCTCGGTGATGGGCAGATGCTACCGTATGAACTTCATCGGCGCAAGTCAGACCTCGGACCTCGCAAAAAACCCGCGTCATATTATTCTGTGGGTCTTCCGTGTGTCTTCCGCCTGTCACGTCAACCAGGCATTTCTCGCCTGCCAGCATCAGAATTGCGCCGCGCTGATTGACGCTTGATTCAAAAGTGGGCTAGATTCCCGCCGTTCTGCTCAGCCTGATTTTGCAGTTCCAGAGATCGCCAAAGAAGTGCCAAAGAAGTAAAAGACGGGTTCGCGGGCTTCAACGCTTTACATCACGCGCATCCGGTTTTCACATCCCAATCAATGTTCGCCGGAGGCCCAATATGTCCGAACGCCCCTTGATGTTGATCGAAGTTTTGGTCGCCGAATATGAGCAGCAAGCCAAGATGAACAGTTGGCCCGCGCTGCCGTCCCCTTACACCAGCGCGGCAATCACGCGAATCTGTCATCGGCTGGCCACAGAGGCGAGAAAGATTGGCAGTATGGAGTTTCAGCGCCAGGTCCCGCCCCCGGCAGCCGAAAGCGCCGAAGAACAAATGACGTCTGAACAACAGGAGTTTATCTGCGCCGAGACGGATAGATTGCTGGAGGGCTTCTATCAACTGCTGCACGAAAATGCGAGAAAGGGGAATCCGCGCGCGGCGATCTGCTTTTCCGGCGGTGGCATTCGCAGCGCGACTTTTGGCCTGGGCCTGTTGCAGGGACTGGTAGGAAACGGCGTCGGTTTGGACAAGTTTCATTACCTTTCGACCGTATCGGGTGGCGGGTACATCGGCAGTTGGCTTTCGGCCTGGATTCACCGCCAGGGCGTGAGCAGCGCACAGGAAGGGCTGTTGCCGCTCAGCGACCGCATCAAAAATGCATCCGATCCGAACAACACTGAAGCGCCGATTCTGCCCAACGATCCCGAACCGATGCCGATTCAGCATCTGCGCCGTTACAGCAACTACATGAGTCCCAAACTCGGCTTGCTATCGGCGGACACGTGGACACTGGTGGCGATCTTTCTGCGCAATCTGCTGCTGAACTGGACGGTGTTGATTCCACTGTTGCTCACCGGCCTGACCATTCCGCGCGTGGCGGTCTCCATCGCCAGTTGGAATCGGGCCGGACAGTATCCGTGGGTGGAAAAGATCGCGATTCTGGCGGCGTTTCTGACCGGCGTCGCCTGCATCGCGTATATGGTCGCCGGCCTGCCAAGCTGGCGCAGCCACAGCAAGCTGCCGGAATGGCTGAAAAGCGAGAAATGGTTTTTATGGCTCTGCTGGCTGATGCTGAACCTTTCGGCCCTTTTCAGCGCAGCGTACTGGGCGTGGAATCACATCTACGTCGAGCGCAAAGCTCATCCCGCCTGGTGGCAATCGTTTCAGGATTATCTGTGGCAACCGCTGGTGAATGCTCTCGGCTGGATTGGCCTGTCCGGCAGATGGGTTCCTTTCGCCTTGTTCGGCCTGCTCTTTCACGTTGTCGGTTATCTGATCGCGCGGCTGTGCCTGATTCGCCGCCCCAAAAAATGGCTGGAAGACCTGCTGGATTTCGGCACACGCGCGCTGACCGGCGCAGTGGGCGGGATTTGTTTATGGACGGCGACGCTTTTGTTTCAGACGCCAATTACAATCACCAGCGTCAATGGTCTGAATTGTGATGCGCCGGTCGCGGTGGAAAGCCAGAAGCCGGACGCTTCCCCATTGCCATCTCCTTCGCCCATCAGCAATGTGGTGTTGCCGTTGCCATCGCTGCCCGCGCGGATCGAAGTATCCGTCATCCCGCAACCATCGCCGGCACCGGACGCCAGCCGGCAAAAACAACAAGCTAGCGAGGCCAGACGCATCAGCAAAGAGGCCGGGCTGTATGTGACGTTCGGGCCGCCGCTGTTTTTAGTCATGTTCCTGCTTGCTTCGACCTTGTTCATCGGCTTTGCCAGCACCTACACCAACGATTCGGATCGTGAATGGCTGTCGCGCACGGGCGGATGGATGCTGATTTCGATCTTCGGCTGGAGCGCGCTGTGTGGGCTGGTCATTTTCGGGCCGGTCGGGCTGGCCTGGTTGTGGGAGTACTTCACGACTTCTCTGATTTCGGTCGGCGCGGGTTCCGGCCTGCTGACGCTGCTCGGTGGGTTCAGTGCTAAAACCGCAGCGACCAAAAAGACGCAGGATGGCAAGAAAGACATTGGCCTGGTTGGCCAACTGCTTTCGACCAGTTTGCCGCTGGCGGCGACGGTCTTCACCGTGATTGTGCTGGCGGCGCTGTCGCTGGCGACCAGTTGGTTAATCGCCGCCTTTTGCCACAGCCTGCAAACATCGTACGGCCAAGGAATCTGGTGGCACCTGGTGGTTCTGTCTGAGTCTTCGTTCGGACGTGTGGCGTGGCTGATTGTGCCGGTGCTGCTGATTGGGCTGCTGATGGGCTTGTTCATCAACATCAACAAATTCTCGCTGCATTCGGCATATCGCGACCGGTTAATTCGCGCGTATCTGGGCGCGTCGAATGTGACGCGGCACCCCAACTCCTTCACCGGGTTTGATGACCGCGACAACGTTCAGATGCACGATCTGCTGACAGAGCTTTTCCGGCCAGAAAGCATCACATACCCTATTGGATTGGCGAAGAAGCTAAAAAGCGATCAGGCAGAATGCCAGTTCATCTATGAACAGCTCGCTCCGCAAACGCAAAAGATCGTGAATGATTGCATCGCGTTGCACCCCGTCAACTCAATCGAACTAAAACAGGCGCTAGCCGATGATCTGAATCGCATCATTCAATCCGATGATCTATGGGGAAAGCCCGGCTTCGCAGAAACGAGCAGCCGGGACGAAATCAAAAAGCTAATGGACAATCAGCCATCCGTTCCCATCTTCCCTTATGCCTGGGTTCCGAAATCGCTGAATGAGCGGCCGGTTCACGTCCAACGGGTGCTCATCAACCGCACGTTGATTGAAACGACCTTTTCTGAATTCGTCACATCTCCCCAAAAGTTCGAGACGGAAGCAAGACCGCTGCATGTGGTCAACATCGCGTTGAATCTGGTGGGCGGCAAAGAGCTGGCGTGGCAGGAACGCAAAGCACAACCCTTTACCGTCTCGCCGCTGCACGCGGGCAGTTATCGGCTGGGGTATCGCGATGTCAAACAATACGCCGTCAGCCGCCAGCAGAATGGCGCGCTTTCGCTGGGCACATCGCTGGCGATTTCCGGCGCGGCAGTCAGCCCAAACATGGGCTACAACTCTTCGCCGCCTGTCACCTTCCTGCTGTCCTTGTTCAACATCCGCCTCGGCTGGTGGCTGGGCAATCCTGGCGAAGCGGGGCGTGAAACCTACACCAAGCCCAGCCCGTTCTTTGCGCCCAAACCGCTGATTGACGAAACGCTGGGAATGACTGACAGCCAGCATCCATACGTGTATTTGTCGGACGGCGCGCATTTCGAAAACCTGGCGCTGTACGAGATGGTGCGCCGCCGCTGTCACTACATTGTCTTGAGCGATGCGGGCGCGGATGTTGATTTCAACTTCGATGATTTGGGCAACGCCCTGCGCAAGATTCGCATTGATTTGGGCGTGCCCATCGAACTGTGGGAGATGCCCATTCAACATCGTGTCGCGGTGGATAAACTATTCGCCGCGGATGGCAAAAGCGCGGGAAAGTATTGCGCGCTGGCCAGAATCAAATATTCGGAAGTAGACGGCGAGGACGCGCAGGATGGATTGCTGTTGTACATCAAGCCGACCGTGTACGGCATTGAACCGCCCGACGTGCAGAACTACGCCAAAGCCAATGAGACCTTCCCGCACGAAACCACCGGCGACCAGATGTACAGCGAATCGCAGTTCGAAAGCTATCGCGCGCTTGGACTGCACGTGCTGGACACGATGACTGAAAAACTGGACAACAGAGATCAAGAGAAACGGCTCAAGCCAATCTCGTTGCCGGCGCTCTTCGACCATGTGAAAGCATCTTATTTGGGAATTCAGACGGCGGAGAAACCCACGATGGGCAAAGAGATTGGCGGTTGGGAAGGCGATGGCGCGTGAGCGACAGACAGGCCTTGCCTTTCGCTCACGCCTGTTCGACTGATCAATCGAGTTGAGGGTTGACCGAACCGCTGATCGGTTTGCGCGTGGTTTCGCCGGTCTGCAATATGGGCAAGCCCTCATCCACTTCGCCGTGCGGGCGCGGGATAATGTGCGTGGAGACGACTTCGCCAACTTTGCGCCCGGCGGCAGCGCCAGCTTCGACGGCGGCTTTGACCGCGCCGACTTCGCCGCGCACGATGGCGGTGACCAGTCCCGCATCCACCTTTTCCCAACCGACCAGCCGGACATTGGCGGATTTGACCATGGCGTCAGCGGCTTCGATCATCGCCACCAACCCGCGACATTCAATCATTCCTAAAGCATCCATACGAACCTTCCTGATTTGTGTTGTAAACGACTTTTGCGTGGACGCGGATTGTAGCTCAGCACTTCCGAAATCCCGAACCGCTCTGCCCACCTGAAGCTACTTTATCTGATAAATCCTGTAGCCCGCGTGATCAATGACTAATGGATATAAGGCGGCAAAGAAATTTTCGCCGACTTGAAGCTGCGTTTGTTCTGCGGGACCAATGACGACGTAATTCACGTTCAATTCGGCCAGCGGCTTGGCGCTTTCAGCACCGCCGCGATAGATCGTCTTCACTTGATTTTCGCGTGCGGCGAAATCAATCCCGTGCGTCCACAAATGGCCAGGATAGCCCATTGCTGATTGTCGGCCCGTCAACGCGACAACCGAATTGTGAATCGGCGCGTGCAGCATGACGGCGCGCGGCGGAGTCTTCTGGCGAATCAATTCGGCAACTTCCAGGTCTGCCTGACTGAACAGCCCAACGTTTTCCACTGGCGACAACGCGCGCAACACATCCATCGCCCCTGATAGCGTCAAAATCAACAGCAACACTGCACCCGCGACTTTCAAAATAACGAAGCGATGCGTCATCAGAACGGCCAACGTCAACGCAACAAACACGCACGAAACCAGCGACCAATAAACCAGCACCTTGATGTTATCCCAATCCCACGGCGCCAGTTTCACCACATTTGGCACGATGAACCACAATACGAACGGCAGATAGAACAGCGCCTGCCGCGCCGAAGTCAGCTTTCTGATCAGCAGCGCAGCAAGCAAAATCAGAATGAAAACGCCAGCGTTGACCGCCCAAAACAGCAGCGGATTCGCCCCGTTCGCATCCCACCATAGATGCGGTTTGAACAGTTCGTTTCTGACCTGCGTGCCGCCCAAATATAACGCCTGCGGCGCGGCCAGCACCGCAACCGGAATAAAGAACGCCAGCCAATCCATCGAAAAGAACAACAGCGCCATTCCCGCACTGGCCAACATTACGGCAAAGAATCCGTGCGCGTGCAGCATCGGCAGCAAGCCCGCCAGCACACCCGCGGCGAACAAGTACCTGCGACGGGGCGACGGGGCGACGGGGCGACGGGGCGAGTCAGAATTTTCTCCTTCGGTCTCCCCGTCTCCCAGTCCCCTCGTCTCTCCGACAGCCATCCACCACAGCAACACGATCAGCGCCACGAATGGTAAGCCGAATAACATGGATCGTTGTGGAATCAGCAGCGTCGTGAAAACATTGCCCCATCGCAGCGGCAGCTTGCTGTCTCCGATCACCAATTCGGCATTCATCGTGTAGGCGCTGGGCAGCCAGGCGAGAAAATGAACCAAGCCGAGTTTCGCCTGTTGCGGATCGCTGAAGAATCGCGACAGTTGCTGAAAAAAAGTTAGAAACCCAAGCCCGCCATTGAAAAGAAAAATCACCGGCGCGATCAGCGCAGCAGCACGGTTTTTCGTAATCCGCCGCGTCATCAGTTCGATCAATCCCACCAGCCCGAGCGACAACGCGATGTTTTCAACAAAGAACGCCGCGCGCCAATCCGCGCCGCAGCGAATGAAAAACGCCGTCAGAAAATCTATCAAAAACGGATAGGTAAACTTCATCCCAGCAAAGATGGGATTTTGCGGCGGCAGATTTTCGCCGTAGGCGAACGATGTGATGACGCCGAAGTGAAACGGCAGATCACCAAAGTTGTTCGCTGGCGCTGTGTGCAACCCATCGGAAGTAAACATGACCACGCGGCTGAACAGCCAGACCAGCAGCACCGCCCACGCCGAATAATAAATCATCCCAATTTTATCCAGCCGATCTTCACTCAGGCTGGAGCGAAAATTCTTGACCGGAATCTTCCGCAACAGCGCGATCAATCCCGCCGCCAGGATGGCTGTCGTAATGCTAATCGAAACCACATTCAGTTTGAATGCCAGCGCCGCCAGAAAGCCGATCCAGGCCAGCAACGCCAGCCCAGCGACCGCGCCAACCATGACACGCACGCGCAAACTGGCCTTTTCCACGACAAGACAGGTTAGCCAAGATCCGTTCGCAATCGCCAACAGTGTGATGAAGAGGATGAATAGAGTGCCCATGACCTGTTGTATATCGGTCGCGTGAAGAGTTCGTCAAGCATTTGTGACGCCGTCTACATTCAATCCCGCTATCGTGCGCTACTGTTGAAAGAGCAGGAAAGTAGTTTTGACGGCCCGCATCAGCGGCCCGTATAGTCTGGCCCCAGCAGTGTAGTAGCAGTGAACCAGCGCAACATCGGTTGTGAATTTTCGAAGGAGAAAAGAACGAAATGGAACAATTGCAAGACCGAGCAACAGCAGGATTCACGGTTCAGAAAGAAGCCGAGGCAAAATTGCCCACCGAATACGGCCCTTTCCGCATCGTCGGATTTCGCAGCACCAATAGCGACGAAGAGTTTGTCGCGTTGGTCAAAGGCGACATCAAGCCTGAAGAACCCACTTTAGTCCGCATTCATTCGCAATGCCTGACCGGCGACGTTTTCCATTCGCTGAAATGCGATTGCGGCCCGCAACTGCAACGCTCAATGGAGATGATCCAGGATGAAGGCAAAGGCATCATCGTCTATCAACAGCAGGAAGGGCGCGGCATCGGCATCGTCAACAAGATTCGCGCGTATGCCCTGCAAGACCAGGGCGCAGACACCATCGAAGCCAACGTCCGGTTGGGCTTCGGCATTGACGAACGCGAATACCACCAGTGCGCCGAAGTCATCCGCATGCTGGGCGCGCAAAAACTGCGGTTGATGTCGAACAATCCCGACAAAGTCCGCGCCCTGCGCAACGCCGGGTTTGAAATCACAGAACGCGTCCCACTGGAAATCAAGACCCAACAGCCCGCGTTCAAATACTTGAAGACCAAGAAAGAGAAGATGGGCCATCTGCTCCAACTCAACGGCATCTTCTGATTGCGGATTACGGATTGTGGAATGCGGATTAACGCGGCGCTGACTTTCTTCAATCCGCAATCCGCAATCCGCAATCCGCAATCATCCGGTAGACCACCTGCACCGGCAGTCCCACCACATTGGAATAGCTGCCTTCGATGCTTTCGACAAAGCGCGCGGCGTAGCCTTGAATGCCATACGCGCCCGCCTTATCCATCGGTTCGCCCGTGGCCACGTACCAGTCAATTTCAGCACCAGTCAATTCGGCAAATTTCACGCGCGTAACGGCGACTTCAGAAAGAATCTGCCCGCCGCCCATCAGCGAAACTCCGGTCAACACTTCGTGCCACTGGCCGCTAAGCATTTGCAACATTCGCCGGGCATCTTCCGCATCAATCGGTTTACCTGCAATCTCGCCGTTCACGACGACCGTTGTGTCCGCGCCGAGCACCCATTCGCATTCAGACCCAGCGGCTTGCGCGATGGCCCGCGCCTTTTCGCGCGACAGCCGTAGCACGTATTCCTCTGGCGATTCGTCGTCCAGAATCGTTTCATCAATGTCAGCCACGCGCACGGTAAATTCGATGCCCGCCGCGCGCAGCAATTCCGAACGGCGTGGTGAAGCAGAGGCCAGAATCAGTTTCTTCTCTTTCAGCATAGCGATGTCCTTCTCATAGACCCCAAAAAAATGGTTTCCGATCTTTGTCCCGGAGGGACACCGGAGATTAGCCGGTGATGAAATCACCGGAACGGAACGCCAGCAGGCTACGCGCCCTGAATGGGCGCAGGATCGAAGCGCCGCTCCGTCGCCCTTTCAGGGCTGTAAGAATTTTGAACGCCGCAGTCCCGGTGATTTCATCACCGGCTAATTTCCGCAGCGCCTTCGGCGCAGAAGCATTCTCAGGAATGCTCTCGTTTCAACCGACGCGAAGATTTGAGTAGAGCGTCCGCCGCCTTCCCTTCGCGCACCCGCGCCAGCAAAGCCGCTGCCGACTCATATTCGCGCCCTTCGCGCCGGGCCAATCCAGCTTCGGTCGGCACCAATTCCCCGCGAAAGGCTTTGGCCAGGATGGATTGTTGCAGCTTGTCCACCTGCGCTTTCGCCTTCTGGTAGCGGGCTTCAAGCTGGTCAGCGAGATTGAAGAAGGCTTCGACGCGACGGACGATTTCGTGTTGTTCGGCGAGCGATGGTCTTGGTGTTGGAAAACTCTTGATGTCTCGCACATTGAGATGCGGAGAGGCGCTACCACCTGTCAAATCTCTAACCTGCTTGAGAATCTCAGGGCTGTTCAGCCAATGCATTAGCAATGGCGAGAGGTAAGACGCATTCGTTCGCATTAGCATCATCCTCTGTCCCAAACATAGCTCCACTTCCTGTGGAATGATACAGGCGATCCCTAGAATCCCTCCCTCACGACTGTACAGGACATCGCTAGGCATGGGCGTCAGCCTTTCAACTCTCTCACGGTAGGTTTCTTCAGACACAAATTTTACTTCAGAAAGATCAAGGAGGCCGGGCTTAAAGTTGGTTGTACGAGCACAGATATAACCAGTTTCTGCCCACTTTGGTGTTGAATGGGGGCAGTCAACTACATAGGTACAAAATGACTCTAGCGTTTTCCAGTCCCAGCTTTCAGGAGTTTCAAATAGTCCGCTAACGATATTTGGGTGGTGATTATTTTGAGATGACGATTGAACATCCGAATGTTTATCTCGCCAATCCTCCGTCAGCTTTCCCGAACACGCCGCCGCCAGCACCGCCTGCCGAAAGCGTTTGAGGAGGAGCGGGATTTTCGCCAGCCGCTGCTGGCAAGCGTTCACTTTGCCCAGCAGCGTTTCCAGCTTCGCGACGATGCGGCGTTGTTCGGCGAGTGGCGGCAAAGGAATGTCGCATTCATTGAGGAATGAAGCGGGAACCCGTTTCTGGCCAACCGAACCAGTCATATTTGCTTCGGCAGATTTTCTGAACGATTCCTGCCGGATGAAACGAAAAACGTATTCGGGCAGCGCGGCGGCACTTGATCTGAAGACGTGAAACTCAGTCGAGCCGAAACCGAATCCGTTGCTCAGTTCGCGTGCGATGGCGGCCTTGCCGTTTTCCATGCAAGGCGTAATCTTCGCCATAATCACGTCGTTTTCCTGAAATGATGTGAAGCCCTTGGCAACGGCTGAATATTCCCGGATTGTGGGATTGGCGATAGTGCCTGACTCTGCATCAACAGCAGCCATCGGCACGAAGGTCACGGGCAAATTGGAAGCAAGTTGATTTGATTTTGGTTTGGCGGGATTGAGTTCACAAACTTCAGTCAGTTTTACGGCCAACCATCCTTCCGGCAATTCACTCACGCTGCAACCTCCGCTTCACGTTCAATAATTTCGATCATTCGCGTTTTTGAAACCTACATCAGACTGACATCTGCCAGCATTTTGATCTGCGGCAGGCCGAGCAACCTGAAGCCGTCATCGTTGCTCAGGAATGAATCGCATTGGTGGTGAAGAGCCGTGGCCAGATGAATGGCGTCCGGCAGTTTCAGTTTCGTTGTCGCGCGCCATTGTGCGGCGTCTTCCAGAACGCGGCGGCTGACAGAAACTACATCGAACGCGGCAGTCGGCGTGAGGAATGTACGGTAGGCTTGTTGAATAGCGGGGTTCTGATCCTTCAGCGGTTTGACCAAAACTTCAGCCAATGTCAGTTCACTCGTGACGGCGATGATCTCTCCCGTATTGACAGCCGCCATCAACGCCCGTATCTGGTCAATGTAAGGCGAGTATCCTTCAACGGCGTAAATGATGATGTTGGCGTCGAAATAGACACGCTGGCCGAGTTCCGCGCTTACCTTTCCCACAAATCACGCTCCTCACGAATGAAACGATCTGCTTCTTCCGCCGTGGCGAAAGAGCCTTTGCCAGACCCAATCAGGGCGACGTAATCAACTTGCGGTGGCGGCGCGGCGCTCTGTTTCTGTTCGAATAGCTCCGCCGCCCTTCTGATAAGCCTGACCAGATCATCCGGCGGCAGAAGTTCTATTTGATTAACGATCAATTCCAGTTGGCTGGTAGCCATAATTAACCTCCTTGTGATGCGGCTAATTCTATTACCGAACTGCTGTCGGCCTCAATCAAGCTGATGATTTCGCGCAAATCATCCACGACCGCTTCCAGTTCGGTGATCGCCTCGGCGGCCAAATCCTGAGGCTCCGGCAATTCATTAGCGTCTTCCAGCGATTCGTCGCGCAGCCAGGTGATGTCGAGTTTGTAATCGCGCTCTTTGATTTCGCTGATGTGGAATTTGCGGAAGCGGCCTTCCGCGCCGGTGTCTGTGCGGCGGCTTCTGCCGTTCGGGTCCGCGCCGTAGCATTTTTCAAAGTCGGCAAAATGTTCGGGCGCAAGCGGGCGCTCTTTTTTGGTGATGCCGGGGACGTTCGACCGCGCGTCGTAAATCCAGGTGGTTTCGGTCGGCCAGCCTTTCTGCAAAAAGATGACGTTGGCTTTGACGCCCTGGCTGTAAGGCGAAAACGTCCCGCGTGGCAGCCGCAGGATCGTGTGCAGGTTGGCGTCCTTCATCACAATCCCGAAGACTTCACCGGCTTTGTTTTCAAACAGACAGTTGTCAGGCAGGACGATGGCCGCGCGTCCGCCGGGTTTCAAGATCGTCAGGATGTGCTGAACGAAGTTGAGTTGTTTGTTGGACGTTTCAATCGTGAAGTCTTCGCGGTCGGGCGTCTGGTTCGCGCCTTTGGTGCCGAAGGGCGGATTGGTCAGGATGCAATCGAAGCGCCTGCCGTCGGGCACTTCGTAGATCGTGTCGCCCAGCTTGATCCCCGGTTCCAGGCCATGCAGGTACAGATTCATCAGCGCCAACCGGCGCGGGCGCGGAACCAGTTCCTGCCCGAAGTAGGTGGCTTTTCTGATTCGTTTGGCAATGTCGCGATCAAGCGCGCCTTTGGTCAGCGCCATCAGCCATTCGTAGGCGACAACCAGAAAGCCGCCCGTGCCGCAGGCCGGATCGCAGATGGTGAAATCCGGCAGCGCGCGCGGGTCGGGTTTGATGCAGCGGACGATGGATTGAATCAGCACGCGCGGCGTGAAGTATTGCCCCGCGCCCTTCTTGCCTTCGCTGGCGGCCTTTTCCAGCAGGCCCTCGAAGGCTTCGGCCTTCACGTCCACATCCAGCGAAGTCCATTCGGTGTCGTCAATCAGGCTGATCAATCGTTTCAGATTGACGGGATTGCTGAACCGCGATTGCGCCCCGGCGAAGATGTCGCCAAGCAGCCCTTTCTCTTTGCCCAGCTTGCGCAGGACTTCGGGGTAGTAATCAGTCAGGTCAGTGCCCGTCTGAAGTTTAAGCGTGGGCCAGTCGCAGCCCTGCGGCAACGCAACGGCGCGTTCGTCGGCCATTTTTAGAAACAGCAGATAAGTGATCTGTTCGATGTAGTCGCCGTAATCAACGCCGTCGTGGCGCAAGGTGTGGCAGAAGCCCCAGAGTTTTTGAACAACGTCGCTCATGCTGCGATTGCCTCGTTGATTTGTTGGATGATGTCGTTGAGGTGATTATCGAAGACGCCGTTCGCCCTGCCCCAGCCGCCAAAGCGCGTGAAGACGGGCAGTTCTTCAAAATCTTCCTGGTCTATCGAAAGGTTTTCGATCAGATGATCGCGGATGCGATCGAGCCATTGTTGCTGTTCGGCGGTGAAGCTTTTTCCGGCGGTCACCTTCTCAAATGCCAGCCGGACGCGCTCTTCGGCGGTCAACAGTGGAGCTTGTTCGCTGGCCGCGTGTTTGACCATCGAGATGATGTCCACCAGCGCCTTGTCGTAAGCGAGGCGATGCGCCTTTTGCAGATTCTGGATCGTGAATCGCTCCGTCGTGGCGGCCAGCTTTTGCCGTAGTTCGCTCAGGGGCAGCGTCCCCCAATCCTGCGGGCGATCCAGCAAGATGCGAATCGCTTCGACCTGCGCCGGATTCTCTGTGACGAAGCGCGCGAAGGCGACTAGGTAATCTTCCGGTTTGTATTCGCGGCCATCCAGCCCGCGCACCAGCCATTCGGAACTGACCGCGTCTTCGGCTTCATACGCGACCAGAAAGGTGCGCAGCGCGCGCGGATAAGCGGTCAGCAGCTTCTGGAAAGTTTCGTCGCGCAGCAAGGCCATCGTTTTGCTGAATTCCTGGCGCAGTTTGTCTGGCAGTTCGGCGGCGTAACGACCAACGTCGCCATCGGGAATAAAGGCCGCGAACATCACGCGGGCGTCGCCGGACATTTCCTTTTCGATTCGTTGCAGCCGTTTCGTCAGACAGTTGATATTGTAATCGCGGTCGCGGTTTTGCCAGATGTCGTCAATGATCTGTTTGATGGTGCGCGTTTCGCGTTCGGGCGGTTCGGCGGTGATGGCCGTCGCTTTGCGGAAGTATTCCAGCAGTGTGCCGTCAAAACAGTCGAAAACGACGAAGTGCGATTTGTCAGGATGCTTTTCGCCTTTGCGCGTGCCTCGCCCCAGCATCTGTTCGAACAGGATGCGCGATTTGACCGGGCGCAGAAAGACGATGAACTCCAGATCGGGAATGTCCACGCCGGTCGTCAGCATATCCACCGAAACGACGATGCCGGGTTCGGGACGATTGCGAAACTCGCGGATGCGTTGCAGCGGACGATCCACGCGACCCGTGATTTTCTGGACGAAGGAATCTCCACGCCCGAACACTTCGCGGGCGATGTTGACCAGGTTGTCGGAGTGCGACGTGTGCGGCAGATCGTTGACGGCGAAGATCAACGTCTTTGGAAATCGGCCCGTTTGTTGTTCGTGTTCGTCGCAATACTTTCTGATCTCTTCCAGAATTTTGCGGTTGGAATCGGGCGCGGTGATCTTGCGTTCGACTTCGGTTGAATCAAACTGCCGCTCGTCTTCCAGTTGATCAAGCTGTTCAGCGCCCGTACCCGGATCAATCATCCCGATCTGTTCGCCCTCTTTCAGAAAGACGCCTTTCATCCGCACGTCGGAACTCAGCTTGACCACGTCGTAATCCACCAGATGGCCTTCGCGGACGGCGCGTTCGTATTCGTAACGGTAGACGACTTCTTTGAAATAGGCTTTGGTGTGCGCGGCGGGCGTGGCCGTCAGCCCGATCTTGATGGCGTCGAAATGGTCCAGCGTCTTGCGCCAGACTGACAGCTCGCCGGTCGAATAGCCGCGATGGCATTCGTCCGCGACAATCACGTCAAAGGCGTGAATCGGAATGTTCAGGCGTTCGGCATCGTCGTCAATCGGCTCATCGCCCGTATCGAAAACGGCGTCGCGCCCCAGCAGGTTGATCGTCATTCGCTGGATCGTTGAAATGTAAAGGAAGGCATGGCCAAGTTGCGGATCGGTCAAATACGAAGCTGGCAGAACGTTTGGGTCGAACTTCTCCGCTTCGTCAAAATCTTCGCGCTGAAAACGCTGGCTATACACTTCGTAGATGTTGTCGAACTTCAATCCCGGCTCCGGCTCGAATGAGGCAAAGGCGCGCACGGCCTGCGCCGCCAGCGCGCGGCGATCCACCAGAAACAAGATGCGCCGAGCCGCGCCGGATTTCATCAGCCGATAAACCTGATTGACCATCGTGAAGGTTTTGCCCGTGCCGGTGGCCATCGCCACCAGCATTTCGCGTTTGCGCTGGACAATGGCTTTTTCGATGGCCGTGTTGGCTTCGATCTGATATGGCCGCAGCCGTGGATGATCGTTCGGGATTTGCGCGAACCATTGGCAGCCGGCTTCGAAATCGCGCGCGGCCATCTCCCGCAAAGCATCGGGCGTATGGAATCGGACAACCCTGCGCGAGCGGTTCAGCCCGTGGCGCGCATCCTGGAACCAGATCACCTCGCCGTTGGTCGAGTAAAGAAACGGCACGCGATGCCCGTCAAAATTGAGGGGACTGTTGACCACGCCGCGCGAATAACGCTGCGCCTGCGTCAGCACGTTCTGCGGGCCGAGCGTAATCTTTTTGGCTTCGACAACGCCGACGATGCTACCGTCAACGCAAAGCGCATAATCGGCGGGGCCGTTGGCCGTTGGGTATTCTTCAATGGCGCAGTTTTGATACCAACTCAAGGGGCGCTTTTCCTGGTAAGCTTCGACGGCCCAGCCGAGTTCCTGCAATTGAGGGTCAATCCTTCGTTTGCGAGTCTGTCTTTCGCTTTCGCTGTTGATATTGTTCATGCCGTATTCAGATTCCGGTTATTCGGCGAGTTGCAGGGGCCGGAGCGGAGCCGGGACTATGTACCATTTTCAGCGAGCGTAACAAAACCAATTTCCGGCGCGTCTGTCATATTGCCTGCCAGGAGATTGGCTGGTAATTTCGGTGCGGATGCCGGGCAAACCTTATCCGGCGATAATCATTATGATCACGCAATCGGTCATCAAACTATGCCAGGAGGTGCGGCAGGCAGGCGGGCGCGCCTTGCTGGTTGGCGGATGGGTGCGCGATTTCGTGCTGGGGCGAGAAACGGTGGATTACGACATCGAAGTTTACGGCGTCGAAGCGGCAGCTTTGCGCGCGCTGCTCGACCAACAAGGCAAGGTGGACGCTGTTGGCGAAGCCTTCACCGTCTACAAAGTTCGATTGCGCGATAGCGGCAAGAGCTTCCCCTCCAGCCTGGTTGCTGATGTCAGTTTGCCTCGACGTGAATCCAAGACCGGACGCGGGCATCGAGGCTTTGTCGTCGAAGGCGACCCGCAGATGACGTTTGCCGAAGCCGCTCGCCGCCGCGATTTCACGATCAACGCGATGATGTACGACCCGCTTACTGGTGAGTACATTGACTTGTACGGCGGGCGCGAAGACCTGAAAAACGGCATCCTTCGCGTGGTTGATCCACGGACGTTTGTCGAAGACAGCTTGCGCGTGCTGCGTGCGATGCAGTTTGCCGCGCGGTTTGAATTCACAATTGATCCGGTAACGATTGCACTGTGCTGTTCGATTGACCTGTCGGATCTGCCCGCCGAACGCATCTGGGCAGAAGTCGAAAAATGGCTTCTTCAATCGCGGCGGCCTTCGATTGGCTTGCACGCGGCGCGCGATCTGGGCATTACGGAAAAGCTATGGCCGGAGATTCAGGCGCTCAGCGGTTGTCCGCAACACTCAGTCACTCACCCCGAAGGCGACGTCTTTATCCATACGGGAATGGTGCTGGATGAAGCGCGCAAGTTAACTGACGGTTTGCCGCGTCCGAAACAGGTTGCGGTGATGCTGGGCGCGTTGTGCCACGATCTGGGTAAGCCAGTGACAACCAAAATTGAAGATGAAAAAGTCCGCGCCAGCATTAGTGCCAAAGGGCACGAAACGGCGAGCGTGGCGTTGACGGAAAAGTTTTTTGACCGGCTGAAGCTCTTCACGTTCGATAGCTACGACGTGCGCAAACAGGCGCTGGCGTTGGTCGAATATCACGCGGTGCCCTATCGCTGGGGGCGAATGCACAAAGCGGGTGAAGCAATCACGGATGGAATGTTCCGGCGGCTGGCGTTGAAGGTCGAACCCGATCTGCTATATCGCGTGGCGCGCGCCGATTGCCTGGGCCGCGCAGGCGAATTCAAGCCGGAGTTTGAAGAATGGTTTCTTTCGCGAGTGCGCTCACTTGGCATTGAAAGACGCGCGCCGGAAGCCTTGCTGCTGGGGCGGCACGTGCTGGCGTTGGGGCTGCAACCTGGCAAACGCATTGGCGAAATCACGCGCGCGGTGTACGAGATGCAACTGGATGGCAGCGTTGCGACGCTGGAAGATGCGATTGTGGCGGCGCGCCAAATGATCTAGTGAATCCACGCAAAAGTCACCTCAACCGAAGCGGCATCAATTGGTGAGTAGCAGATTGACCACTGGAAACACAGCACGATTCCTGTGAATGACAAATGTTCAATGTTCGATCGTTCAATGACCAATCAAGCGATGGAGAACTTTCAAATTGCTCCACTGGCCCAGTGATTGAAGCATTCATTCGGCCAGTAATCGAGTTGCCAACGCAATGCCTGTTACATGACCACGCTATCGGGCACGATTTGAATATCAGGGTTGAGCCGCACGCTGATTTCGTTCACCAACTTGTCTAGCGATCGGCGGTTAATCGCCGAAATGGCAACCGCGTTATAAACGTCGCATCGGTTTGTTAGCTCTTCGCTGTCAGCCAAATCCATCTTGTTAAAAACCAGCAGGCGCGGGATCGCGTCCAGCTTCAATTCGCCCAGAATGCGATTGACCGAAGTGATCTGGCTTTCAAGCTGTGGACTGGCGCCGTCCACCAGATGAATCAACAGATCGGATTGCTCCATTTCTTCCAGTGTGGCTTTGAAGGCGGCGTACAAGTCTTTCGGCAGATCGCGAATGAACCCGACCGTGTCGTTGACGATGATCTCTTGTTCGTGCGGCAGACGCAGACGGCGACTGGTGGGATCAAGCGTGGCAAACATTCGCTGTTCGGCGTGGACAGTGCTGTTGGTCAGCGAATTGAGCAGCGTGCTTTTGCCTGCGTTGGTGTACCCGACGATGGAAACGACGGGCATTTCGCGACGGGTGCGCTGAGCGCGGCGCTGCGTGCGGTTTTCACGAATTTTGTCCAGTTGCTCTGTCAGCAGCGTGATGCGTTCGCGCACGCGGCGGCGGTCAACTTCCAGCTTGGTTTCGCCTGGGCCACGCCCGCCAATGCCGCCCATCAAACGGGACATTGCCGTGCCGCTGCCAGTCAATCGCGGCAGCAGATATTTCAACTGCGCCAGTTCCACCTGGATGCGGCCATCGCTGGTTTGCGCGCGTTGGGCAAAGATGTCCAAAATCAATTGTGAACGGTCAAGGATTTTCAGGTCTGTGGCTTCGTTAATGGCGCGGATTTGCGATGGCGTCAGTTCACGGTCAAACACGATCATGTCCACGCCCAGTTGCAGGCTGCGGATGATGATCTCTTCCAGCTTGCCTTTGCCGACCAGCGTCGCCGGATCAAGCCGGGGGCGCCGCTGAATGATTTCATCCAGCACGACCAGGCCACCAGAGGTCGCCAGTTCACGCAGTTCATCCATCGAATCTTTGGCATCGGCAGTCGTGCCCGTGGTGACGCTGACCAACAAGGCACGGTCGCGCGTGTCCGATGCCTTGCGCGAACCACGATTGCGCGCCATCTCCGCTTCCAGCGATTCGATCAAGTCGAGGAAATCAACATCCAACTGGCCCGGCAAATGCGGTTCCAGGAATTGATACATCTCGGTCGTGCCGTTTTCTTCATCCTGCAATTGGCGTGAAGAGACGGGCAGCATGTGCGCGGCATGCATCGTTCCCGGCAATCCGGTTTTCGGGTCCACATTAATGGCCGCCATCAAATCCAGCCGCAGCAGGGCGAGGTCGGTCAAATCGTCGCGCGTCAGATTCTCTTCGCCGCGAATGTGCGTGTGCAGGCAGCGCAATCCGTTGAAACGCGAGGTATCCAAACGCGAACGATCCTGCACGGGCAGTACGATCTGCGAAGCGTCGCCAACGATGACGCTTTCGACGTGGCCACGGCGATTGACCAGCACGCCGACCTGACGCCGTATCTCATGCGAGATTTCAGTCAGTTGGCGCGCGAATTCCTGCGTGACAATTTCAGTGGGTGGGATGCGGCGCTGGTACATCTTTTCCAGGCGCTGCAATTGATTGGGCTTCAGCCCCAGTGTCTTGCCTTCGATTTGTGGAATAACTAGACTCCTTCTGCAAATGATGAAATGTGAATCCGAACCTCGTGTGAATCTGCTTCATCAAAGCGTATTCTGAAACTCCACACATTCTGGTTGAACCCGCGTCCGCCTGCGTCTGAATGATGATGCCGCAGGCAAACGAATTGGCGCAACACTCAAAGGGGAAAGTTATGAAACGCTTTTTGTTCGCTGCCAGCTTGATCGTGCTTCTGACTTTTACTGTGTCCGACGCAGTATACGCGCAACACGAAAATCATTCTTCCTCTTCTGAACCCGCCAAACTGATGCCCGGCCTGAGCAACCTGCATCATCCGGTTTCGACCCAAAATGCGGAAGCGCAAAAGTTCTTCGATCAAGGCTTGGCGCTGATTTACGGCTTCAATCACGAAGAAGCAAAACGCTCGTTTGAGCAGGCGGCGCGGTTGGATCCGGCGCTGGCAATGGCCCACTGGGGCATCGCGCTGGCGGTCGGGCCAAACTACAACGAAGCGGAGATTGATCCATCGCGTCTGCTGGCCGCCGACCGCGCGTTGGAAAAAGCGCAGGAACTGGTGGCCAATGCTTCTGACAACGAGCGCGGCTACATTGAAGCCTTGGCCAAACGATTTCAGTTAAAGACTGACCTGAAAAAGTGCGCCGTTGAATACAAAAATGCGATGGCCGCACTGCACAAAAAATATCCCGACGATGTGGATGCAGCGGTGCTGTACGCTGACAGCCTGATGAATCTGACGCCGTGGCAGTTGTGGACGAAAGACGGCAAACCCGCTGAGTTCACCGCTGAAATCGTTGCCACCCTGGAAGACGCCATCAAACGCCAGCCCGATCACATCGGCGCGAATCATTTGTATATCCATGCCGTCGAAGCATCGCGCGCGCCGGATCGCGCACTGCCCAGCGCAAACAAACTGGGAAGCCTCGCCCCCGCCGCCGGGCATCTGGTGCATATGCCTTCGCATATTTACATCCGCACGGGCGATTACGCGGCTGCGGCCAAAGCTAACGAAGACGCGGCCAAAACTGATTTGGATTACATTCAGCGCACGGGCGCGCAGGGGATGTATCCGATGATGTATTACAGCCACAACCTGCACTTTCTGGTGGAGTCATACAATCGAGCGGGCAATTACGAAGCGGCGGTGGGCGCGGCGAAACGTCTGGCGGACAACGTCGGCCCCCACGTCAAAGAGATGCCGATGCTGGAAGGCTTCCTGCCGTCGGTGGTGTTTGTGCAGTTGCGGTTTAACTGCTGGGACCAGATTCTGAAGATGCCTAAACCGGCGAAGGAGATGCTAGTCACCAATGCCTTGTGGCATTATGCGCGGGGCGTGGCGCTGGCCGGAAAAGGACAAACCGCCGAAGCACGGAAAGAACGCGAGGCCTTTGCCAGTGCCGCGAAAGGCGTGCCCGGCGAAACGCCGTTCGGATTGAACACCGCTGGCAGCGTTATGAAGATCGCCGAACATTCGCTGGACGCGCGCATCGCCGCTGCCAAAGGTGATCACAAAGCGGCGGTCGAGCATTGGCAAAAAGCCGTCGCCGCGCGCGATATGCTGAATTACGACGAACCGCCCGGATGGTATTACCCAACGCGGGAATCGCTGGGCGCGGCGCTGCTGATCAGCGGCAAGGCAGCGGAAGCCGGGAAAGTCTTCCGCAAGGATTTGGAAGACAATCCCCACAATGGCCGTTCGCTGTTTGGACTGGCGGAGAGCTTGAAGAAGCAGGGCCAAGCCCGGGCGGCGGAAACCATTCAACGTGAATTTGAAGCGGCGTGGAAGAACGCCACAACCAAGTTGAAGATCGAAGATTTGTAACCTGAGGGTGAAGCGCGGCAAATCGCGTCACCTGATTTCGAAGGAGTTTAAAAATGCGCAGACAAAGGATGCTTTCGATTCTGGTTTTGATTTTTGCCTTTGCGGCGGGTAACCAAACGGCACAGGCACAAACGGGTGCACCGCCTGCAAAAGCGCCGCAAGCCCCACAGGCTGGCGCTCCGCCCGTAAACGCCAAACCGGTCAAACGCGATGAAGTTTATTTCAGCATTGCGCGGCTGATCAATTCGCTCAATGAATCGCAGGTCAGCGCGATCGTAGCGGAACTGGACGGCGTTTTTGAAGTGGCCAACATCACGGTACGCACGGACGGCAAATCTGAAGTAACCGTCAAAGAGCGCGCGCCCTCCAACGCTTCTTCGACACAAAAATCCATCCGTCTGGTTTTTACGCCGCCCGCCACCGGCGAAAAATATACCTGGACACAGTTTGAAGACAGCCGGACTTTATATGCGGTGGACAGAATCTTTGCCTACGCCAAAGACACGCTGGGCAAACGGAAACAGAACACGACGGCAACCTGGGGCGCGTTGATCGCCGCCGTCGTCCGGCAGGGCGAAGCCGCAAACAAAGTGCTGGAAACGGCCAAGGCAATTATCAGAACCGAACCGCCGCCGACCGCCGCCGCCAACGCCGCGCGCAACGCACTGGCCGAAGCATTGAAAGAAAATAAATACGATGAAACCGTCACCGCCTACAACGATCTGGCGGCGCAGAACGATCCGATTCTCAAGCTTGGCGACACCTATTCCGACTTGAAAGCCAACGATGCCTATGTGCGATTGCTGGAAGAGTTCAAAAATGCCATCAATGTGACGAACGCGATGCGCAAAAATTACGTACAGTCGGTCGAGTCTTACAATGAATCACTTGTCCGCCTGCCGCTCTCGCTTGTTGCGTATGGACTTCAATTCACCAGGATTGAATTGAAGATCACGGCGGATTAACCCATTTGGCCAACGTCGAAACGAAGAGGAGATTTATGAACGAACATCAGAATGATCCGAACCATCAAATGACACCGCCGCCGCCACAACCGTCCGGCGGCACTTCGGGCAGCCGGGCCGCCGAAACGCTGGACGACATTACTTCAACAATCCGCGATCTGTTTAACCGCGTGCCTGACACGGTGAACAAAGCCGTCGAGCGCGCAATGAACGTCCGCGACACAACCGTGCTGATTCGGTTAAGCGAGTCTTCATCCGATTCGATTGACACGCTGGTTTCCGCCGGCATCTTCAAAGGGCGCGCTGACGCCGCCGCCTTTCTGATCGAGGAAGGCATCAAGGCACAAACGCCACTCTTCCAACGCATCCAGGAAAAGCTGAGCGAGATCGAAAAGCTGCGTGACGAATTGCGTAACAGCGTCGCGCCATAAATCAGTTCAATTGATCCGTGTGTAGCAAAGAGGGGAGCAACGTTGCTCCCCTCTTTGCTTTTAAGAACTGAGATTTGCTGCTGGCAGTGGCGAAGAAACGCCTGGCGGAACTGCTCCGACGCCGGATCAGGATGAAATCGAAAACGTCGCCAAGCGTCTGGGAAACACACCAAGTGTATGCCGCAAGTCCTCTATTCATCCGGCAGTGATTGAAACCTGCCTGGGGGGAAACCTGCTGGATGCCCTGCAACATCGCGGCGAACAGGTGCTGAGCAACGCGAAGAAGCTGCGGTTCTGACACTGTGACAACAACGACTTAAAGCATGCAGCCGGACGACAACACAAAACTGCCCGCAGATAAAAACAGAGATAAATTGTCATGGGCATAAAGATTGCTAAGAAATCAGGGAGGCGATGCCGGCGAGACTAAAAACGGATGTTCACCGGTGCAAATGATACTCAATTGAAACAAGGAGAATTTATGTGGAATAAAGATGAAATTGAAGGAAAAGGCAAAGAGATCAAAGGCTCAGTAAAAAACAAAATTGGCGAATGGGCGAACGACCCGGCGTTGGAACAGGAAGGCGAGAAGGAAGAAGCGGAAGGAAAGGTGCAAGGCACAATCGGCACCGCTGAGCGCAAAGCCAAAAACTTCGTTGACGATGTGAAACGAAAAGTCACCGGCAAATAACCGGCACGATTAATTCAAACACTAGTGGAAGACTTCAGAAGTTTCGCCTCCCTGTTCTTATTTTCCTTTCCCACATTTTCCTGTCCGCTGGCCACTACTCAGACAGGAAAATGTGGGAAAGGAAAATAAGCCTGGAAATGGGAGAAGGACTTCCGAGTAAGGCGCTGATCTCAATGACCAGCGCCTTCAACAGCAAATTACCTGATTGAACTTTTAGGAGGAAACGATGTCCAAAGTATTTTTTGCCAGCTCTCTGCTGATCGCGTTGGCGTTGGGGATGACCGCCTGCGACAGCGATAACGGTGCGGGCAATCGCGCCACCACCACACCATCACCAAAGATGAGCAATTCCGATCTGAAGACTGCAATCAAAACAAGACTATAGCTTTCAAGATAATGTTTTTCTGCAATAGCAGCAGCTTCAAGCGGCCAGGGCCAACTCGCCGGGCAAACCGAATAAGGCCAGAATTTCTTGTGGCGCGTTGCTCAACTTCAAGAGTGCTTGTTCGACTCGATTGG
>JBBQVH010000026.1:0-66572 GCA_038211695.1 Blastocatellia bacterium | reverse complement strand
TTGAAAGAGCTTAAACCTGTCATCGCCGTCCGGTACAAGGCGAAGGAGATTGGTCTGTTCGGTTCTTTCGTGCGCGGAGAGCAACACGCAAACAGTGACATTGACTTGCTGGTGGAGTTTGAAGAAGGCGCGGACTTATTTGATTTGGTTGGGCTGGCGAACTACCTGGAAGAAGCTTTACAGCAAAAAGTAGATGTCGTTCCCAAGCGCGCGCTGAGAGCGGAATTGCGAGAGTCCGTGTTACGAGAGGTCGTCGCCGTATGAGAGATCACACGCTCTATTTGAAAGACATTCTGGCGGCGATAGGCAGCATCGAAGAATTCGTGGCCGGAATGGACTTGGAAGCGTTTCAAGCAGATGACAAAACCAACAGCGCCGTGTTGCGAAAATTCGAGATCATCGGCGAAGCCGCCAAACAAATCCCGGACGAGATGCGCCAAAAGTACACGGCTGTTCCCTGGAAGGAGATGGCAGGGATGAGAGACAAGTTGATCCACTTCTATTTTGGGGTTGATTACCCACTGGTCTGGGAAACGGTGAAGAAGCGGCTTCCCAATGTTGCGGAAGACATACGGAACATTCTACAGGACGCTGGCTAAGGGAGAGAAGAAACATGCCAACTGAACGAGTCGCACTTTATCTGCAAGACGCCCACTCATTGCAGGACGGAATCAAGTATGCGCAGTACGCCGAAAGCAAAGGCTTTGAAGCCGTATGGCAGGCGGAAAGCCGCTTGGTGCGAGATGCAATTGTGCCGATGGCGGCGTTTGCCGCGACGACTGAGCGGATCAAGATTGGCGCGGGCGTCATCAACAACTGGACGCGCAACATCGGCTTGCTGGCCGCGACGTGGTTGACGCTGGATGATCTGGCGCCCAATCGCATGATCTGCGGCATCGGCGCGTGGTGGGATCCGCTGGCAGCAAACGTCGGCATCGAACGGCGCAAGCCCTTGCTGGCCATGCGCGAAACGGTGGAAGTGCTGCGCCGGTTGCTGCGGATGGAGAACGTCACCTTTCACGGCGAATTCCATCACGTCACGGGCATTGAACTCGATGTGGTGCATGGCCGCCGCGAACCGCGCAACGTGCCGATTTACATCGGCGCGACCGGCGACAAGATGATGGAATTGACCGGCGAGATCGCCGATGGCGTGTTGCTGAATTACTGCGTGCCGCCGGAATACAACGACCGCGCGATGGAGTTGCTGGAAGCGGGCGCAAAGAAGGCCGGGCGCACGCTCGACGACATTGACCGTCCGCAACTCGTCGTTTGTTCGGTGGATCACGATCGCAAAAAAGCCATCGAAGCCGCGAAGGTGCTGCTGACGCAGTATCTGGCGCAGCAGCCGCATATCGCCAAAGCGTCCGGCGTCAGCGAAGACATCGTCAAACAGGTGCAATCCATCCTGACCTGGCCCGCGACCATCGAACAGATTCACGAGGCGATGCAGTTTGTTCCGGACGAATTCGTGCTGAAGATTTCAGCTACGGGCACGCCCGACGAAGTGCGCGCCAAGGTCGAAGAATACCGGCGGCGCGGTTGCACGTGCCCGGTGCTTTATCCAATGAGCGATCCTTACTTGATGATTGATACTTTTGCGTAAGCATAGAGATATTTTCCATTTGTCATTTGAGATTTGAAATTGGCGCTGAAGCCAGGCGATGGCAAATGACGAAGAAACATAGATTGAAGGAGAAATAGAATGTCGAGAATTGTCAGATGCGGTTTGATTCAGGCCGCCAATGCCGAGCCTGCCAGCAGCTCCATCGAAAAGATCAAACAGGCAATGATTGATAAGCACGTTGCGATGATCGCCGATGCCGCCAAACAAGGCGTTCAGATCATTTGCCTACAGGAGCTTTTTTACGGGCCGTACTTTCCCGCCGAACAGAATCCGCACTGGTACGGCTTTGTCGAACGCATCCCTGATGGGCCGACGACGCAGTTCATGTGCGAGATTGCCAAACAACATCAGATAGTAATCGTCGCGCCGATTTACGAAGAAGAGATGGCAGGTGTGTACTACAACACGGCGGCGGTGATTGATGCCGATGGGACGTATTTGGGCAAGTATCGCAAGACGCACATTCCGCATTGCCTGCCGGGCTTTTGGGAAAAGTTCTACTTCACGCCCGGTAATCTGGGTTTCCCTACGTTCGAAACGAAGTATGCGCGCGTTGGCGTGTACATCTGCTACGACCGGCACTTTCCTGAAGGGGCGCGGGCGTTGGGACTCAACGGTGCGGAGATCGTGTTCATTCCTTCGGCGACGACCAAAGGCCACGCCGATTATCTGTGGGAGTTGGAACAGCGCGCGCACGCTGTGGCCAACGGTTATTTCGTCGGCACGATCAATCGGGTCGGCACCGAAGCGCCGTGGAACATCGGCGAGTTTTTCGGCTCGTCGTACTTTGCCAACCCGGACGGACGTATTCTGGTCAAAGGCAGCGAAGACAAGGATGAACTGATCGTCGCTGATCTGGACTTGGATGAAATCCGCGAAGTGCGTACGCATTGGCAGTTTTACCGTGATCGGCGACCTGAAATGTATGGCGCGCTGGCCGGGATGGACGGCGTGAAAGGCTAACAGATGAAGACGCCTGAACTGGTTTTAAGGAATGGACTGGTTGCCGATGGCACGGGGCGTGGGCTTTACCAGGCCGACGTGGCGATTCGCCGGAATTACATTCTGGCGATAGACACGCCGGGTTCGCTGCACGCAATGGAAGAGTTGGATTGCAATGGACTGGTCATTGCACCCGGTTTCATTGACACCCACAGCCATTCAGATTTGCGCGTGCTGATGGAACCGCAACTGCCAATGAAAATCCGGCAGGGCATCACGCTGGAAGTCTTCGGGCAAGACGGCATTTCGGTCGCGCCGATTCGCACTGAAGATCAGCCGCAGGTCGCGCGTTCGCTGGCCGGATTGGATGGCGATCTTGGCCGCGCCTGGGATTGGCAATCGGTGGCGGAATACCTGGCGGCAATTGAGCGCGCGCGTCCGGCGATTGATTGCGCGTACCTGATCCCGCACGGCGCAGTCCGACTGTCGGTGATGGGGATGGAAGACCGGCGCGCGCGGCCTGACGAAATCGCCGCGATGCAGGAATTGATTCGCCAATCCATGCGCGAGGGCGCGTTGGGACTTTCAACCGGGCTGATCTATCCGCCGTGCTGTTTTGCCGATACCAGTGAACTAATTGAACTATGCCACGCGGTGGCGGAGTTCGACGGCATCTTCGTTTCGCACATGCGCAGCGAAAGCGATTACATCGAAGACGCCATCGCCGAAATGATCGAAGTCGGCAAGCGTTCAGGTGTCAGAGTGCATATTTCGCATTTCAAAATCGCCGGGCGCGAAAATTGGGCGCGGATTGACGGCGTGCTCGCAATGATTCATCAGGCGCAGGCCGAAGGCGTAACGGTGACAGCGGATCAGTACCCGTACATTGCCGGTTCGACGATGCTCGGTGCGATTCTGCCGCCATGGGCGCACGCGGGTGGAATCGAAGAAACCTTGAAACGCCTGGCCAGCGCCGAAGAACGCGGCAAGATGCGCGCGGCAATGCTCGACCGGTCGCCTTCGCATTGGGACAACTTCTGGAAATGGTCAGGGCCGGAAGGCATCGTCGTCCCGGATATTCCATCCGGCAACCAGCCTGACTATCTCGGCAAAAATCTGGCGCAAGCCGCCAGCCTGAAAAAGCAGGTGGATCAAGTCAGCGAAGAAGAGGCTGTCGAGTTTGCGTTTGATTTGTTGCGCGATGAGCGAATGGGCGTCGGCATGATTTCCTTCAGCCAGTCGGAAGAAGTCGTTTGCAAGATCATGCGCGAACCTTATGTCAACGTCTGCACCGACGGATTGCTGGGTGGCAAACCGCATCCGCGCGCATACGGCACTTATCCGCGCATTCTGGGCCGCTACGTGCGCGAACAGAACTTGCTCACGCTGGAAGATGCCGTGCGCAAGATGTCCGGCTTGGCTGCGGAAACGTTTCAGCTTCATCGGTACGGACGAGTGGAAGCCGTAGCGCAGGCGAATCTGGTGGTTTTTGATCCGCAGCGAGTGATTGACCGGGCGACCTTCGAGGATTCAAAACAGTATCCCGAAGGAATTGAACACGTCATTGTGGAAGGCGAATTGGCCGTCAGATACGGAGAGCAGACGGAAATGGGAAGCGGAGTGGCCGTGAAATTGAGATCGGAATAGAGCCTTATACAGCCCGCGTATCAATCTTCGTCCTCGCCATCATCTGTGGATGGCGGTAGCCGGCGACCGGCTTTGAGTAACTTGTTTTCAATTCGAAGCTCAAGCAGTTTTCGCGCGTCAGTTTCGCGCTCAGCACCGTGGCGCTGTTCGTCTTTTACCCGCTGAAGCTCGTGCGCCAACTGCTGAACGTAGGCAGTCAATAGCCGAATCTCATCCTGCTGGCGTTGGATTTTCTGTTCTTGTTTTGCCGCCTTTTGCGCGAGAGTGGCGAAAGTGACAAACAGCTCATAGACTCTTTTCCACATTGAGCATCACTCCCAGTTGATTGAGCATGGCTCGCGTCTCGGCGCGCAACCGCAATGTTTCCACCTCAGCTTGATCTATCTGTTCAATGGACTCACGAATTGTCTTCAGACATTGATCCATTGCCGCGCCCAATTCTGCAGCTTCGTCTTTAGTCATAGTCAAATTGATGATTCGTTCCATGATCGTTGCCTCCGCTCAAATATTAACACACGAACACGCCAGCCAAAGATTATCCACAGGCGGGAATCACCTCGCGTCCGTAAACATCAACCGTCTGTTCTTCATCGCCGCACATCAGGTAGATGTTGAATTGCGTCACGCCGACCGCTTCAAGTTCCTTCAACCGCCGAACCTGCTCCGCAACCGGCCCGACCAAACAGAAGCGATCAACAACATCGTCAGTGACGAATTCCGCGTTGCTGCTGCCGACTTCGGCGTGGTGCAAATAGTTGTAGCCCTTGCGGTCACGAATGAAGCCAGTTAATTCCGGCGGCAATTCTTCCGGCTTGTATTTTGAAACCAAATCAACCACGTGGTTCGACACCAGCGCCGGGAACCAGCGCACGCGGTCGCGCGCCACGGCCAAATCGTCCGACACCCAGACCGGCGCGGCGGCCATGACTTTGATCTTCGAAAAATCGCGCCCCGCTTCTTCGGCCCCTTCACGGACAAAGTTCAAACACCATTTGATCAAATGCGGATCGGCGAATTGCAGAATCACGCCGTCGCCGATCTTGCCAGCGCAGCGCAGCGCCTTGGGTCCATAACCGGCGACCCAAATCGGCGGCACACCTGCGTCGGCCCAGGCCATTTGAATCGGCTTCTCTTCGTAAACGATCTGCTTGCCGCTGCACAGATCGCGGATGGTTTGCACGCAGGCTTCCAAATCGGCCAGCGTCGTCGGGCCTTTGCCCATCACGCGGCGCGAACTGTCGCCTCGCCCGATGCCGCAATCCATCCGCCCGCCGCTGATGCGGTTCATCGTCGCCAACAGACTGGCGGTCACCGTCCAATCGCGCACCGCCGGGTTGGTCACGCAAGTGCCCATCCGCATCTTCCGCGTATTGGCGGCCATCAGCGTCATCAGCGGATAAGGGTCTTGCCACAGCACGTGCGAGTCGAACATCCAGCCGTAAGCGAATCCGGCGTCTTCGGCCTGCTTCGTCAAATTGACGATGTGCGTGGGCGTCATATCGGGTTTAAAGGTAATTGCGAATTCGAGCATAGCGACTTACTCCCACAAAAAATTAGCCCACGAAGCGACACGAAGGAAACACGAAGAAAATCTACGATAACTTCGTGTCGCTTCGTGGGCGGTTCTACTCTTTCACCAAAGCGCCGTAACTTTCCGGTCTGCGGTCACGGAAGAATTGCCAGGTGTTGCGCACTTCGCGGATCACATCCAGATTCAAATCCGCCACGACCAAGGCGTCTTTATCGCGTGGAGCCTCGGCAATGATCTGGCCGCGTGGGTCGCAGAAATAACTTTGACCGTAAAACTCGCCGATGTTCCACGGCGCTTCGAACCCGACGCGGTTGATCGCGCCGACGAAATAGCCGTTGGCCACGGCGTGCGCGGGCTGTTCCAGCTTCCACAGATATTCTGACAATCCGGCGACCGTTGCCGAAGGATTGAAGACAATCTCCGCGCCGTTCAGCCCCAGCGCCCGCGCGCCTTCGGGGAAGTGCCGGTCATAACAAATGTAAACGCCGATGCGCGCGTACGCCGTGTCAAAACAGGGATAGCCCAGATTGCCCGGCTTGAAGTAGAACTTCTCCCAGAAGCCGGGCGCGACGTGTGGGATGTGGTTCTTGCGGTACTTGCCCAGGTATTTGCCATCCGCGTCAATCACCGCCGCCGTGTTGTAATAGACGCCGGTCATCTCTTCTTCGTAGATCGGCACGATGATGACCATGCCGTATTGCTTGGCCAGTTCCTGCATCAGCTTTGTGGTCGGGCCGTCGGGAATCTTTTCCACCGTGTCGTACCAGCGCGTTTGTTGTTCGGCGCAGAAGTATGGCGTGGTGAAGACTTCCTGCATGCACAGAATCTTCACGCCCTGATTGGCGGCCTCTTCGATCAACCCCAGATGTTTATCAATGTTGGCGCGCTTGATGTCTTCGATTGGCGCGTCTGTCGGTCCAGCATGCGTTGCTTGAATCAATCCACATTTCACAATTCGTGCCATAAAGCTTTAGTCTCCTTTGAGGCGCTGATCGTTTTTCATCAGCGCGAAATAAACGATGAAGCCAATCGCAAATGTCACAAACCAAGCGTAGGTATAAAGCGTGTCCAGAAAACCAGGCTGCCCGGCTTGTCCGCCCGGCGTCGAAGCGGCGTGCAGAAATCCGGGCACCACCGGCGCAATGGCGACAACCAGCGCAATCATGGCGCGCCAGTTGAACCCGTTCGAGTACGCATACGGCCCGCGCACGTCAAACAACCCAGCCAGATCCAGTCGCTGTTTCCGCAGCACCCAGTAATCGCAAATCAGGATGCCGGCAATCGCGCCCATCAACCCCGAATAGCCGATCAACCACGTGAAGATGTAATTGCCCATCGAAGCCATCAGCTTCCACGGCATCATCAGAATGCCGATGACCGCCGTAATCAATCCGCCGCGCACATACGAAATCACCCTCGGGTTCAGGTTAGAGAAATCGTTCGACGGCGAAACTACGTTCGCGGCCATATTGGTCGAAATCTGCGCAGCGAAAATCACCAGCGTCGCAAACAGGATGACTGCCGTGTTGTCGAACCGCTTCATCAATTCAACCGGATCGGGAATCGCCACGCCGTAAATCAGCAAGGTCGCGCTGGTCACCGCCACGCCGATGAAGGCGAACGCCGTCATCGTCAACGGCAGCCCCAACGCCTGCCCCATCATCTGCGACCGCTGCGACCGTGCGTAGCGCGTGAAGTCGGGAATATTCAAACTCAGCGTCGCCCAATACCCGACCGACGCCGTTAGCGCGCCGGGAAAGATTGCCCAGAAGTTGTTGTGTTGTTTTTGCAGCGCACTCGATTCGGTCAACACCCGGCCAAGCCCGCCCGCCCGCGACGACGCCCACCACAGCAAGACCGCGCCGCCCACCAGCAACAACGGAGCCGACCATGCTTCCAGATGCTTGATGCCTTCGACGCCTTTCAGAATGATCCAGACCTGAATGCCCCAGAATAGAAAGAACGCGATCCAAGTGTGTGCGGAGATGCCCATCACGTTTGCGCCCATCAAATTCCAGCCGCCCCACATCCGGCCAAACAACGCATCCAGCGCCGTGCCGCCGATCCACGTCTGAATCCCGAACCACCCGCAAGCCACAATCGCCCGCAAGATTGCCGGCACATTCGCACCTCGCGTTCCGAACGCCGCCCGGCAAAGCACCGGGAAGGACACGCCGTATTTCGTCCCCGCGTGCGCGTTCAGAATCATCGGGACAAGCACGATGGTGTTGCCCAGCAGGATGGTAATCATCGCCTGCCACCAAGCCATCCCGGCTTCGATGAAACCGCCGGCCAGCGTGTAAGTCGTAATCACGACGCTCATCCCGATCCACAGCGCCGCAATGTTCCAGGTTGACCAGGTGCGTTCTTTGATCGTCGTCGGTGCCAGGTCGGCATTCCACAGCGGGCTTGAGGAAACGTCCTGGCGCAACTCTTCAAAGTCGCGTTGGGTAAGAGTGATGTTTTTGTTGACTGATTCTGCAAACATGGTTGTCAGTAAGAATTGAGGTAAAGTTCCGCGTCGTAATCCACAACTGCCATTCGCACCTTTTGCAGCCAGCCTTCACGTCCGAGCAGGTTGCGCGGCAGGTTGTAGTCTTTCGCAAAGTAGACGACCGAATCGAACTCCAGATCAAACGTGCTCAGCGTGACCGAATGCCCGAAGGCGATCAGCGATCCTGCCAGACTGTTCAGTTTTATCTGGTGCCCAGTTTCTACGCCAAGATCGAGTGATTCGCCGATTTCGCGTTGAAAGACGCAAACCTGCGCTCCTGGATCAACTTTGGCGTCGCAAAATGCCATCTTGCCATTCAGTCTCAGAACCGCTGGAATCGTGATCCCATCTTTCTGAGAATCGTATTCGTAACGGAGGTTGAAGATCAGTGGAAATGGCATATCAAAAAACTGTATGTTCCAAGTCTGCCGCTGGAAGAATGAGTTTGAAAAACGCATCGGGATGACCGGCGTTTCGGGCAGCCTTCATTACTTCGATACCGAACGGCCCGTAACTGATGAGTTGATCGCCTTTCAGGGCGACCCACTGACCGGCGTATTTCTCTCGATGAGCTTCGATCCACTGATATTCGGCGGAAAGATTGCGCATTGAGCAGGCCACCGCTTGCTTCCGTGCCGCTTCAATGGATTTATCCTTCTCGATTTGCGCGTCAAGATACTCGCGCAGCCTGGCTTTATCATCCAGCGGCAATGCCTTCACTTGTGACAAGACTTGTTCGTAGGTGATTTGTGGCATCGTGTTGCTCCTTCTGTTCAAGCTACAAAATCTCCCTTGCTCTGACTCGAAACGCCGCCGTTGAATGCGGCAGATGCTTGCTGACGATCAGCCGTAATTCGTTCATCAAATCCGGCTCTGATTTCGCAATCCTTGTTGCGACCGTCATCGCAAAGGCCCGCACCGCAATCGGCTCTTCAGGATCATCAATAAAATCCACGCAGTGCGCGTAGACCTTGCCCGCGAACCGCCGGGGAATTTCAATGTATTGCAGCAGGCGCAAGACATTGCGTTTGACGGCATCGTGCTGATCATTGCGTTTCAGGCAATCGAGCAGTTTCGGCAGATAAGGCAGAATCAACTGCGGCTGCTGCTCGGCGCAACAACTCATCGGCCACGCGGCGCACTGCGTCAATCGGTACTCTCCGGCAAAGAAGAGCTTCATCAATTCGGCGAACCGCTGGGCATCGTCGCCGATGAATTCGACGATGGCCATCGTCTGCTGTTTGGAATGCCCGGCCATCAGCGCGTGACGAATGTCCATAACTTTCCCCGTGGCTTTGCCGGAACCGGTGCCAGCTACTTCGCGCCAGTCGTCCCGCGTTTCAAAAACTGGCCCGCGCCGGCTTTGCCTTTCCATTCGCCGTTTTCGACGATGACGTTGCCGCGCGACAGCACGACTTCGGTCACGCCCTTGACTGTCCAGCCTTCGTAGGCGCTGTAATCCACGCACATATGATGTGTTGCTGCACTGATCGTCTGTTCGCGGTTCGGGTCGAAGACGACGATGTCGGCGTCCGAACCGACGGCAATCGTGCCTTTCTTCGGAAACAGCCCAAAAATCTTCGCTGCCGCTGTTGAAGTCAGTTCGACAAATCGGTTCAGATCAATTCGACCTTTCGTGACGCCGTGGTGGTAGATCAAGCTCATCCGGTGTTCGACGCCGGGACCGCCGTTCGGAATCTTGCTGAAATCGTCTCGGCCCAGTTCTTTCTGCTCTTTCATGCAAAACGGGCAGTGGTCGGTTGAAATCACTTGCAGGTCGTCGCTGCGCAATCCTTTCCACAGCTTTTCCTGATTTTCGATGTCGCGCAGCGGCGGTGTCATGACGTACTTCGCGCCTTCAAATTCAGGTTTCTCGTAGAGACTGTAATCCAGTAGCAAATACTGCGGACAGGTTTCGGCGAAGACGGGCAAACCCAAATCGCGCGCATTTTGAACTTCTTTCAACGCGTCATAACAACTCAGGTGAACAATGTAGACTGGCGCGTTGGCCATCTCGGCAATGGCGATGGCGCGATGGACGCCTTCAGCTTCGGCTTTGGCGGGACGGGTCAGCGCGTGATATTTCGGCGCGGTGTGTCCGGCGGCCAGCGCGCGTTTGACCAACACGTCAATGATGACGCCGTTTTCCGCGTGCATGCAGATCAACCCGCCGTGTTCGCCCGCCTCCGTCATCGCCTTGAAGATCGTTCCGTCGTCCACCAGAAACACGCCCGGATAGGCCATAAACAATTTGAAGCTGGTCACGCCTTGATTGATGAGTTGCTTCAATTCCGGCAAGCGTTCATCTGGCAGGTCGGTGCAGATCAGATGAAAGCCGTAATCGGTCGTGGCTTTGCCTTGTGATTTGGCAAACCAGACATCCAAGGCTTCATTCAGCGCCTGGCCTTTGTACTGCACAGCGAAATCAATGATCGTCGTCGTCCCGCCAAAAGCCGCCGCCCGCGTTCCGGTCTCGAAATCGTCGGACGAAGCCGTTCCGCCAAACGGCAAATCCATATGCGTGTGCGGATCAATGCCGCCGGGAATGACCAGCTTGCCGGTAGCGTCAATCGTTTTGTCTACCGTGCCGACGACGGAGGCGAGGTCCTTGCCGATCATCGCGACGGTTTCGCCGTCAATCAGAATGTCGGCGATGTAAGAATCAACAGCGGTGACGATGTGGCCGTTTGTGATCAGAGTTCGCATCCTTGCTTCTCCTTATTTTGGCAGGTCGCCGAACTGTTCGCGGTAGCGGGCGAGCGTGGCTTCGAGTTTCGCCGCGCGTTGTTGCGATTCTCGGAGTTCTTGATAAGCGGCGGCGGATTCGCTGGTGTTTGGCAAAAATTGATTTGTGGTTGGATCAAACAATCGAAGCGTTTCGCCTGTATCCACCAACTCAAGCCCTAACACCGCGCTTTTCACTCGCTGGTCTTTGATTTCCAGATCAACATACTTTCCATTCTCCAATCGGTAGCCGACCAGCGCTTCGTCCATGTAGTCGTACTCAGGATCGAAGATGAAGTACTCCACCACGCCAAGCTCTTCGTACAGCCGCCATTTGGTCTGCAAATCTTCGCGCCAGGTCTTGCGCGAAGTCAGTTCAATCACAAATTGCGGCGCAACGCCTTCTGTCCATAGCTTGTAAATGCGCCGTTGCCCTTTCGGCACGCCGCGCACGACGAACACATCCGGCGCAAAACATTTTGCCGGGTTGCTTTCGACGTAATAGACCAGCAGATTGCCGGAGACGTAAATATCGAGGTGTTCTCTGAAGTGATAATCCAAAGCTGTTCGCAAATCTATCAGGCATTGCGCGTGAATATCAGTTTCCGCCATAGGCTTGCCATCACTTTCCGGGTAGATCGTTGTTGCTCGTTTGGTTGTTGGAGCGTACATAACTTCCTCCTTGTCGCGTGTTCAGATTGTCGCCAACGCCTCATCCAGCGCTGTGACCATCTCGTCCATGTCATCTTTCGTCGCGATCAGCGGCGGCCCAATGCGGATGCAGTTGCCGTACAAACCGCCCTTGCCGATCAGCACGCCGCGCTTTTTGGTTTCCTCAAAAACTTTCACAACGGCCTGCGGATGCGGTTCTTTGGTCTTGCGATCTTTGACGAATTCCAGCGCCTGCATCAAACCCATTCCGCGAACGTCGCCGATGACTTCGTATTTCTCCTGCAAGCCCATCAAGCGTTCGCGCAGGTGGTCGCCAACGACTCGCGCATTGTGAAGCAGGTTTTCGCCTTCGATCACTTCAACCGTCGCCAACGCGGCGCGCGATGTGACGGGATTTCCGCCGAAAGTTGAAAAGGTCAGCGTGGGTACAGCGGCGGCGACTTCCGGCGTCGCTATCGTCCAACCGATGGGCGCGCCGTTGGCCATTCCCTTGGCCGAAGTGATGATTTCAGGCTCGACGTTCCAATGCTCAATGCCGAACCACTTGTCGCCCGTGCGCCCCCAGCCGGTCTGCACTTCGTCGCTGATGAACACGCCGCCGTACTGGCGGACGATGGCGACGGCAATCTCGAAATATTCTTTCGGCGGCGTAATGTAACCGCCAACGCCCAGGATCGGCTCGGCCATAAACGCCGCGATCTTTCCCGAAGTCGCCGTCTCAATCAGTTCCTTCAAGTCGTGCGCGCAGGCCACGCCGCATTCGGGATAAGTCAGCTTGAACGGACAGCGGTAGCAGTAGGGCGCGGGCGCGTGGTAATAGCCGGAGACCTGGGTGGGGAGTATCTTCCAAGAGGCATGGCCGCCCGCGCTCTGCGCCGCCGCCGAACGCCCGCTGTAGCCGTGGCGCAAGGTGATGATGTCCGCCCGCCCGGTGTAAAGCTTGGCGGCCATCGTCGCCGTTTCGTCGGCTTCGGTGCCGCTGTTGGTGAAGAATGATTTTTCCAGTTTGCCCGGCGAAATCTCCGCCAGCTTGGCGGCCAGTTGCGATTGCGGACGGTTGGCATAAAGCGTCGAGGTGTGGCTGATCTTTTTGACCTGGTCAATGATGGCGTCGGTGACGTGCGGATTGGCGTGGCCGACGCTTGTGGTCAACACGCCGCCGAAACAGTCCAGATACTTGTTGCCCGCCTCGTCCCAAACGTGCATCCCTTCGCCGCGTTCCAGCGCGATAGGCTCCTGGTAATACATCGCGACGGATGGAAACAGAAAGTCTTTGTGCTTCTCCACGGAATCGGAAAGCGGTTGCTCATTACTGCTCATGGATAACGGTGCTCCTTCAAGTTTGGAGGTTGTTTTAAGTCTCGCCGGTTGGGGCGATGAAGATGGCGCGGATTATGGCACTGCCGCGACGTTCCACCAATCGCATTGGCGCGCGGATAGAATCAAAAATTTGGCGGCGTGGCGGGCGGCGAGGAGCGGGTCGGGCGAAGCGTTCAGCCCTCCTGATTGCGCATAAAGTCGGCGATCTGCGCGAATGAATGTTTGAATTGCTGGCGCGTCAATTGGTTTGTGACGACTTCGTCGAGCGCGCGATTCATGCACATCAACCATTGATCGCGTTCCGCTTCGCCGATGGGAAAAGGCAGATGGCGCGCGCGCAGACGCGGATGGCCGTGGCGCTCGATGTACAGCGGCGGCCCGCCCATCCAACCCGACAGGAACATAAACAGCTTCTCGCGCGAACCGGCGAGGTCTTCGGGGTGCAGCGCGCGAATCTGCGCCGCTTCCGGCAGCGCGTCCATTAAATCGTAAAAGCGATCCACCAACGCGCGCACCGCCTGCTCGCCGCCAATGGTTTCGTAAAATGATTCAGGCATCTTTCTCGTCTTCGCGTTGTGTCTGTCGCCCTTGCTTGATCTCTTCTTTCACTTCAGTGCCGTCTTTGTGAACGCCCTGTTCGGCAATCTCTTCCGCGCTCCAACCTTCCTGCTTCACATTCTGCTGGCGCTCTCTGGTGGGAGGTTTGCGCATCCATCTCATCAATGGCTCCGCGACTGGCAAATTATCATCAATGTGCAGGGAAGGCCATTCCCACGATGACGGCCACTTTCTCCCCTACTTTGAGGATAGCCTGCCCGATTTCTGCCGCGATCTTCAATCGCCACGTTGGGCGCTTCTCGCTTGAGTCACCGCAAAGTCATTGATCTGCAATCGGCTATGAGAAGGAAGACTTCGACAGATGGAATTGGCACGCGCGCTGCCTTGCTACGGACGGCAAGACGAGGAAAAGGCAACGCCGGATGTCGCCGTTCAACGGCGACGGCTCTTTCCGAACAACCGAAGGATAGGAAACGATTCGCCACAGGAGTTTAAGACCATGAAAAACAAAAACACGATCATCGAAACGCCAAAGACTTTTTACGTCAAACCTTATAACGACCACTTCGCCGCCAAACACCCGACCCACGAACCCTGGGTCGGCAAGCGAATGGCATTGGAGCCGGCGACGGAATCGAACCTCTCTTCAGATGGTGAAGAGAGCGCCGCGCCCGCTTCTGAAAGCGCCCACGCAAGCAATGCCGCCGCTCGCCCGCCGCCCGTCGAGCACAATTGCTGTTACAGGAGCCGGCTGCATGGCGCGCGCCAATCGTGCATTGTCTCTTCAAGCTATCTCAATTCAAGCTTCGAAAGCGCGCAGAATCTCCGCCGCCGAGTGGAGCGCCAACAGCCGTTTGGCAGGGTGTAGAAGTGGAGATGTGATGCTGCCCACAGTCTGGTAAAGCAGCGCCGCGAAGTAATGCCGGTCGTTGGCGCAGACTTCAAGCGCACGACGGCGCACCTGGCCGATCATCGCATACGCACGCTGCACCGGGGCAGACGCGCCCGCAGCCTCTTTGAACCGGAAAGCGAGCCGCTCGCCGATGGCCCGCCTCTCTGCTTCGCACCAGGCTTGCAGATGCGTAAGATCGAACAAGCCGCCCGCCTCGGCTTCTGTCTGAAGCAGTCTGATCTTCAGATCGTGCTCGATCAACGCCAGGTCCGATACCAGACGGCCCTTTGCCTGATAGCCTCCGCATCCTATCAGCCGCACTTGGCACGGGTCGGCTGTGTTGACCAGACAATTGCGCATCTCAGGATTTCCATGCGAATGCCATCTGAGGACCGGGCACGGCCTGGTCAGCCAGGTTGGCAGAGCCGGACGACCGAATCGCCTTAATCTCTGATAGCTTTCATCCCACCCGCCCTGCGCACTATTGAGCGCCGGAATGTAAAGCTCCAAATCATCCAGTGCCGTGCGCAATCGCCGGCCCATCTCCCACGTCCAACAAAGATCATCATTCACATCCCTGCCCCAGGGCGATTCCAGTTCGGGCGCGGATGGAGGCGCGGCGGGAAAAAGAATCTCCAACACTCGATCCAGCGCGCTCCGCACAAAATCGAAAGACTGTTGCCGATAGCATTGGCTCAAGGTCGCGTAAGCAGCGCCGGTGGTTGATGGCGCGCGATAACATACTGGATAGAGGTTAGGACTGGCGATCGGGAAGGCTTCGAGCGGGTCGGCCAGGTCTTCGACCGGTTGCAACGCAAAGACCTGCTCGCCCAGCCAGCGTTCGACTTCTTCGCGGCAAGCCCACTCGCGCTTGTACTCGCCCCATTGCTCGAAAAACTTGAGCAGGTAAATTGCGCCGTCGTCCACGGAGAATTGCAACAACCGCGCTCCTGCCCAACTGGCGCGGTCGGCGAACAACTGCGCTTGTCTAGCCTGTGGAAAGAACTTTTGAATCGTAAGCTGAAGCCTCGCTTCCCCATCCAGCCATTCCGTGACACTTTCGCGGAACAAGGCGGCATCGTGCTGGTCTGCTTGGGGCCAGCACAGACCGACTTCAGGAACCGGCAGTTTCAGCTTGAGCCTTCCAAACGCGTCTTCAATGTGTTTCGGGATATTCAATTCTCTGAGCGAGAGCGAGGCCAGCCGGTAAGAAGAGAGATTAACCCCGCCGCTGTGGGAGAGCGCAGGCAGCGAGAGACTCTGGCTCGCTTCGAAATTGATCACCAGCACAGGCATCTCCGGGCGCTGTTGTTGGACCTGCCGGAGAATGACATCGGCATCGCTGGTGTTTTTCGGAGACCGGTTGAGCACTAGCAACTGGGCATCTTTCAGCCATGACGACAGAAGCTCCGGCTCCGCTTTTGACCACTTGACCATAGCCCAGCGCACTCCGGCGCTTCGTTGCCAAGCCCAAGCGCGAAGCCCCTCAACTGGCAGCCACTCCTCCACGTTCTCTTGTGGGCTGACGCAGACGACCTGAAACCACTTTCCCGAAGGAGCCGGCGGGTGCAAAAGAACGTCGCCAGGCAGGATGCCAACCGCACCAGCGGCGATCAGTTTTTTGAAATCTGACAGTGTGCCATTCAAGGTGTCACACAGGTTGTATAGACATTGAACGAAATCTTCACTGCCTACAGGGAAAGGTCTGCCGATTTCGCCCTGTCGTTTGATACTGTGAAATGGGTGATGTCCCACACCTTGATAGACCTCTGGCCATTCGTCATGTGGGATGTTCCGCAGCAAGACGTTTGAGATGCGCAGGCGGTTGCCGATGCGCAAGCCCCAGGCTTGTTGCTTGGCACTTTCGCAAAACCATTTCAACTCCTTGCCGCACCATTCCGATTCCAGATAGCCACGAGATGTAAGCACCAAAAGGAGCGCGGATTGACGGAGGCGCGTTTGAAGAGCCATATCAAAAACCAGGTTCCCATCCATTTCGGTGTCACACCAGATTCTGACCGCGTTCTTCCGCCCAAGCAGCTTGTCGAGTTCGACCTGCAGATATTGGCAGAATCTTTCCACCCAACCCGGTTTCGTTTCCGCTTCTTCGTTATCTACTCGTGCGTAGCTGATAAAGATGTCGAACTCAAAATCCTGCAAAAAGGCCATAACTCTTTCCTCTCACTATTGCTGTAATGGCTTGCCCGGCCCGAATAACGCCTGGCTGAGCGGCAACGACGAAGTGGTATTAGTCTTCAAGGGGCTCTTCCGTCTCGTAACCGGCGGCGCGCAAACGTTCGCGCAATGTCTTGCGGTCAATGCCGGCCTCTTCGGCGACGCGCGTTTGATTGTGATTGTGTTTTTGAAGCAGTTCAGTCAGGTACAACTGATCCACGGCGCGCGTGGCATGCTCGCGCGCCTGTTTGTAGGGCAAGGCAGTGGGCAGTGAGATGCTGCGTCCCACGGCTGCATCCGAAGCGGCTTTGGCCGTTGTCATTTCCGGCGGCAGATGTTTGGGTAGCACGATCGGCCCAGGATCGGAACGCAGCAGCGCCCCGATGACGGCATTTTCCAACTGCCGCACATTCATCGGGAAATCGAAATCCTCCAGCACCTCCAGCACCGACTTGCTGAATTCGACCAGCCGCCCGCGCGAGTGTTTGCGCAGGAAGTGGCGCGCCAGAACCCTGATGTCCGCACGCCGCTGGCGCAACGGCGGCAGCACGATGCGGAACTGATCAATCCGCCCCAGCAAGTCCGAGCGGAACCGTCCCGTCTCCACTGCCTTCTCCAAATCAACGGACGTGGCGCAGATCAAGCGCGCGTGCAGCCGGCGATCCTTGTTCTCGCCCAGCCGTTGAAAGGCGCGTTGTTCAACCGCGCGCAATAGTTTGGTCTGCAGGTGAAGCTCGACATCGCCGATCTCATCCAACAACAAAGTGCCCGCGCCGACCTCTTCAAAACGCCCGGCGCGCTCGCGATCCGCGCCGGTGAAAGCGCCCTTGGCGTGACCGAAGAGTTCCGCTTCCAGCAGCGGTCCCGGCAGGCTGGCGCAGTTGACCGCCAGAAAGGGCTGCCCCGCGCGACTGCCGAGCGCGTGGATGGCGTCGGCGAACATCTCCTTGCCCGTCCCCGTCTCGCCGCTCAGCAACACGTTGGCATCGGCCTTGGCGGCGCGCTTGAGTTCTTCGATCACGCGCAGGAACGCGCGATCCTCGCCAATCAACCGCTCGCGCCGCAGCGCGCGAAACCGCTCAGTGTGTGCAATGAGCAACTCGGAAGAACCGCTGCAGGCCTCTTCGATCTCGGCGCGAATCTCTTCGGCGTCGGGCGGCGCGAATAACACATCCGCCGCGCCCGCCTCCCTCGCCCGCTTCATTGCCGTCGCCGCGCCCGTCGGCGCCAGCACCACCACGGGCACTTGCGCCTCCTGCGCCGCCGCCGCTCGCAACCCCGCCAGCAATCCCGGCAACCGCTCCCCCACCACCCATTCGGCAAAGATCATCCGCACGTCGTTCGTCAACGCCTGCTGCAGGCTGCCAAAGTCGTAAGCCTTGTGGCCCATCGCCGAAACTTCAGCGGCCAGCATCCGCCGCAACTCTTCATCAAAGATGACCAGGCCAATCTTCACACTCACTCCAGGTCTCTTAAAGTCAGCCGGACTGTCGTTCCTTCCCCTTCGCGGCTCTCTATGTCAATTGCCCCGCCGAGGTGGTTGACCATGCGCCTGGCAATGTATAGCCCAAGCCCCTGGTGCTGATGGTCTGCGTCTTTCTTGGTCGAATACCCGCGTTCGTAAAGATGAGCATAAGCATCCTTCCTGAATCCTCCATCGTTGTCGGTGACTTCAACAACGACGACATCCTCAACCCGCTTGACGGCCAGGGTCAACATTCTCTCTTCCGGGCGTCTTTCGCTTTTCCCTAGCGCCTCAAGGGCGTTGGCCACCACTTCGTGAAGAGCTACGGTCAAATCGCCTTCGTATGTCTTAACCGTTACTTGGAGGGAGTCGAACAACAACCTGACTTTCGCCTGCGCACTGTCGCTCACGCCTTGATAGAGGTCTTTTATCTGCTGAAGCAAGTCAACAACGTTCACTTCGGAACGGTTTGAGCGATCTACCGTGAGCAACTCGTTCAATGCAGTGAACTCATCTTCCAATCGCGCCAGTTCTACTCTGATTGTATTAGCGATACCTGGGATGAGAGAGGCATCGCCATTTTTTAGATGTTCGGTTGCGCTTTGGATGGATGTTTTGACACCCCCTAGCATCAGGCCGATATCTTCCGCATATGTGCGGATCGCGCGCGTGCGGATTAATTCGCGGAATTCCCGGCGCAGTTTGGTCAGCAATTGCATTTGCCGGGCGCGCTCCCAGGCAACGCGAATTCGTGGGGCGATGTCGTCAAACTTGGTGGTCTTGGGGATGAAATCATTGGCGCGGTAATCGCGGATCGCGTCCACGGCATTTTTCATGTGTTTGTCAGTGGCGTGAGCAGTGAGAATGACGATGGCCGCGCGCGGTTGCAGCCGCCTCAATTCAGGCAGCCATTTCATACCCTGTAAAGTTTTGGCGTCGTCGAGATTCTCGTCACTGGCAACGTCATCGTCACTATTGAATGGCGTGTCCGCCGTTAAAGGGTAGTTCAAATCGAGAAAGATCAGATCATAATCATGCCCATGGTAGTCGGCGATAATCTTATCCGCGTCCGCTTGATTGGTAACGTGGGTTATCTCCAGCACCTCGTAGACAGGACCCACCAGATCGGGCAGCGGAACAGTTTTCAGATTGTCTCGAAAATCTTCGTACCACTCTACGTTATCTTCGATCACCAATGTCCTTAATGGCTTCATAAAAAGATTCCTCAAGCGTGCTCGGTCCGAGGCTCGCGCTGATTGGCGACAGGCAGCGCGACGATGGCCTCGACTCCCTCACTGGCAGGCCGCAATAGAAGCGTCCCCCCCGCGCTCTCAATCGCTTGCTTGGCCAGCGGAAGCCCCAATCCTAAGTGGCTGTCACCGCCCTTTTCGGTATGACCGGGATGAAAGTACCGTGCAATGTCGGCCTCTGTCGGCGCCACCGCGCAGGTGTTGTGAATGCGAATAAATGCCGTGCGTTCATCATCCGAGAGGCTGGTCGAGATGGACAATACGCCAGCCCCTTCCGTTGCATCAAGGGCATTGGACACTAAGTTGATTAATGCCCCGACGATGGCCCACAGGTCAACGACGACCATGACACGCAGTTCGTTATTGATTTTGACCTTCACGCGCGAGCCTGCGATCTCCGGTTCGACGAAGCGGAAGGCTTCCCGCACCAGCGTATGAAGTTTCTCCGGTCGCACCTTGCCCGGCCCCCCGCGCCGCCCCGCCCGCTGGATGGTCTCCAACGCCTGGTTGTAAAAAGTCTCAATGCGCCGCAGCCGGTTAGCGCGCTCTTCCGGCGAGCTATCAGGGTGTCGCAGCAGCCAGTCAATAGTCCCTCGCATGTTGGTAAAGGGGGACAAAACTTGATGCATGACGATGGCACTAAACAATCCACGTGCGCCGATCTTGGTGGCAGTCGCAAGTTGGCCGCGCAAACTGTTGCTCTCATCGCCTTGGATTGTGCCAGCAAAAGGGCGAGCGATGTCCAAAGCCAATCCCCGATCCACTTCACCGAAAGGTTCGTATGGATGTCCCAAGCCTTCCTGTTGATTGACGAATTCCAGAACGCCTCGCATTTCTCCGTTCAACGTCTCAAGCGGCACGGCCAATAGATTTCTGACGCCATCATGGTTGGGCCAGGACTGAAGGCGCTCGTCCGGTAAAGACGAGATCAACAGGTAGTTCTTCTCTTTTTCGATCAATTCTCTCAGTGCGCCGATAGGTTTAAGCGGTTCCGGGAAAGCTCTTGGCGTTGTGTGTCCAGCGGCTTGATCACTCCATCCCAGTTGCAATTCGGAATTGCGCCAGTGATAGAGCGTCACCCGCTCGACTTGGAAATCTTTTCGCAGAACCGCCAGGGCCTGCTGCCATTGACGGTCAATCAGCAGATCGAATACTTCGTCCTTGGCCGCAAAAAACCTTCGCGTTCGCTCTTCCTTCATCTCACTTAAGACGGCTTCCAATCCCAACGCGACCACGGCGGGGATGCCTTGCAAGAATGGCTGAATCGTGGCGATGTGATGGTCCAGCGTTTTACTGTTCGCCTGATAGTAGAGGAGCGTCATTACTCCAATTAGTTGCTCGTCACTTTTCAAGCGGACGCCAATTCGGGCATCACCTTTCTCCATGCTGTGCATTGGAGGAATCATCTGCCCGTGATATTTTCGCTTGAGTTGCTGTGCATCCTGCTTTCCTGGAGCTAAGATGGTGATCTCTATTTCTTCTTCCACCAAGCTGCCCGTCCATCCTTCTCCGGACCCGTATTCCGCTTCCCCGACCATGGGCTGATACCAGTTGTGGTAACTATGGAGGAGGAGTTTCCGGGGATCTTCATGCCAGGTGAAGATCGAACCCACATCGGCTCCCGTGACGTGGCAAACCCGCTTGAGAATGGATTGCAGGCGCTCGGCCGCGGTAATGGCTGCGTTTGGGATGGAGCCTTTCAGAAAGTCGTTCTTGACGGCTGCCAACCCTTCGAGGCTACGCAAGCGGTGCGCACTAAAGTATTCAGTCCGTTTGGCCTGCAGCAGCGCGCCGGCCTGTTCCGCCGCCGCTTTGGCGATCTGGCAGCGGCGCGTTGTAAAGAAATACTCCTGCCGGCTGTCAATCACCAGTGATCCGAGCAAGCGTCCTTCATTGCTCAGCGGAAGCAGAGTCGTGGCTTTGATTTCGTCCAGACGCCGAATCAATTCTCCCTCGAACTTGTCTGCGTTCTCCAACGCTCTGACGCCTCGGTTGAATTCAATCACTTCAGCGCGCGTATTCTTGAAGACCGGACCAGCATCAAGCAGGTGTTTGCGAAAACTGTCGTCCTTCACGTAAATCTTGAACCGCGTCTGCTGCAACAAATCGGCCAGCATCCCCGTCTTGCCACGGAGTCGGTACTCATCCCTTTCATCATCCTTGAAGCCAATTCGTAACGTCCTGATGTGGCCGCCGTCCGCTTCGAGCAATTCAACCACTTTCTCGATATATTCTTGGCACCAATCGTGAGGCTCCAGCTCTTCGCCGAGCGGCGCGTGCATCATGCGATTGCTCAACTCCGTAATTTCCTCGACGATCTTTCTCTGCTCGCTCTCCTCGGCGTGTTCCAGTGCCGCCGCCGCCTGTTGCGTGTAGCCAATCCAAAGCGCCTGGCTTTCGCGGTCGAGCCGATCATCCGGAAAACTCAGTTGCACAATGGCGATCACTTTCAGGCCGGAACCGATCAGCGGAATCACCAACTCAGAACTGATATTGCCATCCTCAAGCCCCTGCAGCCGCACCAATCCGTACTGCACGTATTGGCGGCAATTGGAGATAAAAACGGCATGCCGCGTCCTCATCGCGACCTCAAGAATGTCTTCGCACGGAGTGCCTTCAATACTCAGAGGGAAGTCAACGTAATTCAGCGGCGGCAGGTCTGGCACAACCGGCATCGCATTGGCTCTCAGCTCTTGAGGGAAATCCCCACCTTCCTGGACAGGGATTGGATAATCCGTAATTTTCGCCACTTCTTCCCACTTCTGCTCAGAGCCGGGCGGCGACCAGGCATACCCAAATCCCTGGCAGAGAATCCGGCCGAGATGATGATCCACTACATTGACCTTGCCGCCGCTGGCGCCTGCTTCGACAGCGCCTTTGACGATCGCCTCCATCACCTGCTTCGGAGTCTCGCATTCGAGCAAGTGACTGGAGGCCCGCACTAGCTCTCTTTGCAGATTTCGGCTCCAGGCCCGTCGCCAATAGGTGTTGGCCTGACAAATCACGCTCAGGCTCATGTTGTTGGCTCGCGTTTGGCGTTGCGCGTCTATGCCGAACTCGCCCGCTGAAACCACTCCGACAAATGGAATGTTGGGATACTTCCGATGAACCGCTTCAACGGTACTTTTCCAATCAATTCCTTGTGCCTCGTACTGTTTGAGGCGTCCTCCACAAGAGAAGCACAGGAATAGGTTCAGCTTCTCGGCCTCAACCGAAGACCGTTCGATGGCGTGCTCAACCGTCTGAGGCCCAATCTCAAGCAGATGCTTCGGTGTGGCGTCAAGCAGATAAAGATTGTCGCCTTGCACCACCTTGCGCTTTAACCTTAGACGAGTGTTGCCATCGGTTGCCGGCGGCAGCGACCAGCAGATGTTGTAGTCGGCACCATAGCGGAGGCCGAAGACGGGCCGACCCAATTTGATGTGTCCCTCTTTTTCGAGTTCTTTCAGCCGCACGGCGACGGACTTGCCATCCAGTTTGGTCACATCGTATCCCGCTGCCTGGCCGTCGGCGTCGGCCAATTCATCCACGGAGACGCGCAACCGACTGTTGCCTTCAAAACCGTGCGCCAAGGCTGCTCCCAGACATAGGTCGGTTTCGATCAATCCCATAACCAAGCCGGACTTGAGGCACTCATCATTAGCGAACTGATAACCAACCGACTGCTCCAGCTTGCTGGTCGCGGAAGCGCCGAAGAGCAGGTAGCGATGGCCAAAAGCGTCGAGAATGTCTTGATGAAGTTCGTGGTCGAAGTAAGCGCACTGTCCACGCGCATCGGCGACAAGGCCAGGGAGGTAGCCAAACAGGAACTTATTGGCGCTGGCGCCCAATCGGATGCCCGCTTCGTCTTCTAGTTCACGGGCGAGCCGATTGAGTTTCCCCCTTCGCTGCTTCGGCGTCGCGGCGTAAGGTTGCGGCAGCGCGGACACGGTCATCCACATCTCGTTCGTGCAGTACAGCAACAGCGTCATCCCGTGTTCGAAGAAGGGCTGCTCTTCTTCGGTCGAGCAATAGAGCAAGGCCGTGCTGCCGCCGATCAGCGGCACTTCATAACCGAGCCGTTCGCGGAGCGCGCTTCTGACCTGGGCGGGCAACGGCGTTTCCGTCCGGCACCAATCCGCCGTGGCGAAGAGAAGCGCGAACCGGACGGGCAAGGTTTCGCCCTCGACTTTATGCAGTGCGCGCGTGACCAGGTTCTGAACAGCGTCTGTTTGGATTTCGGGTTGGCTGGAACCGCGAACAACGCCGATGCCGATGGCGATTAGATTTTGACTTGTGGGTTGCGTGTGTGCGTGTGTTTGATGATCTTCTGACATAAAAGCTAGCCTCTGGGTAATAAAGGGGCGACAAGCGACATAAAGACATCCTGTCGAATGAACGTCCTGGGGGATCCATCAAGCAAGTTGTCATCGCTGGCCGCAATTCCCTTGCGTCCGGCTGAAAGCCAATGCCTCTCATCCGCATCGCAGGCGTGGGGCGCGGTCAGGACAACAACCGCTGGCGCATCAGGCTGCAATCTCTTGATTGAAAGACGGCGTTTCGGGGTGTTGGGGCTGAAAGTCGCCAATTTTGGAAAAGCTCTTTTTGGTGACCGCTCCGAACATTGAATTCACGAAACAGCCAGTGAGCCTTGCGACAACGATCTGCAAGCTGCATCGCTCGGCAAGCGCGATGCCTTGCGCCGGCCATCGCCCTTCGTCTCTCATCTTCGTTCGAGAACTTCTGGTATGACAACCGGTTGAGGATGGCAGCGGCAGAGGCGGGCGGACGAAGAACGGTTCACGCCGGACTGCAAATTGGGGAGAAAGTTCCGCAAGGCCGGGGAGTAAATCCTCAGCCTTGCGAGCAACCGGCTACAACAGCATCGCTTTCACTTCCAGATATTCTTCCAACCCATACTTGCCCAGCTCGCGCCCATTGCCCGACTGTTTATAACCGCCAAAGGGGACCAGCGGATTGAAGCCGCCGCCGTTGATTTCGACCTGGCCGGTGCGCAAGCGACGCGCGACACGTTTGGCGCGCTCTTCGTCGCCTGACCAGACGCCGCCTGCCAGCCCATAGATCGTATCGTTGGCGATGCGCACGGCGTCGTCTTCGTCTTCGTAGGGAATGATCGAAAGCACGGGGCCGAAAATCTCTTCCCGCGCGATGGTCATCTGGTTATTGACGTTGGCGAAGACGGTCGGACGCACGAAGTAGCCTTTTTCCAAACCTTCAGGCCGGTCAGCGCCGCCCGCGACAAGCTGCGCGCCTTCTTCAATGCCCTTTTTGATGTAGCCGACAACACGTTCGCGCTGCGTGGCTGAAACCAGGGGACCCAGCTTCGCTTTGCCTTCGGTCGGATCGCCGACGGTGAAGCCCTCGGCGACTTTTTTGGCAATGGCTACGGCTTCATCGTGGCGCTCACGCGGAACCAACATTCGCGTCAATGCCGAACAGGTTTGGCCTGAATTGAAATAGCACGCGCCGACGCCGCTTTTGACGGCCTTCTCGAAGTTCGCATCGTCCAGAATGATGTTGGCCGATTTGCCGCCGAGTTCCAGCGAAACGCGCTTGACAGTCTGCGCCGCCAGTTCGCTGACTCGCTTGCCCGCACGAGTCGAGCCGGTGAACGAAACCATATCAACGTCAGGATGCGAAGCAATCGCTTCGCCGACCACCGGGCCGTAACCCGTCACCAGGTTGAACACGCCTGCAGGCAATCCGATTTCGTCAATGATTTCGGCCAGCACGAAAGCGGTCAGCGGCGCGACTTCGCTCGGCTTCAAAACAACGGTGCATCCGGCGGCCAAGGCGGGCGCGACTTTGGCGACGACCTGATGCAGCGGGAAGTTCCACGGCGTGATACAGCCGACCACGCCGACAGGCTCTTTGACCACCAGCGCCTTGCCGATGGTCTCTTCAAACTGAAACTCCGAGAGCAACTGCGCATACGACGCCATGACCATCGCCGGCATCCCTGCCTGCACGGCTGTCGCCAGCGGCAGCGGCATTCCGACTTCGGCGGCGATCAGCGCGGCAATCTCATTCTTCATCAGGCTGAGCTTGTCGGCGATCAATTGCAGATAGCGTTTGCGTTCGTCAACCGAGGTCGTTGACCACGCTTCGAACGCGGCTTTGGCAGCGGCGACGGCGTTGGCCACGTCTTCAGATGTGCCTTCAGGGATGCGCCCCATCACCTCTTCGGTGGTTGAATTGATAACGTCAATCGTACCGGCTCCGGCGGGTTTCGCCCACTGGCCGTTGATATAAAGTTGGTCGTGAACTTTAATTTCTGTTCTTGCTGCTGCTTCCATTTCGGTTTCTCCTTGCTGACAAATCAGATTTCCCAATCTTCCAGTAACAGGTTTGGCACTCGGCTAAACTCACGGGTGTTGTGAGTGACAACGATTAAGCTATGCGCAAGTGCGATAGCGGCGATTTGCAGATCATATGGCCCGATGGGAGTTCCTTTGCGTTCCAACTCAGCCCGTAACTCACCACAAATGCGCGCGGCATTTTCGTCGAATTCCAGATTCACATAGTTCGCCAGGAAGGCTTCAATGACTGGCAGGCTGGTTGACCGTCGCTGGCTTTTGTATGCGCCGTAGAAAAGCTCGAATCTAACCACCGAGCAGATGGCTTTTTCCTGCGCGGGGACGAGAATCAAACGCGCGTTCAATTTCGGGACTCCCTGATGAATGGCGTTGACACAAACGTTCGTGTCGAGCAGGTACTTCATAACAGGCCAAGCTCCGGTCGGTCTTCATATTCGCCTTGTGGCGCACGCGGCGGAAAGTCGGGCAAACAACCGATGAACTTGAGCGCATGAAGATCGGCCACCTCTTCGAGCTTTAGCCCGAATTGGGCAGCCTTTGCTTCTAAATCCTGCTCATCAAGCTCCGGCAGCGACTCCAGAGGTTGAAAGGTGACTTTCACGTGCCGATCTCGCATCTCGGCCGGAATCGAAATCATTTCAGGCAATTTTTCGTACACCTGTTGAACTGCTTCCATAACTCTGACCTCCATTGAATTCTTGAAGGCAGTATCGGCAAGCCTTCGCAACCCGTCAAGCCGCCAAAACTTCATTCCCGATTGATGAGGCTGGCCACGAAGCCCGCGCCAAAGCCATTGTCAATGTTGACCACTGTCACGTTCGACGCGCAGGAATTGAGCATGCCCAACAGCGCTGCCACGCCGCCAAAGCTCGCTCCATACCCAATGCTGGTCGGAACGGCGATGACCGGGACGCCGACCAATCCGCCAACCACGGAAGGCAATGCGCCTTCCATCCCTGCGACACAGACGATGACTTTGACGGATTGCAGCAATTCGCGATGGCTCAAGATGCGATGGATTCCGGCGACGCCGACATCAAACAACCGTTCGATTCGATTGCCCATAATTTCGGCGGTGATGGCGGCTTCGTCGGCGACAGGAATATCGGATGTCCCAGCGGTGACGATGGCAATTGTGCCGCGCCCGCGAACCGTCTGGTCGCGCCGGACTGAGATTGCATTGCAAGCGTCGTGAAAAACAGCATCGCTGGCCACCTGCCTGACCTGCTCAAAGGCTTCGCGGTTCGTGCGCGTGACCAGCAGGGTAGAGGATCGTTCGAGCAGCTTGGCCGCGATGCCCGCGACCTGTTCCGGCGTCTTGCCCTGGCCGAAAATCACTTCGGGGAAACCCTGCCGGATGGCGCGGTGATGATCCACATTGGCATAGCCTAAATTCTCAAACGGCAGGTGCCGCAAACTGTCCACGGCTTGATCCAGACCGATCGCGCCTTCCTTGTATTTCGTCAATAAGTCTTCAAGACGTTTTTGATCCATAACTGGTGGTTGGTGGTTGGTGGCCAGCTTTTGGGTGGTTGGTGGTCAGCTTTTCAGCCAGTCACCAGCCGTCAATCACCAACCACTTTGTTACTGCTGCGTGACAAAATCGCCACGCACGTTTCGTAATATTTGATGGGGAGTTGAAAGCCGTTATAGCGTCCGGAAGCCTTGCTTGACAAGCTTTCAAAACGGCTCCTATAGTTGCCCACTTGTTTTAAGACAGTGTTCACGCCAATGAAAACAATCACCATCGGCATTACGGGAGCAAGCGGTTCAATCTATGCACAGCGCCTGCTGGCTCGGCTCAACGACAGTTCTGAAGTCGCCAGAATTGATCTGGTCATCACGCAGGCTGGCGTTCGTGTTGTTGGCGAAGAGTTGGGGCTGAAGGTCGCCGGCAATGATCTGCGCGTCGTGCGGGAATTGCTCGGAAAAGATTCAGAGAAAGTTATTGTCCATTCGGCCAGCGACATCGGTGCCACAATCGCCAGCGGCTCGTATCTAAGCGATGCGATGATTATCGTTCCTTGCAGTATGGGGTCGCTGGCGGCCATTGCCAGCGGCATGACGCGAGATCTGGTTCATCGTGCCGCCGACGTAATGTTGAAAGAAAACCGCACGCTGATCATCGTTCCTCGCGAAACGCCGCTTAACATTATTCATCTGGAAAACATGCTGAAGCTGGCAAGAATGGGGGTACGAATTATTCCGGCGATGCCCAGCTTTTATCATTTTCCCAAAACGATTGACGATCTGGTTGAACACTTCACGCATCGCCTGTTGGATCATCTGGGCGTTGCTCATCAGCAGCAAACGCGATGGGAAGGCAGTCAGAAAAAACAAGAGAGAGGACATGACAATGCTGACAGTTGAAGGAATTTATCACGATGGCAAAGTGGAGCTTTCTGAGACTCCGCCATCCGTCAGCCAAGCGCGTGTGCTAGTGACGTTTCTGGATTCCAAAGAGATAGATTTGGCCGCGCGTGGCATCAATGAGCCGCAGGCGGCTGATTTGCGAGCGCGCTTGAGCGCATTCGCTGAAGATTGGAATCGCCCGGAGATGGATATTTACGATGAAGACTAAACGCGGCCAAGTCGTGCGTGTGCTGTTTCCCAACTCGAACCTACGCACGGCCAAACGGCGACCGGCGCTGGTCATTCAATCAGATCAGCTTCAGACGGGACTGGCGCAAACAATCGTGGCGATGATCACAAGCAATCTCGCCAATGCCTATCGGCCGAGCCGCGTGCTTGTGACTGCTTCATCGGCGGAAGGAAAACAAGCAGGGCTGCGGCTGGATTCGGTGATTATGAGTGATAACCGGGCAACGATCCTGGAAACAGAAATTGATTCCGTGCTGGGTACCTTGCCAGCGCATAAAATGTTGGAAGTCGCTACCGCGCTCCGTCACACATTGGAGTTGTAACTATGCTTCGCAGCCTCAAAACCACACTTGAAATGATCAAGATCGAACACACGTTGTTCGCGCTGCCGTTTGCGTTTCTGGGCGCGGTGCTGGCGGCGAACGGCTTGCCCACCGGGCGGCAGATTTTGTGGATTGTTGTAGCGATGGTTGGCGCGCGGTCGGCGGCGATGGCATTCAACCGGCTGGTGGATCGAAGGTTCGACGCGGCCAACCCGCGCACTGCGACGCGCGCGATTCCGGCAGGTTTGCTGGGTGTGCAGTTTGTTGTGGCCTTTACGGTGGTTTCGGCAGCGGTCTTCTTTTTGGCGGCGGCAATGCTGAATCGAATGACGCTGTTGCTATCGCCCATTGCGCTGGCTTCAGTGCTGTTTTATTCCTACACCAAGCGATTTACTTCACTGTCGCATCTGGCGCTGGGATGGGCGCTTTCGATTGCGCCGACGGGCGCGTGGATCGCCGTGCGGGGAGCGATTGATTCGCCTGTGCCGCTGTTATTGAGCTTGGCTGTGATGTTATGGACAGCAGGCTTTGACATTATTTACGCCTGCCAGGATCGGGACTTCGATGCCGAAACCGGATTGAATTCGATTCCGCAAAAATTCGGCATTGCCCGTGCGCTATGGATTTCGCGCGGGTTTCACGCTGCGATGTTTGCGGCATTGGTGTGCGTCTATTTTCTGACGGGACTTCATTGGATCGGCTTGTTGGGAATTGCCGCCACTGCCGGATTGCTGATCTATCAGCATCGGCTGGTGCGCGCCGATGACCTGTCGCGATTGAACATGGCATTTTTCAATACCAATGCCTATGTCAGTGTCATTCTGTTTGTCACGATTGCAGCGGATGTCTTTTTGATAAAATAAGGTGCTGCGATGAAAACCGCGCTGAAAAAGATATGTCTGCTTCTGGTTGTCCTGCCTGTGATGACGATTGCCGCCGCCACACAGGATGAGCGCGGGCATTATTATGTACCGATGCGCGAAGTCGAGATGGACATCAAGGATTTCAACTTCGCCACGCTTGACCGCAAGACAATCAAATTGAGCGAAGCGGTGAAAGGCAAGAAGCTGGTGCTGGTTCATTACTTCGCCGCGTGGTGTCACAACTCGAACTTTGACGTTGTGACGATGAAAGAGCTTTACGAAAAATACAAAGACCAGGGCTTGCTGGTCATCGGCGTTTGCGAATATTCCAAGCCGGACGAACTGCGCGAGTTTATTGAAAAGCATAAGCCTGCCTATCCGATTTGCGTGGAAGGCGACGGCAAGCTGAAAGATCGCACAGGCACGACGCATTACTTTTACCGCAATCAACTGGATGACAACCGCCATTGGGGCACGCCGCTGAATGTGCTGATTGCCGCCGAAGACGTGCAAAAGCGCGGTGACATTGTTGCCAGGCACGTGCGCATTGCTGCCGGTGAAGTCATTAAATCAGAGTTTGAAGAATTGATTCGAGAGCGGCTTTCTCGAAAATAGTTTGGAGCAATTATGCTGAACAATTTTTTGCTTGATCCCAACCTCGGCCCCATCGCTGAAAAGGTGATGGCTGATGAACGGTTGAGTTTTGAAGATGGAATGGCGCTGTTTCGCAGCAATGATCTGCACGGCGTGGGCCGATTGGCCGACATCGTGCGCCGCCGCAAACATGGCTTGAAGACCTACTTCAACGTCAATCGTCATCTGAACCCGACCAATTACTGTTACGCCGACTGCAAATTCTGCGGCTTCTTCGTCAAACACAACCAGGAAGGCGGTTATACGCACAGCCTGGAAGAAAGCTTGAAAGTTGCGCGCGAAGCAACCGCGCAGGGCGCAACCGAACTGCATATCGTCGGTGGGCTGAATACGCGCTTGCCGTTTTCGTACTACACCGACCTGCTTTCAACGCTCAAACGTGAATTCCCGGCGCTGCACCTGAAAGCTTTCACGATGGTCGAACTCGACTTTTTCGCCAAGTTCTACAAGATGTCCGACGAAGAAGTGATCCGGGAATTGCACAAGGCGGGAATGGATTCCTGCCCCGGCGGCGGCGCAGAGGTTTTTGCCGAAGAAACGCGCGAAAAAATTTGCACGCACAAAACCGACGGCCAGCGCTGGCTGGATATGGCTGGCAAAGTCCATCAAACCGGAATCAAGACCAACGCGACGATACTATACGGCCACGTCGAAACGACCGAAGACCGCGTTGACCATTTCGTCCGGCTGCGCGAACAACAGGATAAATCGGGCGGCTTCCAATGCTTCATCCCGCTGGCCTTTTATCCGCCGGGAACGCAACTGTCGCATCTGCCCGGCCCGTCCGGCATTGACAGTTTGAAGGTCGTCGCTATTTCGCGTCTGATGCTGGACAACCTTGAACACATTAAAGCCTACTGGGTCATGCTGGGCAAAAAACTGGCGCAGACGGCCCTGCATTTCGGCGCAAACGATTTTGACGGCACGATCTCAAATGGCGGCGAACTGATGGAGTCTTATCTGGTGGAAGCTAAGAACGAGAACGAAGCCTCGAAAGACGAAATCATCCGGCTGATCAACGAAGCCGGTTTTGAAGCTGTCGAACGCGATACGCTTTATCATCCGCTGCGCGCTTATGCGGCGGCATAGGCCTGTGCTGAGCCGCATCAATGCACTAGCAGAGTATGAAATTATGAGTGACCTGAATGCAGTGGAATTATGTGCAGGCGCAGGTGGCCAAGCTTTAGGTTGTGAGTTGGCTGGCTTCAGCCATAGTGCGTTGGTGGAGATAGATTCGCACTGTTGCAAAACACTTCGCTTTAATCGTCCCGATCATTCAATTTATGAAGCTGATGTTCAGACATTCGATGGCCGTCCATATAAAGGGATTGATCTGCTTGCTGGTGGGTTGCCGTGCCCTCCATTTAGTGTGGCGGGGAAACAGTTAGGGCATGCAGATGAACGGAATCTTTTCCCCGCTGCTATCAGGCTTGTTGATGAAATCCGGCCTAAGGCTGTCATGATCGAAAACGTCAGGGGATTTCTTGACGCTGTCTTTGACGATTACCGCCTTAACCTTAAAAGCCAGCTACGAAAACTTGGCTACGAAACTGAGTGGCGCCTGCTCAACGCCTGTGATTTTGGAGTGCCGCAATTAAGGCCTCGTGTAGTTATCGTCGCCATAAAAAAAGAGTATGTAGGTTCATTTTCGTGGCCAGCCTCATTTGGTGAAAGGCAGCGAACTGTTGGCAATACTCTTTACGATTTGATGGCTGCAAATAACTGGCGAGGGGTAGATGACTGGAAAGTGCGTGCGGATGAGATCGCTCCTACTCTGGTCGGAGGCTCTAAAAAGCATGGTGGCCCTGATTTGGGCCCTACTCGAGCCAGAAAAGCATGGGCGACCTTGGGAGTGGATGGGATTGGAATTGCCAATGAGGCACCTTCCCAAGATTTCGTAGGAATGCCGCGTCTCACCGTCAGAATGTGCGCTCGCCTTCAGGGCTTCCCGGATGATTGGCAGTTTTTTGGCGGCAAGACCTCTGCTTATCGCCAGGTTGGCAACGCTTTTCCACCTCCAGTTGCGAAGGCGGTAGCAATGCAGATCAAAGCCGCTTTAACTAATTCTCGCTCTCTTGTGGCCGTGGCATGAAAGACAAAGTCAAAAAAAACCTGGGAGCAAGGGCAAAACTGAGAGCCTACTTTCTGGAGAATATAGGGCAGGTACTGGAGTCTCAGGCGCTTCAACAAATCGCTGGTGGAGCGTCTGAGTGGGCGCGCCGCGTGAGAGAACTCCGCACTGAAGAAGGATTTCAAATCCTTACCCACAATGACCGGAGCGACTTGAAGCCGGGGCAATACTTGCTCCTTGATCCAAAACCAATTCCTGCTTTCGAGAGGTCAATCAGCAAGGAAGTGCGTGCCTACGTATTAGACCGGAATGGGTTCACTTGTCAGATGTGCGGGGCAGTTGCGGGAGAACCTCACCCATATGATCCGGCGCGCAGAACACGGCTGCATCTCGGACATATTATTGATAAGAGTATGGGAGGAAGTGATGATGCTTCCAATTTGCGAGCAATTTGTTCTGTCTGTAATGAAGGAGCGAAAAACCTGACTCTCGATCGGCCTTCTCAACAGAAATTACTGATTCAAATTCGCCGGGCGACAACTGCTGATCAGCTCGCAGTACTTCGCTGGCTGATCAGCAAGTTTCCAGAGCAAGTAAAACAGGCGTTACAGGATCGTGACAGATAAACTAACTCCGGCCAGGCGCAGTGAAAACATGCGCCAGATCAAAAGCCGGGATATGAAACCCGAAGTAGCGGTAAGAAAGCTGGCGCATTCCCTCGGATTCCGCTTCCGACTGCACCGGAAAGATTTGCCAGGCAAACCGGACTTAGTCTTTCCAGCACGTAAGGCCGTCATCTTCGTGCATGGTTGTTTTTGGCATCAGCACCCTAATCGGAAATGTCTCGATTCAAGGCTGCCCAAATCCAACCTCGGATACTGGTTGCCAAAGCTCTCCAAGAACCAAGCTAGAGATAAGGCGAACATCAAAGATTTGAGGGTATCCGGCTGGCGAGTCTTGGTAATCTGGGAATGCGAGACGAAAGAATTAAGCTTTCTCCAAAACAAGCTCATAACTTTTCTTGAAGGAACTCATGGATAAACGAGAAATCAAAGTTGCACACAGTCCGGATTCGGACGACGCTTTTATGTTTTATGGTCTCGCCACGGACAAGCTGGACACGGGCGAACTGCATTTCACGCACGTTCTGAAAGACATTCAATCGCTGAATCAGATCGCGATGACGACGCGCGATTTCGATGTCACGGCAGTGTCGTTTCACGCTTACGCTTACATTGCGGACAACTATGCGTTGCTGCCGCACGGCGCAAGCATTGGCGATGGCTACGGCCCGATTGTTGTCGCGCGCGAACCGGCTCCGGCCAGCGAATTGAAGAACATGCGCATTGCCATTCCCGGCAAACTGACCAGCGCATTTTTAGCGTTAAAGTTACACACGCCGGAATTTGAATACGGCATTGAACCCTTCGACGAAATCATTGATCTGGTGGCGGCGGGCAAATACGACGCGGGGTTGCTGATTCATGAAGGCCAGTTGACCTTTCACGAACAGGGCTTGGACAAGATTGTTGATCTGGGCGCGTGGTGGAAAACAGAGACGGGTTTGCCGCTGCCGATGGGCGGCAACGTCATCAAACGCGATCTAGGCGCGGAGTTGCAGAAAGAGGTTTCTTACTGGCTGCATCGTTCGATTCAGTTTTCGATGGACAATCGCGAAGACGCGCTTGCGTACGCAATGCAGTTTGCGCGCGATATGCCGACGGAAACGGCGGATCGTTTCGTCGCGATGTGGGTCAACAGCTCAACACTCGGTTACACGGATCGAGACCGCCAGGCGGTGCAATTGCTGCTGGATGAAGGTTTCAAGAAGGGCGTAATTCCTAACCAAGTGAAAGTTGAGTTTGTAGAATAAAGACAGCGAGCGGGAAATTTTTTTCCATTCGTGAGCGGATCAGCGAAAAGACGCTTCGCTGATCCGCTCACGCTGTTTTCAACCCTTCAGCGATTGGAAACATGCGCAGGTTGCCCGCTCAAGACCATTCCTTGAATCTTGTCAGTGACAGGGGAAGAGCCCCGGCTGTAGTTCGACATCACGACAGCGGTATAACCGTTGCCGAGGAACATATCCAGATTGGAACTGATGCCATCAAATCCGCCGCTGTGCCCAACGATTTGACGTTCGGTGTCTATCTGAAACCCATACCCGTACTCCGGCGATTTCAAATCGGGCTTGGCTGACAGCAGCAACTTCACATACTCCTTGCCAACCAGCTTGCCGGAACGAAGCGCTACGTCGAATTTCAACAGGTCTTCGACCGTGGAATAGCCGCCGCCCTGCGGACCGCCTCGCAGCACGTGTGCAAAGATGTTGTTTCGGAACCGTATGCCGTCGTCCGTATACTCCTTCTCATAACCGACGGCCAGATTCGTGTTGACGCGGTCGAGTTCGTAACAATCCGAATTGATCATCCCTGCCGGGCGATAGATGTTTTCGCGCACGTAATCGTAATAAGTTTGCCCGCTGACTTTCTCGACCACAGCGCCCAGCACCAGGAAGCCCGTGTTGCTGTACTGCCACCGGCTGCCGGGTTCGAACTGCAACTTCTCTTCTTTGGCAAGCTTCATCATATCGTCAACCGTGCGGTAGCGATCACGCGACGATTCAACAAACTTCTGGCTGAAGTATCCGCCCAGCCCCGCCGTGTGCGTCAGGATCTGTTTGATCTTGATCTTCTCGGCAGCCTCTTTGTCAGGAAAATCCGGCAGGAACTTCGATAACGGGTCATCGAATGACAGCTTGCCGCGTTCCACGAGTTGCGCGATGGCGACCGCCGTGAACATCTTGTTCATCGAACCCAAATTGAATTTAGTATCAATTCGATTCGGGGCGTTAAAGTCTTTGTTGGCCATCCCGAACGCTTTTTGATAAATCGGCTTTCCATCTTTTGCCAACAGGACGGCACCGGAAAACAGGTCGGCACCAGCAAGCTTTTGCATAAACGCATCCAGCTCTTTGGCCATCTCGGCATCTGTCAGCTTCTTCGTCGGTTGCGCGGCGGCTTCAGGCTGCACCGGGCGCAAACCAAGGCTGGCGATACGGTGTGGCGCGTCGGCTTCCGTCCGCACGATCAACAGCGATTGACTGCCGGTCAATTTGCTTTTCAGCCGCGCCTCCACGCTGGTTGGTCCGGTTTCTTTGATGCTAACCAATTCAACACCGTGCATCAGGTCGTGCGTGCTGGAGACGAACCCCAAACTCCTATCCATCGGGTTTCTATTCAGCATCTCCGGCGAAAAATTTTCCGTCACATATTTGCGGGCTTCGGCCCGGTTGCCCGATTCGATCAAATGAATCAGTTCGGTGGCGCGCTGCGCTGCCGGGCTTTTTGCCTCGCCAAGTTGTTGCGCCAGCGCGGGCAAAACCATTATAGCCAGCAACATCAGTAGCGAAATAAGTCTTTTGTTCATCTTCGTAACTCCTCACTGTCGGGTCAAAATTTTTGGTCGCGGTAGGTTTTTATCTACGTCTGCTGCTGTGATGTACGCTCACTCTCACTATTCGTTTGATGGATTGTCGTGATATAGGCTATTCACAAGATGAATCTGCAAACCATAGACTTGAATCTGCTGCTCGTCTTCGAAGCGCTGCTGTCCGAACGGAACGTGACGCGCGCGGCCAAACGTTTGGGACTAAGCCAACCGGCGATGAGCAATGCTTTGACCCGGCTGCGCCGCACATTTGACGATCCGCTGTTTCTGCGCACCACTTCGGGAATGACGCCGACGCCGCTGGCGCAAAGCTTGAGCGGCCCTGTCGGCGCGGCGCTGGCGCAACTGCGGGACGTGTTGGAGGATAAACGCGAATTCATTCCGGCGGCATCCGAGCAGGTTTTTCACCTACTGTCGAACGATCATGCGGAGCTTCTACTGCTCCCAGGCTTGCTACAGGCGCTGCACAAACATGCCAGCCGTATTCGCCTGCATTTCCACCGCCCGCGCACCCTGTTCGAATTGCCCACGGCCTCGGTGCTGACGGATTCATTTGATCTGGCGCTTGGATTTTATGCCCACACGCTGACGCTGGATTCCAGTATCCGCTCGGAAAAGTTATGGGAGGAGAAGAACGTCTGTATCGCCAGCGAGCGACATCCGACTGTTCGCGGAAAAATCACGTTGCGACAATATGCCGAAGCCGCCCGCATCGCCGTCTTTTACAAGGATCAAGGCCCAGGAGTAATTGATACCTTACTGGAGCAGAAAGGGTATCACCGCCAAGCCGCGATCCAAGTCCCACACTTTGCCAGCATTCCATTCGCCGTTGCTGATACTGAACTGATCGCCGCTGTTCCGGAACGCTTGGCGGCCAAATTTTGCGAGCACTTGAAGCTGCAAGTATTGCCCCTGCCCTTCAACCTGCCGCCGTTTTGTATGACGCTGCTCTGGCACGAACGTTTTCACAATGACCCGGCGCACCAGTGGCTGCGCGGCCTGATTTTGGAACAATGTGCGACCGATTTGTCCAAACACAACCGCTGAGATCGTGCCGCATTAGCGCGAAAATTTCAGCCCTTTTGTGGCGCGTTCCAACAGCCCTTTTGCCATCTCTTCCCACTGCGCAGCAGCCTTGCCATTCGCCGTCAGGTCCGCAGCAGTCAACCCCGTTCCGCCTAAATCTTCCATGTAGATGATCATCAATTCATTGCGTTTCGCTTCGTCAACCAGATGAACCAAACGTTGAGACATCACATCGTCGCTCGCCATTCGGAAGCCTTTACTTTCCAAAAATGCACGGGCGCGATTGCTGTCGGAGTCAGGTCGCCCCTGGTTGCCTTTAACGTTCCGAGCAGAAGCGTCCGCAATGAATTCCAGGCCTCCAATCTTGGTCGTCTTGTTTACCTTGTAGCGGTAGGTGTGATCGTTGCTAGGCAAGTAACCTTCAAACTGCACCCAATATATCCGCTTGATGTGCCCGTCTTTATCGGCATCAACAAAGAAATGCTGTTCAGCACGGGCGACGTCATACAGAATGAAATCGTGCCCGCCGGCGTATTTGAAGCCTTTGTCGAATTCAATCCGCAGAGCAGGTTTTTCGGCGGACGTTAAGACTTGGCCTTTGACAATGCGAGACGGCTGTTGTGCTGGTGACGCAGTGGATTGCGCAATTGCGGACGTGAACGAACTGCCTAAGCTGATTGTGGCCACAAAAAGCCAGAAAACTTTCTTCATGTGTTGATCTCCTGTGTGGTGGATTTGCACAGGAGATACGAGCAGGTGGGAGCTTGCGTTTCAGGAGCGAGGATTTTTTTTCTCGCAATTCTGGGCAACTTCGACAACGATGCCTGGAGCAAATACAATTCCGGCTTACAATATCCAAAACACGGTATGACGTTCGCGTTCGGCGCGAAAAGCTGCACTTCATCGAGATGAACAAGGCAAAACCAACGCTATTGAACTGCGGCAGCCGGGCACTGTGTTGACGGCCAAATGGAAATAACCTCACCAACATTCATCAAAGATTTTTTTTTGATATGACCGCAACTCAACAACCGCCCGCCCACGGCACCAGCCCGGCATCGTCAATATGCTGATGCGCCATTTTCAGATCAGCAGGTGACGCCACAGGCAATGATTACGCCGCACAGTGGTGGACATTAGCCCGTGGGCGCTATGGTTTGGGCGTTGGCGGATTGATCTTCGCCGTCGAAGGTTTCGCGCCTCCAGCTTGCAGCTTTTTAGCGACGCGTTCGTTTTCGCCTAGCACACGCAGTAGATTTTCGCCCAGCACCTTTTTGACATCGGCTTCGGAATGGCCGCGTTTCAGAAGTTCAAACGTGATGTTCGGCAGCTTGGACACGTCTTCCATTCCCGGCGGCAGCAACCCGTCCACGCCGTCGAAGTCCGAACCGATGCCGACGTGATCAATCCCCGCGACCTGAATGGCGTGTTCGAAGTGCGCCATCAGCATATCCATCGTGGCAGTTTGCGCAGACTTCGTTGGGACAGGGTCGCCCGATTTGGCATATTCGGTATTGATGAAGCCATTGTAGAAATTGATCATGATCACACCGCCATTCTTGGCCAGTGCTTTTAGCATGTCGTCTGTCATGTTGCGCGGTACGTTGGTCAGTGCGCGGCAGGACGAATGCGACGCGATGACGGGCGCTTGCGTTACTTCAATCACATCCTGAAAGGTCTCGTCGCCGACGTGGGAAATGTCCACCATCATTCCCAACCGGTTCATCTCGCGCACCACATCTTTACCGAAGTCGCTCAAACCGTGATGGCGAATCTCTGGCGGATTGCCGATGCCTCCGGCGGAATCGGCCCAGTTGTTGGTGTTGGTGTGCGTCAGGGTCATGTACCGGATACCGAGTTTGTAAAACAGTCGCAACGCGCCCAGCGAATCTTCAATCGCGTGGCCGCCTTCAATGCCCATCAGCGCGGCGATCTTGCCCGATTTGCGAATGCGGCGGATGTCGTCCACGCCTGAAGCCATCTCCAAACTTTCAGGATGCCGCCGCACCTGTTCGTATACGCCGTCAATCATCTCCATCGCACGGCGGGCCGAACCGCCCTCTTTCGCATACTTCGCCGCAACATAAATCGAAAAGAATTCGACGTTCAGCCCGCCCTCTTTCATTCGCGGGATGTCTGTTTGAATTTTGCCGCTGGTGTCGCGCGCACCCATATCGAAGCCTTCGTCGGCAATCGGGGACGTGATGTCGTTGTGCGTATCCACGACCAGACTGGCGCGTTGGAGCTTCAAGGCGCGTTCGCGTAATTTCGCGTCGTCAGCAGGTGCGTTGGCGGATTTGTTTTGCGCTGTGACCATTGGCAGAGTCAGCAGCACGCAAAGCAGAGCAAGCAGAACAACCGATGAAAAACTATTGTGCATGGTCTTCCTTTTCTGAAATTGGTTGGAGATTGTGATTGGTTCGCGCGGGTATTTTGGTTCGCGCCGTCTGTTTTGCGCAAGCAGGCTGTTCGGATTAGTCGAAACATTTTCTTGAATGCGATAGAATGCGCCCGCTCCGGCAACCGTCAATCGCTAACAAAACCATTATCACAAGCTATGATCAAAGCTCTGCAACATCTCACTTCAAAAGACAAACTGGCGCTTGTCATCTTTCTATCACTGGCGCTGCTGTGTTCGGTCTATTTCGCATCGGGCATTCTGGTCACCTACGTTTCGTCATCAACGAATGCGCTGGAGATGTCGAAAGACGGCACGGGCTTCACAGTGCGCGTACTGGGCTTTCAGACCTTCACGGCGGCGGAACAGTTAAGCACTGCGTTGCAGGATCAACGCCGGATTAAAGCCGCCATCGAAAATGCGCCTGGCAATCAGGGCTATCTGGTCAAGATCGGCCCTGTCACCCGTCGCGAAGCCGCCGAAGATTTAACCACCGAACTGAAGAACTCAGGGTACGGCGCGGTGAAGGTCATGCAGGCTTGTGCGCCCGGCGTTGCCGACTGTCCGCCGTCCCCCTCGCCTTCTTCAACTCCCAAACAGGTTCCAGGCCAGGGGAAGTAGCCCGGCAAAGCAAATGATGACGCGTCCCGCTGCTTCCCGCAGATTATCCTTCTCGCTTTCTCCTGATGGGGTGCTGTGGCAATCCACCATGGCCCTGGCGACGGCGTTCCTGCTGGTCGCTTCTTTCCCCAGTTTCGATTACAACTTTCTGGCCTGGGTGGCCTTGGCACCGCTGCTGTTTGTGCTGGCGCAGGGCGTGCGGGCGCGGCGCGCTTTCTGGCTGGGCTGGTTGGCAGGCGTTGTCTTCACGTTCTTCGCCGAAAACTGGATCGCGCATTCGATGGTCTATTTCGGCGGAATGATGACGGTGGTGGCGTACGCCGTGGCATTCTTTTTTGCTTCAATACTGGCGATCTTTCCGGCGGTCTTTGCCCTGGTGATGGCGCGATTGATTGGGCGATTCAGTTGGGTGGCGATTGCCTTTGCCCCGGCGGTGTGGGTGGCGACGGAATGGCTGCGGCCGCTCATCACCGGCGTGACCTGGAATGCGCTAGGTGTGTCGCAAGTCGCGTATCTGCCCATCGCACGACTGGCGCGGTACGGTGGCGCTTACCTGATCAGCGCTGAAATCGTCGCGGTCAGCGCGCTGGTGGTTTTATTGCTGAAGGTCAAAGAGCACGGCATCAAGCGCGCAGCGGCATTGTTGTTGCTGCTGATGGCAATTCCCTTCGTCGTGCCCGTGGTGAATTCCGAAGCCGAAAAGGCCAGCTTTGCCGAAGTAACGGTGGCTGGCGTGCAACCGAACTTGCCGCCCGATTCCCCGCAAACGCCAGACCTTTCCGCGCGCGATCTGGAAAGCAACATCCGGCTGACAAAAGAAGCCATTGACCGCGCGCCCAACAAAGCCGCGGACATCGTCGTCTGGGCCGAATCGCCACTGGCGTTGTTTTACGAAAACGACCCGGAATTGAAAGAGAAGCTGGATACGCTGGCGCGCCACACGCACAGCTACTTCATCATCAACACCATCACGCGCGACGACTGGCGCTATCACAACAGCATTCACACGATTTCGCCGCAAACCACGGCCACCGTTCGGCCAATGAAACGGTACGACAAGATTCATCTGGTACCGTTTGGCGAATACATTCCAATGACCTCCGTGCTCAGCCACGTTGTCAAAGCCTTTGCAACGTCAGGCGTGGGCGGTTTCACCGCGGGAACCGAACCCGTCGTTAACACGCTGCGGCTGGACACACAGCGCGCGGGCATCATCGCCGGAACCCAGTTCAATCCCACTGAAGGCATCGAACGCACAACCACCTATGCCCGCGTCGGCGCATTCATCTGTTACGAAGCGGCCTACCCCGACTTGGTGCGCGGGTTCGTCAAAAATGGCGCGACGCTGCTGGTCAACGTCTCCAACGACGCGTGGTTCGGCTCGACGGCGGGCGCGCGGCAGCATCTGGCGCACGCTGCAATGCGCGCCATTGAAAACGACCGTGACCTGGTGCGCGTCACCAACTCCGGCATCAGCGCGCTGATTACAGCCAATGGACAGGTGGTTGACCCACTACCTTCTTTTACCGCTGGCTCACAAATCTGGCGCGCGCAGTTGCGCCGAGGGCTGACCTTTTATGCGCAGCACGGAGACTGGTTTGCAATCCTGTGTTTGATTGTCAGTGCTTTGCTGGCTGCGTTCACACTAATGGTGAGAGGTTCAAAGGCCGGGCTTCAGCGATGAAGCCCGGCTACAAGCTATAAAGACCAGGCAGACCTGCCTCAATCACCAAATCGTCTGAATTTCGCTGGCTTGAATCTTGTGATCGGCAGTCACTAGCGGCAGGTTCAGATGCAGCGCGGTGGCGGCGATGATGCGATCAGGCATATCGGGAACAATATTCCGAGGGATTTGCTGAAGAGTCTGCGCGATGTTCTCATCCAGAAAAACCGGCTTCAGCTCTTGGAGCGGATCATTTAGAAGAGAGAGTATCCGCTGCAATAATACTTGTGGAAAGCGTCCTTTTTCGATCAGGTAAATAATTTCTACCAGCGAAATGGCGGGTACAAAAACAGAGTCGCCTGCTGATGCTGTGTTCAGCATCGCGATTTTTGCAGCGGAAGATAGGCGCGGATCGTTTAGCACATACCAAATCAAAGTGTGTGTATCCACCACGCAGGCGCTCATTTAGGTTCCTCGGCTTCAAAGAATCTCTCACGCGGGAAATTGGCCCAATCTTCACGGCGGGCTTCGTCAATCTCTTCTTTTGAAATCGAGATGTTCAAATCCGCCAACAGGCCATATGAGCTTTGGCGAGGTTGATTGGCTTCAATCTTGTGATTGAGAGACTCGATGAAATCCAGCGCCTCTTGCTGTTTCTCCAGTGGTAGCAAGCGCAGCTTCTCGACAACAGTTCTTTCGATGGTTGCAACGGTCATAATTTTCACTCCTTCGAGAGCCAATCATAACGCCACCGTGGATAACGACAAAGAGAAAAGGCAGCGACCTGCGAAGATCACTGCCTTTGATTGAACTGCACAGGCCAAACAAGCCAAACAAGCCAAACAAGCCAAACAAGCCAAACAAGCCAAACAAGCCAAACAAGCCAAACAAGCCAAACAAGCCAAACAAGCCAAACAAGCCAAACAAGCTTGATGACTGCCGCTTACTTCTCTGACCCGATTCGCATTCCGTAAAACGACCGATAGACGAAGAAGGCCGAGATCAGGAAGAAGACGACGGCCAGAATGTGGCTCAAATTGGCGCTAGCCTCGCTGGATTTACGCAGCGAAACTGCCAGTTCCACCGCCAGCAGGCCAAACAAGGTCGTGAACTTGATGACCGGGTTCAAGGCCACTGACGACGTGTCTTTGAACGGATCGCCAACGGTATCGCCAACGACGCAGGCGTCGTGCAGCGGAGTGCCTTTGGCTTTCAGTTCGACTTCAACAATCTTTTTGGCATTGTCCCAGGCGCCGCCGGCGTTGGCCATAAAGATCGCCTGGTACAAGCCGAAGATCGCAATCGAAAACAAGTAGCCGATGAAGAAGTATTCTTCAACAAAGGCAAAAGCCAGGGCAGAGAAGAAGACCGTCAAGAAGATGTTGAACATGCCTTTCTGCGCGTACTCAGTGCAGATTTGCACGACCTTCTTGCTGTCTTCGACCGAGGCTTTGATAACTGTGTCATCCAGCTTGATGTTGGCTTTGATGAATTCGACCGCGCGATAAGCGCCGGTGGTCACAGCCTGAGTGGACGCGCCGGTGAACCAGTAGATGATCGCGCCGCCGGTGATCAGTCCCAGCACAAAGGGGGCGTGCAGCAAACCCAGTTTGTCCACGTTGACCGTCAGCCCTTCGGTCAGCGACATAATGATCGAAAAGATCATCGTTGTTGCGCCGACGACTGCCGTCCCAATCAGCACGGGTTTGGCCGTCGCTTTGAAGGTATTGCCTGCGCCGTCGTTCTCTTCCAGCAGATGTTTGGCGCGTTCAAAATTAATCGTCACGCCAAAATCTCTTTTCACTTCGGCTTCGATGTTGGGAATCTGTTCGATCAGTGAAAGTTCGTAGACCGATTGCGCGTTGTCCGTCACCGGGCCGTAAGAGTCAACGGCGATGGTGACCGGCCCCATTCCCAGAAATCCGAACGCGACCAGACCGAACGCGAAGACTGCCGGAGCCAGCATCAACACGCCCAAACCTTGCAAGCTGAAGTAATACGAAACCGCCATCAGCGCGACGATGCTAATGCCCAGCCAGTAGGCCGAAAAATTGCCAGCGACCAATCCCGACAGGATGTTTAGCGACGCACCGCCTTCTTTTGATGAAGTGACGACTTCACTAACATGGCGAGATTCGGTAGAGGTGAAGACCTTGACCAGTTCGGGAATGATCGCGCCCGCCGCCGTTCCGCAAGAAATGATGGCCGAAAGCTTCCACCAAAGCGTGCCGTCATTGGCCAGGTTGGGGATCATCAGGTAAGAGACGACAAAGGTCAGGATGATTGAAACCACCGAAGTGATGATGACCAGGCTGGTCAGCGGCTTTTCAAAGTTCATCTTGTCAGCGCCCGCATAACGCGCCTTGGCGATAGCTTCGTTGATGAAATACGACCCTGCCGAAGCGATGACCATCATCACGCGCATGACGAAAATCCAGATCAACAGTTGCACTTGTAGAGATTCGACCAATGCCTGCGTCGAAGGGAAATTGAGGCTGGCCGCCAGCGCGGAGATGTTCAAGACTTTATCGTTGACAGCGAGCAGGATGAACGAGATCAGCGCCACGCCGGTCACGCCGTAAGTTTCAAAACCGTCCGCCGATGGGCCGACCGAATCGCCCGCGTTGTCGCCTGTGCAATCGGCGATCACGCCGGGGTTGCGCGCGTCGTCTTCTTTGATCTTGAAGACGATCTTCATCAGGTCGGCGCCGATGTCGGCGATCTTGGTGAAGATGCCGCCTGCAATACGCAGCGCCGCAGCGCCCAACGATTCACCAATGGCAAAGCCGATGAAGCACGGCCCGGCATAATCGCCCGGAATGAAGAGCAGGATGCAAAGCATGATCAGTAGTTCAACGCTGATCAGCATCATGCCGATGCTCATACCGGCTTTAAGCGGAATGGCATAGATCGGATAGGGCTTGCCGCCGAGTGAAGCGAACGCGGTGCGCGAATTGGCAAAGGTGTTGACGCGGATGCCAAACCACGCGACGCCATAGCTGCCCGCGATGCCGATCAAGCTGAAGATCAGAATGATGGCGACTTTGTAAAGCGGGAAGCCGACCAATAGGCCGAAATACAGAATGATGATGACCGCAATGAAGACTTCCAGAATCAGGATGAACTTGCCCTGCGTGATCAGGTAGGTTTTGCAGGTCTCATAAATCAGCTCTGAAATTTCGAGCATTGATTTATGCACGGCCATTTTTTTGAGCTGCGTGTAGATCATCAACCCAAAGACCATGCCGAGCAGTGAAACGCCGATGCCGATCATCAGCAGCGTACGCCCGTTGGTGCCGCCCATAAACGTGACGGTTGACAGGTCGGGCAGCTTCAAATTGGCTTCGCCGCCGGGACGATGTGGTTCCTGCGCGAATGCCGAGATGGCGCTGACGGCGACGAAGGCCGCGACAGCAGCGAGTTTGGTGGTCACACGACCGAACTGTGCGGCGCATTTATTGAGACAAAGTAGGGCAAAAATGCCGATGCCTAGGACGAGTAGGAGCATAGCTGGTGATACCTCGTTTTATTTTTGTTTGACTTGGGTCTGAAGCAAGGCGCGGATTATAGACGAACGGGATTTAACTGCAAACCTGACAGGCATTTGAAACATATCCGTCTTTTCGGCGGGCTAGTTGGACTGACCGACTTCGACGCGGACAAATGTTCTTACTCGCTTCGGACCAGTTGCTGTGGATCAAGCTTCGTCAGCAAGACTTCGACGGCGGCAATTAGTGCATCCTTGTCTTTTGATTCAAGCGTGAGTTTGACTTTGTAGTCAGGCGAAGAGAAGTTGGGATAAGAACCGATGGCGACTGCCGGATGTGCTTCCGCCACTTGGCGCAGCTCTTCGGCAATATCGAATTCATCTTCCTGCGTGTAAATTGCCTTGGCAAAAAATGGCGCAACACGAAAGCGTTCTCGCATTGCCAGAAACTTTTTACGAAACAATTCCGGCACGCCCGGCAGGATGTAGACATTGCCGCATACCAGCACGGGCCAGCGCCAGTCGGGCATTTCCAGCAACTCGGCGTTTTCAGGAACATCCGCCATGCGCAGCTTTGATTCGTCCGCGCCATCGCCGAAATGCGATTTCAGCCGCTGTTCAAGATCAGGATGGCGAACGATGGGTTTGTTAAATGCGCGGGCAACACCCAGAAGCGTTACATCATCGTGCGTCGGCCCGACTCCGCCAGAAGTGAAAACGTGATCAAAGCCGGCGGACAGTTCACGCACGGCTGCCGCAACGGTTTCCACATTATCGGGAATGAGCAGAATGCGGCGCAGAGCCACGCCCAATTCGCGCAGTTCACCAATCAGCAGGCGCGCGTTTTGATCCTCTACCTTCCCGCTCAGAATTTCATCGCCGATGACCAGAATTGCGGCAGTCGTTGCGTTCATACCATCATCATAGCCAGCACCGCTTCAGGCAGGCAAGACAGCCGCAAAAAACCTGGGAGCGCAGTCCTTCCAGGCTGCGGGCTGCAAGTTCTCAACTCTTTCGTGCTCCAAGCGATCTTCTGGCCAAGACTCGCAGCCTGGAAGGACTGCGCTCCCAGAGATAGAAAGTGGAACAAAGCGCTTCGGCTTCGCGTCCGTAAGGCTTCCCTTTATTTCTGCTGTTGGTGAGTTTCTAAAATCGCTGTCAAAATGGGCAAGGAAGTTTTTTGGGATCGTTCGATCAGGCGTAAACACTCAGCCCCCCAAGCGATGCTACGCAATTGACGGTCTTTCGCCGAAAGTAATGTGAGGAGTCAGCCGATGAAATCCAAAATTCGTTTTGAAGCTTCAAGTTCGCGCCTGCTGCTGTTGGTGGCGTTGATTGCATTGACGCTGCCCGCGGTCATCTGGTCGAACGTCAGCGGACAAGGACGCCGCCGTCCCATCGTGCAGCCGATAAGTGTCAAGCAAGGAGACGGCCTGCAGTTTCGATTAAGCGAAGGCACGGAAGAAAATCAGCGGCAACAGCCAATCACCGCCGCGCCCGTCTCGCCACTTTCCGATGACGCCACAAACAACCTGCTGAAACGGCTGCCCGCGATGAAAGCAGAAGCCGACGACCAAAAAGATTTTGCGATGCGTGATCGTTCGCTACCCGCGCCGCGAACAGGTCAAACGATCAACGGAACGTTCCCTCCAGCGGACAGCGCGACCGCTCCTGAACAAACATCATCTGGCCCGCTTGAAGTCTTGCGCTTTGCGCCCGAAGGCGAAGTTGCGCTCGCGCCGCATCTGACCGTCACCTTTTCGCAGCCGATGGTGGCTGTGACTTCCGTCACTGATCTGGCTGCCGCACAAGTGCCCGCCAAGCTGACGCCGCAGCCGCCGGGCAAATGGCGATGGCTGGGAACGAAGACGTTGATCTTTGAACCCGAAGGCCGCTTTCCGATGGCGACAAACTACAGCGTTGAAATTCCAGCGGGAACGAAATCAGCCACGGGCGGCGCGCTTGCCGCAGCAAAACGATGGACGTTTGCCACGCCGCCGGTGCAGATGAAATCAAGCTATCCGAACGATGGGCCGCACGTGCGCAACCCGATCTTCTTCATTGAATTCGATCAGCGCATTGATCCAGCGGCAATGTTGAAAGCGATCAAGCTGACTGCTGGGGCGAATGTGTGGCGGTTGCGATTGGCAACCAATGAAGAAATTGAAAGCGATGCCAATATACGCCGCCGCGTGAAATCCGCCGAAGCGGGCCGCTGGCTGGCGTTCCGCGCTATCGCGGCGTCAAACGTCAACGGCGGCGTCAACAATGAAGAGTTATTACCCGCGGGCACTTCGTTCACGGTGACAATCAATGCGGGCGCGCCTTCTGCCGAAGGGCCGCGCACGACGGCTGCGCCGCAAAAATTCACATTTCGCACCTACGACGCATTGCAGTTGACTGAAGCGCGTTGCGGTTATGGCGATGGCTGCCGCCCACTCACGCCGTTTCAGTTGAACTTCAATAATCCGCTTGACGCCAAAATCTTCCAGCAATCCCAGATCAAAGTCGCTCCCGCCATCGAAGGCATGAAAGTCGCCATCTATGGCAACACGATGAACATCAGCGGCGCGACCAAAGGGCGCACGGCCTACACGGTGACGGTGGATGCGGCGTTGCATGATGTCTTCGGCCAAACGCTGGGACGCAACGAACAGCGCACGTTCAACGTCGGCTCTGCCGAACCTTTTCTTTCCGCCAACGGCAATGGCTATGTTGTGCTTGATCCGAATGGGCCGCCGCGCTTTTCGGTCTACACCATCAACCAGCCCAGCGTGAAGGTTCGTTTGTACCAGGTCGCGCCGGAAAATTGGCCGGCGTATGCAAGCTTTCTGCAAGCCAGATATCAGCGGCCACAGACCACCGTGCCGCCCGGTGAACTGGTCAAATCTCAAACCGTCACGATCAATGGCCAAGCTGACGAAATTACTGAAACTGCCATTGATTTAAGTCCTGCGCTAAAAAATGGGCTAGGCCATGTGGTGATGATTATCGAACCCACCATCAAACGCCGCGACTGGGAACGTGAAATTGTGCTGTGGGTGCAGGCGACGCAAATCGGGTTGGATGCTTTTACAGACGCGACTGATCTGACGGCGTGGGCAAGTTCGCTGAAAGACGGCAAGCCGCTGGATGGGGTCGAGGTCAGCTTGACTGGGGCAGATTCAGCAAGAACCCGCACTGATGGATTGGCGCGGTTTGCCCTGCCCAGCGGAGGCGGTCAGAAAGTCTTGATCGCGCGCAAAGGCGATGACGTGGCAATGCTGCCGGAAAATATTTACTCGTGGGATCAGGCATCGAGCGCCTGGAACAAGCGCAACGTGAGTGATGCTCTGAACTGGCACGTGTTTGATGACCGCGCGATGTATCGCCCCGGCGAAGAAGTCCACATCAAAGGCTGGATGCGGCGCATCGGCGGCGGCAAGCTGGGCGATGTTGGCTTGGCGGGTGAGGTCAAAACCGTCAGCTACGTCCTGCACGATTCGCGCGGCAATGAAGTCACCAAGGGCACGCTGCAGGTCAACGCACTCGGCGGATTCGATACAGCATTCAAACTGCCCGCGACAATGAATCTGGGCCACACCAATCTGACGCTGACGGCGGATGGCCTGTCGCAGAGCGTTCCCGGCCAGGCAACGAATCACAGCTTTCAGGTGCAGGAATTCCGCCGTCCCGAATACGAAGTCAAAGTGATGGCGGGTACGGGGCCGCACTTTATTCGCGGCTATGCCATTGCGACTGCATCGGCGAATTATTACGCTGGCGGCGTGCTGTCGAATGCCGAAACCAACTGGCAGGTAACAGCCACGCCGACCAATTACACGCCGCCGAATCGCGGCGACTTTATCTTCGGCACGTGGACGCCGTGGTGGTGGGGTGACAGACCCGGTGGCCAGAGCACTTCGCAAAGTTTTGCTGGCCGCACCGACGCCGCGGGCAAACATAACCTGCGAATTGATTTCGATTCGGTTTCGCCCGTTCGCGCCACTTCCATTACTGCTCAAGCCACCGTGCAGGATGTCAATCGCCAGGCCATCGCCGGAACGACCAGCTTCATCGTCCATCCGTCGGAACTTTACGTCGGCATTCGCAGCCCGCGTAACTTTGTGCAGAAGGGCGAACCGTTGGTCATTGAATCCATCGTCACGGACATTGATGGCAAGATCATCGCGAATCGCGAAATCCGCATGCACGCCGTGTTGATTGACTGGGCGCAGGAAGGCGGCGAATGGAAAGAGCGCGAAATCAATCCGCAGGAATGCGTCGTTAAATCCGCCAGCGATGCCGTGCCTTGCCGCTTTGCAACAAAAGACGGCGGGCGGTATCGCGTCACGGCTTCGGTGATTGACGACCGCGAACGCCGCAACGAAAGCCAGATGACGCTGTGGGTGGCGGGCGGCAAGACCGAACCGCAGCGCGACGTAGCGCAGGAGAAAGTCGAACTGATCCCCGACCGCAAAGAATATGAAGCGGGCCAATCGGCGGAAATTCTGGTGCAAGCGCCATTCTTCCCGGCGGAAGGTGTTGTGACCTTGCGCCGTTCTGGACTGGTCAGCACCGAACGCTTCACGATGGCCAGCGCGTCGCACACGCTGAAGATTCCCATCAAAGACGAATTTACACCGAACATTCACGTGCAGGTGGATTTGGTCGGCGCTGCCGCTCGCACGGACGACGCAGGCAATGCCAAAGCCAATTTGCCGAAGCGTCCGGCGTTTGCTTCGGGCGAATTGAACCTGACAGTTCCGCCCTTGAAACGAAAGCTGACCGTAACCGCCACGCCACGCGACAAAGCCTTGGAGCCAGGCGGCGAAACCACTGTGGATGTGACCTTGCGAGATGCGGCGGGTAAACCGGTGGCGAATGGTGAAGTCGCTGTCGTTGTTGTGGACGAAGCGGTGCTGGCGCTGAGCAATTATCAACTGGCCGATCCGCTCAACACGTTTTACAGCCAGCGCGGCGCGGACGTGAACAATTATCATTTGCGGCAAAACGTGGTGCTGACGAAGCCTACTGACTTAATCAGCCAAGCGAATCAGCAAGGGCAGCAAAGTGTCTCGTTTAAAGCGAGCGGAAATATTGCTCCGGGCAAGCCAGTTCCGATGGCGGCAATGGCAGGGGAATCTAAGCAAAAAATGGACGCGGTAGACATGGTTACGCGAACAGCGGATCGTGAGCAGCAGGTTGCACAGCCGATCCGCACTCGCATTGACTTCAACGCGCTGGCCACGTTCGCACCAGCTTTGCCAACCGATACCAACGGACGCGCTTCGGTCAAAGTCAAAGTGCCGGACAATCTGACGCGCTATCGCGTGATGGCCGTGGCGGTCGCAGGTGAAAAGCAATTTGGTTCGGGCGAATCGGCAATCACGGCACGGCTGCCGCTGATGGCGCGTCCATCGGCTCCGCGCTTTTTGAATTTCGGCGACAAATTTGAACTGCCTGTCGTCGTGCAGAACCAGACCGACAACCCGATGGAAGTTGATGTTGTCGTTCGCGCGACCAACGGGCAGTTTGCCAGCGACGCACAGCCGCCTAAAGGCGGTACTCTGAACGCCGTCGGTCGGCGCGTCACGATCCCGGCGAATGACCGAATCGAGGTGCGGTTTCCGGCGACGACGCTGAAGCCGGGAACGGCGCGGTTCCAGATTGCGGCGGCTTCGGGGCGCTGGGCAGATTCGGCTGAAGTCAGCTTGCCGGTGTGGACGCCGGCGACGACTGAAGCCTTTGCGACCTACGGTGAGATTGATGCGGGCGCGATCCTGCAACCGGTCAAAGCGCCTTCGGACGCGTTCAAGCAATTCGGCGGATTGGAAATCACAACGTCGTCCACGCAGTTGCAGGCGTTGACCGACGCGGTGATTTATCTGGTCAATTACCCCTACGACTGCGCCGAACAGGTTTCGTCGCGTGTGCTGGCCATCGCCGCATTGAAAGATGTGCTGGGCGCGTTCGACGCCAAGGGCTTGCCGCCAACCGATGCGCTGATCGCTTCGGTCAAAAATGATATGGAGCGGTTGAAGACCTTGCAGAATGGGGATGGGGGCTTCGGCTTCTGGCGGCGCGGCGAAGAATCGTGGCCGTATGTCAGCATTCACACCGCGCATGCGATGCAGCGGGCAAAGGAGAAGGGCTTTGATATTCCGCCCGATTTGCTCCAACGCTCGCAAGGGTACCTGCGGCAAATCGAAAGCAAATATCCAAGCTATTACGGGCCGGAGATTCGCCGCACGTTGACGGCATACGCCCTGTACGTCCGCAATCGAATGGGCGACCGCGATGCCGCCAAAGCGCGCACGCTGATTTCGGAAGCAGGTGGTGTTGAAAAAGTCCCGCTGGAAGCCCTGGGCTGGTTGTTGCCGGTGCTGTCATCAGTGCCATCTGGCGATGCCAATTCGCAAACGCAAGTCGCCGCCATTCGACGGCATCTGGTCAACCGCGCGGAAGAAACCGCCGGGACAGCGCATTTCACGACCAGCTACACCGATGGCGGACATCTGCTGTTGCATTCCAATCGCCGCGCGGACGGCATCATTCTGGAAGCTTTGATCGGCGATGATCCGAAGAATGATTTGATTCCGAAGATCGTGCGGGGCTTGCTGGCGCATCGCGTCAAAGGCCGTTGGGAAAACACACAGGAAAATTCTTTCATCCTGCTGGCATTGGATCGGTACTTCAACGTTTACGAAAAGGCGACGCCGAACTTCGTCGCGCGGGCATGGTTGGGCGATGCTTTTGCCGGAAGCCACGAATTCCGTGGGCGCACGACCGACAGCCACGAAATCAACATTCCGATGAGTTATCTGATGTCGCAGACGGGGCAGCAGAATCTTGCCTTGAGCAAAGAGGGCGCAGGCCGGTTGTATTACCGCATCGGAATGAACTACGCGCCGACCAGCTTGCAGTTGAAGCCGTATGACGCGGGCTTCACGGTCGCGCGCACCTACGAGGCGGTGGATGATCCAAACGATGTGCGGCGGCAGGAAGACGGTTCGTGGCGTATCAAAGCGGGCGCTCGCGTTCGTGTGCGGCTGACGATGTTCGCACAATCACGGCGCTACCACGTTGCGCTGGTTGATCCAATGCCCGCGGGCTTTGAAGCTTTGAATCCGGCGCTGGCTGTGACGGGAAATATTCCGCGTGACGAAAAAGACACGAATGCGCAAAGCCGCTGGTGGTGGTGGTCATGGCAATGGTTCGAGCACCAGAACATGCGCGACGAACGCGTTGAGGCTTTTACGTCCTTGTTGTGGGAAGGCGTTTACAACTATTCGTATGTTGCACGGGCGACAACGCCGGGCGTTTTCGTTGTGCCGCCGACCAAGGCCGAAGAAATGTATCACCCTGAAACTTTCGGACGTGCGGCCAGCGACCGCGTCGTGGTCGAATGATCTGCCTCTACAATTGCGCAAACTGTCATTTTGCCTTGGTTGCTTCAACGATTTGTCGTAGGCAGCAACGCAAACTGACAGTTTGCGCAACTCTTTTTGCATTGCCTGCCGAACTCACTTAGTCTTTTGCCTTCCTTCAACTCATTCACAAAACGAAAGAACTAAACTTGGGTATGCCCGCGTCCCCGCGGGCAAGCGTCTAACGAAGACTGCCCGCGGGGACGCGGGCATACCCATGGTATTAAAAAGGAGATTGATCAGATGAGGGCTTATGAGCTTCAGCAGTTGGGCATTGACGGATTGACATTGGTGGATAAGCCAGAACCAACGCCAGGCGCAGGGCAAGTGGTGATGAAAGTTCGGGCGGTGTCGCTGAACTATCGCGACTTGATGGTGACGAAGGGGACATATAACCCGCGATTGAAGCTGCCGATGATTCCATTCTCTGATGCGGCAGGCGAAATCATTGCAGTTGGCGGCGAAGTCAAAGGCTTCAAGGCTGGCGACCGCGTGGCCGGAACGTTCTTTCAAAACTGGACGGGCGGCGAACCGACCGAAGCCAAAGGGCGCACGGCCAAAGGCGCGGGCGATGCACCGGGCATGCTGGCCGAATACGTTTTGCTGGAAGACACCGGCGCGATTCATTTGCCTGAACATCTGAGCTATGAAGAAGGCGCGACGCTGCCTTGCGCTGGGCTGACGGCCTGGAACGCCGTGGTTGATAAAGGACAGACCAAAGCTGGCGACACACTGCTGGTACAGGGCACTGGGGGCGTTTCGATCTTTGCCGCGCAGTTCGCCAAGATGCACGGCGCGCGCGTCATCGGCACGTCATCCAGCGACGAAAAGCTGGCTCGGTTGTCAGCATTGGGCGTCAGCGATGGCATCAATTACAAAACGAATCCTGATTGGGACAAGGCGGCGAAAGAATTGAACAACGGCGCAGGCATTGATCACATTGTTGAAGTCGGCGGCGCGGGCACGTTGGAACGTTCGCTGAAGGCCGTTCGCGTCGGCGGCATGATCAGCGTCATTGGCGCGCTCAGCAGCGGCGCGGGCATTAATCCGGTGCTGGTGTTAATGAAAAGCATCCGGCTGCAAGGCATCTTCGTCGGCCACCGCGAAATGTTCGAAGCGATGAACCGCGCCATCTCGCTGCACAAAATGAAGCCCGTCGTGGATCAGGTTTTCCCCTTTGAAGAAGCCAAACAGGCGCTGCAATTGATGGACAGCGGCGGCCACTTTGGCAAGATCGTCATCAAGTTTTGAGAAGAAGAAAATCGTCAGACAGGATTGACAAGATTTTGCAAGATGAAAAGACAATCCTGAAGAATCTTGTTAATCCTGTCTACTTCTGAAAAGGAGAAGCAGTGGAACAACGAAAACTGGGAACACAGGGATTGACCGTCTCAGCGCAAGGGCTGGGCTGTATGAGCATGAGTTATGCCTACGGTACGCCGGATAAGACGGAGGCAATTGCCACTTTGCATGAAGCGATTGAGCTGGGCATCAACTTTTTCGACACGGCGGAAGTCTACGGCCCGTTTGAAAACGAAAAGCTGCTGGGCGAAGGCTTCAAGGAAATTTTTCAGAATCAGCGCGACCAGATCACCATCGCCACCAAGTTCGGTTTCAAAATCGAAAATGGAAAGATGCTTGGCGTGGACAGTCGCCCGGAACACGTCAAAGAGGTCTGCGACGCTTCTTTGCAAAGATTGGGCTTGGATCATATGGATCTGCTCTACCAGCATCGCGTGGATGCGAACGTGCCGATTGAAGACACGGTTGGCGCGATGGCCGATCTGGTCAAAGCGGGAAAGGTTCGCTATCTGGGATTGTCTGAAGCGAGTGCAAAGACGATTCGCCGGGCGCATGCGGTGCATCCGATCACGGCCCTGCAATCGGAATATTCGCTGTGGGAGCGCAGCGTGGAAGAAGAAATTCTGCCGACGATTCGCGAACTCGGCATCGGCTTTGTGCCATACAGCCCACTGGGACGCGGCTATCTGACCGGCGCAATCAAAAGCGTCAACGATCTGGAAGAGACAGACTGGCGGCGCAACAACAATCCTCGGTTTACCGAAGAAAATCTCAATCGTAATCAGACAATCGTTGATGCGATCAAGGAGATTGCCGCGAAGAAAAACGCGAAGCCCGGACAGATCGCCCTGGCTTGGGTGATGGCGCAGGGCGCAGACATGGCACCGATTCCGGGCACGAAGCGGCGGACTTACCTGCGCGAAAATGTCGCGGCGACAAACATTCAACTAACCAGTGATGATCTGGCCTGGATTGCCGAAAAGATTCCCGCTGATGCCGCCGCCGGGGCGCGGTATACCGAAGGCGGAATGAGATTGCTTGATCGTTAAATGGCTGACCATCCCACCTCAACAAACGCGCCGGAGCCAGCCGAATCGAAACGACGCGGCTGGCTCCGGGCTTTGGCCATAGACCTGTCACCGCTGAAGGCTTCGCGCGATTACCGGCTGTTGTTCCTTGGGCAGTTTGTCTCCGCTTTCGGTTCGTCCATCAGCTACGTTGTGCTGCCGTGGCAGATGTATCAACTGACGAAATCCACGTTTGCCGTGGCGATGATCAGTTTGGCGGAGTTCGTGCCGATGTTCGTCATGGCCTTCGTCGGCGGAGCCTTGGCCGATTTCATTGACCGGCGGCGATTGATTGTAATCGCTGAAATCGGGTTGACGGTTTGTTGTGGATTGCTGGCGGCGAATGCTCTGCTGGCGCAACCCCGTGCGTGGGTGCTGGTTGTGGTCGCGGCGCTGTTTGCTGCGCTGAATGGAGTGCATCGCCCGGCGCTGGAGGCCCTGACGCCACGGTTGGTCGCGCCGGAGTTAATGTCGGCGGTGGCTGCGCTGGGGATGTTCCGCTGGAGCTTCAGCTTCATTGTGGGCCCGGCGCTGGCGGGGTTAATCGCGGCCAGATTTGGAGCAGCATTCGCATTTTCCCTGGATGCGGCGACATTTATCGTTTCGATCGTCGCGCTATTGTTAATTCGATCCGTGCCGATGCCTGCAAAAACTGATGATGACGAACGTCCAAGTCTGAAGTCTGTTATCGAAGGATTGAAATACGCGCGCAGCCGCCAGGAACTGATGGGCACCTACCTGATTGACATCAACGCCATGTTTTTTGGCATGCCCATCGCGCTTTTTCCGGCGATTGCGGAAAGCTTCGGCGGCGCATCGGTCGGATTGTTTTACGCCATGCCTGCCGTCGGGTCGCTGGCTGTTTCGCTGACTTCAGGCTGGGCTGGCAGGATCAACCGGCACGGACTGGTGGTGACGATCGCGGCTGCGGTGTGGGGCGCGGCCATCATAGTTTTTGGCCTGGTTGGCAATCTGTGGCTGGCGTTATTCTTTCTGGCGCTGGCCGGGGCAGCGGATGGCGTCAGCGGCGTGTTCCGAATGACGATGTGGAATCAGACCATCCCGGATCATATGCGCGGGCGGCTGGCCGGTATTGAAATGATCAGCTATCTAACCGGGCCGTATCTGGGCAATGCCGAAGCGGGAATCGTGGCCAGTGCTTTCGGGCTGCGCGCGTCAGTGGTATCGGGCGGCGTGCTTTGTGTGGTGGGATCGGCAGTTTTAGGATTGCTGCTGCCAAAATTCATCCGCTACGATGGGCGCGAAGGGCTGGCGCGCAAACAGGCGGAAGAGGCCGCGCGCGCCGAAGCAGTTTCACGGACAATTTGAACTTCAGGAGAAGAGATGCAAACACGACAATTGGGAAACAGTGATCTTCAGATCACGCCGCTGGGGATTGGCGCTTGGGCGATGGGCGGCGCTGGCTGGGCATTCGCCTGGAGCGATCAGGATGACAACCAATCCATTTCAGCGATTCATGCGGCGCTTGATGCGGGGATGAATTGGATAGACACGGCGGCGGTCTATGGCTTGGGCCATTCGGAAGAAGTCGTGGCCAAAGCGCTGGCAGGGCGTTCGAATAAGCCATATGTCTTCACCAAGTGCGAGCGCACGTGGGGCGAAAACCGCCAGATCATCAAATCGCTGAAAGCCGATTCGATTCGCCGCGAATGCGAAGACAGTTTGCGTCGGCTGAAAGTGGACGCAATTGACCTGTACCAAATGCACTGGCCGGAACCGGACGAAGATGTCGAAGAAGGCTGGGCGACGATGGCCAGGCTGAAAGAAGAAGGTAAAGTTCGCTGGATGGGCGTGTCGAATTTCAACGCTGACCAGTTGCGGCGCGTCCAAGCCATCGCGCCCGTCACCTCGCTGCAACCGCCGTATTCATTGCTGCGGCGCGAAGTCGAACCGGAAATCTTGCCTTACTGCGCCGCGAATAACATCGGCGTGCTGGCCTATTCGCCGATGGGGTCAGGGATGCTGGCGGGCGCAATGACGCGCGAACGCGTTGAAAAATTGCCGGAAGATGATTGGCGGCGACGCAGCCCGCAGTTCCAAGAGCCACTGCTGACGCGCAATTTGAAACTGGCTGACAAGTTGAAAGAGATTGCCGCGCGCCACGACCGAACGGCAGGCGAAGCAGCAATTGCATGGGCGTTGCACAACCCTGTCATCACCGGCGCGATCGTTGGCGTACGAAATGCCGAACAGGTTGCGGACATTATTGGCGCGATGGAATTTCGGCTGAGTGAAGAAGAGGTTGCCGAGATCGAGGCGTTGTGAAGAGGGCAGTTTCTTAACGCAAAGACGCAACGGCGCAAAGATTCAGCAGAGAGGTTGATCCCATAATTTTGAATCTTTGCGCCGTTGCGTCTTTGCGTTGAAATACTCTGCGTTGTTTAGCCCTTCATCGAAACCGCACCGCCGCCGCCAAGCGAATCCAGATTAAGTTTCAGATTCCACTTTTCGCCGGACTTCATCATCTTGTCCCAGGTGACTTCGCGACCCTCGTAGGCAGCCGTCCGGCCCAGGATGGTGGTCAACGTCGTGTCCGCGCCCTGTTCGCACTGGTTGTCGAACTTGCCGGATTGAATGCTGGCCATCAGAGCTTTCATCTTTGTGCCGACGGCCAGGTGCAGATCAACCTTGCCGGTATCAATCTTGTCGGCAGTCTTTTGGCCTTCTTCTACCTGGTTCAGGCTGATGGTGGCGGGGCCTCCTTGATTCGAATCCGATGCGCCCTTCGTGCCGAAGAAACGCTCGCCCGATTGCCGGTAGCCTTTGTTTTTGAACTGATTCGAATTGAAGCTGATGTGCACGTCTCCGGGGTACGTGTAGGTCAGAATGAAATGATCGCTGCACAGATAATCAGCCGGAACGCCGCCGACTTCTTTGCGCAATGCGCGCCCACAGGTGCCTGTGGCTTTGGTCGGATGCGTTTTCATCGCCCAGTTGACGATGTCCAGAATGTGTATGTTCTGTTCGGTGATGATGTCGCCCGACAGCGCACGATCAAACACCCAGTTGCGAATGCGCGCTTCCAGGTCGGGCATGCCGGGTTTGTTCTGACGGCCCAGATCGTTTGTGTAATAGAAGGTCTGGCCCAACACGATGTCGCCGATGTCGCCCGCATGAATGCGTTCGACCATCCCGCGATAACCTTCGTCATATCGCTTCTGAAAGCCGACGTGCATGCTCACCTTTCCGTTGTACTTCCTGCCGATCTCTTTCACCTTCAAACAGCCGGTGACGTCGGTGGCGACGGGCTTTTCGCAGTAAACGTGCTTGCCCGCGCTGACAGCGGCTTCCAGATGATCCGGATGGAAGTACGGCGGGCTGGTCACCAGCACCAGATCCACATCTTTCGACTGCACCAGCTTTTCATACGCCTTGTGGCCTTTGAACAAATTGGCGCTGGAAATTGCCGGGCGGCCTTTCGCTTCGGATTGTTTGTCCAGATTGGCGCGCGTGGATTGCAGACGGTCTTCAAACACGTCCATCAACGCCGTGACGCGAACGTCCGTGTTGTTCAGAAACTCTCCGCCGTCGTAATTGCCGCGCCCGCCGCAACCAATGATTCCCAGTCCCAAGGATGAGTTGGCCACGGAGCCAAAAGCGATTGCCGATGGGACGATCAACAAGCCTGCGCCTGCCGCTGCCGATGTTTTGACGAATTTGCGTCTTGATACTGAATTCTCTGCCATGGTTTTGTCCTCCATATATTGGCGATTGGTTCGGTGATGGTTGAATGGTTTCAGGAACCGGTGATTTGTTTGAGCAGTTTGAAAAATGCCTGTTTGCGTTCGGTGTTGATGCCCCAGTTGACCGGCGGGCATTGATATCCGTCGCGGTAATTGCTTTCACCGGGATCAAAGTATCCCCACGAAGCATACGCGCCGATTGCCTTCGACATATTGTTCGCCGGTTTATCAAAGTCGAAATGGTCGTCTTCATTGAACAAAACCGGCATCGGGCGATAGCGAGCGACCTTGCGCGTCTGTTCGACCATCTGGGCGATCCGGTCCGGGTCTTTGACGCCATTGCCGTGCAGCAACAGAAAATCCGATTCGGCCACCAGATTCGATCGCGGGATGCTGCCGCCGTTGAAGCTGGCGCTCGCCAGCAACCGCCGTCCGCCGCGATTAATTGATTTTGTCAGTTTGATCAGTTCGTGAATGCGATCCGCATTGATGATCGGATGATCGTAGGCGCGATTGTCGCATTCGTTGGCGATTTCGGCCAGCACGTTGCGGTAGTCTTTCACCAGCAGCCAGTTCGTCGCCTCTTTGGTCGCGCGAATCACCGCTGCTTCGTCGCGCAGCCGCTGATCCTGCCCGAAGTAAAAGTAACCGACGATAGCCACCATCCCCAGTTCATCCGCGCGATCCAGAATGCGTTCCAGCCGCGACAGGGAATCACCGCGCAAGCTTCCATCCGCTTCAAACGCGCTGTTGTGCCAGGGCTGCTCTTTGGAATATCCCTGCGGGCTGCCGCCTTGCAAACAGATCGTAAAGGCCAGCAATCCGTGCCGCCGCCATTCCGGCATCGCGGCGATAAATTCGCTGGTGTTGCGTTCGGCGTTCCATTTGCCGGTGTCCGGATACTTCCATCGCGAAGCGGTTTCAGGATTCCGATCATCATAAATCCCCTGCACCATCCGCGAATTCATCAACAAGCCTTCGATCACGGCCCCTTTGTATTTGCACCCGGCGTAGGTCGGAAGTCCGTTGATGAAAAAACGGTCGTCCCGAATGCTGACGGTGGTGCGGCGTTTGGGAGCGGCACTGCCGGAAGCCGCAAGCACAATCGCAGGAAGTAAGCCAACGAAGTTTCTACGATCCATCAAGTCTCCTACCATCCAATCGCACAGCCATCTTTGCGCGGGTCAGAGCCGCCAAACAGAGCGCCCGACTTCGGATCAATCATAATTGCCTGGTAGCCGCCGAACATGCCCGGAGCAATCGTTAGGCGATGGCTTTTGGCTTCCAGCGCCTTGCGCACGTCCGGGCCAATCGCCGATTCCAGCGCCAGCCCGCTTTCAAAATCGCGAAAACGCGCCTGCTCGCCGGCCTGTTGCACGTCCATTCCGAAATCAATCAGGTTCAGCAAGACTTGCGCATGCCCCTGCGCCTGCATATCGCCGCCCATCAAACCGAAAGTCAGCCACGGCTGCCCCTCGTGGAATACCATCGCCGGGATCAAGGTGTGGAAGGGCCGTTTGCCTCCTTCCAGTTTGTTCGGATGGTTCGAATCAAATGAAAAGCCTGCGCCGCGATTGTGCAGCACAATACCGGTATCGCCCGCGACCAGGCCGGAACCGAAGGCGCTGAAGATGCTTTGAATAAACGACACGGCGTTGTGGTCTTTATCCACGACGGTCAGGTACACGGTGTCTTCGCCGCCGCGCGAACCTACGGGAGAAGGCCCAGCGGCATGGTTCAAATCAATTTTCTTGCGCAACTCGGCGGCATATTCTTTCGAGGTCAGTTTATCGAGCGGCGCTTTGTAAAACGCCGGATCGGCGATGTGCCAGGCGCGGTCGGCGTAGGCCAGCTTCTTGGCTTCGACCAGCAGGTGCAGGTATTCCGCCGTGTTATGGCCCAGCGAACGCACATCATAGCCTTCCAGAATGTTCAGTATTTCCAGCACAGCCAGCCCCTGATTATTCGGCGGCAGTTCATAAACGGTATAGCCGCGATAGACAGTGCTGATCGGGTCCAGCCAGTTCGAGGTGTGCGCGGCGAAATCCTGCATTGTGTGCAGGCCGCCTTGCGACTCGGCGAACTTGACGATCTTCCGCGCGAGTTCACCTTTGTAAAACACGTCGCGCCCACCAGCGGCAATAGCTTTCAGCGTGCGTGCGAGATTCTTGTTCGTGAAAATCTCGCCCGGTTTCAGGGCGTGGCCATCGGGCAGGAAGGTGCGGGCGAAGTCTTCGTTCTTTTTGAAGGCGAATCCCGCTTCCCAATCGGCGGCAATCACATCAGTCACCGGATAGCCGCGTTCGGCACATTCAATCGCGGGCTTCAACACTTCGGCCAGCTTCATCGTGCCATATCGTTCCAGCAGCTTTGCCCAGCCATCCACCGCGCCGGGCACGGTCACCGAATGAATGCCGTTTTGCGGAATGTGCGTGAAGCCGCGCTTTTTCAATTGATCAATGCTGGCCGCTTGGGGCGCGCGCCCGCTGGCATTCAATGCTTTCAACTCTTTCTTTTTCGCATCCCAGACCAGCGCGAACAGATCGCCGCCCGGGCTGACCATCATTGGTTCAACCACGCACAGCACGGCGGCGGCAGCGACAGCGGCATCAATCGCGTTGCCGCCTTGTTGCAGCACGCGTAAGCCTGCAGCGGACGCCAGAGGTTGGCTGGTTGCGACCATGCCGTTCATCGCGCGAACAGCGGAACGAGTGCGCCCGCCGCCTTTGGCCGGTTTATCGCCAAGGGAATTTTGTGAACTCACGATCATTGTGGGTGACAACAAAAGCGCAAATACAATGACAATGGCGGCGGTCTTCAGATGAGACATTGGGGATTCTCCGAAAGATGGTACGCCCGCATCCTTGCTGGAATGTGCTTTGTAAGAAAAGCCCGCAAGGATGCGGGCGCACCAGTTTGCGCACCAGTTTGCGCACCAGTTTGCGCACCAGTTAGGAAGGCCTTTCCGCGCGCTCCTTCTCACGCGCTTCCGCCTGGTTGCGCAAAGGACGCCCTTTGTCAGGCGTCGGGTCTTTGACTAGGCCAAAGGCAATTCTGCCGTCGTGATCTTCGGGCAGGTATTCGGTGATTGGCAGCCCTTCTTCATTCACAAACAGCAGACAGTGGCAGTATTTGTAAATCTGCATGTCGTCGCAGGCGCAAATCCACGTGCGGTGTTTGATCTCTTCTGCTTTGTCCGGATAGAACCGGCAAGGGCAAAGCGGCTTGCCCAAGGTGTCGCGGTGATGGGCCAGCCCCAGAACAACCGCTTCAGTAATGGACGGATCAGGATGCGTTGTGGTGCCTGACTTTTCGCAAAACTTCGCGACGAAATTTTGAATCCGGGCCAGGCTCTCTTCGCTAACGGTTTTGCTCATAACGATAGACCCCAAGAAGGAAATCCTTTCACGGCGTTGATCTGTCTTATTGGACAAGGTGGATTAGACAACCGCTACGATGTTTCTGGCAATGGCTCGACGTGAATTGTCGCGGTCACCTTGCCGAACTCTTCGATCAGGCGATGCTCCACCGCTTCGGTGATGGCGTGCGACAGAATGTGATCCTGTTCCAACCGGGCGGCCACGTGCAGATGCATTTCGATGAACATTTCGCCGCCGTGCGCGCGGACGCGAACATCGTGAACGGAATGGACGCCGGGGACGCTTTCGGCAATCTCAGCGATGCGCGGCGGCGGCACGGGCGCGGCATCCACCAGCACGGGCACTGTAGTTTTGAAAATCTGATAGCCATTCCACGCGATGACCGCGGCAACAAACAACGACACCACCGGGTCCAGCCAGACGTAGCCCAGCTTGACCAGAATCAGTCCCGTCAGCACTGAACAACTAACCACCACATCGCTGCGCGTGTGAATGGCGTCGGCGATCAGAAATTCGCTCTTCAACCGTCTGCCTTCGCGCTGTTCATAAATCGTGACAAAGATGTTGATGACAATCGTGGCGACCATCACGCCAATCGTCAGCGCGGTGATTTCGGGCGCGGCATGGTCTTTTGAAAATAAGCGCGTGATTGCGCTGACGCTGATTTGATAGCAGGTGACGAACAGAAAGCCTGCGATGATGAAGGCCGCCAGCGTTTCAAATTTGGCGTGGCCGTATGGATGTTCGTCATCCGGTTCAGCGGCGGCATACTTCGTCACCACCAGCCCGACGACGTTGTTCAGCGAATCGGTCGTTGAATGGATGGCATCACTGATGACGCTCAAACTTCCGGCCATGAATCCCGCAATCAATTTGCCGATGACGACGGCGATGTTCAGCACCAGCGTGATGATCAAAACGCGTCGCACACCGCGCTGATAGCTCGCGCCTGCATTTTTCGAGTCAAGTTCCATAGGTTCACTGATTGAATGTTGAAGCGAGATTCTACCCGGTGATTTGCCAGGATCAAATTCGTAATTTGCCGTTAACGTAGTTCGCCTTACAGTACGTCGTGGTTTCGCTCGTTATTCTTTGGCAGAACCATTTCAATAACACCATTCGAGCGGACAGCAAATCCACGGAGAAAACAGTGAAAGCAAAAAACATTTTCCTCGGTTTGATCCTGGCCTTGTGCGTTGGGAGTAATGCGTTGGCACAGCAGATCAACTATTCCGAATACGACCGGCTGACGCGCAAATATGTGGACGGGCGCGGGCTGGTGAATTATGGCGGGTTGAAAAGCGAGATCGGCGCGCTGAAAACCTTCATTGACCAAATCTCCGCCGTCAGCCCCGAAAGCCATCCGCAGCTTTTTCCCGATGGCGGCGAGCAATTGCGTTACTGGATGACGGCCTACAACGCCTGGGTCTTGTACCTCGCAACGTCCGAGTATCCGAGCAAAAGCGCGCTCTGGAACTTCGTCGGGTTATTTCGCAACCGCGACATCAAACTCGGCGGCAAAGCGCTTGGCCTGGAAGACCTGGAACACAAGATCATTCGCAAACGGTATCGGGAACCGCGCATTCACTTTTACATCAACTGCGCCGCGCACAGTTGCCCCGCATTGCAGCAGGGCGCGATCCCGCCAGGCAAGACGTTTGACGCGCTGGATCAAGCGGCGAAACGATTCATCAACGACACGCGCCACGTGAAATTCGATCCGGTAACAAAGAAGCTGCAAGTGTCGAAAATCTTCGACTGGTTCGCGGACGACTTTCTGACTTACCTGAAAGAGAAGAAGGGGATCGCACAGCCGCAAATCTCGCAATACATCTTGATGTATTTGGACGGCCCGGCGCGCGAGGCGCTTCAGAACACGCCGGTCAAGGAAATCAGCGTCAGCTACTTCAGCTACAACAAAAGCCTCAACGAGCAGAAGTAGGAATCGGATTCCACTGCTTCTTCCAGTACAGCGCACCATCCTGGCCGACGAAGGATAGAACGGGACGGAGGTCAGAAATAGCTTGCACGAAAGAGACCGGAAATCATCCTTTAGAACGGTGCCGATGTAGTTCGATCCGCTCGTTCCATCGGTTTGAGGAGGAAGTTCAATGAACCAGCAACAGATACAAACGATCAACCGCGCAGGGCTGGACGCATCGTTCGAGGCCGATGAAGCTCGCAAATCCAGCTTGATTCTCGAAGCTCAGTTGTTGCGCGAAAGGGCGCGGCCTGACGAAGCGGTTTATAAATTTGCCGAAGCCGCGCGGATCGAAGAGAGCCTGAGCCAACGCTGCGCCGCGCGTGGATTCGTCGAGAAATCTTTCCTCCACCGTTTCAGCGCCTTGAGTTTGTGGGCGCAAGCGGGCAACTTTTATCAGGCGATTGCGCTCGGCGATGAATTGCTCGCCTCTCCTGCTCTGCCCGAACGTCTGCGCCGGCGGGTTCAGACCTACTCCAACACGCTTCGCATCCGGCGCGCTCATTGGTATGAAGAATTGGCGATGGAACTGACCGAGAGCGCCGTGTAGAAGGCGGATTGGGAGCTGAATCGGGATGAAGTCAGGCCGCTGATTAAAGACGAATTTGAAACGCCCCCAAAAACCATCTGTTGGTACGCGGGCTCGACCATTGTCTTTACATCGCGTCGGCCAGAAGAGCAAATTGTTTTATTACTGTGTGGTGACAAGACTACGTAACAGCGTGGCATTGGCCCTGCTCAATTTGTTGAGTGAAACAAGACCTCCGAAATTTGGCGTCTTTTCTTTATATCTGAGGCTAAAGTGGAAGACCTGAGAAAACGTTTTACAGTAAAATTCTGATAGAGATTAATGATCTCTGCATGATCAGCATTGCTTACGATTACATGTACTCCTTTTTGAACTAACGTGGTCGCAACTCTAGCCAGTCTTACTTGATCATCCCAAGAGAAAAGAGTTTCATTATAGGCAATAAAACCATTGTTATTATGGCCCGTAACATATGGTGGATCTAGATATACTAAGTCGCCCTGTTTTGCCTCCTTGAGATTTTCTTCAAAATCACATATTTTCAATGAAACTCCTCTCGACCTAAGAGAATTGGCACAGGCCCTGAGGTTGTTAGGGTCAACTATAATACCTGATTCATTTCTTCCATACGGGACGTTAAATAATCCTTCAGAATTTACCCTGTATAAGCCATTCCAACAAGTTTTATTCAAATAAATGAATTCGGCTGCGTATTTAAATCGGCCCTGGCTACGATTCTTCCTTGTCTTATAATAAGCCTCTTCACTTGGATCAAACATTGATAAATAACGAAGTACGGCAGAAACGTTATCTCTAACCGCAGAAAAAGTCTCAACTAAATCAATGCATATATCACTTAGAACTGCTTTGTCTGGCTGAAGTAAAAAATATAAAGACCCTGCCCCCAGAAATGCCTCCCGATAGACGTTAAAGTTGCCTGGCAAAAGATCAACTACATGTTTAAGCAGAAATCTTTTTGATCCTGCCCAACGCAAAAAAGATCGCGGGTAGGAGGCGATAGGAGACAGCGCCCGTTCCAAAATGTCTTCTTTAACAATACCTTGCAATGTTAGCTCCTTTGTTAGGTGATTCGGTTGAAAAAAATGTTCTATTTCAATAGTTTCAAGGAAGCATGTCCGGCAAATTCTTTCTCTGATTTAAATAAGATACTTAGACTTACTGAAGCTGGAAGTATATTTAATAAGGATGATATTCCCTCATTGGCTCACTTGGCCAAGCCGAAGTTGCTTTATTAAAAGCTTTGATTCGTTCGATTTCTAAGGCAATAGATGGCGCAAAGACCGTGAAGAGTTCATGCCAATAGCGACGATCTTCGTTACGAAAAAAGTCCGTACGCTCGCAGTGGAGTACCAAGATAGCAAGATGCTCACTCTTTGGAGATAGTATTGGGTGAAGCACCGCACTGCGAATACGCACTTTTTGATCATCATATAAAGCTTCATAGTTTGCCTCAGGAGCGGAAGTATCTTCTATCACGAGCGTATCCATCACACGATTCGAGATCATTTTTGCTGCTTCGGTTCGCTCATAAATTCTGACGTTGTTCTGGTCTCTGAGAAGAAGAGATTTTGGCCGACGGTTGTCCCGGTTACACCAAGCAGCAATGGTTAGTTCGGAATCGCGTAGTGATTGAGTTATTAGTGTTAGCTCAAAGTTAATTCTCTCGGTGCTAGTACTGCTTCCATTATGATGTGAGTTGACGACTTCCCACGCTGCTGTAACAAGCCCAACGATTCGGTCAACTTCACATATAAGAACTGATCGTAATTCATCTATAGAGAACTGATTCTTCCAAATGATTGCATCGCAATGAGCGAGGTGTTGGATGTTCAACTTGTTGATTCTTTCGCGCGCATCAGCAATCGCGCGTTCCTGAGCTTGGAGGTTCTTGGTATGAGATGCTATAACTTGATAATAAAAATATACTATCCATCCCCACACACCAGCAATGATAAGCAATAGAAGAATCCAGAACAGACCCAATGGCAAATCGCCAGGTTGATCGCCTGCGATCCTTTGGACCCGTTCTTCAAGAATAGCGCCGATAGTAAACGTCACTATTGCGAGACCAGATGTGATTGACGCCTTTACCCCTGGAGATAGGTGGTGAAAAAAAACGAATAGCTTATTTATCATGGCAAGATTATTCCTCGTCCTAAATGACGTTCGATAAATTGGCGCACGTCCGATGAATTTTGGATAAGATATTCAGCATCTTTCAGACGCTTACACTTTAGGTGAATAAGATCTTCGGACTGAAGGGCTGGGACTATGATGCTCCCCGAAAACTGGACAGACAATTAAGGTGTAAACTGGCTGCCAAAGGAGCACTCATGAAAAAGCAGCAACGCAAAACATACACCACGGAATTCAAAGTCAAAGTCGTGTTGGAAGCCTTCAAAGGACAG
>JBBQVH010000025.1:0-66677 GCA_038211695.1 Blastocatellia bacterium | reverse complement strand
TGGTGGGTTGTTGATTTTTCTTCTGTTTTTGGTTTGGGTGGCCCTTTGGTGCGGGTGGGTGTGCCCCCGCCGCCCCCCCCCCCCCCACGACACTATTTCCCGAGGATGCGAGCGCCGGAGAATCCAATGAGCCTGAAACTGTTTTTGCCTGCCACAAACTATTTGCGAACCTTTGAATCGGAGATTGACATCTCGCCGGAGAACGACCTGTTGGTGCGCGGCGTGATGAGCGACCACCGATTCGCCTTCGAGCATCGCTGGAAAGTGCGCGCGCCGGAGTACGAGGTCATTGCGGCTTCCGTGTGGCAGGTCGCGGGAGAGCCAACGCAGTTTCGTCCTGAACTTTGTGAACGCTACGCCGGGATTGGCGGTGTGAGCATTGGGCGTGGCTTTTCCAAACGAGTCGTTGCTGCCCTGGGCGATTTGCCCGGCGCGCAGGAGCACCTTTTTCTGGCGATTGAAATGGCCCGCATTGCGCAACAGGTTTATCAGTACACGCCGGAGTTTGACGCGCAATTCCCGTCCGTCACAGGCAACGGCAGTGAAGCGGCGCACGTCGCCTGGCTGAAAGATCGGGCGTATATGAATCTGGCCAATTCCTGTTATGCCTACCGCGACGAAAGCGAAGCATTGTTCGCCGACAGAGAAGTCCGCTGTGGCTTTGATCCAAGTCTGACGCGGCCACAAGCAGGCGAAAAACGCGTCTTCTGGCGCACCAAGCGCGTTTCCATTGAACTTACCAATCACGGCTACGCCTGCGAAAGCGCGATGGATGACCGCATTCACGACATTAAGATCGGCTTTGATTTGTCGCGCAACGGTGTGCTCTCCAATGCGCACAGCCGTGCCTTGCGTGTGCCGTATCACGGCATCTGCGAAGACGCGCAGTTGCGAACGCCGGGTTTGAATGGCTTGCAAGTCGCGCCTGCATTCATCGCGCAATTCGCCGAACACGTCGGCGGCGCTTCGGGCTGCACACATCTGTTCGATCTTTCGATGGATTGCTTGCGGTTGTTTAAGTTTGATGCGGTCGCTGCCTGAGAATTCGTCCCACTGCACGATTGCAACTTTCGTCTCTGACTCTTCGATTCGAATCATGCTTGCCTGGCCATCTTCAGCGCTATTTGCCACTGGTACAGGTACAATCCGGACTATGAAATTGACGAGGTTCGAAGTCCTGGCGCTGCTCCCCGATAACCCTGAAGTGACGGGGTACGGGATCGTCATTTCACCTTCGGGGCGCACCAGCTTGCAGGAATGGACGCAGGAATATGAAACCGTGGTGGATGGATTGCCGGAGCGTTTCGATGCGCGATTGGTCTGGCATAAAAAGCAGCCCGAACTCGGCCTGCTGATTCTGATCACGGTTGGCGCTGATCCCAAGAATCAGGTCAGTTTCTATCTGACGCCAGATCCCGCGAAGCTGAAAAAACGGTATCGGCTGAATCCGTTCCCACGCAAGCCAGAGAAGTAATCTGGAAACAGGCCAAACCCGGGTACACATTGCGGCATAGCCGCAACCAAAAAAGGAACGCTCCGCGATTTACTTTTTGCCGGGCAGGTCTTTCTCGCGATTCTGGCGGTCAGACAGTACGACCTGCTTCAGATCGTCGTAACGCCTTTCCATCAATTCAAAGCGCTTTTCCATCTGCTCGAAGCGTTTATCGATTTGTTCAAGGCCCTTCGAGTTCTGATAAGCCAGATAGCCTCCGGCGCCGAAGATGGCCAGGACCATGGCAATGATTTGAACCGTCGTCTTCAGGAAGTCGCGCTTGAGTAATGTGCGCTCGAACTGCTTGAGTTCCGTTTGCTGCCGCTCAATATCATCAACGCGGCGTTCCAGGTTGGAAATTCGATTTTCGTAGATGTTTTGACTCATCGTTCTTCACCTCCCAGTGCTGAGATTGTTTCTGTTGGAGCCGAGTTTCACCTGAAGCTGCCAGCGACCAGTTTCGGCTTCATATCGTCGTAGAGCTTGATGCTGCGTTCGATGATGTTAATCGCATCGAAGCGGCCCATGAATCGTTCGACTTTGACCTGCTTGTTTTCAAGCGCCTTGTAGTCTTCAAAAAAACGCTGCACTGATTTCAGCCGGTATTCGGGCAGTTCGGAAATGTCTTTGTAATCGCGGTATTCGGGATCATCAGCGTGGACGGCGATGATTTTGTCGTCCTCTTCGTTCTGGTCAATCATCTGCATCACACCGATGGCTTTGGCGCGCATGATGCACAGCGGGTAGACCGGCTCCTGCCCCAGCACCAGCACATCCAGCGGATCGTTGTCATCGCAGTAAGTGCGCGGCAGAAAGCCATAATTGGCCGGATAATGAACTGAACTGAACAGAACACGGTCTACCTTCAGCAGACCCGTCACCTTGTCCAACTCGTATTTTACCTTCGACCCAATGGGGATTTCGATAATGCACCGGAAGATTTCCGGCGCTTCCTCGCCCAGACCAACATCGTGCCAGGGATTCATAATTATTCTTCACCTCGATCAGAGCCGGACTGCCGACTCACTTTCCTTTTGCCATTGCCCGCATTTGTTTGGGAGCCAGCAAGCAACGCAATAAACCAGGGCCGCGCGGAGGCAGACTGGTCACTTCAATTGCGCACAATGATCCCTTCTTGAATTCAATGTTGAGGTTGCGATTGCCCGCCAGCAAATAGGAAGCAATCTCCGACAAATCCGGCATATGGCCGACCAGCAATGCCTTGTCGAATTGATATGCGCCCAGTTCCAGGAAAATCTCCGCGTGGCCGCCTTCACCCGTGGCAAAGGCTTTGCCGGGGGCGAGCGAATCCAGGATTTTGACGCGGTGCTGCAACTCCAATACTTCGGCGACGGCTTCGGCGGTTTGCCGGCAGCGCAGCAGCGGGCTGGCCAAAATCACATTGAACTTTGCCCCAAGTTCGCGCAATCCGGCAGCGGACTGCTTCATCCGCGCGCGGCCTTCCGGCGTCAGTGGGCGATCCGCATCATTGATAATTCCGCCTTCGCCCAGATCGGAGGCGATGCCGTGTCGCATCAAATAAAGTTCAATCAAGACGGTTTCTCCTCAAACGCGAAGGAGGAAACAAAAGAGGCCTTTGCGCTTTTTGTGTTCCTGCCTTTCGCATCTGGTTTCGTGATTTACTGATGATGACTAAAATGCTGCCGCGCCTGCTTCCGCAACAGCATGATCTTGTTCACCAGACCCGCCGCTGACGCCGATGGCGCCAACCACCACGCCATTTTGTTTGATCGGGATTCCCCCCGCAAAGATCATGATCTTTCCGTTGTTGGAGGCATGGATTCCGAAAAACTGCCCTCCTGATTGACTATGTTCGGCTAAATCTTTGGTGGCGATGTCGAAGGCGCGCGAGGTGTAGGCTTTCTTGATGGAAATATCTATGCTGCCCAGCCAGGCGTTATCCATACGGACATGGGCGACTAAATTGCCGCCGCTGTCGGCCACCGCGATATTCATTGGTTGGCCGATTTCAGCCGCTTTGGCCTCTGCCGCGGCAATGATCCGGCGTGCGTCGTTGAGTTTGATCATTTCTGTTTCCCCTTTTCGAGTTGTTTATTTAAGTGAAGCGCAACGCTTCTTTCTGAATCCTAAAGCCATTGATTTAAATCCCAAAGCCCAGATGTACGCCGGGATTATTCAGCGCCGTCCGCAATGCCAATTCCAGCGCGGGCCTGATCTCTTCCGGCACGAGTATGGCATCCACAAAGCCGCGCGCGGCGGCGAACTTCGCCTCCAGTTGACGTTCGTATTCGGCGCGGACGCGATCCATTTCCGCGCGCAAAGTTTCGCCCGGCTCTTCCCCCGCAGCCTTCAGCTTTTCAAGTTGCGCGGCGAACAACGCCATGACTGCCGATTCGCCTTCCATCACGCCCATCCGCCCGTTTGGCAGCGTGAAGATAAAGTCGGGATCGAAGCCCTGTCCGGCCATCGCATAATAGCCCGCACCGCTGGCGTGGTTGATCGTCAAGACAATCTTTGGCACCGTAGCCGTGGCCATCGCTTCCACAAAGCGCGCGCCCGCGCGGATGATGCCGGATTGTTCGGCCTCAACACCCACCATAAAGCCCGAAACATCCTGAATAAAGACCAGCGGCGTGCCGTGGCGATTGCAGGTATCAATGAAGTAGGCCGTTTTTTCGGCGCTTTCGGCATAAATGATCCCGCCGAATCTGGGCGGCTTGCCCGGCGCAGGTGGAGGCAGCAGGCCTCGATTATTTGCAATCACGCCAACGCTGATTCCACTGATGCGCGCGTTGCCAACGATCATCTCTTTGGCAAAGTCGGCCTGGAATTCATCGAAGCTATCGCGGTCAAAAATACAATTCAGCATCGCCCGCGCGTCATAGGCCGCGCGGTGATCCGCTGGCAGGATGTCATACAGATCAGTGGCAGGGCGCGCTGATTCAAGTGGGTCGGCAATGTTGGCTTTGGGCGCAGGCTTCGGCGGCAGTTCGGCAATCAGGTCGCGAATTTGCCGGATGCACTCTTCGTCGTTTTTGGATCGGTAATGCGCCACGCCCGAAATCGCGTTGTGCATCTTTGCGCCGCCCAGCGTCTCACCATCCACTTTTTGCCCGGTTGCACCTTTGACCAGATTTGGCCCGCCCAAGCCCATAAACGACGTGCCCTCGACCATCAGGATGACATCAGACAACGCAGGCAAATAAGCGCCGCCCGCCACGCATTGCCCCATGACCGCCGCAATCTGCGGAACCTTCAGGTATCGGCGCATGATCGAGTTATAGAAAAAGATTCGCGCCGCGCCGTATTGCCCAGGGAAGACGCCATCCTGATATGGCAAGTTCACGCCCGCCGAATCCACCAGATAGATAATCGGCACGCGGCACCGCATTGCGGCTTCCTGTGCGCGCAAGATTTTCTTGATTGTCTCGGGCCACCAAGCTCCGGCTTTGACCGTCGCGTCATTGGCAACGATGACGGTTTCACGCCCGGCCACCATGCCAAAGCCCGTTACCACCCCCGCCGCAGGAGCCTGACCATCGTACTGGTCATAAGCGACCAGCAATCCGAGTTCTTGAAAGTATGTATTTGGATCAAGCAATTGCGCGACACGTTCACGCGCGATCAGTTTGCCTTGGCTGTGCTGACGTTGAATCTTGTCCGCGCCGCCACCTTGCCGCAATTGTTCTTCCAGCGCGCGGAGTTCTCCGACGAGTAATTCCAGATGTGAGCGATTTGGATTGGGTGCAGGTTCAGGAGTCGCTTGTCTTTTCATCGCGCGATAGCTTGTAGAGAGAGGGCAGAGAAGTCAAACGGCGAGTTGGGTGAGAGGACGCTCGTCGGTCGCCGGTATTCACAATGAAGTAGACGCCAAAGGAACTGGTTTTGCTGCGAAAGAGCTAATAGACAAACCCGTGCAGGACGTAACCGATCTGCTGTAAAAAGAGGTAAAAGCCATCACCCCTCTGTAAAAGTATCAGCCGCATGACTGTCCTCACGTCAGCCATTGATTTACCCTGGACGTATTGTCAGGCTTTCAATTTTTTGCCGAGAACATTCAGGAGGAAGGTTTCCATCTTGCTTAGATACGCAACCATTTTACTTTTCATTTTCGGGTTGATTGGGCAGGCTACTTCTTCGCCACAGGATAAAGCGGCCCTTTCCCAGACGCCCCAGGCATCAAGGACGCTCCTCGTTCCTGCGGACTCTCCGCGTTGGCAGCTGGAAGGACAAGCCAAGACGGCTGAATATCAAGGCCGCAAGTGCCTATTCCTGGACGGAGGAGCGGCGGCTTTGAAAGACTTTGAAATGCGCGACGGCGTTGTAGATGTGGATGTCGCCACCCCGGCGAGCCGAGGTTTTTTTGGGATTCAGTTTCGGATCTCAGGCGATGGAGCCAACGCCGAATGGGTTTACCTACGCCAGCATAAGTCCGGCTATCCTGACGCCTTGCAATATACGCCGGTGATCAACACCGGCCTTAACTGGCAACTCTATAACGGGCCGGGCTTCACCGGCGCGGTCGATATCCCGAAAGATGTCTGGTTCCATCTGCGCCTGGAGGTGGTCGGCGCGCAGGCAAAGTTCTATGTTAAGGATATGGATAAGCCTGTGCTCGTCATGGACGATCTGAAGAGCGGCGTTCAGAAAGGCCAGGTGGCCTTGGCTGTCCTGACGGGCGCGACCTATTTCTCGAATTTCGAAATTCGGACAACGCCCGATACAGCGTGGGAACGGCACCTGCCGCCGATGCCGCCGGGTACGCTGACCAAATGGAGCCTGTCGCCTTCCTACGATGCGCTCGCACGGAATCTGGAGCGTCCGCTTCCACCCTCTGAAAGTAATGCCATCCGTTGGCAGGAGGTAGAGGCGGAGCCGCCCGGCTTTGTGGTCATCTATCGTTATCGCGAGGCCCCGCATCCCAGGGTTTCGTTTGCGAACGACTTTTCCAAGCGTCTGGCCCCCCAGCCGGGAATGAAGGTCGTGTATGCGCGGACCAACATTGACTCCGACCGCGACCAAGTGAAAAAGCTCTACCTCGGCTATAGCGACGATGTCAGCGTGTTCCTGAATGGCAAGATTCTCTTTCGTGGCCGCAGCGCCCAGAACTTCCGCGATCCCGGCTTCCTGGGCATCGTGAACCCGGAAAACGACGCCGTCTACCTTCCATTGAAGAAGGGCCGCAATGAACTGATGCTGGCAGTCAGCGAACTCGGCGGCGGCTGGGGATTCATTTGCCGCTTAGTGGAACTGGAACACTGAGCTACCACTCAACGCTCGCGTTCAGCAGGGCCGTGAACAGCACTGTGGGAAACCAGGCGAAACTTGCTCTCAATACTTTCCGGCAGCACGGAGTTGCTTTAGATTCCTTTTCTCTGGCTCGTTACGGATATTTACCCAGTATTCTTCCAAGGCATCCTCGTCAATTTCAACTTCAGTGTTATAAAGCGCGTTCCGCCCGTCTTTCCTGCAACCGCTAATCCAGTATGGTTCTCCGGTCTCTGTGTCGTAGTAGTTAGACTTGAAGCCGCGACCCCGGCGAGTCCTGAACGATTGATCACGATAATCCAGTCTCTTTCCCTTGTCCTTTACTTCGACCCAGCCAATTCTTGCTGGGCCGACGATCCCATCTTCCTTGTGCTCAATCCACATTACTCGCTTCATCTCTTCACCCTCAGGAACCTAACGACCGAGTTTACCGGGGCGCCGCCGTCCGCAAACGTTTGACCAAAATGACGGCGGTGCCTCCGGTACAACGGAGAGTTAAGCATTTATCATGCAAACGCGCTCACGACTGACGTTCATCAGCAAGCACTTTTACGTCTAGCGGCTTAGGGTTTTGCAAGTACTCAACAATTGCTTTTTGCACTTCTTTTTGGCCGTCTGTCTCTTCCATTCCTGGGAATCCTACAACATTCATAGGGATTGCGTTTTACCTGTCAAAATAGAAGCGAGAGCCTTTCTAATCGTATGAAGTTCTTCCTCTATCTCTCCTAGTCCTTGCGGGATATAAGTAGCACGTTTAATATGCACTTTATCGAACTCATACCCAATAGACTCTCCCATCACAAAAAGCAAATCTGCTAAATAACCCTCAATCTTACTATGCCACAATTTAACATCATCTTCAGGAGAGTCTTTCGGAAGGCTGGTAAGGTGATCTCGGTACTCTTTCCAAGCATCAGTGACCTTCTTATATTTTTTACTATAAAATTCCACATCAATCATATTTAGAGCCTCGACGTGCGCTGGCGATAAGCGAGACGCTCTTGTAGACATAAGCGTTTTAAATATAAGAAGCCTCCTATTTTGCGCCTCTCGCAGTCGCTCAAGCCATTTTTGAGCTTGCACCGCTAACACAGGGCCAAGCAAAGTAGCCAAAATCAAAGCAACATCTGAGAATTTTATATTATTCATTGTGCTCTCTTAGAAATTTAAAGCCTAACTACAATTAAGCGGCCGTCAAACATTTCCGAATACGGAAACAAGTTTCCACTATCGGTAACTACTTTCTACGAATGGAAGTTTTTGACTTTCCATTATTGGAAACTTTTGGGGGCAGAGCCGTTCCCATCAACTTTCCATTATCGGAAACTTCCTGTTGTTGAATTCGGTCCGTCAGTCCGAGGTTGCGGACTTGACCGTATTTGAGTTCCCAAAGCTTCAGGTTGGGATTCCATTTTCCGCCCGCCGATTTGACGCGATCTCGCCAATGAATCTCGTTGAATTCAATCCGAATGGGGACAATCTCGTAGCCTTGAAAAGGGGGGGCGGGCGATTGCCAAACAGATTCTTCGATGACGAGTTTGATAGGTTTGAAGTGTTTGCTCTGCACAACATCATAACGGTAACGAACACAAACCATGCGTGTGCCGTATTGTGTGACCAACCGTTTGGTTCCAGGCTGTCCCGGCTTGAGTTTCTTACTCATCAACATGGCGGTTAGGCTCCCTGACCAGCGGATTGGATTGTTGTAGTTGTGACGGCTTACTGCGGGGCGCGGCGGAGTATACTTTCCGTTACCAACCGGAGCAATTGTTTCCCATTGATGGCGGAATTTTTCTGGCCGCTGCCAAATCGATGATGAGTGGGTTGAGCTCCCTGGCGAAGGAAAACAGGCGAATTGTGCGCTGCGCGAAGCGACCGGAACGATGTCGCAATGCGATCTGAGGCTGTACGGACTGATCTTGACGCTGCACGGAATGGTTTGCGGCCGTACGGAGTGATCTGAGCATTGTACGAAGCGACTTGAACGCTGTCTGAGGCAACCAAAACAGTGTACGAAGTGACCTGAACGCTGCACGAAGCCACTTGCACGCTGTTTGAAGCGACTGAAACCGTGTACGAAGCGACTTGAACGCTTCACGAAGCAACTCAAATGCCACACGGGACGGTCTGAACGCTCCACGAAACGACCTGAACAGTGTACGGTGCGATCTGAACCTTGCGCGAAGCTGATCAGACGTCACTTTTTCCAGAGCGCTTCTTTCAGCTTCACCATGTCCGCCGATTTTTCCGTTGGCAACCCTTCAATCACCAACACAGATTGCCCGCGCAGTTGAAGGCGCACTTCGCCATCAGATGTCTGAAATGCTCGCTCGTCCTCAGTCTTTGTCGCCAGCGGTTTGGCTGCCGGGTAACGCTTTAATGTGCGGTCGGTGAAAGCGCGCAGGAATTCGGCGGCGTCGTCGACGGTGTCCCACGCGCTCAGATGTGTTAGCAGCAGTGCTCCGGTCTTGGCATTTTCGTAGAGCACTGATTGATCGCCGCCCCAGCCAGCGGCTGCGGCGCGCGCTTCTTTCTTGCCGATGAACTGGCTGAGGATCAGAAAGTATCCCCATTCGCCATTGGTATCGGCGTCAATCCTTTTCCAATCCGCGCCCAGCAGCTTTGAAACATCAGGCAACAGGACTTTGACCGGCATCTCCTTCGCCAGGTATTTGTCGAAGTGCAATATCTGTTCGGTGGATTGTGGCAGGTCGGTGAAGGCTTGCGACACGCCGTCCCATCCGCGTTGCTTGGCCATCTCCTGCACGAATGTCGCGCCATACACGTACGGGAAGATTAACGATTCGCGTAAGGCAAACGGGGCGGAAAGGAAGATTGCCTGTTTATCACGCTCGGCTTGCGCCAGTGATAAGTCGGCAAAATTGGAAATGGGGGGAAGCTTCGTGATGTCGCTGCGCATCGGCTTCAGTTGGTAGTTATACATCACCGCCGTCGCATCGCCTTCGATCAAGGCGTGAATTGCCATCTCGCGGTCGCCATCGCCCTTCGGCCACTTATCAAACCGTTTCAGATTGAAATGCTGATCCTGCAACGCGTGCTGAAGCTCATGAACCATGACGGGTTTCTGCTGCTCCAGATCGTTCCAATCGGCAATGAACAGTTCCTTGCTTTTCGGGCGATAGAATCCAGCGACCTGTTCAGTCAGCAGCTTGACCATAAATTCGCGGTAGCGGAAATCCTTCGGGACCAGGCCGTATGCGATCAGTACTTTGTTTGCGGCTTCGATTTCTTCCGGCGTGGATTCCTCTTCAAAACTGCGAATGATTTCCTGCTCAATTTCTGCTCGCGACTTCGCGCCGCTTTTGACGGGCGAGAGGATTTTCAAACCGCGCATTTTGCTGACTTCATCCAGAATCTCACTGGTTGCTGAGACTATCTCTGTGGCCCTGGCTTTGGTCGCTGCCAGATCCTTGGGCGCGGTAATTTTCTGCGCAGCCTGCTTGTCTGCCTGCTCATAGAGATGCTGAGCAATAAGCGCCGGATTGATGGCGATCAGCAAGAAAAGCACAATGCCGATCAACATTCGTTTTGACATACTTCATCCTTTCGCGATAAACAACGCGCGCCAATCTATCACCTGATTAAACAGTTGGAAACCGGAATAACTTTTCTATGCCGTTACTGCCTAATGCCGCTGAAAATCACTCTTGGAGCGAGACGCGGCTGCGCGTGCGCTATGCCGAAACCGACCAGGCTGGCGTCGTCTATCACTCGAATTACTTGATCTGGTTTGAAGTCGGGCGGGTCGAATTGTGCCGCGATTATGGTTTCAATTATCGCGATATGGAGAAAGAGGCGGACGCCTTTCTGCCTGTCACCGAAGTGCGTGTGAAGTATCGCGTGCCTGCCAAATATGACGACGAAATCATTATTCGTTCCCGCGTGACGGAACTGCGCAGCCGCGCGATCAAGTTTGCCTACGAAGTACGGCGTGGAAGCGATCAAACTTTGCTGGCCGAAGGCGAAACGCATCATATCGTGATGAATGGCCAGGGACGCGCGCGAGCATTTCCACCGGAATACGCCGAGATGATGAAAAAAGGAAAAATCTTCCCTGATGTTTAACGCATTGGTTGTTTCAATGATCACCGAAAAAACTCTATGAACACCTTAACCACTCCCGGCCTACGCGCTGAATTCAACCCGCTCATTCGCCCATACCTGGTATTGAAGATTGGCTTTGTTTTGGCAAGCACGATCATTGGATTGCCGCTGGCGGTGATCTGGTTTTTGGGTGTAGGGCAATGGTGGGCGCGGCATTACTTCGATAAGCTGGAATGTCATCTGGGCGAGAAAACGCTGCGCTTCAGCAAGGGCATTCTGGTGCAGGTCGAGAAAACCATCCCGCTGGAAAATATTCAGGATGTCACTTTTATCGAAGGCCCGATTCTGCGCCGCTTTCATCTGAGCACGCTCAAATTTGAAACTGCCGGACATAGCGCAGGGCAGGCCAATGACATGCACCTGACCGGCATTGTCAACGCGCACGAGTATCGCAATCAGATTTTCGCCGCCCGCGACGCACTGAAACAACAGGCTCAACACGGGCTTCAGACCTCCGGCGCTGCTGCACAAAGTGATGCGCAGGCCGCCAGCCAACTCGCTGCGCTGCAAGGCATCGAGCGCCGAATGGATGAAATCATCGCGCTGCTGAAAGAGCGCAAGTAGAACCGGTTTCAATCAGACAGTTTTCAGACTGATCTGACGAATCATTTGGATAAGCAGATGGAGAAATCACGATGAGCAGAATACGAAAGATCATAGTTATTGCGTTACTCATTGGTTCCATGAACCAGGCATTCGCCGGGACGCTACAACCAGGGATGGATGGATCATACAAAGAGCCGCTGGCGGTGCAGCTTTGGAGCTTTCGCAATGATTTCAAAAAGGATGTTCCCGGCACGTTGAAGCGAGTGCGCCAGCTTGGTTTTACGCACGTTGAACTGGCCGGGTATTACGGAATGACGGCACAGCAATTCCGCGCGGAATTGGATAAAGCCGATCTGAAAGCCATCAGCATGCACATTGAATACAAAGTCGCACGCGACAAGATTGACGAAGTGATTCGCGACGCCAAGGTTCTGGGCGTTCAGGATGTCGGCGTGCCCTGGATCAAATCTCCGTTTACCAAAGCAGATTGTCTGCAAGCGATTCAGGTGTTCAATCAGGCGGGCCAGAAGCTGGCGGAAAATGGGCTGCGGTTTTTCTATCACATTCACGGGTACGAGTTCGTCCCAAACGAAGGCGGACAAGGAACGTTGTTTGACCTGTTGATGGAAAAGACCGATCCGCGATATGTCTTCATGCAACTGGACACCTATCATGTGGCTTTTCCCGGCCAAGACCCGGTCAAGCTATTGCAGAAGTATCCGGGCAGATTTGCATCCTTGCACCTGAAAGATATTCGCAAGGACGTTGCGGGCGAGAACTCTGGCGCATTCAAAGAGAAAGATGCACGACCGATGGGGCAGGGAAAGATTGACTGGCCGGAAGTGTTGAAGGCTGCGCACAAACAGGGCGTCAAGTGGTACATCATCGAAGACGAAACCACAGCCGTGTGGCAGGCAATTGCAGAGAGTTTGAAATATCTTCAGACCGTCAAATATTGAGATTGAGCAGTTCACTGGCCTGGGTACGCACCGCCTCCGGCGTGCAGTGATAGCGTGCAGGCATGGCGGAATCCACCAAGTCTTTCGCCACGCCTGCACGCCGGAGGCGGTGCGTACCCAGGTCACGCTTTCTATACTTGCTTACTGCCTCAGCCGTGGCGCTTCTACAGGTGTGCGTCCGTCCACTTGATTGCCAAAAACTTCCTTGAACGCGCCAATGCTCGACAGAACGCTGCTGGTTTCGACGGGCATAAAGATGACCTTCGAGTTGTTTGATTTGGCCATCTCGCGCAACGATTCAATGTATTTCATCATAATCAAATATTGCGCCGGATTGCCTTGTCCGGCGGTGATTCCCACTGCGATGTGACGAATGGACTCGGCTTCGGCGGCGGCGGCGGTCAGCCGGGCTTCGGCGGCGCCTTGGGCTTGCAGGATGGCCGACTGCTTTTCGCCTTCGGCACGAGTGATGGCGGCTTGCTTTTCACCTTCGGCGCGAGTGATGGCGGCTTGTTTTTCGCCGTCCGCTTGCAGCACTACTGCGCGGCGATTGCGTTCGGCGGTCATCTGTTTTTCCATCGTGATGCGGACGTCTTCGGGCGGATTGATGTTCTTCAGTTCAACGCGAGTGACTTTGACGCCCCATTTGTGCGTGGCGTCGTCCAGCGTGACGCGCAACCGGCTGTTGATTGTGTCGCGCGAACTGAGGGCATGATCCAGGTCAAGTTCGCCAATCACATTTCGCATCGCTGTGATCGTCAACTGAATGATGCTGCCAACCAGATCATTGATTTCGTAGATGGCTTTGATCGGATCGGTGATCTGCCAGTAGATGATCGAATCAACCAGAATCGTCACATTGTCGCGCGTGATGACCGGTTGCGGCGCCAGGTCAGTGAATTGTTCGCGCAGGTCAATCTGCGTGGTACCAAGACGCAGCCCCGACCAATTGACCGAACGCGGGCGGTCGAGGAACGGGACCAGAACGTTGAGGCCGCTGATGCCGACGCGGTCGAATTTTCCCAGCCGTTCGATCATCAGTACGGTTGCTTGCGGCACAATGCGAATCGTCCTCGCCGCGATGAACAAGAGAACTGCAAGAATGACAATCGTGAAGATGACAGTAATTGGTTCCATAACATCCTTTGAAGATAGGTTATTCCTGTTCGGAAGTTTCGCTGAAGCGCAGCGCACGACGGGGTGAGCGGCAGACATAGATTCTGTTGCCTTCGATGCGTTCAATGGCGACAGACTCGCCTTCGGCCAAAGGTTTCTCGCCTTCGATGGGAAAGGCCGTCCAGACAGAACCATAAACTTTCACCGCCGCTTGGTGCAGCGTGCCCTGGCTGGGTTCAACGACTGTGCCGACCAACCCGACCATTTTGTCCACGCCGGTTTTCAGGTCGGAGGAAGAAGACGGCCGCCTCAAAAATCGTTCGAAGATTGTTCGCGAGGAAATCAGCAGCACAATGGAAACGATCAGAAAGACCAGCACCTGAGCAGCCAGACTGGAAATTCCGATGAGCGCCAGCAGCGCCGCCGCCAACGCGCCAATGCCGAACCAGAGCAGAAAGAAGCCAGGCGTTAAAACTTCCGCCCCGATGAAAAGCGCGGCAATGATGATCCAGACAATCCAGGCGTATGACATAGTCTTTGGCGGTGCGGGCGTTCACTGGTAAAGCGATGAATGATGAGGGGCAAAGTATGCTACGCCCGCCGTGGGCAGACAAGAGACAAGTGGCGAATAGCTTGTCCAGCCTTGGATGCTATTCCTTTGCGATGACGGTGAAGGTTCTGCTGTAGACCGTCGCCGGATTCCCGACCGGCTGGCCGTTGGCATCCATCGCCCAATAGGTCAGTTCCACTCGATACGTGCCCGGCTCCAGCTTGGGATTTAGATCATCGGTTGGGAGTTTAGCCAGCATCTCTTCACGCGCATTGATCTTGACCAGACGCGTCGGCGTCAACAACAAACATGGCGCTGCCGTGACCCAGTTATTCACCTGCTGTTTCTGAACGTTGAGGATCGTGCAATAGGATTTATGATCCAGCGTCACGACTGGTTGATCACTGTCATTGGTAATCTTCACGACTACTGTTTCGCGCTCCGGGTACACGTCGCGTTCCGCATTCACGATGACTCTGTTTGTGGGAGGCTGCGGAGCGATCACAAACGGTTGCGAGAAAGCCAGAAACCAGTCGCTGGCGGGAATGCCGTTATTCAAAAATCGGAAGGTCAGCGCCAGCCGATACGTTCCCGGCGCAGGCGGCGCAATGCCCTGATTCATCGGCAGCGGAACATCCAGACGCTGGCCGGGAACAATGTTGACAGGGAAAGCCAGCCGTTTCAGTTGGCAGTTTTCCAGATCATCCCATTGATTGCCGTTCTGAACCTGCAACTGAACGATGGAACAATAAGACTTCAGATCGTAGCTTTGAATCATCCCTTCCGCGCCGTTGACGATGATGGCAGTGACCGGATCGTTGACCGTGTAACTGGCCTTGTCAGGTGCAATGGTAATTTTGTTGGCGGAGGCGGGCAGCGCGGGAACCAGTCCGTCCAGCCGGCCTCGATAAAGCGGCAACGGGCTGGCCGATTGTTGGTTCAGATCAGCAGAGAAATTCAGCATCATGACCGCCCTTTGATCCGTCGTTGAGCGCACGACCAATCGTTCGAAATTGCTTGGGGAGGTTTCAAACAAGCCTTCCAAATGTCCGGGTAGGCGGCATCCGCTGTTGCCGCTACATCGCGGATTAATGCCCACCGTGCCGCGCAACTGTCCCTGCAAGATGGTTCGGCCATCAGGCGAGATCAACTGCGCCGTGCCTTGAAATGTGCCGACGCCGCTACTATCAGTGTTCAGGCTGAAGCTCTGCGACGAGAGTCTGGTGCCGTCCGGCAGGAAGCTCTGCGTTTGATCGCATTCGGCATTCGTCGTCAGCGTCAATTCAACGGAAGAGTTGGTGATTGGCCCGCTGATGTTTTTCGACAACAGCATCTGGCCGGGCGTTTGGGCATTCGCGCGCATCGAAATCGCCAACAGCGCGCCGCAGAAGACCGCAAAAATCGTTCGTTTCATAGCAACCTCCATAACAGCAAACAGCTTGGGCAGCTTAGGGCATAATCTTGAAGACCTTTACAGTCAGCACAGTCCGCAAGCTCGCACCTCAAGCTCTTTTCCAACGGGTGGTTTTCAAATTCTAGTTTGTGATGTGGACTTTGGCCTTCAGACGCTGTTTGGCGCAAGCTCGTTGGCTGAAGTTTGGATGAATTGTTAGGCAGTGAGGAATACAACCGGCGATTTAGATGCTTTTTATTACTTGCGGCCTGTCGTGTGAACTGCGTGAAGGCTCATCAGCTTTTTGAGGGCCGCAGCCAACTGCTGATTCGATACCCGTAACTGCCGGTATTGCTCTTTGGCTGACTCGAACTTATCTGCCCAGAGATACAGATTGCCAAGCTCAAACCGGGCAGACTCCAATGGCGAGCGCTCCACGGCAGTCGTTTTCGTTCTAAGTGCTTCGCTGAATTTTACCTCAGATTCTTTTATCAATATGTTTCTTTCAATCTCTCCATTCTGTTTGAGCAAAGACCCTAAACGATAATAAGCATCAATCTCTTTGTCTGTCAGCGCTTTTCCAAATGGGATGTGGGTAATAGCGTCCTCCAAGCTAGCCCGGGCGTGGTCCAAATTCTTCAGTTCGATGTATACCAATCCCAGATAGTAATCCGTTTCAAAGCTGGGATTGTGCTGCGACACCGTTCTCAATGATTCGATTGCGTCTTCGTATTTCCCCAACCGATACAGGGCATATCCCAACTCTTCATGGACAACATCCAGACGTGGGTTGAGGGCGAGCGCTTCTTGGAACGTGCTCACCGCCTCGTCGAATTTGCTCTGTTTCAACAGCGCCTGCCCGCTGTCATAAAGCGCCAGCGCCTTGTCCGCGTCTTCCTGCGAAACCTCGCGATAATTCGAAGTGGTAGAGGAGGAGGTCGAATAATTTTGGCTAGGTTCGTGGGAATTGGCTCTGTTTGGATAAGCGAGATCAATGCCATAGCCGATGATGAAGCTAATGATCAGCACAAAAACAATTGGCCCGATGAAAACCGTCTTTTGGCTGACCTCGCAATCCTTCTCGGCGCGAGCCAGTGATTGGCTGGCTTCTTCAACCTTTGGAGTCAGTTTCTGCCGCACGTCTTCAACTTCCAGTTTGATGCGGCGCAGATAATACGCGCCACTGGTCAGTTCGTGTTCCAGGCGGAAGCACATCTCGTCCATTTCGCGTTCAACGGCAATGCGGGCTTGGTCACTGACGCCTTTCGCCGGATCGAAGCTGAATTGCTCCGCCACATCGCGATGCCATCTGCGCAAGACCTTCGCGCCCGCCGGGTCCATCGTCTTCACTTGTTCCAGACGCGGCGGCGTCAGATCGGCGGCAGTCTCGATGCCATAAGAAAGCAGGGAAGCTTTGGTTGCCGAACTGATGCCGCTGATTTTGGCGTCCGTGATTTCGAACTGATCCAGATACTCTTCAAGCTGTGTGTCGCGCGCTTTTGATTGAAGCTGGTTGAGCTTTTGCTGTCGCAGTTTTGGCAAATTTAGATAGGTCTCTTTCTGGGCCAGCAGAGTCTGCAACCCAGTCTGAAAGCGTTCCGCGCTGGCTTCTTTCCGCCATCGCTCTTCTACGGCTTCGAATTCTATCTCGGCGTTCTCTTTGGCATTTTCGATCTGCCGGATGTATGGGTCGGTCGAAGGCGGAGGGGAAACGCCGGTAATGCTGGGCAGGATGATTGGCGCCTTAGGCCGAGCCTTGATCCCCGCATATTTAACAAGCAGCGGAATTGATGTAAACAACAGCAGCGGGCCGATGCAGAAGTTTCCAAAATAACCGAGCACCATTCCACCGACTGCTACCAAACAGAAGGTTCTCCAGTAGCGCGCCCGCGTCAGGTCGTACTGCGTTATGACCTCTTCTGACGGTTGCACCGTTTTCCAGTCAATGCGGCGTGGCACCGTCGCCAGCGACAGTGGTTGCGCAACTCCCTCAATCTCTTTCCAAACTTCATCCAGCCGGAACTGGCCGCGATTCTGCTCCGCGCCGGGCAACAGGAAGTTGAACAGCCGGATGCGCGCACTCATCTCAATCGCGCACCACGGGCATTCCGCCAATTCCCCGAAGAAATGATGGCCGCTGTGCAGCGTGCAGCGTTTCAGCGATTTGGCCAGGGTTTCCAGCGGTTCGATCCATTCGCTGGCGGATGGGCGATTGGTTGAAAGGAAGGCGCGATGAAACAGGCCAGCCAACGCGGTTGGAATTGCCGACATTGCCAGCGTCCCCGGCGGCGGTTGCATCTGTCGCGACCCTGCGTCCGAGCCATAAGCAAAGCGGGATTCGGCGATGGCGCGTTCCAGCGGCATTTCCGCTTCGCCCGAAAAGCGCCCCGAAAACGGATGCCGTCCCAGAAACAGAAGCTGAAAGATGACGACTGCCAGACCGAAACAGTCGTGCTGTTCATTCCGTTCGACATCGCGAAAGACTACACCTTGCAACTCAGGCGGTGTGTATTCAGGGAAGCCGCCTTCGCAGCGATAGGTCTTGCCGTTCGCAGTGATTTGGAAGCTGTCGCAATCCAGCAAGGTGATGGTTGCTTTGCGCGTGACTAGAATGTTTTTGGGATTCACATCGCCGACGACAAAGCCGTGTTCGTGCATCACCGCAATGGCGCGCGCAATGTTGGTGGCCGCATAAATCAGAAACGCCCACGAAGCTTCGGGGAATTTTTGCAGGCGGCTCTTGGGACTGTGCAGCGCGTGCACTTCTTCAGCCTGCCCAATGCGCTGCATGACAAACCCGGCAACATTGCCTTCGTTCGGCGCAATCTGATCGCGCAGCACATCCACCGGCCAGGCCGACAAGTTGAACAATCGCTCAGCGCCAATGCGTGCCAGCGCAACCAGCTTTTCGGCTTTTTCAGGTGATGGCGGCTCGTGATAAATCTTGGCGACCAAATCACTGCGGCCCTGAATCTCATAGACCGTGCCTTCGCCGCCGGTGCCGATCTGACGGCCCAACCGAATGGCTTCTGCCTGAGAGTTGTAGAAAATTCTGGTAGACATGGCTTAAAGGTGTACCGCCGACTGTTAGTCGGCGGGGGACGTTATCCGAGCGATCTTTCGGAATCCCAAGAGCCTTTCAACTACGACCTCCGCCGACTAACAGTCGGCGGTACGCTTCTTTGTTCTGCTGGCCAGGATCAACGTCTTATCATCGTCCGTGCGCGCGTTGACCTTCTCTGAATTCAGATACGCAATCAGCGATTCTGAAAGTTCACTGGAATAGCCTGAACCGCGCGGCCTGAGCCACGCAAACAATGGAGCGAAGAATGGCGAATGCGCTGACTGCGCGCGGTAATCCAACACCAAGCCTTGAAGCCCGTCCGTGAACAACGCCACTTCGTTCACCACACTGCTTTTCATTTCGCAGAAGATTTTCTGCCCAGCGTCGGCATCCGTCAAAAAGTTGGTTGTGTTGGCATACTCGCCTTGTTGCGGCCAGCAGACGCATCGGTATTGATCCTGTTCATCCGGCAAAGCTTCCACAATCGCGCCATCGCCAAGCTGAAAATAAACGGCTTCGTCATGCCCAACGACCGCCGCCAGCAGCGTGCAGGCAAAGTCCTGCGGTTTGGCAACGGCGTCGGCGGCCAAACCATTGATCAGAAACTGAAACTTCCGGATCCAATCTTGAATGAAATGATCGCGGAGCTGAACGAGCGCGCCGCCGCCGGCAAGATACGTTTTCAAATCGTGAATGAACCGGTCACAGGCTGTGCTGGCACCGATTGCGGAATGGGCAGCGCTGCCTGCGCCGTCCGCTGCAACTGCAATCAGGATTTCGTTGCCAGACGAATCAATGACAACCTCCACGCGGCTGGCATCCTGCAACGGCGATGATGAGCGCACGTGTGCGGTTCCCATGACTGAAGCAAACCCGTACTTCCACATAACCAATTATCGTAAAGACGCCCAGCCATCAGGCGCGGCGGGATTTTTGAACACAACGTCGTCGCCCGGCACTGAGCGGGATACGGAACTGAGCGAAGACGATAGCCACATAAACATATCGCGGAAGCGCAGGCCATCCAGGCGCAGCGGGCGGCGCACCGTCAGGCGGCTGAGAATGTCGAAGTCCGCGCCTTCCACCCCGACGGCAAAAAAGGCGAAGGCGCGAGCCTGTTCTCCGGCCATGACCAATTCGGCGGCGCGCTGCCAGTTGTCCGTGGGTTCGCCGTCGCTGATCAGGAAAATCCACGGGCGGTAATACGAGATGCCGTTTTGTTTGTAGGCGGCCTTGCGCTCCTTAACCATCTCGATGGCTTTTTCGATGGCTGCGCCCATTGGCGTATCACCTTCGGCATTCAGGTGAGGCGGGCGGAATACATCCGGAGATTGGAAGTCTGTCAGCTTTCTGACCGGGCCAAAGGTGACCAGCGAAAGCTCCACCCGTTTGACGGCCAGTTCATCGGCCATCAGTTCGTCGCGGAATGCCGTCAGCCCGGCGTTCAGTTCATCAATTGGCCGAACTGTGCGCGACGGCATGGAGACATTGGTCAGACGTTGTACCGGCGACAGCGCGGGCGAAATCTTCTTTTCATCTTTCATCGAACCTGAGGTGTCCAGCAGCAAAACACATGGACAGCGCGGTTCGGGGTTGTCTACGAATTCAGGATCGGGGAAGGGAATCTGATCGAAGGTCTCTTTCACAGTACTAATTTCTCCCTGCTTGGTAGTGTCAATGAATGCTTCTTGAAACGGGCTTTAGATTCAGAAAGCCCGTTTCAAGAAGCCCATTTCACGGTGAGGCCAACGCTCGTGTTCCGCATTCTCTTCAGCGCACCTTCCCCATTAACTTGCGGATGACAGGAGTTAGCGCAAGAAGAATGATCGCCGCGATGATCGGCAAGGCGGCGACTTTGCTAAAGAGCCCGACCAACGCCTGCTGTGAACCAGCTTCAAAATAACTTGCCACAATACCCGCCGTGAAATTACCGAAGGAAATTGAAAGAAACCACACGCCCATCATCAGCCCAGCCAGGCGTTGTGGAGCCAGTTTTGTTGTTGTGCTGAGGCCGACCGGATAGAGGCAAATCTCGCCGACGGTTTGCAGCACGTAAACTCCAACCAGCCACCACGGCCCGGCTTTGTCGCCACCGACAAGCAGGAGCGAGGCCAAAACCAGCAGTGCTGCGCCCAAGCCAACAAACACCAACCCGAACGAGAACTTTACCGGACTGGAAGGTTGTTTATCTCCCCATTTTTTCCATAGCCATACGAACAATGGAGTCAGGAGTATGACAAAGAGAGGCGGACTGGATTGATACCAACTGACAGGAAATTCGTAGCCGAAGATATGCCGATTCGTAACGTCGCGCGCGAATAAAGTAAAGCTCGATCCCGCCTGTTCGTAGCAAGCCCAAAAGATGATTGAGAAGAGGAACAGAATGATGATCGCACCAACCGGTTTCTTCTCCTCCGGCTTGAGAAAGAAAAGAAACAGCCAGCCGATGAATACACCTATCGAGCCGAGCATGATCCACATTTTGTTTTCGACAATTAGTGCAGGTCCGAAGAAAAGCAATACGACGGCTGCGCTAATCGCGGCCATAAACAAAATCCCCATTGTGAGCTTTCGTCGTGCTTCATCCGAGGTTTGCGTTGGCGGATTGCCGACATGCGCCAGACGGTCTCGTCCCCTCACGTACTGAATCAATCCCAGCGTCATGCCAATGCCCGCGACGGCGAAGCCCAAATGCCAGTTGATCTTCTCACCCAGGAAGCCGCAAACAAGCGGCGCGACTAATGCGCCGATGTTGATGCCTATGTAAAAAATGGAAAAGCCCGTGTCGCGCCGTTGATCTTCGGAGCTATAAAGCTCTCCAACAATGGTGCTCACATTTGGCTTGAGGAGACCAGTACCGAGGACGATCAATATCAGACCGGCGAAGAAAGTGTATTTACTCGGCGCCGCCATCGAGAAATGGCCAAGCGCTATGATGACTCCTCCGATAAAAACGGCACGCCTGGTACCCAGTACTTTGTCCGCAATCCAGCCACCCGGAATAGACATTAGGTAGACCGAACCTACGTATGCGCCATAAATGATTGAGCCTGTTTTGTTGTCAAGTCCGAGTCCTCCGAGAACCAGCGCTGTCGTCATGTAATTAAGCAGCAGCGCGCGCATGCCGTAGTAACTGAATCGCTCCCACATCTCGGTGAAAAAGAGCGTGGTCAATCCGCGCGGATGTCCGCCGATTCCGCCGGTGTCATTTAAGTTGACGGGGGGCAGGGACTCCATATTGGAAGCCTGTGTAGCCATAATTTTGTTTTGCTCCGATCTAAAGTTGGGTGAGTCAAACGCGCGCGCAGCCTAGCATAGCGCCGTTTGCAGCGGAAGCAGAAGTTGGCTGGGAACTTTCTATGTGGGCAGGTGTCTTCAGGCGGCGACGTTTTTACTTTTGCGAGGTGCGTGATTCGGCTGCGCGCGCCTCATTCATCGAACTCAATTCAGATTCTCCGGAGGTGACTATGGATCCGTTTGCGCGTTTGATCCTGATGGAAGGCTACGCTTACTTCTCGAATTTGGTGAACATTACAATGCTGGCCATGCAGAGCGGGCCGGTTCAATTGCCGATGACGCCGATGGAAATTCTGCACAGTATGAGCTGGGTGGGCATTGGCGTGGTGATTGTGCTGATGATGATGTCTATCTATTCGCTGGCGCTGATGCTGGAACGGTATCTGACGTTCAGCGCGGCGGCCAGGCAGTCGCGCGAATTCGCGCCACTTGCGGCAGAGATGCTGCGCGCGGCGCATTTACCAAATCATTTGGAAGAGGCGATTAAGCTTTCGCAAAAGTATCGGCGCAGCCATCTGGCGGTTGTTGTGAATTCAGGGTTGCAGGAATTGGCTTCGTCCCGCACCACCAATGCTGACCGGCAAATGCGCAAGGCCAAACGTGCATTGCGGCGCGCGGCAACGATCAAAACGTCCGATCTGCAACGCGGGCTTTCCAGCCTGGCGACCGTCGGTTCGACCGCGCCGTTTGTCGGTCTGTTCGGCACGGTCATCGGCATCATTGACGCCTTTCACAAAATGAACCAGCAACAGTCCTCGGGTTTCAGCGCCGTCTCCGGCGGCATCTCCGAAGCTTTGGTCGCGACGGCATTCGGCCTGCTGGTGGCGATTCCGGCAGTCTGGATGTTCAACTACTTCACCAATCGCGTTTCGCGCTTTGCCATCGAAATGCACAACTCAGCGGACGAACTGATGGACTACTTTCTTCAGCAACAGGAATCGGAATAGCCCTCTGGGTACACAGCGTGGCATAGCCGCAATGTGTACCCAGGAAAAATGATCGAAGACGGCCTGCCATCGCCGTCCTCCGGAAGCACAAGGTCGCCGGGCTTGCTCGATGTCATTTGGGAGACGCAGGAATGCACCCAACAACGCCTGATTGGACGCGGGCGAGCCGGGGTTGATCGTCCGAGCCGTGAAATTGTGACTCGACAAATTCGAGTCAAGAGCGTCAAGCTCAATCGGAAAGCGATCTTTGCTGCCGGACGGCGTCTGGGCTGGCGCGCTATAGAATTTAAGAAAAGGAGCCGACTACGAATAAACACGAATGCTCACGAATAAATCCTGGCGGTAAAGCGAAACCAAGGCTTACTTCCCAATTTCCTCATTCGTGGCCATTCGTGGCCATTCGTAGTTAAAAACGTTTTCTTGAAACCTATATTTGACGAACGCGCCGGCTCAGGTGTCGCTTGAAACCTGTGTCCGGCATTACCGCGCGAACTGGCGCGGTGAAAGCAACGACCATCGTCTGAAGAGCGAGCAGATCGGCATTGATCCGATCTTTGTCCGCAAGGACGATCAAATTCGTGCGCCTGACGCACTTGCTGACACTGGCGGCGCGAGTCGCCTGCCTGCTGGAAATCCAAGTCGCCAATGGTTTGAAAATCGAGGAGAAAAAAATCACCGGCTTGTCTCCCGGCCTGCCGAAGAAGGCCACGGATCATCCGACGGCGGTCGCGCTGCTCAACGCAATTGACCGCCAGGAAGTGACTTTGACGCGAGCCGAATTGAACGGCCAAACGTCTTCTCACCTCTCGCCCTTGCCGCAATGGCTGCCTGATGTCTTGCATTACTTGCATCTGTCGCCAACTCTCTAGGCCGATGTGCAAAAGAATTCAGCTTTTGACATTTCAATCTTCGGGAAATGACAGCTATTGATCGCGCCGTTGATGAAATGATTGCCGATGCTGAACGCGATGGCGGCAAGTTGGAAGTCGAAATGTTTTCTGATCACGGCAACCGCTATGGCGAATACAAACACGTCAGACTGAACGAGGCGCTGAAGCAGGCGGGCTTCGTCGCCGAAAAGAGCATCAACAACGAACGTAGTGTCGTGTTGCCGAAGCACGGATTGGTCGGCTCTTTGATGCTGTTCACTCAGCCGCAAAATCGTGCGCGCGTGGCCGAAGCGGGCGCGGCGACTGAAGGTGTGGACTTTGCCGCTTACCAACCAAATCGGACCGCACAAGATTGCGACGGGTTGGCCTGTTGCCGGATGGGACAGGCTAAAGTCCGTCCCACGGTTGCTTATTCAGATTTAGATGGCAATTCAATTGAACTGATCAGCCGCCGCGGGCGCGCTCGTGGGCTGCGATACGGAGACCGATACGGGTACGAAGCCTTGAGCGGCGATCCGCTGCGGCTGGCTGCGATCATCGAAACGATGAAGGAGTGCGGCGCGATGGATGCGAATTGCTATGCATCTTGTTATGCATCGGGCGAAGACTGGTGGCAGGCAACGCGCGATCAGGTTTATGCCGATCCGCTCAGGCGGCTGTTCGATGGGTTCGGCAAACACGTCAAGAACCGCGCCGACGTGATTGTCAGTTACGAAGACGGCTATTTGCTGGGCAGCCCCTTACTGACTTTCTTTGCCAGTATGCGCGCCACGCACGGTAATCTGTTGCGCGGCGAAACCGAAGCCTTTGCAATATCCACCCGGCAGGAATTGCCCGCTACGTTGCGCGGCTACGAATTGAATCGCCTCTTCACGCTGGATCAGCGAGTCAAAGCCGGTGCCTTTTTTGGCCACGCCGGTCATTGCCAGATCGGCCCTGAACTTGCGCGAAATTGGGTTGAAGGAAAGTAAACTGTTTCTCTCATTCTTGCTCGAACGCCTGTCATCAGCCACAATAGCCTCGCCCGGGCACAGTCGTTTATTCCACCGCTTGCCCGCGCGCAAACCATCTCACACCATTCGAGGCAGTTTTGACCGCAAGCAGTGATTCCCTCAGTACCAACCAAGCGCGCGATGCGCAACTCATACGCCAACTGATCGCAGATACGCGCCCGATGAAATCCATCGGCGAGCGAATGAAGTATGTCTCTGGCCGATTGCTGGGCCTGCCGTACATCGCCAATCCGTTGATCGGTTCGCCGCGCGCGCCGGAAGAATTGGTGACGCGAATGGACGCGTTCGATTGCACGACCTACCTGCAAACGGTGTTGGCGCTGGCGCTGGCGAAAAACCTGGATGACTTTGTCGCTCGGCTGCGCGAGATTCGATATGTGGATGGTGACGTGAATTATTACAAACGGCTGCATTACACGGTGGATTGGGCGCAGTACCAGATGCGGCGTGGATTGCTGACCGATCTGACACTGGGCGAAGAAATCATTGTGCGCGAAAAGACGCTTTCATTTTTGAAAGAGATTGAACCCATGCGCGTGACGATTCGGTATTTTCCAAAGACCGCGCTGGGGTATGTCAGCCGCTGGCTGGTGGATGGCGATTTGATTTACTTCGTTTCGGCGCGCCGTGATTTGGATACTTTTCATGTCGGTATGATCTTCCGAAACGGTTCGAAAGTTGTGATGCGTCACGCGCGGCACAAACGCGATCGTGTGCTTGAACAGCCGCTGGAGGAGTTCTTCCAACGCAGCCAGTTTTCCGGCTTCATCATTAACAGGCCGAAGGATGTTTGAGGCTGGGAATTTGAGATTTGAGATTTGAGATTATGAAACGATTGGCCATCGCCTTAACCGGCGCGAATCCTCAGGGCAGTGTGATTACTTCCGACAATGTCGAGATACTCAGAACTGACTCCTTCTTTTCAGGCGCAAAGCTCAACGCATTGTTGGATGAGTGGCAGAGCGATTATCTGCTGCTGATTCTGCCGGGCGGAGCCGTGGAATTAGGCGCCCGCGCGTTGGAGCGGTTTATTCAGGTTGCCGATGATTCGGGTGCGGGACTGATCTATTCAGACTTTCGCGAACGCAACGGCGATGAAGTAACTGATCATCCTTTGATTGATTACCAGCTTGGCAGCATTCGCGACAATTTTGATTTCGGCTCGGTGTTGCTGCTTTCGCGCAAGGCCGTGGATAAAGCCCTGCGCAATCAGGGCGCGCTGGACGGCGGCATGAAGTGGGGCGCGCTGTATGACCTGCGGCTGAAGCTTTCGATTGACTCCTCAATCCTGCGCATTCCTGAACCGCTTTACACGCGCAATGTGCCAGATGCTATTGATGAGCCCGCGAGTGGCGAAAAGCTTTTCGATTACGTTGACCCGCGCAAACGCGATTACCAGATCGAAATGGAACAGATCGCCACCGCGCACCTCAAACGTATCGGCGCTTATCTGGAACCGCAGTTCGCCGCCGTACCCGAATCCACAATATCCGAATCTGGCGAAACCATTCCCGTCACAGCCAGCGTCATTATTCCTGTGCGCAATCGAGTCAAAACCATTGCCAACGCCGTGCGCAGCGCGCTGGCGCAAGCCACGGAGTTTTCGTTCAACGTCATCGTGGTGGACAACCATTCGACCGACGGGACAACTGAGGTACTGCGGCAGTTGGCGGCAGAAGATTCGCGACTGATTCACCTGACGCCGGCGCGCAACGATCTGGGAATCGGTGGTTGCTGGAATGAGGCTGTCTATTCCGAACATTGTGGGCGCTACGCGGTGCAGCTTGATTCGGATGATATTTACAGCGGCGAACAAACGCTGGCTCGCGTGGTCGCTGCGTTTCAAGCAGGCAAGTACGCGATGGTGATTGGTTCATACACGATCGTGGATTTCGATCTGAACGAACTGCCGCCCGGATTGATAGACCATCGCGAATGGACGCGCGATAACGGGCGCAACAACGCGCTGCGCATCAATGGACTGGGCGCGCCACGGGCTTTTGACGTAAACGTGTTGCGGCGGATTGGATTGCCGAACACCAGTTATGGCGAAGATTACGCCGTGGCGTTGCGCATCAGCCGCGAATATGAAGTCGGGCGAATTTATGATTCGCTTTATTTCGCGCGGCGCTGGTCGGGCAATTCCGACAGCGCGCTGCCGCTGGCAACGGCGAACCGATACGACGTATACAAAGACCGGCTGCGCACGCTGGAGATTCTGGCGCGGCAGCAATTCAATGCGGGAAGGTGAAGATGAGTTGGGACGACCGATTGATCAGTAAGGAAGAGTTAGGCACGGCTGCCAGGGAACTGCGCGACAACTATTCCGTTCAAGCAGAAGCTTTGATCCGGCAGCAGACAGAGACCTGGCCGATGCTGCGCAACGCGATTGCTGCGCTGGCCCAGGCCGAACATAAAGAGTTTTCGGTGAAAGGCACGGCGGCCATGGCGCAGTTCAACCCCGCGCGAATCGTCAGCACCAGTGCGCAGGTTGACGCGGCAACGATCAAACAGCGGCCTTGTTTTCTGTGCGCTGAGAATCTGCCGCCGGAAGAGAAGGGGATTGCATTTGGCAGGCGCTTGGTCATCCTGTGCAATCCGTTTCCCGTTCTGCACAACCATCTGGTGATCACCTCGCGCGACCATACGCCGCAGACAATCGAGGGGAATTTTGCCGCGATGCTGGACCTGGCGCGCGCGCTGGGCGAAGAGTGGTTTGTGCTTTACAACGGGCCACGCTGCGGCGCTTCCGCGCCAGATCACCTGCACTTTCAGGCTTGCGCGCGCGGCACCGTGCCGCTGTTCGATGACTTCGGAGAGATGCTCCGGCGCGATTCAGAAGACGTTTCGGAAACGACGCGCTTCGGCTATCGGATCAACCTTTACGCCTTTGGCAGCGCTGCGCAGCGAGAGACGATTGACCGGTTCGAACAGGCCGTTGAGTATTTGAAGCAGGTTACCTACTCGGACGGCGAACCGATGATGAATCTGATCGTGACGTATCAGTCCGGCAAGTGGACGGTCTTCCTGATGCCGCGCGGCAAACATCGTCCGGCCAGTTATTACGCGGAAGGCGATGCGAAGCTGACCGTCAGTCCGGCGGCGATTGATCTGGCGGGCGTGATGGTCGTGCCGCAACCGGAGCATTTCGAGCGAATCACCGCCGAAGACCTGGAACGCATCTACGCCGAAGTGACGCTGGATGACATGCTGTTTATGAGATGACTGGCGCTGCTGAATGACCCCGATGGAGAGCGGTGACGGAGAGCATTGATGAAGCAGATCGAACACGAACCTATCGTCTCTGTTGGATTGATGGACAACGCCGAGTCAGTCAGTTTTGAATTGAAAGGCGAGTTTGCCGATCCTACGGGCGTGCGCTTTGGCGCGGGGCAATATCAGGCGATCACTGCCTGTGGCCGCGTTGAGATTGTGGATGCCAGCGGCAGGCGCTTCAGTTCAGGCGCTGAGATGTGTCTGACGCCTATCGCTCCTGCGTCCTCTTTCATCGTTCGTGATGTTGTCATCGGCATAGATTTCCACTGGCAGCAGAAACAAGACCAGCAGTTCCAAGGCGCGTTACGATTAAAGCTGAACGCGGAAAAGCGGCTGGCAGTCATCAATGACATTCCGGTCGAGGCTTACCTGACCAGCGTCATCTCGTCGGAGATGAGCGCGATGGCAGATTCGGAATTGCTCAAGGCGCATTCGGTTATTTCGCGAAGCTGGCTGCTGGCGCAGATAAAGTCGTGGAAACGACCGCGTATCAAAAGCGAGCCGAAGATTGAAGTCGTCAACGGCGAGAAGCAATTGATTCGCTGGTACGATCAGGAAAGCCATACCGACTTTGATGTTTGTGCCGACGACCATTGCCAGCGTTATCAAGGCATCACCAAAGCAACGTCGCCGAAAGTTTTTGACGCGATTCAGGCGACGTTCGGGCGTGTGCTGACATACGGCGAAGAAATGTGCGACGCGCGCTTTTCAAAATCCTGCGGCGGGATGACCGAAAGCTTCGACGCGGCCTGGGCTGATGAAAAGTTTGCTTATCTGGCCGTGGCTTATGACGGCGATGCATTCCCGGCGAATTACACGCTGCCGTTGACGGAAGAGGCGAATGCCGAAACGTGGATTCGCCAATCGCCACCTGCTTTTTGCAATACGACCGATGCCAAAGTGCTGGGCAAAATTCTGCCGGACTTCGATCAGGCGACGCAGGATTTTTACCGCTGGCGCGTAACGATTGCCCAGCAGGAGTTGCAGGAATTGCTGCATCTCAAACTGGGGAAGCTGGGCATTGACTTCGGTGCGATTCACCGTCTGGAACCGGTCGAACGCGCGGCGTCCGGGCGGTTGGTCAAACTGCGGATCGTGGGGGAGCGCGAGACGTTGATTATCGGCAAAGAATTGGAGATTCGCCGCGCACTTTCGCCTTCGCATCTTTACAGTTCAGCACTTGTGATTGAAACTGCGGGTGTCATCGAAACTGCGGACAGGGGTTCAATCGCACCTGCACATTTCACCCTGATTGGCGCGGGCTGGGGACACGGCGTTGGGCTTTGCCAGATTGGCGCGGCGTTGATGGCCGAACGCGGATACGGCTTCGAACAGATTCTGGCGCATTATTATCGCGATTCGCGTCTTCAGGCGTTTTACCAAAGCAACAACAAACAAACGAAGAATGACGATTGAGTTCTATCAACTGGCGCTGACGGATCGGCGGCGAATGCTGGCCGACGCCGGATTCATTCGCAACGATCTGCGCATCTGGGCGCATCCGGATGGGCGAGCCATTGGCGAAGGCGTTGCCGCAGCCTTGACCGATCAGGCTTTTCAGCGATTTCTGAATCAGCAACAAGCCGCACCAGCAGAGTAAACCGGCAGACTGAATCCACAACCCGTCGTCATAGTAATGGGATTGCTGGCACGATGGACTACATTGTTGATGAAGGAGCAGATACCGATGAGAGTGATCGTCAGATTTCTGTTGCTGTGCGCTTTGCTCGCGCTCGCTCCCTCCGCCCACAGCCAGCGCCCTTCTCCGCGTTCCGAATTCATGCCCGATCAAAACTCCCGTCATCGGAAAGGCGAATACACTTTTGCCAGGCTTATCTACGACTCAAATGGATACCGCAGAATGTGGACAACCGATTACCCGAAAGCCGATTACCAATTGATTATGGGATTGCGCAATTGGGTGCGCAGCGGTTTGGTCATCTCTGACGACCCGGCACAGGTTTCGATGCAGGATAAAAATCTTTTTTCTTATCCGTTCATTTACGCGGTTGAACCGGGATTTATGGAATTGTCAGCAGACGATGCCGCAAAGCTGCGTGAATACCTGCTGCGCGGCGGCTTCTGGATGCTTGACGATTTCTGGGGCGAGTACGAATGGGACAACGTGCAGCGGCAACTGCACAAGGTCTTTCCCGAATACGAGATCAAGGAACTTCCGCTCGACCACACCTTGTTTCATTGTTACTTCGATATTGACGAAGTCGTGCAAGTACCCAACGTAGACAACATCATTTATCGAGGCAGGACTGATGAGAAGGGCGGAGTCGTGCCCCACTTCGAAGCCATCACTAACGAAGATGGTCGCGTCATGGTTTTTATCGCGCGCAATATGGACAACGGCGATGCCTGGGAATGGATTGATGAGCCGCGCTATCCGCTGAAGTATGGGCTGGCGGCTTACCGGCTGGGAATGAATGTGATTACGTATGCGATGACGCACTGAGCTACACGACGAACTTGTAGCCCACGCGATGAACCGTGATGACATGTTTAGGATCGTGCGGCGCGTCTTCAATCTTCTGACGCAGCTTGGCGATGTGCATATCCACCGTGCGCGTCAGCGGGAAGCTGCCGTAGCCCCAGACCGAATCCAGCAACTGATCCCGCGTAATTACCTCGCCGCGGTGTTCAATGAAGTATTTCAGGATGTTGAATTCGCGCGGCGACATTTCCAGCGGCTCGCCGGACTTTGTGATCTCAAACCGCTTGAAGTTGATGGCGATGTCTCCAAAGCTGAATTCGTCGGTTGAGGCTTCAGGCTTACGGTGGGAACGGCGCATTAAAGCTTCGACCCGCGCCATCAGCTCCATGAAGCTGAATGGTTTGGTGACGTAATCATCCGCGCCGATCTTCAGGCCGACGACCTTGTCAATCTCCTGCCCGCGCGCGGTCAGCATAATGATCGGCGTCTCCTTACCAATGCTGCGCAGCTGTTTGCAAACATCGAAGCCGCTCATCTTCGGCAACATTACATCCAGCAAGATCAAATCCAAGTCGCGTTCCGAGGCGAGCTTCAATCCATCTGCGCCGTCGCGCGCGACCTGCACGGCGTAACCTTCATATTCGAATCCATCGCGTAACGCGACAGCCATTGCCTGGTCATCTTCAACGATCAAAACTTTTCCGTTCATCCTATTTCGCTAGCTCCAATTTCTAAAATTCAAGAAAAAGAGCATGGAGTTCAGCCTTCAGGCTGCGGCGTTCTTGGTTGCGCCTTTCGAGAAAACAGGCAGGCTAAAGCCTGAACTCCATGCAGTAACTCAGCGGCTCTCAGGGCTGCTGAGTTGAAGTTTGTGGCCGAGGGTGGATTGCTCGTCTTTCCGTTCATGTTGCGCAGGCTTAGTGCTGACGCTGTCGTCAATGGGCAGGTGAATGACGAAAATGCTTCCCCAGCCCAGTTCGCTTTCAACTGTGACTTTGCCTTGATGCGCTTCGACAATGTGCTTGACGATGGACAGGCCCAACCCGCTGCCTTTCACGTCGTGAACCAGCACGTTGCCGACGCGATAAAACTTCTCGAAAACCTTCTCGCATTCTTCCGTCGCAATGCCGATGCCGTGATCGCGGATGGCGACGGTGACGTAATCGTTCTGCTGGCCCAGCACAACGTTGATCTCTTTTGCTTCGCCGGAATATTTGACGGCGTTGTCCAGCAAGTTGATGAAGGCTTGGGCGATGGCTTCATGGTCAATGACAACTGGTGGCAACGGTTGTGCCGGTTTTTCCAGATGGATGGTGAAACCGTTTTGCTCCAGCACCACTTCAAAGGTTCGCAACGTATCGGAGACGACGTGCTCAACGTCCGTCCGTTCGAATTGGTAAGTCTTCTGGCCGGATTCGATCTTCGAAAAATCCAGGATGTTGTTGATCAACTGCGTCAGGCGGCGGCTTTCGGTTTCGATGTATTCGCCGTACTCCTGAATCTTGTTGTGCTCTTTGACGCGGCCCAGCTTCAGGAATTCTCCGAACACGCGGATCGAAGCCAGCGGCGTGCGCAGTTCGTGAGAGACGTTGGAAACAAAGTCTGCTTTCATCTGTGACAATTTCATCGCGCGCGACGCGGCTCGCAGCGCCAGGACGATGCCCCCAATCAAGATTAAGGCGGTCAGCGCCGAAAACGCCAGGTTGATCAGAAAATACCTGCGGCTCCATTCTTCTTCGGTCATGTGCCGCATGCGAACTCCCAAATACCAGTCGCTGTAAACGAACTGGAATGGCCAGCCAACTTCCATCGCCTTGCCTTCATACTGTTGATTGGCGAACACGAGTTTGTCGTCGTGAGTGAGCACCGTGACGATGGCGTCCTTGTATTCATCCGGGAACCATTTCGGCGTCAAGCTGGCGATGGCCGGCGATAGGTAGTTGTTGAGGAAGACCTCATCGCTCAGAAACATTCCGGCGACGCCGACGACGTGTTTCTCTTCGTCAGTAATCGGTTTGACGATGACGCGGTTTTTCGGATCGCGTTCGTCCACAGTCGGGCGCAACGACTTTGGCGTGGAGCCATTCCAGACCATGATCATTGCCATCCAGTTGGCCGATGCCGCGTGTGCCACAGTCCGCTCTTCGTCAGTGGCCTTGACCATAAACGTGCCTTCGGTTGGATCATAGAATCTGACCGTCACGTAAGATGGTTCAGTGCGCCCGCTGATGATTCCAACAAAAAGCTTTCGCGCCCCGTCGAATTTATGCTTTGAGAAATAGTCTTGCACCAGATCCAGGTCAATTGCCGTGTGCGGGTCATAGCTGGGGTTGGGATAGCTATGATGAAATGCCTGGTGGGGAACGTTGAGCACCTCTTCAGCCTTCTCTTCATAAATCGTTGTTACTTTCTCAACCGTCTCAGCCAGATACTTGCGCATGTATGCTTTGCGCTGGTACGGCAGCGTGGCTTGCAGTTGCGAAAGCGATTTGTATTGCAACCACATATGCGCCAGCAGTGGAATCGCCACCGCGATCAACCCTACCCACAATGCATGTTGTCTTAAAAACTCTTTGAGCTTCGACATACTCCTCGCCCTCGCCAGCGAGTATAACTCCAATTCCGCGCCTTCAGTTGCAGGCTGGGGAAGCATTTTACAAGTCGGTTACAGATTTTACCGATTTTTACTGAAGCTTGAAGACATTTACTTGAACTTGTATGAGACTGCGAATTGTCAGAATCAACTCTGATCGGACCCGGCTGACATCACCAAGGTATAAATAGAATTTCAATCACGCAGTAAGGAGGTTTTCAATCACAATGGCCAACGAAGCAGCACTGAAATCCGCTGAAGACAAGGCCGGTCCATTGCCGCGCCCATCGCTGACGCTGATTAACAGCCCGCGCGCAATCTCATATGAAAGCTATGAAAGCTTTACGGGCGTCAGCCAGAATGTGGCCGATTTGAAAGCCTTTGTTGGGGCGCAAGCAGCGCAGATGCATCCGGTCTTGTTGATCGGCGAGCGGGGCTTGCGACAGGAACAGGTCGCCCGCGTGTTGCATCAGGCGAGCGCGGAATGGTCGCAACCATTTTTTGCCGTCAACGCGCACGGGCTGAGCAGCGAAGCGCTGCACACTCTGCTTTTTGGCCCGCAAGGCCAGACCGGCTATGGTGGCCAGAATGGAATGATCGAAACCGTCAAACAGGGGACGATCTTCATCAACGAATTGACCAGCCTGCCGCTGTTATTGCAGCAACGCTTCGCGGTCTATCTGGAAGAGCAGCGCTGGCGCGAACGCGGTGGGCAGTGGCGCCAGCGATTGATCTTCGCATCGGAATGGAACCCGGCGGATCGAACGGCGGAAAACCGTATTGCCTATGGCTTGGTCGAAATGCTGCGGCCATTCAGTTTCACCATCAAACCCTTGCGCGAACGCAGCGAAGACATTCCCTATCTGGTCAAACAACTGGTCGTGCGCATCACGCAGCGGTTGCACAAAGGGGAGCATGAGATTTCTTCCGGGGCACTGCATGCTCTGCAGGAATATACGTGGGCGGGAAATCTGGATGAACTGGAAGCGGTGTTGGAAAGCGCGATCAACTGCCTGCCGCTGCCACACATTGAAGAAGCTTCGCTGCCTTCGCGGATTCGCTACGCGCGGTTAAACTCGCTGCCGCCCGATGGCGTGGATCTGCCGCAAATTGTGGATGACTTTGAGCGCGACTTGATCGCGACCGCTCTGAAGCAATGTGGCAATAGTCAAACTAAGGCTTCGAAACTACTCGGTCTGCGCGTGCAGACGCTGAACATGAAGCTCAAACGCTACTCCGATCAGTCGCGGCCTTTGCTGTAAATGACTAGTGGAAGGCTTCAGAAGTTTCGCCCCCCTGTTCTTATTTTCCTTTCCCACATTTTCCTGTCCGATGCTTACTGCTCAGACAGGAAAATGTGGGAAAGGAAAATAAGCCTGGAAATGGGGGAAGACTTCTGAAACTGTCTACTAAGGAGGACGAATGAAGACAATGGTGTTGGTGATTCTTGGCTTTTCGCTGTTGTGTTCCATCAACGCGGGAGCGCAGGAACAGAAATTCAAACTTGAAGATTTGTCCTGGCTGGCCGGTTGTTGGGAAAGCAACCGTGCAGGCCGCATTAGTGAAGAACGCTGGACGACGCCGAAAGGCGGAATGATGCTCGGCACGGGCCACACGATCAAAGACGACAAGACGACCGAGTTCGAGTTTATGCGAATTCACGAAGAGAAGGGCGACATCTTCTTCACCGCAAAACCATCGGGGCAGCCCGAAGCGTCGTTCAAATTGATTGCACTCACAGGTGGCAAAGACGGCAAAGCTGTTTTCGAAAACCCGCAGCACGATTTCCCCCAGCGGGTGATTTACGGCAAACAGCCGGATGGTTCGCTGCTGGCACGCATCGAAGGCGAAATGAACGGCCAGAAGCGAGGCATAGACTTCCCCTTCAAACGCGCCAAGTGCGAATAGCTTTTTATCGCCGCAGTCAGCGCAGACACCGCAGCAATTGCAGGAGATCACGGTCAGGCAAGCTGGTTTTATGTTTGCCGTTGCGGTGTTTGCGCTGACTGCGGCGATGATTGTTCAATATCCCGACGACAGCCAACAGGTATTCGCCTCATCGCTGAAATTTTCTTTTACTGACTCCAAGCTTTCTCCACTGGATTCCGCTTACCTCAGTGAGAACAGGATTCGCCCTGATCTCAACAAAAACGATTCGACATTCAGCCAATCCATAAGGAGAAAGAAGTATGAAGTACGCAAAATCAATTCTCATCGCCGCTATCTTTGCCGTTGGCCTGTTCGCACAATCCGCCCGCGCGCAAAGCTGCCAGGCTTTGATCGGAGACCTGGTCAATCACGCATCCACACAGAACGGCAACGATAACTACGTCACGTTTCAGATGACCGGAAACCGTGAGGGATCGGATTGGGCGCAATACACCACGGGGACGTTGCGCTATACGCCGGGCCGCTACATCGGCTTCTATTATTTACAGCCGCGCTTTGGTGGTGATGCGAAACAATCTTTCAGTGATCGCATTTGGTCAGAGCCTCCACCGCAGGGCGGGTTGTTCGGCGTGGAGCATCCCTTCAGCCCGTACGCAAAAGACAATCTGCGGGTCAGTTTCAACATCAACCCGCTCAGCCTGAATGGCAGCTATGGCAACTTGACCTATACCTTGCTGAGTTGGGGAAACGCGTCAGCGACAGTCACGCCGCAATGCCAGGGCAACTATCTGTACGCCTTCCTCGGCGACCAGATGCTGACCTTTACCTTCAAGAAAGTGAGCCAGCCGCCTATTCATTAAAGGTAACCCTCTCGATCAAAAAAGCGCAGCCCGAATTCATCCTCGGCCTGCGCTTTTTAAATTTGTGCGCTTTCTCACTTCTGGCTACAATCCACCACGTTCGCCCCTCTCACAGCAGATAACCTGAAAAAATAACCGCTCGCTAAAGCCATAAGGAGAAAACATGACCAAAAGTCAATTTCAGCTTTGTCGAAAATCGTTGTTGTCTTTGCTTTTTGCTTTGATCTGCTTGCCCGTCGCCGGATGGGCGCAGTCAACTGAACAGAAGAAAGACGAAGATGGGGGTATACAAAATTTTGCGTTCAAAGACGCTTCTGTAAAGTCGGTGCTGACCACTATGGGCAAGCAACTGAAGATCAATGTTGTTTACGACGATACAGTCAAAGAAGTCAAAATGAGTGTGGAACTTAAAGACATGACGATAAAGGCCGCGACGAGAATTATTCTCGTTCAGCAACACCTCCAAGCGCGCCTGATCGAAGACAAAACGATCATCGTCTTTTCGGATACTGAATCGAACCGGCAACGTTATGAGCAATACAAAGTCTGGCCGGATGAAGTAGAGAAAAAGTAACTAACCAAACAGTCCGGATAAACAAAAAGCGCAGGCCAACGAAGTCGTCGGCCTGCGCTTTTTGTTTGATGGCTAAGGACTGCCAGTTAGTCGTAATACTCCAAGCCCAAATGTGTGATCAGCTCTTCGCCGCGCAGATGGCGCAATGTGTTTTTCAGCTTCATCAACTGAATGAACAGATCGTGTTCGGGATAAAGCTGCGGTGCGCACATGGGCGATTTGAAGTAGAACGACAGCCATTCCTGAATGCCGCGCATGCCGGTGCGTTGCGCCAAGTCCATAAACAAAGCCAGGTCCAACACGATCGGCGCGGCCAGAATCGAATCGCGGCAGAGGAAGTCAATCTTGATCTGCATCGGGTAACCCAGCCAGCCGAAGATGTCTATGTTGTCCCAGCCTTCTTTGTTATCGCCGCGCGGTGGGTAGTAGTTGATCCGCACGATGTGTGAAAAGTCGCTGTAAAGATCGGGATAAACTTCGGGCTGCAAAATATGATCCAGCACCGAAAGCTTCGATTCTTCTTTGGTCTTGAACGAGCCTGGATCGTCCAGCACTTCGCCGTCGCGGTTGCCCAGAATGTTGGTCGAATACCAGCCGGCCAGCCCCAGCATTCGCGCTTTCAGGCCGGGCGCGATCATCGTCTTCATCAAGGTCTGGCCGGTCTTGAAGTCTTTGCCGCAGAGAGGCAGGTTCTGCTGCTCGGCCAGTTGTGTGATGGCCGGAATGTCCACCGTCAGATTCGGCGCGCCGTTGGCAAAGCCCACGCCGGATTTCAGCGCGGCGTAGGCGTAAATCATCGAAGGCGCGATGGACTTGTGATTTTCCCGCATTGCCTTTTCAAAGCGGTCCAGCGTTTTGTGCACTGGCTGCGGTTTGATGAAGACCTCGGTCGAAGCGCACCAGACCATCACCAGCCGCGAGCATTTGTTCTTCCGCTTGAACTCCGCAATGTCGGCCATCAACTGTTCGGCCAAATCCATTTTGGTTTTGCCTGTTTTGACGTTCGTGCCATTCAGCCGTTTAACGTACTGCTGATCGAAGACCGCAGGCATCGGCTTGATCTTCGAGAGCTGCGGTTTGAGTTGCAGCAGAATCTCTTTTTCCAGCACACCCGCGTGCATCGCGGCTTCGTAAGCATTCTCTTCAAAGATGTCCCACGTGCCGAAAACCAGATCGTCCAGACCGGCCAGCGGCACGAATTCTTTGATCAGCGGCGAACGTCCATCGGTACGTTTGCCCAAGCGGATCGTTCCCATCTGCGTCAAGCTGCCGATGGGTTTGGCCAGACCTTTCTTGATGGCTTCGACCCCAGCGATGAAGGTCGTCGTGACTGCGCCCATGCCCACGAGCAGGACGCCAAGCTTGCCTTTCGGCTCCGCAATGGGTGCGCCTTTTTCGATCATAACTGAGTTCTCCTTTTAACCGGCTTGATGAAGTGATGATTGGATGAAGGAGTAGACTAGCGGAAGGAGTCAGTGCGGTCTTGCGCGATCTTGCGCAAGCTTGTCGTTGGCTTGCTGTGAGAGTTGTTACTTATTTCCCTTCAAACAGGGTTTTGTAATCCCGTGCGGCGTGAACAATGTGCAAGAGCCTGAGTGTGGTTTTGGTAGGCCGATAAAAGATCAAATATTTGTCGTAGCCTTTGACGTGCCACATACGAATATTTTGCAGGTCTGGGTGGGTGAAGGCGCGTGCGCTGCCGAGCTGTGGCATTCGGGCAAGTTCTGCAAAAGTTTCCTCGCAAGCGTCTATGAATCGCTGCCCGGCCTCCGGATTGTCCTGTCCTAAATGCTCCGCGATGTCGAGCAATTCATTGATAAAGATGCGGCGGCGCAGAATAGTCAGCATCTATGTCTTTCCCTCCGTCGCCAGCCTTGTTCCCAATTCTTGCCTGAGAGAAGCCCAGTCCGATTGGGACATCTCTTCCCAATCGTCGCCTTGCATTCGTTCCAGCAATACCGCTTCCAACTTTTTCTGTTCCCGATGCTCTTGATCGAGCCGTACAAGCTCGCGGAAGTATTCGCTGGCAGTGTTGTAGCCGCCTTCGGCGATGCAAGCGTCAATGAAAGCTTTCATATTGTCGGGCAGAGAAATGTTTAACGTCGTCATAAAGAGTCAGCTCCTTTCAGCTTATCCGTTAGCAAATTTAGCATACATCCGGCTATGGAAGAGCGGCAATAGCATCAACCGAATCATTACTCAGTCGCCGGCGCGCCGCCGATCAGAGCCAACAATCCGCCATCCACATCAATCGCAGTTCCCGTCATAAACGAAGCCGCGTCGGTCAGCAGAAAGGCGATGACTTCGGCGACCTCTTCAGGCTGAGCGATTCGATTGATTGGATGCATTGCTTCGCAGGCATTGATGACTGAATGGGGTTTGGCGTCGAGTGAAGCTGTCCATCGGAACATTGGCGTATCCACGGTGCCCGGACAAACGCAATTCACGCGAATGCGCTCGCTGGCATAATCCACAGCCATTGCGCGCGTCAGGCCGAGCATTGCGTGTTTGCTGGTGACGTAGGCCACTGCGCCTCGCTGTGCGGCGTGGGATTGTACGGAGCCGATATTGACGATGGAACCCCCTCCGTTTTGCCGCAAGTGTGTAATTGCCGCGCGCGAAATCAGAAAGGCTGCCGTCAGATTCACGGACATCACTTCCTGCCACAATTCGAGCGAAGTTTGTTCGGCGTTTCCGTAACGTTGAATGCCTGCGCTGTTGACGATGGAGTTAAGGTTGCCGAAGGCTTGAACGGTTTCGGTGACTACCCGACCGGCTTCTTCTGGCTGAGCAAGATTGGCCCGGATGAAGATGGCTCGTTGGTCTGTGTCGTTTAGTGAAGCCAACGCTTCTTCACCTTTGTCGGCTTGGACATCCGCAATGGCGACGCGCGCGCCGCGTTGGTGCAGAAGCTTGGCTGTCGCCAAGCCAATGCCACTGGCGCCTCCGGTAACGATGGCTGACAGGTTTGCCAAGTTTGCAGTCATCACTTGAATTCACTGACCAGGATAATGTCGTTGTTGACTTTGCCGCGCGAACAAGCCAGTTGTTTGCCGTCGCGTGACCAGTCAAACCAGAAGATCAGGTCGGTGGTGAACTGAGTAAGCTGCCGTGGCTCACTGCCATCAAGCGGTTTTGCCCAAAGGTTCGATACGCCGCTGCGCATGTCCACATAACTGATGCTGCCGCCATCCGGCGTCCAGCGGATCGGAATGTTCCAATCCGCCGTCGGTGGTACATTCAGAGCTTTTTCCGGCTCACCGCCATTGATGGAGAGGATGGCGATTTGCCAGGGAGCATTCGAGTCCTGGCGATACCAGCAGGCGATGTGTTGCCCATCGGGCGAAATGGCGGGCCAGGAGGAAAGCTTGTCGGTCAACTGCACAGGCTGGCCGCCGTCAATTGGCACTTTCCACAGCATGAATTTGCTGGAAGTCGTGGCAGTGTAGATGACCCATTTGCCATCGCCAGAGATGGCCGGAAACTCTTCGCTGGGGCCTTTGGTCAATTGCAATTGATCGCCGCTGTTGATGTCCAGCCGGTAAATATTGGAATTGCCTGTGCGGTTCGACGAGAAGGCAATGTAGCGCCCATCGGGCGAAACCGATGGATAGGTTTCCGCGCGCGTTTCCGGGGTGGTCAGTTGTTGTTGCGATTTTCCATTTTGATCCATCATCCAGATGTCCTGGCTGCCGCTGGCTCTTGAGATGTAGATCAACTTTCCGTTTGGCAGCCAGGTCAACCCACGGTCGCCGCTGCGATGGCCGACGCCTTCGGTAATCTGGCGGGCGCGCAATGTGTCACCGGTACTATTCGCTGAAGGCAGCAGCCAGACATTGACGTTTGCTTCGGATTGGATCGTCGCCAGCGCGCGCGCGTCGTCGGTCACACTGGCATCGCGGTAATCATTCAAATCGTTGGTAATTTTGCGCGGCGTGCCGCTGGGATAGGGATAGAACCAGACTTGAGCCAGCGGTGAGCTTTGTTCTGCTGCCGTGGCGACCAGTCCTCTGCCGTCGCGAAGCCACCAGACGCGGCCAACATTCGACCAGTTCTGCGAAGAGATCAGTTTGTCCTGTCCATTGGCAACGTTGAACTCCGCCAGATAGGTATGCCGCCCGCCGGTGTTCGAACCCGCAAAGCAGGCCACGCTCTTTCCATCAGGCGACCACGCCGGCCCACTGATACTGAAGAAGTCCGCGCCTTTGCGCGAAACCAACACGTGAATATTGCCGCCATCAGCATTGGCCAACAGCAATTGATCTTCACCCTGGCCACGCACGCGGCGCAGGAAGGCAAGCTGTTTGCTGTCGGGCGAAATGGCGACCGGCGAATCAATGTCGCGCAGAATTCTGCGTGGCGTGCCGCCCAACACAGGAACCTGGTAGAGCGATGAAATCGGATCGTTGCGTTCCTGCAAGACGTAATAAACGTGCGTGCCGTCGCGCGAGAAGGTCAATCCGCGATAAGTAACATCACCGGGCGCAACTACCTCAACGTTGTCTGATGGCGTCACCTGCCGAACCAGCAGACTCTGTTTGCCCGCGTTGTTCAGAACGTGAACGACATATTTGCCATCGGGCGAAATGACGGCGCGCGTCACTTTGCCGCTGGACGTGAACCGCCGCACCTGCATGGATTGGAATGGCGAACTCTTGACCGAACGAGACGAAATAAATTGATAAAGGCTGAAACTGACGGCCAGCAGGGTGACTGCGGCCAGCGTGATGAATGTCGGATTGGTAAACCTGCTGCGCTGGCCATTGCCAGACAGATGCGCGAAAAGGCCGCTTGATTGAACGTTGCTGATCACGCCCGTGTTGCCGGTCAGTTCTTGCGTTGTATTGCCACTCAGTCTGATCTCCGGGCCGGGATTGGGCTTGGTTCCGCTTTTGCCACTTTGAGGGGCGCGGGTGCGTGAAATTTCCTGCTCGACTTCCAAACGGCGTTGTAGGCGTTTGAAATCGTTGAGCATCTCCTTGGCTGTCTGATAGCGCTCCTCGCGATCTTTGACCAATGCCTTCGAAACGATCCATTCCAAGGATTCGGTCGCTTCAGGCAGGTAGCGCGAGAGCGGCGGCGGATCGGTTTGCAGAATCGCGGCGATAATCTCTTTGATCGAACCGCCGCTGAACGGCGCGCGCCCGGCCAGCATTTCGTAGAGCACGATGCCGAAGCTGAAAATATCCGTGCGCCAGTCCACGCGCAGCCCGCGTGCTTGCTCTGGCGACATATATTGTGCCGTGCCCATGACAATGCCCGGCACGGTTTCGTCCACAGCCGAAGCGGGAGATATGCCTCGCACGGCTTCACCAACTTCCACCGGCGATGTTTCGTCTGGCCCGCTCTCAATGCTCTCAATGCTGGTATGCGTGCGAAATTCTTCGGAGTCGAGTTGGTTTTCGAATAGCTCCGTGTTGACCATCTTTTCGGTCAATTTGGCCAAGCCGAAATCCAGGATTTTGACGTAGCCATCCGGCCGGATCATCAGGTTCTCCGGCTTGATGTCGCGATGAATGATGCCTGCGTTATGCGCGGTGGCCAGTGCGCTGGCAACCTGAGCGGCCATCTCCAGGGCTTCAGTGGCGGGAATTCTGCCGGCGGCCAATCGTCGCCGCAGCGTCTGGCCTTCGATGAACTCCGTGACAATAAAGTGTCTGCCCTCAGCCTCGCCAATTTCGTAGATCGTGATGATATTGGGATGATTGAGCGATGACGCGGCGAAGGCTTCCTGTTCGAAGCGGCGCAAGCGTTCCGGGTCTTGTGTGTAATGAGGCGGGAGCAATTTAATGGCGACTTTGCGCCCCAATTTGGTGTCTTGCGCCAGGTAAACTTCACCCATTCCTCCCGCGCCAATCGGCGAGATGACTTGGTAACGGTCAAGGCGAGTTCCTTCGGCAATCGGCATATGGTCTTTGTCTTGGTTTGAAGCGCCAGCCTGATTCTGGCTGACTCCGGCTGACTCTAGCCGACTTCATTTGAGGGGGCAAGGTAGTTGTTCACTATGAATTTTTTCCTTCTGGCGTCTTCAACCCCAGCCAATAGAGCAGGCCGCTGACAATCATCGCCACCGGCATCAGCAGCAGCGCCATGGAGAGCGTTTGCGTGCCCGGATCAATGTGAAAGAGATTGCCAAGCGCGACGATAAAGTTAGGCAGGGAATCCTTTGAGCGCGTCAACCATGTCGAAATCGAGCCGACCAGCAGGTTCGAGACTCCGTCGCCTAAGACGTGAATGATTACAACGACCAATCCCAATGCGGTTGTGCGCACATTTGCCGGTACCAGGTTGACCAGCACTGCGTTGACCGGGCCGTTGCTGATAAACGCGAGTGTAATGCCGAGAAAGACGCAAACAATATAGACCGTCTTATTCGACGAGGTGATCGCAATCAGCGTAGGGATTGCCGCCAGCGCCGAACTGACGGCGCAAACCCAGAAAAATGCCCCGCGAATACGTTTGGTCAAACGGTCGGCAATGATGCCGCCCGCCATCGTGCCCAGAATGCCCCCACCAACCGCGCACAGCCCTAAAACCTGATTGGCTTGTTCAATGCTCAATCCCTTGTCGCTGCTGAGCCATTTCGGCGCCCAGATCACCAATGCGCCCAGGGCGAAGGTGATCGCAGCATACCCGAGGCTGGCAAAGAGGTAGCCTCCATTGGTCAGCAGCAACCGGTATCCCTGGGTAAAACCGATTGCCTGTTCATCAGCCGGTTTTTCGGCCTCGACTTCATCCATCGCGCCGCGCTTCGGTTCGCGGATGGCGTATGCCAGCAGCGCCATGACCAGACCGGGCAAGCCGACAAGATAGAGCGTATGTCTCCAACCCAACCGCTCAGGCGCGCCAAAATGGCCGCCCGTCAAATAGCCGATGGCCGTGCCCAGCGGAATCGCGACGAAAAAGAAGCTCATGACCAGACCGCGACGCGCCTTGACGAAGAAGTCCGAAAGCAGGCCCGGCGCAATCGTCGCGTAATTGGCTTCACCGATGCCCACAGCCGACCGCGCTACCGTCAGTTGCGCGAATGACGCCACAGAGCCGCCCGCCGCCGTGGCCAGGCTCCAAACGGCGATGCCGAATGCGACCAGCCGGCCGCGATGATACCGGTCGCCTAGATAGCCGAAGAGCGGAGAGCAAACCGTGTAGACATAGGTAAAGGCGCTGGCCACCAACCCCATTTGTTCATCCGTGTAGCCAGTGTCTTTCTGGATGTAGGGAATCAGCGCCGCGAAGATGAAGCGGTCAATGTAATTGAGTAGATTGAGCAGCGTCAGCACGACGAGCGCAAAATAGGCGTATGAGGCTCGTTGCGACGTTGCCGCATCGGCCGGAGCTGGAAGAGCGGAGAGGTCGGGTGATGACATATTTTTGAAAGGAAATATCTGGGCAACGAGAGAAACTCGCGCTCAAGGTTCAACAACAGGGTTCAACAACAGGGTTCAACAACGGGTTCAATACGGGCCGCGTATGTGCTGCGAGACTTTTTGCTGATAGAACGCTTGAAGCTGGCGATGAACTTCTTCACCGAGCGGCGCGAGGTCGGAAGCCGATGCATTGTCCGTGACTTGCGTCGGTTTTGTCGCGCCAGGGATCACCACCGTCACTGCCTCGTGATCCAGAATCCATCGCATCGCCCACTGCGCCATCGTGATTCCTTCCGGCACGAATGGGCGCAACTGGTCTGCCAAGTCAACGCCGATTTCAAACGGAAGTCCGGCAAACGTCTCACCAACATTGAAAAGCTGGCCGTCGCGATTGAAATTGCGATGGTCATTGGCGGCAAAGTGGGATTGCTTTGTCATCCTGCCGCTGAGCAGCCCGCTGGCCAGCGGTAACCGGATGATCAACGCCACCGAGTTGGCTTTGGCTGCTTCGAACAATTCGTTGATCGGTTTCTGGCGAAAGATATTGAAGATGATCTGTAATGAGCTTAGGCCATCCTGGGTCAGGCAAATGTGTGCTTCTTCTACTGATTCAACGCTCGCGCCGAAGCTTTTGATCTTTCCTTCCTGCTTCAGGCTTCGCAGCCAATCGAAGACTTCACCTTGTCGTAAGACTTTGGTTGGGATGCAGTGAAGTTGTGTTAAGTCGAGCGAGCCCACTTGCAGACGGGTAAGCGATGCTTCCGTTGCCTGACGGATCGTGGCTTCGGTGTACTTGTCGGGGTAGATTCCGCGACGCCCCAGCTTCGTTGCGACGAAGACATCGGACTGGGTTGATTTCAGAAACTTCCCAATCAGAGTTTCGCTACGCCCATCGCCATACACATCTGCCGTATCAAAGAAATTGACGCCGCAGTCAACAGCTTCGGCAAGAATATCGAGGGCTTTGTCGTCCGTGACATCGCCCCAATCGCTGCCGCCGAGTTGCCAACAACCCAACCCGACTTCAGAGCAGGCGAAATCTGTGTGATTGAATTTGCGGTAGTTCATCAGGAGGGCTGAAACCGTGGAGCAGGAAACGCCCAATCCACGGCCTCTTCCACGATTGGAGTTGTGATTATCGAACGCCGAGCAGCAGATCAATGACCAACTGATCCAGCTTTTCATAAGGCAGCTTTTTCTTCGCAAGCTCCACGCGATCAAGATTCATCTCTTTGATTTGTTTGGCGCGTTCGGGCGTAAACACCACCGGCACGGGTTCGAAGTTCGGGTCGGATGACCTGATGCCAGCCAGCAGCGATTGGATATCGGGATCGTCTTCAAATTGCCGAGCTTTCTCTTTCAAGATCAGGTAGGTTCGCATACAGCCCGCCGCAAAGTCCCACACACCCTCTTCGTCTTCGCTGCGGTACGCGTGCGCGTCGAAATGGCGCGGCCCGTCGTAAGCGTCTTCGAGTAGTCTGACCAGGAAGAACATGTTCTTTATGCTCTCCGAACCAAAGCGCAAATCCTGATCGAAGCGGCAGCCTTTCTGATCGTTTAGGTCAATGTGGAAGAGCTTGCCCGCCTCAATCGCCTGTGCGACGACGTGGTAGAAGTTCAGGCCGGCCATCCCCTCGTGCCCGACTTCGGGATTGACGCCGACCATTTCAGGATGGTCAAGCGTGTTGATCAGGCCCAGATACGAACCGGTAGAAGGGAAGTAGATGTCGCCGCGCGGCTCATTCGGCTTGGCCTCCATCGCAAACTTGTAGCCGTAGCCTTGCTCGATGGAGTATTCGCAAAGGAAGTTGATTGCCTCACGAAACCATTTGATGGCTTCCCGCGGGTCTTTGGCAGCGTCTACTTCTGCGCCTTCGCGCCCTCCCCAGAAGACATAAAGCTTTGCGCCAAATTCCGCGCCCAGGTCCATGGACTGCATCGTTTTTTGAATTGCATACAGACGAACCCGTGGGTCGTTTGAAGTGAACGCGCCGTCTTTGAAGACAGGGTCGCCGAACAGATTGGTGGTGGCCATTGGCACGACCATCCCATGATCATTTAATGCCTGTTTGAATTCACGAACGATTTTATCGCGCTCAGCCAGTGTGGCATTGATTGGAACCAAGTCATTGTCGTGGAAGTTGACGCCATATGCGCCCAGTTCAGACAGGCGTTTGACGATAGTCGGCGGTGGGATGAGATTGCGTGTTGGTTCGCCAAACGGATCCCGGCCCGGATTGCCAACCGTCCACAGACCGAAGGTAAATTTGTGCTCTTTCGTGGGTTGAAGACTACTCATGAATTGCTCCTTCGCGATGCTTTTTGATGTTGAGTTTGAAAATTGGATCAACCAATGCGAGGGCGCGATTGTAGCCGAGATGCTTCGATGTAGGAAGAGATGGCTTCGTTCGTGAATGTTTGGCAGGGAAAAAATGCCAAAATATTTTATCGGGCTTGGTAAGGGGACGATGGTCTCGCCCCCCAATCAATTGTTGCCGGTCATCCTGAAGAATGGCTCACGGTGGAGAAAAGAGAGTTGTCAGTTGAGGGAATTAGGCCGACTGAGGGTCGGTGTTAGTGAAGAGAGCAGCAAAGGCTTCGCGAGCATTGCCAGTTTCGTCGCGTCGGCTCTTTAGCCAGTCGGTCGTGATTTCAAAGGCAGTCCGCGCGGTGACGGCTTTCTTTCGAAGTTTCCTGCTCTTCCGTGCTTGTTTCAGTTCTTCCTGCAATGGAGAATCTTTTTTGATCAATTTTGCTTTCATTTTGTTTGTCTCCTGATTCCTTGCCCAAAGTTCTCAAAATCGAGATGAAAAGGAAAAGGTGTAAAAGTGTTTCGGCAATCAAATGCCGTAAAGGAATGGGGAACACGCCCATCAGGGCCAATGTGCAACCTCAGGGAAATAATTCAAAGCTTCTTGCGCTGGCGATCCGACGTTGGGATGTCTGACAATCGGGGATGGGGCAGAAGATCTTTTCTAGGGTAACGATTCAATGGCGGAGCGAAAACTCCGAACGCACTCTAGCACAGGATATTCATTTTTCGCACCAAGTTTTTACAGATCCAAGCAATCAAGTAAATTAAAGTTTCTTGAGGCCGGGCAAGCAAGTCTGATTTCAGCGGAATTGCGGCAACCAAGTTATCTTTACGAACAGGGTACGAATAGAGAATGACTGCACGCCGCAACCTTGCGGATAAAGACCACCAGGGGAAAAAGAAATTTGGAAAGAGAAAACGGCAAGCCCAATTCTTGCCAAACCGACGCCAATCATCTCAATGAACTAAAAGTTCGTCGGGTTCCAGCTCCTCCCCTAAACCGTCGGTGAGTAAAGGCCGGATTCTGAGGGTGTTGTTATCGAGGAAAATCTCAACCTCTGAGGTGCCTGTCAGTTGGCCTTGAATTAAAGCTTCTGACAATGGGTCTTCCACATGCTTCTGTAGGGCGCGGCGTAACGGGCGAGCGCCGTAGCTGCGGTCGGTGCAGGTTTGCTCAACGATCCAGCGTTTGGCTGAGTTGGTTAAGTAGATTTCCAGGCTCTGGCGACGCAGCGTTTGATTCATCTGCCGAACCAAAAGGTCAATAATGTTTAGCAGGTCCTCTTCGCTGAGCGGATCGAACACAATGATTTCGTCCAGCCGATTAATGAATTCAGGATTGAAGGTTTCGCGTACGGCAGCCATGACGCGGTCTTCAGTTTTGGCCTGCGCGTCCTGCCGGGAAGAATGGAAGCCAACGTGGCCGCCTTTATTGACGAAGCGCGCGCCAATGTTCGAGGTCATAATCACGATGACATGTTTGAAGTCCACCGTATTGCCCAATGCGTCGGTCAGAACTCCATCTTCAAAAACCTGCAGCAGGATGTTGTAGATGTCCGGGTGCGCCTTCTCGATCTCATCAAGCAGCAGCACCGAGTATGGATTGCGCCGCACACGTTCGGTCAGTTGCCCGCCTTCTTCATAGCCGACGTAGCCTGGCGGCGAGCCGATTAATTTGGAGATCGCGTGCTTCTCCATAAACTCTGACATATCGAAGCGGATCATCGCTCGCTCGGAACCAAACATAAATTCTGCCAGCGAGCGCGCGACTTCGGTTTTGCCGACACCGGTTGGCCCAAGAAATAAAAATGAGCCGACAGGACGGTTCGGATTCTTCAGTCCTGCACGTGAGCGGCGAATCGCGCGTGCCAGCGCCGAGATCGCCGAATTCTGACTGACGATGCGCAGGTGCAACTCTTCTTCAATCCGCAGCAGTTTACTGGCTTCCGCTTCATGTAAATCGGAAATCGGAATGCCTGTCCAGCGCGAGATCACATCTTCAATATCCTGTTTGGAAACCAGCGCCGCGATGTTTTCAAACTCCGGCGGCTCGTAATACTGGGGCGTGCGGCGCGAGCTGGAATAGATTCGATTACGGTCGCGAGGGTCAGTGCGGTAATCGCCACGATACTCCCCCCTTGATTCTCTTTGGTCATTCTGCCAGCGCGCTGGCGGCGGCACGTAGCCGCTTTCGCGCTGTACGCGCAGTTTGACGCGTGCGCCAGCTTCATCAATTACATCTATTGCCTTATCGGGTTGAAATCGTTCGGGCAGGTATCGGCTGGACTGGTAAACGGCGGCCTCAATTGCGGCAGCATCGTAGCGGACGTTGTGATAGGACTCGTACCGATCCTTGATTCCATCAATGATGACGATCGTTTCCTCATCATTTGGAACAGGAACCTTGACCGCCTGGAAGCGGCGCTCCAGCGAGCGATCGCGCTCAATTGATTTGCGAAATTCCGCTGGAGTTGTCGCGCCAATGCATTGAATTTCGCCGCGCGAAAGCGCTGGTTTTAAAATGTTGGCAGCGTCCAGGCTGCCTTCGGCGGAACCGGCGCCAATCAGCGTGTGAATCTCGTCAATGAAAACAATGTACTGCGGATTTTCCATCAGTTCGCGCATGATCGTTTTCATGCGCTCTTCAAACTGACCGCGATATTTGGTTCCCGCGACGACCAAGCTCAGATCAAGCGCAAGAATCCTTTTGTCCACCAGAAATGACGGAATCTCGCAATTGATAATTCGTTGCGCCAAGCCTTCGACGATTGCCGTTTTACCGACTCCGGGTTCGCCAATCAGCACGGGATTGTTCTTGGTACGACGGCAAAGGATCTGGGTCAGGCGATCAATCTCTTCTTCGCGCCCGACCAGTGGATCCAGCTTGCCTTCCAGCGCGTCAGCAGTCAGATCACGGCAGAATTCAAACAGATGAGGTGTGTCTTTGCGATGATGGGCATTGCGCTCCATATTCGCTTGCCGCATCAAATCCTGCCGGATGTCCGACAGCCGCAGGCCGCGTTCATACAGAATCTCTGCCGCGACAGAGTTCTCTTCGCGCAACAAGCCTAATAACAAATGCTCTGTCCCGATGTGGCGATTGCCCAGGCGTTCAGATTCTTCTGCGGCAAAGGCGAGCACGCGCTTGGCTTCGCCAGCCAGTGGCAGATCAATGTTGTTGGGGATGCGTTCACGCAACACGGTGCGCCCTTCAATCTCGCGGCGGATGGATTCAACCGTCGCGTGCGAGCGATGGAAGAACCGATAGGTCAGATTTCTATCTTCGCGGATCAGCCCCAACAGAATGTGTTCGGCTTCGATCTGAATCGCGCCGAACTGGCTGGCTTCGTATCGCGCAAAGAAGATCACGCGGCGTGCTTTCTCGGTATAACGTTCGAACATTCGATACCTACTGCAAAAGTTCAGCAGTTGTGGTTTGAGTCAGTGCTGGGTGGCACTGACGGGAATTCGATCAGCTTTCCATCTTCCATCCGCAAGACGCGGTCGCAGGTTGCCGCCAGCCGTTCGTTGTGCGTCACAATGACGGCGGTCAGTTTCGCTTCGGCCTGCAATTCTCGAAGCAGAGTATGGACGGTGTCCCCGGTTCGCTCATCCAGATTGCCTGTCGGTTCGTCCGCCAGCAATAACATTGGTGAACAGACCAACGCTCTGGCCAGTGCGACTCGCTGACGTTCGCCGCCTGAAAGTTCGCCGGGGCGATGTTCGGCGCGCGATGACAGCCCGACACGGTGTAAAAGAACGCGCGCGCGAGTCATAGCCCCGCGTTTCGCAGTGCCGTTAATCAGCAACGGCATCATCACGTTCTCAGTTGCAGAGAACTCAGGAAGCAGGTGGTGAAACTGAAAGATGAATCCGATTTGACGGTTTCGAAAGCGGGCCAAGTCTAGCTCAGCATTTTTTTCCAAGTCAAATTCACCAACAGTAATGCTGCCGGAGGTTGCGTGATCCAATCCGCCCAGCAGATGCAGCAGCGTTGATTTGCCCGCGCCCGATGATCCGACAATCGCGACCATCTCTCCGCGCGCGACTTCCAGATTGAGGTCGCGGAAGACGACAACCTGTTCCGCACGGCCAGCATATATCTTGGTCAGATTGGCGGCGCGAAGCAGGCAGTCGTGATTATTGATTTTGTTCTTTACGGGTAATTGATCCATCGGCCAATGAAACCAGAAACGGCAAATTGCCAAAGGGCGACTGCGATTCGAAAAGCAATCCATGTTCGCTCAGCGAAGTCGCGCTGGCGGCCATCGGCAATTGCTCCAGCGCGGGAACCTGCACCGGGATAAGTCTAGTTCCGAATGCGTGCGCCAACGCTACCATCATCTCGTTGCTCTCTTCCTTGATTGATGAAAAGCTGGCAAGTGGCACGGCTGGCAACGACCGCATTGCCAACAATGACTTCAATGATTGATTGGCCGACGTGAATTGCGGTGTCGCGGCCAGCTTTTGCCCGCTGCGATGCGCTTCGATCAGGCGGAGCAACTGCGCGCGCGCGCCCAGCGCCAGCACGTCACCGATGAAGACTGCCGCGCCGCGCGATGGTTCGCTGGAATTCATTACATCGAAACCTGCCACATCTTCGTGACGGATCGCTGCCATGCGCTTTTCCCGAACTTGCGACAGCAAACTTTCCGCCAATCGCGCCATCATTCTGCGATCGCGCGCAGCCAGCAGCCAGACGCGGTTCAATGGCTCGTTAGTCAGATTGAAGCCGACAATTTCATCGCCGACAGCCACGCTTGTATATTCGCCGGGCTTCATTCCGCTCGGCTCTTTGCCCAATGCCACTTCGCGCACGCCGATCAGAAATTGATGCAGCAGGAAGCTCTGCGCCACATCCACACGCGACGAAACCGCTTTCTCTAGCTCATCAAATGTCCGGCTTGGATTGATGACATTGATCACAGTGACTTCACGGGGAAATGCCGGGACAAGGTTTAATGCCTGATTCTGATTTGGGGCGGCTTTGATAACTGTCTTCAGTTTTTCGGTCAACTCTGGCTTAAAGAGCAGAGCATACCGGTCAATGATCTGGCCATCGGCGAAGCTAGTGCCGTAGGCAATGCCGTCGCAGGTCTTGGCCGAAAAGTCCGTAAACACATCGCCAACAGCGCCGGCCAACGCGGCCTTGCCGACAACGCCGCCCGCTGCCAGATAAGTTCCAAAACGCAGCAGCCGCTTGACGCCTTCAGCAGTGACGAAGCCGAAGAGGCTGGCATTTGCACCGACCGTCGGGCGCGCTTTAGGGAGATAAAAGTTACTGGCAATCGAAGGCGCGCGGCCCAATCGAGTATCAATGCAAGCGCGCAACGGCTCTTCGTGATTGGCTAGAATCAATTCGCCGTCAATTCGCGCTGCCAACAGCTTCCGCTCCGAGCCGGAGATGCCGAAGCTGACGACCGGCACGCCCGCATATTCGCTAGTCTGCTTCTCCGCCTGCCCGAAAAGACTCTGTGCCAGCTCTGGCAGCCGCTTTTCCATGACGCTTTGCAGTGTGCTTGCCCGGCTGTGCGTTTCAGCCACCAGTGCCAGCCGAGGCTTCACGGCTTCGCCGCGAACCTCCAGACTGGTGGCAACAAGGGCGACTTGCGCCTGCGAAAAGATCACCGCTTCCTGATTTCCGGCCAGACTCGCCAACCAACCCACGCGTCCGACTTCACCCAGTAAGTTCAACTTATCGGAGATGCCATAGGCTGGCGCAAGCTGTTGCCAGGCTTTGGTTGAGGTTGTCTGCGTCAGCAGTTGTGGTAGGTCATTGATTTCCAAAAAACCCAGCGCGGATTCCGGGATGTAGCTGACAATTTCGATTCGTTTGGCGCGTCGCGTGTAAAGCCATCCGCCCGCCGCCAGCAGCAGCACGGCTGTCAGTACAAGCCCGATTCGTACAGCAGTGGATTTCAACATATGGTCTCGGCATAGTACCGGCAAAAGGGTACCCAGCCAATGGGTACCGGCAAAACGCACCCGGCAAAATTGCAGCAGCCCACTCGCAAAAATCTTGCTGGCGAATGGCGACAGCCATTGACGCTCAAGAGCGGCAGGAATTAAGCTGCGCGGCGTCAGCGGATGTTTTGAAAAGCAATTGCCCCAGCCTTCGACAACATCCCTGTTTTTCATTTTCCGAGCGAGGTGCCGCGCTCAATCACTCACAATTCGAGATCAGAATTTTCCGATGGATGATTCATCGGACTTCTTCGATCAACCTCATACACTTTGGAAGGAGATACACTCAATGACGGCTCACACCTCCGCTCGAACTCTCGCCCGATGGTTATTTATGTTGCTGATTGTTATTGCTGGCTCTTTATTCGCTGGTCAGCAGGTGCCTGCCACGCGCGCTGCCGCGGGCGTTATGGAATGCGGCACTCAGTTCTGTTTCAAGACGCCGCAATATTACGCCTCCAATTACTTTCGATTGAACTTTCACGGCAGGGACATCTTGATCAGCGGGGTGAATCTGAATCACCCGGTGGATAGTACCGCCTCGCCCACGCAGGTTCTTTTTGCATTGCGGACAAGAGGAACGGCTCCCCAGCAACTCTTCAATCAGCATTATGTTGCCGCACAATTGACGCTGGCGCAGGTTCCACTTCCAACGGTTTTTGGCGCGCAGAACACGAATTTGAGTTGTTATAACCTGGCGTTTGACCCAATGAAATTAAGCACCGGCGTTACACTGTCGCCGGAAATGACCTTGGGTGAGTTCTTCACGCAATGTGATGTCACGGGCATTGCTCCTTATTCCGAAGAGCGCGATGCGGACATGCGTGCAATCGTTTCGATCCTCTCGCGGCTTAACACCTGCCGATAAATTCCAAGGCTGTCGCCGCGAAAGCTGCGGCCAAGATGAAGAGCGCCGGACAGTAAAACAATTATTGTCCGGCGCTCTTCATCTTTTTGTACAGTAGGTAGATTGTTTGCTGGCGTGGCCCGCCGAAGCCGAACCAGGCTCGGTCAAGGACGTAACCTCTCAGATTGAATGCTTGCGAATGAAGCATTGAAAATCCTGCCGCCTGGAAGTCTTCAGCTCGCAGACCGAACTCTTTCGGGCCTACCCGTTCATCCCATACAGCCAATGTGCCTGCGGGCAGGTCGCGTAATATTCGCAAATCCGTTTCCTGGTTATGCGTAAACGCCGGGTTCTGCCAGGGATCGCCGTCAAACAGGATGCAGGCATAGGGCTTACTCCAGACCAGCCTTGTAACCGCCGGTTGGTTGTTTTGCATTCGAAACCGTTGATGCACAGTCTCAATCGCCAGTGCATCGCGCGACCATTCGGCGCCGTCTGCATAGACGAAATTGCACCAGGCGGAAATTGCCAGAATGACCGCGGCGCAGCCGGCCCTGACCGGATGCGAAACATGCGCGAACCGGGATGCCAGACCATTCCAGCCTGCCAGCGTAATCAATGCGATTGCGGGCGAGATCGCCACCATGTAGCGCGGATATCCGGCTGAACCAAGCAGGCCGTATGCACGCAGGATTGTATGCAGCACGAAGAGCAACAGAAACGACGAAGTGATTGTGAATAGCCGTCGCTGCTTCAACAGCTTTATCAAGCCATACAAAAAGACCGGCAGCAAAAACAGCCCGACCGCTTCCGGCAAGCGGGCTGGATAAGCGATCAGCCCATGCGCGCCGTAAACCGTGCCGGTTATCGGCCAGTTCGTTGGCCAGTTATGTTTGATGAAGAGCGGATCGCCGGTCAGCAGTAACGCTGTCAGCCACCAGATCAACGAACCTGTAGCCAGATAGAGCAGCTTGATTGCGGATTGCGGCCAGATTGGCTGGCTGCGGAGTGCGGATTTGAATTGGAGCGACTCCTGATTAAGCTGACCAAATGACTTACTTGATACTGGATCGCGCGCACTCCGCAATCCCCAGATCGCCCACAGCACGCCAAGAAAGAACCCTTCCGGGCGAGCCAGAATCATCAGTGACGCGACGATCATTCCAATAACCGTTTTTCCGCGATGATGCAGGCGCAATGCGATGACGTAGACCAACGCAAAAACCGGCTCGGTCATCGTGTCAGCACTGAAAAGAAAGAACGACGGTTGAAGAAAGAGCAGGGCAATGCTGAACGGCGCACAAGGCATCTTGAAGTCTTCGGCCAGCCGCCAGGTGTGCCATCCAATCGCCAAACAAATGAATACCGTCAATGCCCGCGCCGCGCGAAAGCCGAGCAGGGCCGGAAAGGCATAAAGAAATGTAAACAGTGGGCGTGACCAGACGCCGATAAATAGTTCGTGATGCACCCACGCCCAGCGCGCAAACAGGTAATGCTGGCCGCCATCAATCTGACAACTGTCATCAAACAGAAACAACATTGCCCCGCTGGCCAGGGCACAAACCACCAGCCACTGAGCCGCCTGGAAACGAGAAGAGGGAGAATCACGCATTGTGGCGCGAGATGGTAGACGACTTATTGTCAGAGGTAAAACTCGCGCACCATCCTTTATCTTTGGCTTATATCTGGCTGAATGAATGCTTAATGACGGATTTCATCAGTGAGACAGCAGAAAGTTTTTTTCCTCAATAGGAATCATCAGGTTGTTGGAAATGCTCAAACTGTCGAGTTCTCTATAAAATAGAGCTAAAGGCACAGCATATCCGCGACAATTGAAGTAAGTGCACAATATGCTGTAGTCAACCCTCTGTGTACTTGCAACTCTTTTTTTAAGGGACTTGGTTAAACATTTGCCAGTTTATTTGAGAATCAAGCTAAACATGAAGTTTCAGGTGTGAAACTGCTGAAAAATAACGCTTTACAGGTTTTAGGCTCTATGCTACTTTCCGCCCACGTTAAACAAAGCATTAAAGTTCAAGTGAAAATAACCGGTAGCCGAAACAGCATCGAGCTAACGGTTCAAGTGGTGCGGTTCCACCACACTAAGTGAAAACACAAATAGTCAGAATCAAACTGACCTCCTTAGGTCAAAAACCGTTTGCAAAAACGCTTGTCCGACGAAGCTTCTGCAACCATCTGCAGAGAGCCGTGCGGAAGCACGTCGGGATTAGCATTTCGTAGTCGTTGCTTCGTATGTCTGGCACTGAATTTATGGTCGTTGCCCGTGGTTCGTTGCCATGCCGAAACTTAACTTAAAGGAAAATTTGGAGGTGTTACTTGAAACGAGTCGCCAATTCTTACTCAGCTAGAACTCGCTCAGCACAAGCCGTTGCCTTGCGTTCGCGTGCATTGCCAATCGGAGCAAGTGCCGGAACGCGCGCATCTTCGCGCGCAGTCGTGAAAAGCTGGATTCCCCACATTCCCAATTACGTCTGGCTGGCAATGATCGTGCTGACCTTCACGGCGTTATCGGTTTCGACCTACCGCCGTGCGCAGGACGCCGAACAGGAGGCGTCGCAATCGAACGCGGTTGTCTCTTCGCGCTATGAAAATATGAAGGCGACCAACCAGCAAATCAAACAGCAGACCGCGCAAATCAAGACCAATCCGCGCGCCGCCGAAGCCGCCGCACAACAGCAATTGCGCGTACTGCGCCGCAACGAAATTGTCGTGGCCCGGCCCTAACGCATCAAAGTTCAATTCGGTCGGGGAAGCGTGAGTGACCTGAGCATTTCGCACGGCAATCGCTGCGGGATGTTCAGGCCACTCGCGCTTTTCTTTTTGTGACCAGCAAAATCTATCCCACCTTTTTGAATCCCTGAAGTAAATCCGAAATCGGCGGCAAGCGCGTAGTTTCAAGCGCAAATCAAAACCCCAAAGGAGAATCCCCTGATGCTGCTGAATCTTTTGCTTTCCCTCGCCGTAGTTCTTGCTGCCATCGTGCTTCTCGGTTCGCTGATCACGCTGTTTGTCCAACGCAGCCCTTATCACCAGGCATTTGTGCAAGGTCGCGTGCCCGACCCGCTGCCGCAAGGTTTCCATCCCGGCAAGGCGCACCTTCTGCTGGACAAACAGGTGCCGTGGCTGGGCAAATCTTTTGATCAACAAAATCAACTTGGCTTCAACATCTTTACTCCTCTGGGTGCGAAGATTTTGAAGATCGCCTCGCCGTTCTATCCAAAATTCAGCGTCAACGAAGACGGAAATACGCGTGCCTACTACTTCAAAACGTGGGTGGGCAAAGGCAAGAAAGATACAACCGTGGATGTGTTGAAGCTTGATTACGCCGCCGTGCGCGAAAACCCGCTCTTCATCCGCATCATTCTGGACGAAGTGGTAGAGATCGCGCCGCAGCAGTACCTGGGCAAGGTTCACGTCAAACTGCTGCCGGGCTTTTTCGTCACCATCGGCTATTTCGGCCTGACCGAACAGCCGCAGGAAGCCGCCGTCAAAGCCGGACTAGACAATCGTGCCACTGTCACGCAGTAACAAAAAATCGTCCCATCGCAAGCTCAACGCCATATCGTCACCAAACAAGTTGCGGTAGATTACGCGCTCTGCACGCCCGGATGTAATGACGAATAAGGCGGTGGGCAAACGATGGCGAATCATTCCACTGGCAGCAAACAAATCACACAACTACTGCAAGCTTGGAGCGACGGCGACAAGACGGCCCTTGATCGCCTCGCTCCGCTGGTTTATGGCGAGCTTCACCGTCTGGCCAAACTCTATTTGCGGGGCGAACGCGCCGGACACCTACTTCAAACCACAGCGCTGATCAACGAAGCCTACCTGCGACTGATTGACTGGCAGAGCGTCGAGTGGAAAAACCGCGAGCATTTCCTAGGCATCGCCGCGCAAATGATGCGGCGCGTGCTGGTGGATTTCGCCCGTGCGCGGCAGTATGCCAAACGCGGCGGCAATGCGCACCAAGTTTCACTCACTGAGGCCGAGGCCGTCCTCATTGATCGCGATGCTGAAATGATCAAGCTGGATGATGCGTTGAAGAGTTTGGCGGAACTCAGTCCGCGCCAGTGCCAGGTTGTTGAGCTAAGATTCTTCGGCGGCCTGAGCGTAGACGAGACCGCCGAAGTTCTAAATATCTCGCCGCGCACGGTGATGCGCGATTGGGATTTGGCGCGCGCGTGGCTTTATCGCGAATTAAGAGGTGTGGATGATGATGAATCCTGAACGCTGGCAAAAAGTGGATCAACTTTATCACGACGCTTTGAAGCTTGATCCGGCGGAGCATCGCGCTTTTCTGCGCGCGGCCTGCGCCGGTGATGATGAGTTATTACGCGAGGTTAGATCGCTGCTGGCCGCGCGTGGGCGCGTCGCGGCGGACGAAGGATTTCTAAATCCTTCAACCTTGAGCGCGTCAGTTGAAATCCTGGCCGTCGCGCCGCCGTCGTTCATCGGGTCCGAGATCAGCCATTACCGAGTACTCTCTTTGCTGGGTCGTGGTGGTATGGGTGAAGTCTATCTTGCGCAGGATTCGCGATTGGGGCGCAAAGTCGCGCTCAAATTGTTGTTGCGCGAATCAACGCGCGATGGGCAGCGTGCTCAACGCTTTCAACAAGAAGCGCGCGCGGCCTCAGCCTTGAACCATCCGAACATCATCACGGTCTTCGAGATTGATCAATTTGATGGCGCGTACTTCATCGTCACCGAGTTTATCGAAGGCCATACGCTGCGCGACCGCATGGCCGCTGCCAGATTGAGTCCCGGCGAAATCGCCGAGGTAACGGTGCAGATGGCCGGTGCCCTGAGTGCCGCGCATGCCATTGGCATCACGCATCGCGACATCAAGCCGGAAAACATCATGGTGCGGCATGACGGTTACGTGAAGGTGCTGGACTTCGGCTTGGCGAAGCTTAGCGAACCGCTGCCCGGCACACCGGCTGACGCGGGCAGCGCAGACGCAGCGGTGCCAGTTCTTACCGATCCGGCGATTCTGATGGGCACGCCCAGTTATATGTCTCCTGAACAAATTCGCCGCCAGCCGGTTGATGCCAGGTCGGACATCTTCAGTCTGGGCGTGGTGATTTATGAAATGGTGACCGGACGCCTGCCCTTCAGCGGCGCGACGCCCGGCGAAATCGTTACTGCGGTTTTGCGTGATGAACCCGCGCCAGCGCGCCATTTCGCTCCTGCCGCTCCCGCTGAGCTTGAACGCATCATCCACAAAGCGTTGGCCAAAGAGCGCGCCGAGCGTTACCAGACTAGCCAGGAACTGCTCGCAGATTTGCGCGAACTGAAACTGGAGTTGGATCTCGCCGCCAGAAGCAAAGCGCCGGAGCAAGCTGCCGGTTTGCCCGACAATTTTTCGACCTTGATTTCAGACAAGACCGAGAGCCTGTCCCGCGAGATGCCGCAGGGCGAAACGAACCGCGAGATCGAACCTGCAGGCGGCGCTGTCCCGCTTTCTTCGCATTATTACATCGTGCGCCCGACCGACGAAGAGTTCCGCGCGGCCATCGCCCGCCGCGACAGCATCGTGCTGGTCAAAGGTGCGCGGCAAGTCGGCAAGACCTCGCTGCTCGCTCGTGGATTGCAGCAAGCGCGCGCTGCCGGAGCCAAGATCGCATTGACCGATTTGCAAAAGTTGAACACCAGCGATTTGGCCACCGCCGAAACGTTTTACCTGGCATTGGCCGACCTGATTGCCGACCAACTCGATCTGGATGTGTCGCTTGATGAAGTCTGGAACGCGCGGCGCGGCCCCAGCATCAACTTCGAACGGTTTATTCGCCGCGAAGTGCTGGGCAAGATCAACGGGCCGTTGGTATGGGGCCTGGATGAAGTGGATCGCTTGTTCACGACCACCTTCGGCAGCGAAGTCTTCGGCCTCTTCCGTTCGTGGCACAACGAACGCTCCCTGGACCCTGAAGGCCCGTGGCAGCGAATGACGATGGCCATCGCCTACGCCACCGAAGCGCATCTGTTCATCACCGATATGAACCAATCGCCCTTCAACGTCGGCACGCGGCTGGCGCTGGATGATTTCAACTTCGATCAAGTCGCCGAATTGAATTCGCGTTACGGCTCGCCGCTCAAAAATAAACCTGAGATCGAACGTTACTTCCGCTTGGTCGGCGGCCATCCTTATTTGGTACGTTGCGGCTTGCAAGAGATGGTTACGCATCCTCATCCCAATTTGGGTAGCCTTGCTCATCTCGAAACCATCGCCGATCACGACGACGGCCCCTTCGGCGACCACCTGCGCCGCATTGCCGCATCGCTCGAACAGGACGCGGCCTTGAGCGAGATCGTGCGCGGCATTCTGCAAGGCAAGCCCTGCCCGACGCAGGAGAGCTTTTACCGTCTGCGCAGCGCAGGTTTGGTGGCGGGAGATTCGGCGCAAGAGGCCAAGCCGCGCTGCCAGTTGTATGCGACTTATCTGCGAAAGCGTTTGCTGTAAATTTGGGACCGCAACCTAACTTGAGAGCGCAGCCTTAACCTGGGAGCGCAGTGCTTCCAGCCTGCGAGTCGTGTGAGGAGCGCGCGCGTAAAAGAAAGGGCGAGTAGAAAAAGCCCGCAGCCTGGAAGCACTGCGCTCCCAGACTGGCTCCCAATAATTTTTTTCTTCGTGGCAGTTCCACGCCCCGTTTCCCGCCTTACTCAACAGAAGACAGTTTTGGCCGATGCTCTTGAGGTTGCCCAACTGGTCTTCGTTTTATTTGAAAGAGTGATTGCAATGACGACTGAAACCAACACGCCCGATCAACATAGTTTTTACATCGTCGGCGGAACCGTCAGGCGCGACGCCGAGTGTTACGTCCAGCGCCAGGCCGACGCAGAGCTTTACGCGAGCCTCAGCCTTGGGGACTTCTGCTACACCCTCACGTCCAGGCAGATGGGCAAGTCGTCGCTGATGGTTCGTACCGCTGCACGGTTGCGGGAAGAAGGCGTCGCTGTCGCCGTGCTCGATCTGACGGCAACAGGCCAGAACCTGACCGCCGAGCAGTGGTACGACGGCTTGCTCAACCGCATGGGGCAACAGCTTAACCTGGAAGATGAACTGGAAGATTTCTGGTTGAAGCAGGAACGACTCGGCCCGCTCGAACGCTTCATGCGCTCGATCAACGAAGTCGTGCTGCCGCGCAAAGCAGGCCGCGTAGTGATCTTCGTTGATGAGATTGACGCCGTCCGCAGCCTGCCGTTTTCGACCGATGAGTTCTTCGCCGCCATCCGCGAATGCTACAACCGCCGCACCGAAGACGAAGAGATGAAACGGCTGACCTTCGCCCTGTTCGGCGTGGCTTCGCCGTCGGATTTGATCCGCGACACGCGGATGACGCCCTTCAACATCGGACGCCGGATCGAACTGACCGACTTCAGCGACGCCGAAGCCGCACCGCTCGCCGCAGGGCTGGGACGTGACGAAAAGACGGCAGCCAAATTGCTTAAACGAATCCTCTACTGGACGGGAGGCCATCCTTACCTGACGCAGCGATTGTGCCAAGCCGTCGCCGACGACCTCAGCGTGAAGAACGCAGGCGGCGTTGATCGCATTTGCGAAGCACTGTTTTTTACTTCACGCGCGCGCGAACGAGACGACAACCTGCTGTTCGTGCGCGAAAGAATCCTGCACGGCGACGCCGACAAAGCCGCGCTGCTCGATCTATACGCCCAAGTCCGCGCTCAGAAGCGGGTGAAGGATGACGAAACCAATCCGCTGGTCGGCACGCTGTGTTTGTCAGGCGTCACGCGCGTGGTCGAAGGACTGCTCTACGTTCGCAACAGGATTTACTACCGTGTCTTTGACCGCGAATGGGTGCTGGCGAATATGCCGGATGCTGAGTTACAGCGGCAACGCGCAGCATATCGTCGCGGTTTGTTCCGTGCGGCTGTTGTCAGCGGAGTCATTTTGGCGGTGATTAGCAGTCTAGCGTTTGTCGCAATTAAGCAAAGTAGCCGCGCTAAAGCTGAAGCCCGTCGCGCCGATAGCAATTATCAACAGGCAACCCTCAATGCTTCCGAGGCACGACAATCAGCTACTGAAGCAGAAAAGCAGCGCCAGCTTGCTGAAACGCAGAAATCCGAAGCCGAGAAACAACAGCATCACGCCGAGTTGCAACAAGCCGAAGCTGAGCGCCAGCGTCAGGAAGCAGTTAACCAGCAACTGATAGCTGACGAGCAACGCAGCCTTGCGGAGCAGCAGCGAATTCGCGCCGAACAGCAAGTGCAAGTTAATCGTCGGCTTCTGTATGCAGAACACATAAACCTAGCTCAGCAAAGCTGGGAGATGGCAAACATTGATCGCTTGGAAGATTTACTAATTCGTGACATCCCTAAAATTGCTGAGGAAGATTTACGTGGCTTCGAGTGGTACTATTGGTGGCAACTTTGTCATGACAACCTATTGGTTTTAAGACATGCGAACAACGTCTCTTCAATAGCATTCTCATTAGACGGTAAGAGGTTGGCTACAGGAAGCAATGACTCTACAGTCAAGTTATGGAATGCCTCTACTGGGCAAGAATTGTTCACCTTCAATGGGCAAATGAATGAAGCAATTTATTCCGTGGCATTTTCGCCGAACAATAAAAAGCTAGCTTCAGGCAGCAATGGCGGTACTATAAAATTGTGGGATGTAGCCACAGGACAGAATCTGGCAACTTTTAGAGGGAATGCAGGTGTTACATCCGTAACATTTTCGCCAGATGGTAATATGCTGGCTTCAGGGCATGGGTATGGTGTTGTAAAGCTTTGGGACCCAACCACGGGGCAGGAGTTAATGACTCTTGGCATAACCGATAAAAGATTTTCTTCGCCTATTTATTCAGTAGCGTTTTCACCAGATGGGAAGAAATTAGCGACGGGGCATATTGACAGCACCGTAAAGCTCTGGGACATAGCTACAAGACAGGAGCTATTTACTTTCAAAGAGCATCTGCAAAGGATATTCTCTGTAGCGTTTTCACCTGACGGAAAAAGGTTGGCTTCAGCAAGTTACGACCAAACCATAAAACTATGGGATGTCACTACAGGCCAAGAACTAACAACTCTTAAAGGCCATACAGATGCGGTTTTATCTGTAGCGTTTTCGCCTGACTCCCGGATGTTAGTTTCGGGGAGTTTAGACCGTACTACGAAATTATGGGATGTGAATACGGGAAGGGAACTATCCACATTCAAAAAACATGCGGGGGCAGTTTCGGCTGTAACGTTTTCGCCTGATGGCAAGAAGCTGGCCTCCGGAAGCTATGACCGTACCGCGAAAGTATGGGATGTAGCCAAAGACCAGAAATCAATGGTCATTCTCAGAGGGCATCCCGATACGGTTGGTACTGTGGCCTTTTCGCCAGATAGCAAGAAGCTAGCTTCCGGAAGCCACGACCGCACTGCGAAACTTTGGGACGTAGCTACCGGGCAAGAACTGGTCACCTTTGTTGGACATAGTAGCTGGGTTTCGTCGGTAGCATTTTCGCCTGATGGTGTGACGTTAGCTACGGGTAGCAGAGACCGTACCATCAAACTATGGAACATGGCTACAGGGCGGGAATTAGACACTTTGATCGGTCATACAGAGTGGGTTTGTTATGTCGCATTTTCGCCGGACGGCAAAAGGCTTGTATCAGGAAGCCATGACGGCACTATAAGGTTGTGGGATACGGCTATGAGGCAAGGACTGCTCACACTCAATGGACATGCAGGTAAGGTCGAACCGGTGGCGTTTTCGCCAGATGGCAGGATGTTAGCCTCAGGAGGTGAGGACAGGACCGTAAGGCTGTGGGATGCAGTCACAGGACGAGAGCTAGCTATTCTCAAAGGGCATACCCAATCAGTTTCCTCAGTGGCCTTTTCGCCAGATGGGAGAAGATTGGCATCGGGAAGTGATGATCACACTGCAAAGCTGTGGGATGTAGTCACGAAGCAGGAAGTACTTACTCTTAAAGCGCACTCTGGTTGGGTATCTTCAGTTGCATTTTCACCCGATGGCAAGAGGTTAATTACTGGAAGCCAGGACGGTACAGTGAAACTGTGGGATGTAGCTACAGGGCAGGAACTACTTACTCTTAAGGGACAGACTCCACGCTCAATTAAGTTTGTAGCATTTTCACCAGACGGCAAGAGAATCGCAGCGTCAAGTGCGGATAACACCGTGATGATTTGGCGCGCGGCAACCGAGCAGGAAGTTTTAGCACGGCGCGGGCAATAACCTGGGAGCACTTGGGAGCGCCACGTGGCTTTGGCGCATGTTGCAGAGCAGTGATACAGTCTGGCCGTGGAGGAAAAGTTTATGACATTACCAACAGTTCAAGTTGTGATGGAAGAAATTACTGACCCGGAAGAAAACGCCAGGTTCCGCGCCAGTATGGCGCAAATGGGGCTTAACGGTGACTGGTTGGAGGCGCACGTACCGGAAATCTATCGAAATTATCGAGGCAAATACATTGTGGTTGCCGGGCAAGAGTTGTTTGTAGGGGAAACCGTGCAAGAAGCTGCGGCCCTTGCTAAAGCCGCGCACCCGGAAGATGAGGGTCGTCTGACGCGATATATCCCACTCAAGAAAATGGTGCGCATTTATGCGAATTAACGGTCTCTGGAGTTTGTGTGACGACGGCGTTACACGTCCGCTCATTCGTGGCAAATTGGAGGCCGGCGATGGCACGCGCATACCGGTAGAGTTCCTTGTGGACATCGGCGCGGATCGGACGGTGTTAAACGCCGCGACGGTCATGGAAGCCGGTCTAACCCCACTCGAGGCTGAAGAAGCAGTCAGCGGGTTGGGTGGCGTGACCGAAACGATAATGGTCGAAACCGTCATTTATTTGCCGCGCGAGACTGGGCAAGCGGTAGCCTTTCGCGGACAGTTCACGGCGGTGACGGAAGCGGCTGCACTGGACATCAATGTCATGGGCCGCGACATTATGGATTTGTTCGCAGTGATAGTTGATCGCCCCGGCAACGTCGTTTGCCTGCTCAGCCAGCGGCATCGTTACACAATCATTCAAGATTGACGGTCTCGCGCATTATTTCACTCCCAATACGCGCACTAGAAATCCCCACCGGTCGGCGATCTCTTCAATTACTTTTGCCGTCGGCTTGCCTGCGCCGTGGCCGGCTTTGGTTTCGATGCGGATCAACACGGGAGCATCGCCGGCTTGTGCCGCTTGTAATGCTGCCGCGAATTTGAAGCTGTGGGCGGGCACGACTCGGTCGTCGTGGTCGGCAGTAGTAATTAACGTCGCCGGATACTTCGTGCCGGGTTTCAGGTTGTGCAGCGGCGAGTAGGCGTACAGAGCTTTGAATTCATCGGCATTGTCCGATGATCCGTAATCCGAAACCCATGCCCAGCCAATGGTGAATTTGTGAAAGCGCAGCATGTCCATTACGCCGACGGCGGGCAGCGCAGCGCCAAACAAATCAGGCCGTTGCGTCATACACGCGCCGACCAACAAGCCGCCATTCGATCCGCCGTAAATCGCCAGCTTCGGCGTTGATGTGTACTTGTTCGCAATCAGCCATTCCGCCGCCGCGATGAAGTCGTCAAACACATTCTGCTTTTTCAATTTGGTTCCGGCCAGATGCCACTCTTCGCCGTACTCGCCGCCGCCGCGCAGATTCGGTTGCGCGTATACGCCGCCCATCTCCATCCAGACTAGATTCGAGATTGAAAATGCGGGCGTCAACGAAACGTTGAATCCGCCGTAGCCATACAGCACCGTCGGATTCTGGCCGTCCAGCTTCAAGCCCTTCTTGTGCGTGATGAACATTGGCACGCGCGTCGAGTCTTTGCTGGCGTAAAAGACTTGTTTGGTTTCGTAATTGTTCGGATTGAAATCCACTTTGGGTTGGCGGTAGACGGTGCTCTTGCCGCTCTTGATGTCGTAACGATAAATCGTCGTCGGCGTGGTGAAGCTGGTGAAGGCGTAAAACGTCTCTGTATCTTTGCGTTTGCCGCCGAAGCCCAGCGCCGTTCCGATGCCGGGCAGCGCGACTTCGCGGACGAACTTGCCAGTCAAATCGAAGAGCTTGATCTGCGCGCGTGCATCTTTCAGGTACGAAGCGATGAAATGATCGCCGACCAGAGTGACGCTTTCGAGCGTCTCTTCGGCCTGCGGAATGACTTCTGTCCAGTCGCCGCTGCCATGCGGCGTGGTCGTGTTGATCAAGATCACACGGCCACGCGCGGCGTGCCGGTCAGTGCGAAAGTAGAAGACGGGGCCGTCATTTCCGATGAAATTGTATGCGGCTTCCAGGTTTGGGAGCAGTTCAACGACGCCCTCTTTTACAGTCGGGCTACTGACACTGTGGCTGAGGTCTTTGTAAAAGACTCGATTGCGCGGGTCGGTGCCTTCCCAGATGGTGATGATCAGGTAGCGGCCATCTTCAGTGACGTTGCCGCTGAAGCCCCATTCCTTTTGGTCTTTGCGTTCGTAAATCAGGGCGTCTTCGGATTGCGGCGTGCCCAGGTGGTGGTAATAAAGCTTCTGAAAATAGTTGACAGCTTCGTGCTTGGTCTTCTCGTTCGGTTCGTCGTAGCGGCTATAAAAGAATCCTTTGCCATCATTTGTCCACGAAGCGCCGGAGAACTTTACCCACTTCAGGTGATCCGTCAGATCACGCCCGGTTCCCACTTCGCGGACTTTCCACTCCATCCAATCCGAACCGGATGATGACAAACCATAAGCCAGATACTTACCATCGTCGCTGACGGCTTGGCCCGACAGCGCCACTGTGCCGTCGGCGGAAAGCTTGTTTGGATCCAGCAGCACTTGGGGCTGTCCAGCCAGCGTTTGCAGTGTGTAGAGCACGTTCTGATTTTGCAGCCCGTCATTCTTGAAATAGAAGTAGCGATCTGATTCTTTGAATGGAATATCGAAGCGTTCGAAGTCCCACAGCTTGGTCAACCGCGCCTTTATCCGTGCGCGTTCGGAAATCTGGTTTAGAAAATCGAAAGTGACTTTGTTTTCGGCTTCGACCCAGGCGCGCGTGCCGGGGGCGTCGGGGTCTTCCAGCCAGCGGTACGGGTCGGCTACTTTCGTGCCGTGATAATCGTCAACCTGATCAACCTTCTTTGCGATTGGGTAGTTCATACGTTTTCTAGTTTTTGATTTTGAGATTTGCGCCGAAGCAATGGCCGCTGCAAAAAACAACGCCGCCAGCAGTGCGCTGGCGGCGAAAAATCGAATGATATTGTTTTGAAATGAGTGCCGAAACATAGTGGAATTCCTGTCGATAAGCTCCGATTCGATCGGCAGCATAATCCGCCACTTGCCCTGTTTCAACTCTCGATGGGTGAAGGCCTTGCCCTGGAGATCGCATTGTTGCGAACGGCCCGCCAGTTCTCGCCTTACGGCGCAAAGAAGCCTGCCGCATCCACAACCGCGTCGAGCGTCCGCTCCGCGAAGAGGCGGAACTGGCCTGATCCACTGTTCAAGCCCACCACAAAGGCGTTCGACAGAATCTGGCCAGGGAAGTAAATCATATTCGCGACCAGCGGCGCGGGCAGACCATCCGGGTACAGCGTCAAATAGCCCGCTTGGGCTGTCTGATTGATCACCGTCACGTTCCCAATCACCGCTTGCGCCGTTGCCGGGATCGTCAGGCTTTCGCAAGTCAGCCGTCCCGCCGTCGCGATTGAAGTCCCGCCTATGATCGGCGTGCTGACCACATCGCAATTGCCTTGATTGGCTCGCGTGTCCAGAATGCGCAACGGTCGCGCCAACGGCGTCAATAAAAGGCCCGCGCCGTTCGCATCCACCGCTTCGTTGCTGTAATAGCCCGCCACATCAATCACGATGTCTATCGTCCGTTCGCCGAAGATGTTGAATTCTCCCGACGCATTCAAACTGACCGTGAAAGCATTCGACAGGATTTGCCCCGGAAAGTAGATC
>JBBQVH010000024.1:0-66884 GCA_038211695.1 Blastocatellia bacterium | reverse complement strand
AGGCGCGCCATTGCCTCTGGAACAGGATGACATCTTCGGCGTATCGGTGGACCCGTCGCTGCGCAGCCCGCGCACGCATCGTTACAACGTGGCCATCGAACAGAAGATTGGCCGCGATCTGAGCATCACGGCGGCCTATGTCGGGGCCAGCGCAAGCGATCTGCTGCGCTTCCTGTCCGTCAATGCCACGGGATCGGTGCCGTCATCGAAAAGGCCCGACCCGCGCTTCCTCGATCAGAACCTGCTGAGCAACGAATCTTCTTCGCGGTACGATTCGCTGCAAATTTCGGCCAAGCGTCGGTTTGCGCAAGGTCTGGATTTCACCGTCGCGTACACCTACGCCAAAGCCACGGATGACGTTTCGGCGGCATTCACGTTCAGCGGAGCCGGGCCTGCGCTGCTGAATCTGGGCGCAAGCGCGGCGTCAGGCTTTCAGGGCGGCGGCGCGCAATTCGTGCGGCGTCCGGTCAGCGCGGATCGCGGGCCGTCGAACTTTGACGCGCGGCATCAACTGGTCGTCAGCCATGTCCTTGATCTGCCATTTGGTCGCGGGCAAAAGTTTCTGAATAACTCGAACAAGCTGGCTAATGCGGCACTGGGCGGGTGGGCGTTGTCGGGCATTTTGCAGGTGCGCTCAGGCTTGCCCTTCACGGTCACGCTGGGCAGCGATGTCAACGACGATGGCGCGCGCGATGATCGCCCGGCGTTGCTGAATGGCAGCCTCGGCAATTTGTACGCGAACGGCGGCAATCGAACGCAGTACTTGATTCCGCGCACCGATGCGCTGACGCGGCTTGGCACGCCCGTGCCTGTCACGGATCCGTACCTGACGATTGGACGCAATTCGTTCTATTCACCTTCGGTCAAAGTGTATGACCTGTCGCTGATCAAACGGTTTGCAGTGACGGAGCGCGTCGGCGTGGGCCTGGAACTGAATGCGTTCAATATCCTCAATCATGCGAACTTCGGCGCGCCGATTTCCGACCTCAGCAATTCCCGCTTTGGTCAAATCACCAGTACGCTCAGCGGTTTGCACGGCGCGGCTGGGAACCCGCGCCAATTGCAATTGGGGTTGAAATTAAACTTCTGATGTCCGCACTCTTTCTGATCGCTTGCAAGGAACTGTCGGATTTACTGCGCGATGGCCGCTCTCGTTTGATCGGAGTGGCCGTCGCGCTGTTGCTGTTGGCTTCGCTGGTGACAGGCTGGCGACAAGTCCGCGAATTCGCCCAACAGCAGCACATCGCCGATGAAGCCGCGCGCGAACAGTGGGAACATCAGGAAGCCAAGAATCCGCACAGCGCCGCGCACTTCGGCACCTATGCCTTCAAACCGCCGACGGCTTTGTCGTATCTGGATCGCGGCGTTGACGCTTATCTGGGCGTCGCCGTTTGGATCGAAGCGCACAAACAAAATCCTTTTCTCTTCCGTCCCGTTGAAGACGCCACCGCCGTTTCGCGGTTCGGTGACGTCACCGCCGCCAACATTCTGCAAACGCTGGTTCCGCTACTGATCCTGTTGCTGACGTTTTCGGCCATTTCGGCGGAGCGCGAAAGCGGAACCCTGAAACAACTGCTGAGCCTGGGCATTTCCGGCCACTCGCTGTTTTGCGGCAAGGCGCTGGGAATCTTGACCGCGCTGTCGCTGTTGCTGGCGCCCGCGTTGGCATTGGGAATCGTTGCGCTGGCATTCCAAAGCTCTACGGCGTTGACGGGCGACGCCGTTGCCCGGCTGCTGTTGCTGGCGCTGAGCTACCTGCTCTATTTCGGCGTCGTCATTGGTGTGTCATTGATTGTTTCCGCTGTTGCGCCGTCATCGCGAGGAGCATTGGTGATTTTGCTGGCGTTGTGGATCGGCAACTGTTTGATCGTGCCGCGTCTGGCCGCGGACCTTTCCGAACGCCTGTATCCGACGCCCAGCGGCGAAGAGTTCCAGGCCATTATCGAACGCGATATGAAAGACGGCGTAGATGGCCACAACCCAGATTCCGCCCGCACCGAAGAACTGAAACAACGAGTGCTGAAACAATACGGCGTCGCCAGAGTAGAAGACCTGCCAGTCAATTTCGCCGGCTTGGCACTGGTCGCGGGCGAAGAATATGGCAATCAGGTTTTTGATCGTCGGTACGGCGAACTGTGGCGGCTGTATGACAAACAGAATCGCATTCACCACGCCCTGACGCTGTTTGCGCCGCTGGACGCGTTGCGCCCGCTGTCTGCCGGGCTGGCCGGAACGGACTTCGCGGGACATCGCCATTTTGCGGCGGCGGCGGAAACCTATCGCCGGATGCTGACCAAAACGATGAATGAAAACCTCGCCTACAAATCGCGCGGCAACACCTTCGCGTACAAAGCGGACAGCGCGTTGTGGAAAGACCTGCCGAAGTTCGCGTATGCCGCGCCGGGGTTCGGTTCCGTATTGCGGCAGCAATCATGGAATCTGCCCTATTGCTGGCCTGGTTTGTGATTGTCTGGCTGACAGTCTGGCGCATTGCCGCGAGGTTGAAACCCTGAGATGAAAACCCTGTCGCGAGTGATTCAACACGAATGGCGGCTGCTGGTCGCGGATCGCACATTGCCGCTGTTCGCGGTGTTGTGCGCGGCGCTGATCGGTTACGGCGTCTTCAATGGTCTGTCCCCGGCGGCCAAACATCAACAGAATGCCGCGCGTCTGGCCTCCGCCACCGACCGCCAAATCGGCGAATGGCAACGGCAATTGCGCGACAACGCGCGTCCGCCCGGTTCACCCGATCCGGCCAATCCCTACACCATCTCCGCGCAGCAATTGGAACTCGCAAGGCATGGGCGCGCGCTTCGTCCGGCGATTCGCCGCGTTCGATGCGGTCGCAGATGGCTTCGTCGAGATGACTGCGGATTTCGGCGTCGAGTTCTTCGTCGCGTTGCTTGCGTCGGAACCAGTTGAATTTCATGCTTCACGCTCCTGTTTGGTTGAAGGTTTTCTCGAAGGCTGGTTGCATTCCTACTCGTGACGAAGAGCGATCAGCGGATCAACCTTTGTCGCCCGCCACGCCGGTATCCAACAAGCCAGTAACGCTACGAACATCAACGACAGCGCAATCACGATGAACGTCGGCGCATCGGTCGCACTCACACCGTAAAGCAAGCGTTCGAGCAAGCGCGTCAAGACAAAGGCTCCTGCCAGTCCAAGTGCCAGGCCGTACAGCGTGAGCAGCAATCCCCGCTGCATCACCAGTCCGACGATGTTGCCGGGCTGCGCGCCGAGCGCGAGGCGGATGCCGATTTCGTGCGTGCGTTGCACGACGGTGTAAGCCAGTACGCCGTAAAGTCCGATCACCGCCAACGTCAATGCCAGTGCGGCGAAAAGGGTCATCAATGTAGTATTGAAACGTTGCGGCTTGAGCGATTCGGCGATGCGCGCGTCCACTGTGGCAATGCGCAGAATTGGTTGGTCAGGGTCTAGTTCGTGGACTCGTTGTCGCACAGCATTGATAAGCGCCGTCGGGTCTTGCGAAGTTCGCAACATTAACGTCTGGGCGTTGAGCATGCGCTCATTGCGCGTCTCTTGCGCCAGCGGCAGAAAAGCTCCCGGTAGATAAGGCAGCGCCAAATCAATGGGTTGATGATTTTTGACGATGCCAATGACGGTCAGCCAAGCGCGTTTTTCCGTAGGCGGCGTGTCGGGCGGAAGCAAATTGTCAGGCATCCCCAACCGAATGCGCTGCCCCAGCGCATTTTCACCGGGGAAAAACTTATCCGCCGCCGCCTGATTGATGACAACGACGGGCGGTGCATTCAACGTGTCCTGCGCGGTGAAGTTGCGCCCGCTCACCAGCGGCAACCCCAGCACAGTAAGGTAATCTCCTTGCGTCAGCAGGTAGCCACAACCTCTATTGCTCATTTCATCAAGGCCGTGAAAGGTCTGGCCTTCACGAATGAGCGGCATGCCAGCGCCGAAGTTCGAAAACGGCCCGCCGTTCATAGGCGCTGTCGCCTCGACGCCGGCAGCGCCTTGAGCTGTTCCAACGCACGGTTGAAAAAGGCTTCGATCTGTCGCGCTTGCGAATATTTTTTGTGCGACAACAGAAGGTCTACGGTCAGCAGAGATTCTTTTTTGAAGCCCAGTTCGGCTTGCTGCAAGCGGAAAAAACTTTTGATGAGCAAGCCTGCGCCTGCGAGCAATATGACGGAAAGCGCGACTTCCAGCACGACCAGCGCGCTGCGCATCCGTTGGCTGCCTGCGTCTGTGGTTGAGAGGCGGCCTCCGTCTTTGAGGCTTTCGTTGATGCGACCTTGCGAAAAACGCAACGCGGGCAGCAAGCCGCATAGCAACGTCGTCAGCAATGTCAGCGCTAAGGCAAACAACATCACGCGCGCATCAAGGCGCACACCAGCCTCGCCCGGAAGCAGGTCGTCGGGCGACAAAGCCAAGATCAAATTCAATCCCCAGCCCGCCAGCATCCATCCGGCCAAACTGGCGAACGCGGCCAACGGCAGACTTTCGAGCAACAGTTGACGCATCAGCCTTCCGCGCCCAGCGCCCAGCGCCGCGCGGATCGCCAACTCCTTTTCTCGTGTCGCCGCACGCGCCAATAAAAGACTGGCTACATTGGCGGAGGCAATCAACAACACGAAGCCGACGGCTCCCATAAACACCAGCAAGGTTGGGCGAATTTTTCGCCCAACCGACTCGCTCCACGAAACGATGCGCACGCCCGTGCCTTGATTCGTTTCGGGATATTGTGCGGCGAGCCGCGCGGCGATGACGTTGAATTCAGCGCGCGCCCGTTCCAGCGTCAGGCCGGATTTCAGGCGGCCTACGGCAAAAATTGAAACGATGCCCATGCGATTGGTGGCGAACGAAGTCTTCATCGCCGAACAAACCGAACGGAACCCAGAGTTCGCCTGCCCAAAATTTGAAACGCGGCGGCATGACGCCAATCACCGTGTAAGACTGATCGTCGAGCAACACCTGACGCCCTACGACATTGGCCTCACCTGCGAACTGCTTCTGCCAAAAAGCATGGCTCAACACGACAGTGCGCGCTGCGTTGAGTTGATTATCCTGAGTGCTAAAGACGCGCCCGAGCTGCGGCGTTACGCCTAACAAGGGGAAGGCTTCGGGCGAAATGATTGCGCCGTTGACCTGGATGGGTTCAGTGACGCCGGTCAGGTTGAAGGTTCGATTACGCGCCGCCGCCAGATGCGAAAACGTCGTTTGTTGTTTCTGCCAGTCCAAAAAGTTCGGATACGAAATCGCATTCGAGCTATCCGGCTCGCTCAGTCTCGAAGACGACAGGAACATAATTCGTTCGGCTTCCGGGTAGGCAAAGGGATTGAGCAGCACAGCATTGACGACACTGAAAATCGCCGTCGTCGCGCCAATCCCCAACGCCAGCGTGAGAATCGCCAGCAACGAAAAGCCCGGATTCTTCCGCAGCATCCGCAGCCCAAAGCGCAAGTCTTGCAGCAACTGTTCAAGCCAAGCCCAGCCCCACATCTCGCGCGTGACTTCCTTGACCAAACTCACATTGCCGAATTCACGCAAGGCATGGGCGCGCGCTTCGTCCGGCGATTCGCCGCGTTCGATGCGGTCGCGGATGGCTTCATCGAGATGGCTGCGGATTTCGGCGTCGAGTGCGTCGAAGCAGTTTCGTCGCATTCGCCAACCAAGCGGGTACGAATGCCATTAGTCATCATTGACCGGATGTGGCGCTTACATAAATCCAGGAATGGGTTCCTGATTTTAGTTGAACAGAGACGCGCTTATACGCGGTGGCAGCCTCATAAATATCAGCCCGCTCAAGCTCTGCCCTGGTCACTTGAAATCGGGTTCCCTCGACAACATCTGAGTCCTGACCGGTGAACTGAGCGTTAAGGTAGTACTGCTCTCCGCTTGTGGCAATAACGCTGGGATCCTTCGCGATCCTGGTCTGACAATAGCCAGGTAGCGCGTCGGATACACCCGCGAGTTTTCGGCCAAATGTAGCAAGCTGAACAGCCTCGAGTTGTAAGCTCCCGTATGAAAATAACTGTTCTAATTCTTGTGTGTTATTCATTTTTTCTCTCTGCTGTGGTTGGGGTGACCGGACGGTTAGCCAAGCTCTGGGCCTGCAATCGCAAGTACCATCGCTGAAGCCCCTGCGCTATTGTTTTTACCGTAGCGCATTCGCACCAGCGCACGTTGCCTCACAAAGCCGTGTTGTAGCAAGGCATCGGATTCAGCACCAAAGCCCGTATAAAAATCAAGATACACCTTCTTTCCTGCCAGTTGATTCATTATGCCATCAAGAAGCAGTAGCGCCGTTTGATCGTTCGTTGCAACGACAGGCCCGATATAGTGCGCTGCCGCTCCCTGCCGCGCGAGCGCATAGCCCTGTAAGCGCCCATTCGGTGTGGTGAAGGCAAGCGGTGCGACGCAACAGTCACGCAAGAGTGTTGTCAGCACGCGCGCCCGGTTGGCCTGAAACGCCTCGCGGTCGAAAGCGCGCAGCTCTGCCCCCAATTCCATCTCTAAAAACGAGAGGCCGTTAGCAGTATTAACTGGCCGCGCTACAGCTTCCCAGCGCTCAATCAAGCCTTCGCTGACAAAGCCCAGTGCTTCATAAACTGGCTGACCAAGCGGTGTTGCGTCCAGCTTCACAGTCGTCACACCTTTGGCTCGCAAGTACTCCATTGCCATGTGCATCAACTTTGTTGCAAGGCCGCGTCGGCGGTATTCTTGCGCTACGATCATCATCCCGATCCAGGCCAACTCTGTCCCATAAATGGTTGTGGTAATTGTTGCGACTAGACGCCCCTCAACCCAAGCGGCAAAGCAACCTTGCGGTTCCAGCCGGATCAATCGTTGCCAGTCCTGCTTTGTCTGATTCCAATTCGCTGGTTTTATTATCTGCACCGCTTCGGTCAGATCATTCTCGGAAAGCAAGCGAATCTTAATCTGCGTTTCTTCACTCATATGGGCTACGCCATTGATAAAATCTTGCTGGTGAGCCTGGCTTATTGACGGTCCCCGTTTCGTCAAAGCTAAGGGCATCAGAATATTTTCGTATGCGAGTTGCAGCGCGGTACCTTCTGCCATCGGTTACCGTCGTGTCTGAGCGTAACCAGTGTGGGTCAATCTTCGCCACGCGCCGTGCCGGAATCCAGCAGGCCAGCGCCGCATTGAAGGATGTCAGATTTAACCTTGCTCCAAAATTGAGGCAACACTGCAATAGAGGGGAATAAACAGGTATGTGGTGCTGACTCCAGTTGCGCTTGGCTATGCGCGCCGGAAAGCACGCCGATATTCCATCGTACCCCGGCATTATACCCTGCGTGCAAGTCTAACGCGGTGTCCCCGACATTCATGACTTGTTGTGGACAGGTCGTGCTCGTAGCCTCCATCGCATGAAAGATTAGATAGGGCGCGGGGCGACCTTGCGCTACGTCATCGCCACAGATCACGGCATCCACTACGCCTTCCTCCCACTGCAAAGCGGCCAATAACAAGCGGGTAATGTCCCGATCAAAGCCTGTGTTCAGGGCGACGCGAACGCCTTGTGCGCGCAACCATTGAAAGACCTGCAAGGCTCCTTCCATCGGTGCGACGCCTTGCGTTTGGTAGCGGCGCGTCAGGTGTGCGCAAAACGAAGCGTAAATCACTTCCGCCCGCTGCGCGCGCCCCGGTTCGTCTGGTAACAGATTGAAGACGGCCTGGCGTTTGGACGAACCACGTACGTTGCTCAATTGCTCCGCGGTGACGGTCAGACCGTGCTCGGCCAAAGCAGCGGTGAAGGCTTGCGGCACTTCACCCTGATCTTTGACCGTCGTTCCCGCCAGATCGAAAACGACCAATTGGAGGTCATTCATTGGTGTCTCTCCGTGGCTGAACATTCCGCGCACACTGGCTGCGCATCGGACGCCAGCGGTGTGGGATAGCCACAGCCCGCACAAGCCGCACTTTGCTGCGCCTGCACTGCATATTGCGTTTGCAAGAGCGAGGTAGCGCGCTGCACAATTTTCTGGCATTCCGCCGGGGTCAGCCGTTCATTTTTTGCCGCCCAGGTGTGGCGCGCGGCAAACGCCGGAAAGCGCGGCGCTTCACCCCAGCGCCAGTCCGCGTCGGTTGTTGTGCGACTTCTGCCCAAGAGGTGCAGATGAACCTGACGAAAGTTCGGTGCCGTTTTCGGCCCTTTTGGTTCGGCATCGTCATGCAGCGCCCAATTGCCTGCTTCCCAATAGTTGATGCAGCCACCTGTCAATTGCGGCAGGACATCCAGCATCGCACGTCCTGCGGCGGCGACCAAGAACGACCAATGCGTCAATTCAGCCGCCGTCAATTCACTGCGTTCCCATACCACACGCGGCGGATTGACCACGAGGTTGCCGCCCGTCTGACGATCCACTAAAACCAGCTTCCGGGCGGGTAAAACAAGCACGCCGCCCGAACAGGCGAGTAAAGGTAAATTCACGGTCTCTTCTCCTTTGCGATCTTCATAAAATCAGGCGCATACGCCTTAACGAAGAATTGCGAAGGCTCAGGATCAACACTGCCAGCGGTGAGGATCGGAACGCACTGACAATTACTGAAGCGCGCAACCTTTTGCCGGAGCAGACGACACGCGCAATCAGATCACGCGCCCGCGATCTGGCCTGGGAGCGAATTGCGCCGAAAGATGTGTTTGAAAGCAAGCCATTGCCCGAAGCCATTCGTATTAGCGATACCATTTCGCAAATCCAGGAGAATCTTCAGGAACGAGCAAGAATCGCTCAGAATGCTCGTGATGAATTTCTGGTCGCGAAGATTCGAGACGCCGAACTGCGACATGGTGATCGCGAAGGAGTAGTAAACGACTTCTCCTTCCACGAGCCAAAAGAAGAACGTGACAGATTTGCCCAAGCAGTAATTGCCAACCTCTCATCGGAAGACGCACAAAAGCTCGTTGCACTTGACTTGTACGTTGCCCAGACGCGAGAGGAAGTCTATCGGGGGTTTGAGGCGATTGACATTCAACGACGTGATCTGGAAATGGCTCTTGACAAGTCTGCTCCTCCGCGCGTTGAAAGCTATAGCTCTTTGCAGGAGGGTGATATCCGCTCTCCATAAGTGAGATGAATTTTACGCACGGCTTTCTTGATAGTGATCGGGAATGGCATTTCGACAGTCTGCACGATGTAATCAAACCCGAATTGCCCGGCCATCGAATTGCGCCTCGCGAACGCGGAGATCAATTTGATCGCACAGCCGAACATAATCTTGTTTTTCAACGGTAATACGAAATGAAACCGAAGTCATCTACCCAACGCGGTCTAGTGATCGAAGCCTCTACGGCTGAGACCGCAAAAGTAACTGACGGTAATCCATCGGCAAATCTAGCTGAGTTGCTTACGGCAAAAGAATTGGAGGCATTATTGAAGATAGATCAAAAGACGATCTATCGGTATGTCGCTTGTGGATTGATACCTTATGTTCGGATTCAATCGAATATCAGGTTTATCAAATGGCAAATAGTGAAATGGGTTGAAGAGCAAACCTATCTGCCCAAATCATTCAATAAATCCGATCAGCAATAATAGGCAGCGTCAAAGGCCGAATGGCATTGATTTGATCCTTTGCTCTTTCCATTGTGTCACTAGGGAGAGATGGGTATCATCAAGCATCGCGCTGGAGAAGATGCCGACCTTTATTGGGATATTCCTGAATGGTCTTACAGAGACGGTCAGAAGATTTGAAAAACGATGGTCGCTTAGTTTGGTGTCTATTCCTATCGCGCACCAGAGAGAATAGGTGGATTTGTAAAGAATATAGAGAATCGCACGATGAGCAATGTTTACAGACGTTTTTGCGCATGTTTCATTGCTGCTATGAGTTGGCAAACTAGGTGGAAGGGAATCCCACCATCCCATCACCTTCCTTTCTTTTCTCCCATTACAACCCATCAAAATCCGGCTCAATTACTTGGAGTCGTGCGAAGTCATGGAGACTTCGTCCGGAGGATCGAATTGATCTCGCCGCCGATCAGAATGACTACGCCGGTCAGGTAAAACCACAGCATCAACACCATGACTGCGCCCAATGCGCCGTAGGTTGCGTTGTAGTTCCCGAAATGGGAAACGTAATAGCGGAAGCCAAAAGAGATGAGCAGCCAGCAAACCACCGCGAAGACTGCGCCGGGCGAGAACCAGTGCCATCTTTGACTGATGTTCGGCGCAACGTGGTAGATCAAATTTATCCCGATCAGAATCAGGATGCTGCTCAACGGCCAGAGCGCGATGCCAAACACCGTCTGGAAGAGTTCGCCCAAACCGAAAAATTGTGCTGTTTGCATGCCGATGCTTTCGCCGAAAAAGACCAGCATCAACGCGATCAGCACAAAGACGGTCAAGCCCAGCGTCAATCCGATGGCTAATGCCTTTTCGTGCCACCAGGCGCGCGAAACAGTCGCGCCATAGGCTTTGTTCAGCGATCCGATGATCGCTTCCATGCCGGAGGACGATGCCCAGATGGCGATCAGGATGCTGAAACTGAGCAAGCCGCTGCGCCGGTTGCTGATGATTTGCTGAACGGTTTGATCCACCAACTGATAGGCGTCGGCTGGCAGAACGTTGCTGAGAATGCTGAGCCATGATTTCGTTTTGTGCCGAATCGGCAGATACGCCAGCAGCCCTGTCAGGAAGATCAATAGTGGGAAGAGCGAGAAGATCCAGTAATAGGCCAGTTGCGCCGCACGCCCGAAGACTTCGTCCTCGAAGATTTTGTTCCAGAGGCGGCGGAGAGGGACCGGAAGAGGAGGAGGTGGAGGGACAGGGGGAGTGAGAGCCGGAGAGACGGGAGGCTTTTTCTCCCCTCGTCTCTCACTCTCCGTGACTGCCTGTATTTCTGTCTCGTCTTTAGTTGTCACTTCAGTTGAATCGTCACTCGATTGGCGGCCGTGCCGCCAGCGGTAATGACGACTTCGACGCGGCGTTGGCCCTGACCGGCCAAACTCGCGGGGAATTCGACGTTGATTTGATCCAGCCCGGCGAACGAGCCTTGCGCGCCGGCATACAGAACATTTGCCGGTTTGCCGTCAATCGTCACGGTGACTGATTCGGCCACGCCATTCGAATCGTTTGGATTGGCGGCAGGCGTGCGGCGAATGCCTGTGCCGTATAGCACCAGCACATTGGGTTTGCCGCCCACCGTCACGTCGAAGGGCGCTTGTTGGTACGTGACGCCATCTGTCGTGGCTTGCGCGGCGGCGTCGCCCGTGCCCGTGGCATTGGCGGTAAAGATGGCAGGCGCGGCTGCAACGATTTGAATATTGCCCAGCGCAAAACTGCCCAGCGCCCCTGTCTGGTTGCCGACCAGAATGGTTGCCGAACCCACATCCACGCCCGCCGGGACAACGAAGTTGATCTGCGTTGGCGAAACGAAAAACAGTGGCGCGGGAATGCCATTGATTGTCAGCATCGTGTCGGCCAGCGATTGCGGCAGTGGGATGGATTGCGCCAGTTCCACGCGCGGCGCCAGGTTCGTTCCGAAGGCAGCGGCAATGGAATCCGCCGCCAATGGCCCAAGACGGAAGTCGGCGGCGTTGACCGCTGCCACCTGTGACGCTTGCACGACGCTGACCTGCACGGCTTTGACATCGGTCAGCGAACCGTCCGTAGCCGTGAAGTTGATGCTCAGGTTGCGGCCCACGTCGCCTGCGGCGGGTGTCCAACGGAAGGTGCCGCGCGCGCTGTTGTTGGTGTCGTTGACAACGCTGAAGGTCGCGCCGTCTGGCAACCCTGCTGCCGTGATCGTGATTGGCACGCCCGAACCCAGGTCTTGCGCCGAGACGACAAACGTCAATTCGCGACCCGGCAGCGCGATCTGCTGCGTCACAGGAACCGTGATCAACGGCGGTTGATTGGGCGAAAGGATGGTGAAGCCGTCCGCTTTGAATCGTTCGACTGTGCGCACAGCGGCTGAACCCGTGATTCCGCCAACCGCATAAATAAAGCCGCCCAGCGTCGTCGTGCCCAATCGCGTGCGTTCGGTGGGCAGGTTGAATGATCCATCCAGCGATATCCATTTGTTTGCCGCAAAATCGTAAGCGTCAAGCGCATTAATCGGCGTCGCGTTGCCGTTTTCGCCGCCAATGATCAGCCACAGCAAACGGCCCGTTGAATCCTGCGCCAGCGCTCCGGACGTGTACTGATGCACGCGCGGCATGTCGGCAATCGGCGTCCATTTTTGTGTGGTGAAATCGAAGACTTCGCCGCTGACTAATCCGCCGGATGGACCGATGCCGCCCGCGACATAAAGCTTTCCGTTGGCCAGCACCGATTCGTGGGCGAAGCGGGCGTTGTTCATCGCGGGCAGCGCCGTCCATTTGTTGGCGGCAATGTCGTAGGCCTGCACGTTGGTGAAGCCGGAAACAACCACATCGCTGCCGCCGGTCAGGTAATAGACATTGTGCGCGGCGTCGGCGGCCAGTGAATACGCGTGAACGCCAAGCGTGGGCGCGGGCAAAGTTGCCCACGTATTGGCGGCGATGTCGTAAACATACTGCGTGGGCAAAATCGCCGACGCCGGATCAATGCCACCGGGCACGTAAACCTTGCCATTGACGACGACGGCTTTGCCGGAGTTGAAGGGCAACGGGACGGGCGCAAGCGATTCCCACGCGGGCGTGGCCGCTGCCGGATCAAGCCGCTGCACGGCCGTCACCGCACTTCCATTGGCGGTCGTTGTACGTCCGGCAACGGTGTAAAGATATTTTCCGTCGTTGGTGACGGCTTCGCGATTCAGCATGTTGGGCAATTGCGTGTTTGCCTGCCAGCGCGTGTCAATCGTGAAGTCCGCGCTGGAGAAGGTTTCGGTATCGGCGCCTTCGTCGTCAGTGGCCAGCACGCGAATGCGTCCAGCAGTCGTTACTGCCGACGCGGGAATGGTCCAGTTGAAGGACTGCGCATCGCCGCCCACATCCGCGATGTTGGCGATAAGCTGCGGTGTGGTCGAAGTGCTGCGGTACAGCGCGATGCGGTGGCGCGCGACTTTGCGGTTGTCTGACGATTGCCAGCGCAAGGTGACGGTCGAACCGGCAAAGATGCTCTCACCGCCGTTCGGCGTCAGCACCTTGACTAACGGAGGCGTCGGCACGGTGTAGTTGAAGCCGCTCGTGATCTTCTTTTCCGCAGTGGCAGAGTTTCTGGCCGTCACATCAACCGCGCCTGTGGCTGTTGCCGCAGGCGTCGTGACGCGCAATGAATTTGCGTTGATGAAAGTCCTGGTCGCGGCCAGCGTGCCAAACAGCACGGTCGTTTCGGGCGAGAAGTTCGACCCGTTGATCGTCACAATGGTTCCGCCTTTGCTGGACCCGCTGGGCGGCGTAATGCTGACGATGTCGGGCGCGCTGGTCACGCTGCCGTTGACGTAGTAGGTGAATGCATTGGCCAGCGTCACCGCACCGTAACGCGTTTCAATGCGAATTGAAGCATTGCCCGCCGCCTGGGCGGGCGTGGTTGCGGTGATGGTTGCACTGCCCAGCGCACGGACGTTCGTTGCGGCCAGGTTGTTAAAGAAGACTTTGACATCACCCGTTTCGGTGAAGTTCAAGCCGCTGATGGTCACTGCCGTGCCGCCGGTTGGTAATCCAAATGCGGGCAGAATCCCTGACACCATTGGCGCCAGTGAACTGGGCGCGGGAATGAAGGCAGGATCGGACGAACGCGCAATGATGCGAATGTCGTCAATCGTCCAGCCGTCCGCGGTCGTCGTCGAACCTGAACTGAGCCGGAAGCGGATACGCGCTTTCGGCTCGCCCGCCAATACGTCAAGTTTGATCACCGCCTGCGTGAATGTAGTTTGCGATCCGGTGAAGGCCGTCGCCCGCTTCCACGTCACGCCGTCGTCCGTCGAGTATTCAACGTTGCCGTAATCGAATCCTGACGTCAGCGCGTAGGTGTGCGCGAAGGTCAGCGTTACGCCCGCCGCGCGCGTCAGGTTAAAGAGCGGCGAGACCAGCGATGCATTCGTGCCCGCCACGTAGTTGCCATTTGGGCTGTCCGTCCACGAATGTGTGCTTGAGGCTGATTTGGCTTCGGTGATTGCCCAGGTGTTGGCGGGCGTGCCGGTCACGATCCAGCCCTGATTGCCTGCTTCGACCATATCGTCGAAGACGGTCTTTTCACCGGCGACTTCTGATTGTCCGATGATGGTTGCCGCCACGCCACTGCCGTTGTTGGCATCGTCGTACGTGACAATGATCTTGTCGCGCGCGGCCAGAGAGGCCTGCAACACGCCGTCGCCCGGATTTGCCGGGCCGGCGACAAAGCGCAACGAAACATTGTAGCTGCCGGCGAATGTCGCATCCGGCGTTGCGGTTAATGTCTCTTCGTCGCCTGTCACCGAACTGCGCACCTTGACGCGCACGGGCGCAACAGCGTTGTTGTCGTTGATTGTGAAGCTGATGGTTTCGCCCGACAGATAGACCTTCTGATTGAAACGCACCGAACCCAGATTGCTGCACGAAGCCGGCATGTCGAATTCCTGTTGCGGCGCACTGTCGCGCGCATCCAGCGTCGAAGCCGAAAAGCCCATCCCGCGTTTGCTGAAGGCCTGCCACAGCGTGCATTGGTTCGCGCCGCCGTTGTTGACCTTGTCCGCCAGCAGAATGCCGTTGCGCGCGTCAACAAACGTTGGCGCGGCGGCAGTCAGCTTCAATCCATCCACGACCAGTTGCAGGCTCTGGCGCTGGCCTTCCTGATAACCGAGTTTGCGGATCAGCAGCGCGCGCATTTCCAGCAGCGTGTTGCACCAGATTTCGCCAACGTTGTGAACTTCGGTGCTCTTAGCGATGTCGCCGAAGTTGAGCGGATAGACTGTCGTGCTGGTGCTGTAGGGGAAGCGGCGAATACCATTAACGAAATCGTTAACGGCGAAGCCGCCGACAGGATATTTGCCGTCCAGATCATCCGACGCGCTGCGCACCAGCACCAAGCCGAAATAATCCGACCAGCCTTCGCCCATTCCGCCGCCCTGCGCGGAACTCAGATTTCTGACCAGCCGATTGCTCAGCCCATGCGTCAGTTCGTGCAGCGAGATGCTTTGTTCCAGATCGCCGTCGCGCTGCACCGCGCCGCCGGTGAACAAATACATTTGCATGCGGCCCGGCGAACCGTCAGAAGGCGATGAAAAGTTGGCGTTGTTGGTGCCGCTGCCGTCCTGTGCTTCCGCGCGAACCGCGTCGTTGCCAAAGCCGCCGAGTCCGAAATTGTTCGTCTGGAAGTTGCCCGCTGCTTCGTTGAAGCCGAACGAATAGAGAATGTCGTGGTAACGATTCGTCCAGTAAAACAGGTTGGCTAAGGCCCCTTTCTGGTTGTCGTCGGTCGTCGGCTGCTGCGTGAAATCCATCGGGAACGAAAAGTTGCCATCGCCGACGATCAGGCGCGGACTGTCATCCGGCTGGTTGTTGGCGTCGCGATCCAGATAAGCATCGGTGTTATTGCTGGTGAAGGTTGTCTGCGATTGCCCGGCCCACCAGTCATAGTGCGGGTCGCTGATCGCGAAGATCGTCACGCCGCCAAAAGGCGCGGCGTGGAAAGGGAGGTCTTCGCGCGGAATGAAGGGTGGACTGGCATTGCCGTTGTATGGCAGCGACTGGCGCGGACTGTCTTTGGTGAAGACCTGACCGTGCGGGCCTGCCTGCGTCAACAGATACGGTACCGGGAGCGGTAGCGACCGGGTAGCGTTGTGATAAGAGCGATTAGATGTTTGAGCGGACCCGGTCGCTACCGCTCCCGGCGCCGTGCCGTTCTCAAAGCAGTACGAGGTCAGATTGCGGCGATAGAGCAACACGCCGTTGTCCGCATCCACGACCATCGAATAAACGTCGGGCGTTTCCTGCAGCCAGAATTCAAACTGCCATGCCAATCGCAACTCGCCGCCGGTGACGGGGAAGTAAACCAGACGCGCATCAACGTCGCGGGCAAACTTTGCCGCCATGGCCAATTTCTGCCGCTGTTCGTTGCCCGCCGCCTGCGATTTGATCGCGGCGTCATTGGTTATTTCCGCATCGGCATACTCCGCCGCCTTGCGCAACGCCGCATTGACGGCCAGTCGTGGCCGCGCGGAGTTCGTTAATCGGGAAGCAGACGGAACAAGTTCGCCGCTGGCCGCGATGATCGCGCCCGTGCGATCCAGGTGAAATGTGTAATCGCCCTGGAACACTTCAATGTTGTTGATGTGCTGTTGCAACGTCAGATGTGTGACGCCGTTGTGCTCAGTGCGGTAGCGGCGAGCGACGCGCAGACTGTCTACTTCATCACCACGCAGCCGGAACAGATCGTCGTTGCGCTTCAGAAATTGTTTGGTAGTCACTTCGGCGTCGGCGTTGCTTGTCTGCGTCAGGTTTTGCGTGAAGCTGTACAGACGGCTGGGCGCGCCAGTCATGCTGCTGAACTTCATTTGCACGCTTGGGCGTTCGCTGCGCAAATGCGAATCGCGCGCGGCGGCGATGCTGCGGCCTTGCGCTTCATTTACCTTCAATTGATCAGGCTCAGCGGACAGCGTGCGATCCACATTTGCGCGAATGTCGAAATCTTCCATTCGCTTCGGACGGAGTTTTTCCTGTGATTGCGAATTGGAAGAAGCGGAAGGTTGGCCAGAGGACTGATTCGATGATTGCTCTGGCTGGCGCTGGGCTGTGACTGACAGCGCGAGCGAAAAAATACAAAGAAGCGTGACGATTGCGACAAGGGTAAGAGTTCTTCTATTCATTGACGGAAACATCCCCGAAGTAAGGCGCGCTGACCGGCGCTGAGTTGTAAATGAAAAGAGGTCTTTGACGACCGGTGAATCGCTTGAAGCCTGTGAATGCCAGGAACCAGTGACTGCTTGGAAGATGACGCGAATCCGAAACTGTCCTGATGTGGACTGGCAGATTCTAGCCGACAAGGCGGGGGAGATTGAAGCGTTTCAAATTTGCTGAGCTAGAACGCGGGAGCGCAGGCAGTCTTGCTGAGGAAGAATTCGATGCGCCCTGCGGTTTGGGGTTAGCGTTTCAGCCGGTCATCCAAATCTTCAAAGTCACGTACCAGAATCCAGTTAGCCTGTTCAATCAGTGCGCGATGGTTCTGTGCGTCCGCGCCGGCAATCCAGACACGCGCGTTTTGTGGCAGTTGATTGGCAAGGGCCTGTAATTCTTCAGCAGTATTCGGGTTCTGCGGCGAAAGGACACTTAAAACCAGGACACGGGCCTTGGCCAGTTTGATCGTGCGGGCGATTTCGGCGGCGGGCAGATCCGTGCCCAGATATACCACCCGCCAACCGCGCGTCGCGGCGATTAACGCGCCGATCAGGATGCCAAACTCATGACGTTCACCCAACGGAGTGGCCAACACAATCGCGTCCGCGGCTTCATCGGGCGGGTACAATCTGAATAGGGAACTGAGCAGATTACGGATCAGGTTGGTGGCTACATGTTCGTGGGCGATGCCAAAATCGCGATGCGCCCAACGCTCGCCGATCTCTTCCAGCAAGGGCGCAACAATGTTTTTGATAATCACGCGCGGCGGAAAGAGCGTGGCGGCACGGTGAATTTCTTCATCTGCGGCAACGACGTCCATTCGCGCAATCGCTTCCAGAAAGCGTTCACAAGTGACTTCGTGCGGATTGCCCAGCTGCATGTCGGCCAGTTCGCCCGCTGCGCCTGCAATTTGCCCGGAGAGTTGAGTGCTGGTAGCAAATGTCGCCCGGTGCTTTCCGGCCAGTTTCTCCAACTCTTCATTGGGCAGTTTGGCGATCTGGCCAATGGCGTGACCGAGTTCGATTGCCTGACGAAGCTTGCGCAGTCGCGCGACATCCGAATCGCAATACAATCGCGAACCGCCATCGCTGCGCTGTGGAGTGATGGCCTTGTAGCGCCGCTCCCATACGCGCACCACATCCGCCGATAGTCCTGTCAATCGGCTGACAGCGCCGATTTTGTATTTGGGCAGGGATTCGTAGTTGAAAGCAAGGATTTCTTGATCAGTCATAGCGGGTGGGATTTTGTTTTCCTGTCACGATTTTGTCAAGATCAATATTTGAACAGGATTCCGATTGACTCGCTTTTGTTTACTGGTATTGTGTCGCTGTCCAGGTGTTGTGCAGGAACTGGCTTGTTGGCCACTGTTTTTAAGGAGAAGAATGAGAGTTTTGATTACAGGCGCGACCGGATTTATCGGGAAGAGGCTTTGTCAGGTTTTGTTGGACGAAGGCCACGAAGTGGTTGTGTTGTCGCGCCGTCCGCCTGAAAAAGCGCAGATGGTACCTGGAGCACGTGCTTTCGCTTGGAACCCTGAAGCTGCCACGCCGCCGGTAGAAGCCTGGAAGGGCGTCGAGGCAGTAATTCATCTGGCCGGAGAACCCGTGGCCGCATCGCGTTGGACGGAAGAACAAAAAAGACGCATTCGCGATTCGCGCGTGAACGGGACGCGAAACTTAGTTGATGGAATGAAGAAATTGTCTGCCCCGCCCAAGGTTTTGGTCTGTGGGTCGGCAGTGGGTTTTTACGGCAATCGCGGTGATGAGCAGTTGGACGAACGGTCAGAAGCCGGACGCGGATTTTTAAGCGAGGTCTGTGGCGAGTGGGAGCGGGAAGCCGAAAAGGCGCTGAGCTTCGGTACGCGAGTCGCCCAGGTCAGAATCGGTGTTGTGCTGGACGAAGGTGGCGGCGCACTGGACAAGATGCTTCTGCCTTTCAAACTTGGCTTGGGCGGCAGGCTGGGCGATGGACGGCAATGGTTTCCCTGGATTCACCTGGATGACATTGTCGGCATTATTCGCCATGCATTGTTAAACGAACAGGTCAACGGACCGATCAACGGGGTCGCGCCGGGTATCGTCACCAATGCCGAATTCACCAAAGAACTGGCTGCGGCGCTGCATCGCCCCACATTTTTGCCCGTGCCCGAATTCGCATTGAAGATGTTGATGGGCGAGATGGCGGAAGTCGTGCTGAACAGCATGCGCGCGCTGCCGACAGTGGCACTGGCGACGGGCTACCAATTTCAGCATGCCCAATTGAAAGCAGCACTGGAATCACTTTTCAAATAAGAGCTTATGTACACCTATATTTTGGAACGCGAGCAGATTATCCCGCGCTCACGCGCTGAAATTTTCGCTTTTTTTTGTGATGCCTTCAACCTGGAATGTATCACGCCACCCTTTCTGAAATTCCGCATTGTCACGCCCAAACCAATCCGTATGGACGAAGGCGCGCTGATTGATTACGAATTGAATTTATATGGTTTGCCTTTCAGTTGGCGCACGCTGATTGAACGTTGGCAGCCGGATGAAAAGTTTGTGGACACGCAGCTCAATGGCCCATACACATTGTGGCATCACACGCATACGTTCGAGCAGCTTGGGCAGGATCAAACGCTGATGCGCGACCGCGTGCTGTACCGCATTCCGTTCGGCATCTTCGGACGATTGGCGCACTGGTTGTTCATCGGGCGTGCGCTGGAAGTGATCTTCGATTATCGCGCCAGGGCAACGGCGGAGATGCTGGGCGCAAAGCTGGAACAGCCACTGCCCGTGACGTTGCGCGCCGCAGGCAAGCCGGAAAGGAGCTTGAGCATTTGACCGGCATTGAGCAATTACAATCCGATCCGCGAGTGACCGTCCGGCGCGAAGGTTCGCCCGATGCCGAAGGCCGCTGTGTCATTTACTGGATGCAGCGCGCGCAGCGCGGTGTGGACAATCCGGCGCTGAATATCGCGATCAATGCAGCAAATGAATTACAGAAGCCTCTGGCCGTTTTCTTCGGGCTGCATCCGAAATATCCAAATGCAAACCTGCGCCATTACGCATTCCTGGTCGAAGGGCTTTCTGAAACCAAACAACGAATCGAAGCGCGCAACGCCGCGTTCATCTTTCGCCCGTTTCCCAATCACGATCTGATCAAGTTCTGCCGCGAAGTAAAACCTTGTCTGGTCATCGGCGACGAGAACCCAATGCGCGAGCCGGAAGGCTGGCGGCAAAGCGCTACGAAACATCTAAGCGTTCCATTGTGGACAGTGGACGCCGACGTGATTGTGCCGACGAAATTCTTCCCCAAGGAAGAGTATGCCGCGTACACGCTGCGTCCCAAGATTCATAAATTGCTGCCTGCCTTCTTTGAGCCGCTCGAAAATCCAAAAGCGAAGGTCATCTGGAAGCAGGCGGATTTGCCTGCCAGTCAGCCGATCAACGAAGCGGACTTGCTAAAAGAACTGCCGCTGGATCAGTCGGCGCAGCCCGTCAAGCATTTCAAAGGCGGCACGAAGGCGGGGTTGAATCTGTTGAAGAAGTTCGTTGCCGAAGGCTTGCAGCATTACGACACCGCGCGCAATCAACCGCATTTGCCAGGCACCAGCGCAATGTCTGCGTATCTGCATTTCGGGCAACTGGGGCCGCATACCATTGCGCTGGCGGTACGGGATGCCGATGCGCCACAGGTGGCCAAGGATGCGTATTTGGAAGAACTGATCGTGCGCCGCGAACTGGCGATCAACTTCGTCGCGCGCAATCCGAATTACGACACGCTGGCGGGCTGCCCTGAATGGGCGCGCAAGACCTTGGCCGAGCACCAAAAAGATACTCGCGTGTATCAGTACACCGACCCGCAGTTTGAACATGCCGAAACACACGATGAGCTGTGGAATGCCGCGCAGATGGAGATGGTCGTGACCGGGAAGATGCATGGGTACCTGCGCATGTACTGGGCCAAGAAGATGCTGGAATGGTCGCGTTCGGCGGAAGAAGCGTTCGCGCTTGCCGTGCGATTGAATGATCGCTACGAATTGGATGGGCGCGACCCCAACGGGTATACAGGCATCGCCTGGGCCATCGGCGGCAAACACGATCGTCCGTGGGCGCCCAAGCGCGCGATTTTCGGAATGGTGCGTTACATGGCTCGCAGCGGATGTGAGCGGAAGTTCGATGTCAAAAGTTACATCAAACGGGTCGAGATGCTGGCCAGAGGGATTGAGCAGGAGAAGCTGTTTTGAACCGGGAAACCATGAACGAACCGAAACACGCACAAACCAAAACTGAACACGTCTGGAGCCAGCAGCAGTGGCAACAGATCGAACTGGACACGCGACGGCGCGCACTGGCTGCGGGTTCTGATGCGGAAGCGTGGGACATTCTGGTCCGGCAGGCGCGAACGGTGCTTAAAACTTACAGCACCAGCTTTTTCATCGTCACGCGCTTTTTGCCGCCCGCCAAACGCGCCAAGGTCGAAGCCATCTACGCCGCCGTACGCTATCCCGACGAAGTGGTGGATACCTTCCCGCTGTCGCGAGAAGAGCGCACAGGGCTGCTGGATAGTTGGGCCGGAAGCTACGACGACGCGCTGCGCTCCCAGTCGTTGCGCCAATCGCTGCAAGCGGGCGTGCCGTGTTTCGTCGCCAGCTTTGCCGAAGTCGTCCGCGAATGCGGCATCCCGCGAGAGCATTACCACGCCTTTCTGGATGCGATGCGGCTGGACGTGTGGCCGCGCAGGTTCGCGACGCTTGAGGATTTGATTGATTCATACATTTACGGCAGCGCCATCGTGGTCGGATATTTTTTGACCTATGTCTATGGCTCACCGAAGCCGGGCGATTTTGAACGTGCCCTGGAAAGCGCGCGGAATTTAGGGATTGCGCTGCAACTGACCAATTTCCTGCGCGACGTGGCTGAAGACCAGTGCCGTCATCGCGTCTATCTGCCGCAGGATATGCTACACGCCGAAGGGATCACGGAAATGGACGCAAGCGATCCCAATCAGCAACCCGCGCTGAACAATGTTCTGCGCAAGCTGACGGCGATCACCGAAAATTATTACGAACGTTCGCTGGCTGATCTGGACGCTTTCAATCACGACAGCCGCGTGGCAATTCGCGCCTGCATTGACGTGTACAGGCAATTGAACGCCCGCATCGCCGACAGCCCGCGTGGCATCGCGCATCGCGAAAGCGTCCCGATGCGCGAGAAATTCAGAGTGCTGCCTGCAAGCAAGTATTGGCGAGTGCCGTTGGCATATTTACGTGCGTGATCAACTCTTGACGTACAACGGGCTGTCCAGCCCGCTGAGTCGTTGAGCACGTGGCTGTCGGCGGCAACGGTGAGTTCGGTAAGTTATCAGCGGGCTGGACAGCCCGCTGTACAAGCAATGAAAAACCCAAATTCAAAAAACGGGAAGAGCGGCCACAACGGCAATGGCAACAGCCACGGGAATGATCCGGTTATTATTGTCGGCGGCGGATTGGGCGGTTTAAGCGCGGCGATTCATCTGCGGCTGGCGGGGCATGACGTGACTTTATTTGAAGCCAATGAACGTGTCGGCGGCCGAGCCAATGTGATTCATCGCGATGGCTTCACGTTTGATACGGGGCCGTCGCTGTTGAATTACCCCTGGGTGTTTGAACAATTGTTTGCCGCCGCCGGGCGCAACTTTCACGATTACGTCAAACTGATTGCGGTTGATCCATCAGTCAGCTTTCAGTGGACGAACGGCACGCATTTCACGCTGTCGTCGAATCTGCAAACGCTGCTTAATGAATGCGAACGTATTGAACCCGGCTCGCGCCCGAATGTCCTGTCTTTTCTGGAAGACGCGGGCGTCAAATACAGGCTGTCTTTCGACAAGCTGGTGACGCGCAACGAAGATAATCCGATCAAATGGATTGGCGCGCTGAAGTTCAGTGAAATGGCGCGCCTAGGCGTCTGGCGCTCGCTGGACGGCGAGTTGAGCCGCTTCTTCAAAAGCCGCTACATCCGCGAAGCGCTGGGGTCATACGGAATGTATCTGGGCGGTTCGCCGTACGATCTGCCGGGGCTGTTTACGATTTTGTCATACGGCGAAATCGCCCACGGGCTGTGGTTGCCGAAGGGCGGCATTTACGCGCTGGTTGAAGGGATTGAAAAACTGGCGATTGAACTCGGCGTCAAGATTCTTACCGGCAAACGAGTCAAACAGATTGTTGTCAAAGACCGCTGCGTGGCCGGAATTGAACTGTCCGACGGCACATTTCATCCATCCAGCATTGTTGTTTCCAACGTGGACGTGCCCACCACGAATACGGAACTGCTTGGCGATTATGCGCTGCGCTCTTCGCTGCGGTCGAAGCTTTCGCGGACGAAGATGACGCCCGGCGTGATGACTTTTTATTGGGGCATACGTGGCAAGGTGGATGGCATTGGGCATCACACGATCTTTCTGCCGGATAATTTTGCCGGAGCATTTGACGATCTGCTGCGGCAGAAACAAATTCCGCGCAACCTGCCGTTTTATGTCTCGGTGCCTTCTGAAACCGATGCAGACTTGGCTCCGGCGGGCGACACCGCAATGTTTGTGCTGGTGCCAACGCCGTTACTTAGTGAAATGAACGGATTGGATTGGGACGTTGCCATCGGCAAAGTCAGGCAACAGGTGATGGAACGATTGTGGGAACACGGCGTCGCGCTCGATCCCGAATGCATTGTGGTTGAAGAGGTCTATACGCCCGCTGAATGGAGCAGGCGATTCGGATTGTTTGATGGCTCGGCTTTTGGCGCGGCGCACACGCTGTTTCAAGTCGGGCCGTTTCGCGACCGCAATTATTCCCGTGAAGTGCAAGGACTGTTTTACGTTGGTGCCAGCACCACGCCGGGAACGGGCATGCCGATGGTTGTGCTGGGCGGCAAGCTGACGGCGGAGCGGATTGCCGCCGCTTGAGTTGACCTGGGTACGCACCGCCTCCGGCGTGCAGGATTGCCAAAGCGCCTTTCGTATCCGACTGGGTCTTTCCCGCCACGCCTGCACGCCGGAGGCGGTGCGTACCCAGGTCGTTATTGAATGAATCGTGTTTATCAAACGTTACGGACAACAAGACAAGCAGGGCCAGCGCATTTTCTTTGGCTTGCACGGTTGGAGCGGAGATCACACAACGTTTGCGCCGCTGGCAAAGTATCTGCCGCCGGACGCGACGCTGGTCAGTGTTGATCTGCCGGGATATGGACAATCGCCTCAACCGCGCGAATGGACGCTTGACGCGCTGGCCGAAGAGATCACCGCCGAGATTGAAAAGTTGAATGCGCCGGTGACGCTGATTGGCAATTGCAGCGGGGCGCTGCTGGGATTGAGCGCGATGGAACTGCAGCCGCGCTTGAATCGACGAATCGAACGGCTGGTGATGATTGATCCGTTCGCGTATCTGCCGGTCTACTTCAAGCTGTTTGTGACGCCGCCGTTTGGCCGGTATGCGTATCTTTCGACCTTTGCCAATCCGATTGGGCGATGGATGACGAATCTATCGCTGAAAGGCCATCGCGCGGACGAGACCGATTTGACAGGATCGTTCAGTGGCGTTGATCACGCGGTTTCGTACCGTTATCTGGAACTGATGGCGAAAATTGACAGCATTGACAGATGGGCAGGGATTCATCATCCGACTGAGATTGTTTATGGCGCGCATTCATTCGGCGCTATCAAACGGTCGGTCAGAATGTGGCAGGCGCTGTGGCCGCACGCGCGCGCATTTGAGTTAGCAGGCGCGGGACATCTACCAATTTTGGAAGCGACAGAAGAGTTAAGCCGAATTGTTTTTCACCCAACGATAGACAACTTATGACAGAACGACTCTGCACATACATCCGGCGTCATCGCCAGCCGGTTGAATCGGCGCTTGAAGTTCATCTGCCGGTCAGCAATCAATTTCACGCGGCGCGGCTGAACGATGCGCTGCAATATGCTGTATTTCCGGGCGGCAAACGCTGGCGTCCAATATTGTCGCTGCTGGGCGCGGAACTTACCGGTGCCCGGGCCCAGGCTGCGATGCCTGCCGCATGCGCAATGGAGTTCTTGCATACCAGTTCAATCATCTTTGACGACCTGCCCGCAATGGATGATGCGCCGTTGCGGCGCGGGCGCGCCGCGCTGCATTGCGTCTTTGGAGAAAGCATCGCGGTGCTGACCGGCCTGGCGTTGATGAATGAATCGTATGCACTGCTGGCGCGCGCCGCACGCGAACATGGCGCGCGTGAATCGGCGTCTTCCCTGGTCGAAGAAGCCGCGCGTTGTATCGGGTCGAATGGCATGATCGGCGGTCAGGCGGTGGATTTGATGCTGCAAGGCGATGGACAAGGCCCCGACGCATTGGTCAGCCGCAATCTGAAGACAACCGCATTGATGCGGCTAACAATGATTGCGGGGGCGGTTGCTTGCGGAGCGGAGGAAGAAGCCGCCGCTGCGCTGGGCGATTTTGGGGAATCGCTGGGAATGGCCTACCAGATTGGCGATGACTTGCTGGACGAACTGGCCGAAGCTGGACAACTGGGCAAGCCCGTCAAACAGGATTTGCGCCATTGCCGATCCAATCACGTTGCCGAACTTGGCGTGGAAGGCGCGCGCCGCTTGGCCGGTAGTTTGATTGATGACGCGAAGTCGTCTTTGCGCGAACGCTTTGGCGCTTGTTGCGAAGTGGATTTGCTCTCAGACGCGGCAGAGATGATCGTGCAAAATTCCGAGCGGTTTGCGCTGGCGGCGGCCTGATGAAAGGATGGGCGGCGAAAGATTCTTAATCCGACAGGAGAAACCATTCCGATCCATGATTTGCAGAAAAGTAGTCTCTGCTCTCTTCCTCATCGCTTTAATATTTGGGCTGACCCTTTGGAAGCCAGTTCAATGCCTCATCGCAGCCTCACCTGATAGTGAAGCAAAGGCGTCTGACTTCGAGTTGAAAGACCAATACGGCAAATCCTCTTCCTACTGTTTTCCAAAACAGAAGCTGACGGTGCTGACCTTTGGCGACCGCCAAGGCGCAGAGCAAATCGAAGGCTGGGTGCGCCCTTTGTGGGATCGCTACCAAGCGAAAATAGATCAGCAGGGTGTTGCTGTGCTGACTTCCGTTCCATTCTTTGCGCGTGGCGTCGTTCGCGGCATTTTCAAATCAAAAGTGAAACACTCCGTGCTGCTTGATTGGACGGGCCAGGTGTCAAAGGCATATGGCTATCGGAACGGCAAAGCCAATCTTTATGTCATTGACCGCAACGGCAGGATCGTTCTGACAGTAATTGGCGCGGCGACACAGGCCGACTTGAATCGTGTCTATGCTCAAATTGACCGCATGCTGTAAGGAATGAAAACTTGAAACCAGAGCCGCCGCCTGCACCATTGGCCTTGATCTGCACGGGCGGCGGCCTTATTTTTGCCCGCCACACAAAGCAGTTCAATTCAAAACAAAAGGCTGATCTGGCCTGAACACTCATTCTCAACAGGAGTTCCATTGATGCGATTCAAACAATCCATTGTCACGATATTGCTGTTTTCCCTGGCCGCCGCTTTTGCCGCGTGCAGTCAGCAACCACAATCCACGGCAAATAACGCTGGCAACACTGGCAAAACGGAAAAGGAAGCAATGAAACCAAGTGTGAAGAAAGAAAGTTTCGGCAAACTGGCCGACGGGACGCCGGTTGATTCATACACGCTGACCAATAAAAACGGCGTCGAAGTGAAGATCACCAACTACGGCGCGACGGTCACTTCGATCAAGGTGCCGGATCACAGCGGCAAGTTCGATGATGTAGTGCTGGGCTACGACAGCATTGACGGTTACCTGGCGAAGAACCCTCATCTGGGCGCGGTCGCGGGCCGTTTTGCCAACCGCATTGCCAAAGGCGAATTCACCCTGAACGGCAAGGCTTACAAGCTGGCCAAAAACAACGGCGAAAATCATCTGCACGGCGGGCCGAAAGGTTTTTATCAAGTGATGTGGACGGCCACGCCTGTTGAAAATCTTTCCGGAGGCAATGATAACGTCGGCGTGATGCTGAAGTATTTAAGCAAAGATGGCGAAGAAAATTATCCGGGCAATTTGGACGTGACCGTGACGTACACGCTGACCGGCGACAACGCGCTGAAGATTGATTACGCCGCGACGACCGATAAAGACACGATCCTGAACCTGACTAACCATTCGTATTTCAACCTGGCGGGCGCGGGCAATGGCGACATTCTGGGCCATCAATTGAAGATCAACTCCGAACAGATCACGCCCGTGGACAGCACGATGATTCCGACGGGCGACGTGAAATCCGTTGCTGGCACTCCGTTCGACTTTTCCAAACTGACGGCCATCGGCGCGCGCATCAACGATCGGGACGAACAGTTGATCCTGGGCAAAGGCTACGATCACAACTTTATCCTGAATGTGAACAACACGCTTTCAACGCCAGCCGTCGAAGTCTACGAACTGACCACGGGCCGCGTCATGGAAGTCTTCACCAACCAGCCGGGCGTCCAGCTTTACAGCGGCAACTTCCTGGATGGCACGATCACCGGCAAGGGCGGCAAGGTCTACAAACAACGCTACGGCTTCTGCCTGGAAACGCAGCATTATCCTGATTCGCCGAATAAACCAAACTTCCCGAATGTCGTGCTGAAACCGGGACAGCGGTTCGATTCGACGACGATCTTCAAATTCTCGGCGCGGTAATTAGGTGCGCCCGCTTCCTTGCATCCACCGCATCGCGTCAGTAAGATGCGCCTGCGTTTGCAGATCGCCGCAACCCCTTTGTGGCAATTTGGTCTCAGGCGCAATTGCTCGTCACAATCAATGGCAGGTCGAAATCAGGTCGAAAATATTCGGGTCGAAATCAAGAGCCGAAGCAAGTTCTGGCTGAATGCCGTGGCGGTCGAATGGGACTATCAGTTTCCTGACCGGCAACTGCAACCGGAATCGCCCGGCTTTTATTTGATCGAAGAAAGCTGGCTGGAAGATTTGCGGCGCGTCGCTGAACAGTGCTTTTCTCAAGTGCTGCAAGCACCGCGCGATCCCGGACGGCGGCAACTGTTTCGCAAGCTACTGATGCGTGATGGGCAAAAGTAACAGCATCCTGAACGAGAGGCCAAACAATCGACAACGAGAGGCGGCCCAACGAGAAGGAGTCTAAGACTAACGATTTTCATGTGGGGGTAAAAAGCTAGCAATGACTAAAAATCTGATCAAAGTTTCCATCGCAGTGATTTTGACCGCCGGGGTGCTCGGCTCCGCGCTGACCACCAATGCCTATCCACCGTTCCTGCGCAAAGCCGCCAAGTTCGGTGCCAAAGATTGCATGTATTGCCACACCAAAGCCGAAGGCGGCGAAGGTTGGAACGACCGTGGTAATTGGCTGATCAAACAAAAAGATGAGCGCAAAGCCGACGCCGTTGATGTTGAATGGCTGGCCGATTACAAGGAAGGCGACAAGAAGGAAGGCGAAGCGAAAGAAAAACCAGAGAAGCCGGAAAAGCCAGAGAAGCCTTCAACCAATTGATCGTTCACCGTTGATGGTTGATCTTGCCTGTTCACAGGTTACGATCAACCATCAACCATCAACTTTCCACTATCTTAACGAGGCACGAACCATGTCAGAAGAGAACAGCAACGTTTCTCGCCGTACCGCGCTGAAAGGCATTGCCGTGGGCGTGGGCGCCAGCCTGCCGGTGTTGAACACTCGCGCACAGGCACAGGATCACCAGCATAACCACGGCCCCTCTGCCGCCGCGCAGGCTCCGGCAAAGGCCACCGCGCCGAAGTTTTTCAGCGCCGACCAGATGGCTTTGATCGGGACGATCTCCGAACTGATTATCCCGACCGACGACAATTCGCCGGGGGCGCTGGCCGCTGAAGTTCCCGCCTTCATTGATCTGATGATCAGCGAATCGCCTGCCGAGTCCAAAAAACAGTGGACGGACGGCCTGGCCGCCGTGGACAAGATGAGCCAATCGAAGAGTGGAACAGCCTTCAACAAGGCGACCAAAGACCAACAGATCGCCCTGCTGACCGAAATCAGCAAGAACGAAGCGAAGCCTTCCACCACGGAAGAGAAGTTCTTCAAGACGATCAAGAACATGACGATTGACGGCTACTACACTTCCGAAATCGGCATTCACAAAGAACTGAAGTACAAAGGCAATACCTACCTGAAAGAGTTCAAAGGCTGCACTCACCCTGAACATCAAAGCTAAGGTTGGCGTGTTAGTTTGAAATGTTACTGGCCTAAGTCTCCCGCGCGAGGCTTAGGCCAGAATTGCTTGCGCAAGATGAGAGCCAGGCCAGCAAAGGGGTTTTGGCATATGGCTTTCAGTGACTACAAAAATATCGCTCAAGTTCAGGAAGAATTTGGCATTAAATACCAGGAAGAGAATTTTATTGTAGCTCAGGATATTGAACCTCCTGCGCCTTTTCGAGGTGAGTATGACTTCAATCGGGAAAACATAGATGTCTTTACCTCCAAAGCATCGCCGCACCGGCTTGGTTATTACGCCGATCCTGAGAGAAGTGTACAAGCAATACCATGATCAATATTCATTTTGGATTCAAAAGGCCATTTTTCCTACAACGACAAGCTGAATGGCACGCCTGATTACATCATTGCCAGCCGCTCCGCGCTTGGGAAGACGGTCTTGGAATTGCCGCTGGTGATGGTGGTTGAAGCCAAGAAAATGACTTTGAGCAGGGATGGGGGCAATGTCTGGCTGAGTTAATAGCAGCGCAAGGAATCAAGAGTAACGCGAGTGTTTCTGTTTATGGAATCGTCACGGATGGAGAGCTATGGAAATTCGATAAGTTAGTAGGGGATACCTATTCTAGTAACATTGATGCGTATACGGTTGGTAACTTAGCCAAACTCTTTGGGGCTTTAGACTTTATCTTTCAATCTGTTTCCAGGAACGGTCTTCCCGTCCCCAGTCTAAGTTGAATTTGAAGTTAGGCTGGTTGAAACAGAAATTGTATAAGTTGGTCAGCAAAAGAAAACGGACATAGGCAGGATTAACGGGATTTTTCAAGATAACTCAAACCACAATGGTGACAGGCTTTCCGAACAATCCTGGGCAATCATGTTAATCCTGTCTATGCCTGACTGTTTTTGCCTGTGAACTTACAGCGGTTTTCAGATGAGTGAGAAGATGTAGCCGCAATCGGCAAACCAACCGCAAAGATCGTCAACCGCGATTTTCTTAATGGCCTTTGCCAGTGCGTTTAGAAGCTTGCGTTTGGTTCGAGCTTTTACTCCTCGTAGTATCGCCTTGATCTTTGAGATGCATTCTTCAATCGGATTGAAGTCGGGCGAGTACGTTGGGATATGCAAGACTTTGCTCCCGCAGTTTCGATCAAGTTGATCGCCCACTCGGAATAGTGAAACTTCACGTTGTCCAGTAGCACGATGTCATCCTTGAGCAGCGTCGGAACAAGGAAATGCTCAACAAGGGCATCAAAGACTTGCGTATCAACCGCACCCTCGATGCTCATTGTCGCACCGACACCGACCAGACTTAACGAACCAATGAGGGTTATTCAGCCTTATTTTATCTACTCATTCAAGGGGAAAACGCTGTAAGATCGCTTACGACTCTACAACATTAGCAAGGACATCATTGGGATGAATTATCTTCAGGCGGGTAAAGTATGCTGAATCTGCTTAAGCGCGTCGCAATCGTGGGTCAGGAAAAAGTGCCGTAAAGGCTTTCCGGGCAGATTGCTTCGGTTTCTGATGTTCGCCAATCCATCCACGTACTACTTCAGTCGTTGTCTTTGCCGGTGCCGCAGCCTTCTTTGCTGTCGTTTTACGATTCGGCTGTTTCTGGATTTCAGTCCTTTTAATTAGTTTGGCCTTCATTGTTCTCTCCTCGAAAAACTTGATTGGAGGAAATGGGAATTCGGTCGTGTCGGGGAAATTTGGCTGATGATAAGCTGATGAAAGGTAGCAGCGGCTACATTCACCTTCACCAAGTGCGCAAGGGCGGGCGAGTTGTTTGCCCGCCCTTGCGCATTATTCGTCTTACATGGCTTTTCGTGTTGAATAACGTCCCAGAGTATTTGGGAACGCCAGCACAGCATCGGGAGCAGTCACTTTGTTCTCTTTCAATACTTCCCGTGCGGTAACATTTTTGCCATATACGTCGCGCATATCATCTTTGTCTGGTTTGATGACCACACCCTTCAGTTCCAATCCTGCAAACAACCCTTTGCTGCGCGAGTAGGAAAGAATCTTCGCGTCCAATTTTAAATCTGTTGACGCGCCGACCTGGCGGCCAACAGGGCCTGCGGCGGCTGATGCATCCGCGCCCAACTCAAATTTGTCTGATAACAAACTGTCCAGTCCGCTCTTGTCCATAAATAACAGCACAAAGTCGGTTGATTGCGCACCAATCTGCAATCCGATGCTGCCGCCTCCAAGATTGAAGTAGGCGGGTGCGCTCCAACCTGACGCTGTTCTGCAACTGGCCACGCCACGCCCTCCGCGTCCGCCGATGATGAATCCCGCCTTCAGAACTTGCGGGAAGACAGCAACGCATTCCGCTTTGTTCAGAATATCGCGCGGAATTTCTTTATCCGGAGCGCCCATGATTTCGGTAAAGACGTCAGCCGCCTTCTGCGATTGATTGATTTCGTCTTTCAGTTTGCCTTGCGCCAGCCCCACAATGCCGAGCAGCGCGACCAGAAACAGACTGTAAGCAATTGAATAAATGTTTCTCTTCCTCATAGTTTCTTCTCCATTGTTGTCTTGATGATCCTTCTCGTTTTCCTGATCCAAAACTTCAATCAGCGGAGAGAGAATCACACTCATTCTCTCTCCGCTGACGAAGCCGCTACCTCTCATCTCTAACTTGACCTGATGTCATTCCACAGAAGTACTCCGATGTTTTGCAAAACTTAGGCCAGAGACCAGAGAGTTTTGGAGTTAGCTGGTATCAGCACTTACGTGTGCCACCTGCGTTTGCTGTATGACAATTTCAGCCACCTGTATTTCACGAATGCGGTTGTTATGGCTGGAATCTGTATTTTCAGAATGCAGGATGATTGTTCGGTGGAGTAGAGTGTTCGGCAGAGAGGCAGAGAATCATGAAATTTCAGAGGCGAAGGCAGGAATAGCAGAGCAGGTGAGATGACTTATTGTTCCTTTCCCACTCTGCTATTCCTGGATGGATCATCCTTATTTACTGGCGCGAGTTTCCTGATCGCCCACTCAGCCTTCCGCGCTGGCCGCCTCTGTTCATCAATGCCTCACGGACGTGCTGGCGAATGGCATTTTGTAGTTGGGGCATATCAGATTCGTTGGCGGCAACGACCAACAAGCTCATGCTGCCCATTTCATCAAACGATCCTTCGCCCCAATGCACGCGCTTCGACGGCGAACTGGGGTTGTGCGGATTGTCGGCGGTGTTGTCATACGTAAGCCTCACATTCAGCCGCGTTCCTTTCGGCAGCGAAACCGATTCTTTGAATTGATACTGATCCTGCCAGGCGAAATCCCAATCGTTGATCCACAGCAACTTTTTCGTCTGGCCATTGGGCAGCGTCGCCGTCAGATGCATCTGTTTAGCCAGGTAATGCGCGTGCGCGCCGACGCCAAACGATTTCACCTCCACGGGCAGCACGAACGAATCTTCGATGGTGTACTCTTTCTCGCCCGGTGGAATATCAATCCCTTCGAAGACGCCGAACAGCGGCGGCAGTTGAACACCTGTGAATGCCCTGGTCGGCGGTTTGTCGGCGAAGTAGATGCCGACAGTCGAAGCTTCTTTTTCAACTTTGCCCGAGGGATGAAAGTGCGTTGACAGAACCAAGTCAGCGCCTTTCGGAACGTAATACGCCAAGCCTTCCGGCAGCACACGCGCTTGCGAGCCGACTGCCCAACCGCCCAGGCTGCCGCCGGCTTGCGCAGTTTTGGCGGCATTCGCGTCATTGCCAGCAGTATTGCCAGCGGTATCATTTTGATTCCCCAAACCGAATCGGGCAGCGAATCGCTGTCCGGTAAACGCCATCCCGCCGCCAAAGCCCGGCAGCGGATCGGCTTCGTCACGTTTGCGCGCGTCTCCTGTGGCGTCGGTGAAAAACAGCGAGTGATGCACGACCGTTCGCGCGCTGGGACGAAATTCAACCGCGCGCACCCATTTGGCTTCGGTCAGATTCAGCGGAACAGCGAAGTTGCGATAGATGTCCGGCCCGTCTGCCGGCACGGTGTAGGCTTCGCTCATTTTGACGACCAGATCGGGCTTGCCCAGTTGCCAACCGTCCGTGAATTTCGGCATCGCTGGCAGCTTGCCCGGATCGCCTTCTGGCATTCCGGCGGCAACCCATTGTTTGATGATTTCGATCTGTGCGCCGGTCAACCGGCGCTCGTGTTTGAATTCGAAATCGCCTTGATCGGCTTTCCAGGGCGGCATCTGGCGCGATTCTGTGACGGCGGCAATCAGCTTCCCGCGCTTTTTCACGTCGGCGTAACTCATCAACGCGAATGGCGCGGCCTCGCCCGAACGATGGCAGGTCGTGCAGTTGTTGAAGATGATCGGCGCGACTTGTTCGGCAAAATTGACCGAGCCACCGCTGCCCTGCGCTGGTTTACTGCTGCTGAGCAAGGCAACGCCAAGCGCGGCAGCCAACACACCCCCAAAGACAATGTTTCTGATCTTCATGTTTTTGCTCCTCTAATCAGCAGTCAATTTTGCGCGGTGATGTAACAGCCAATGGCTTGCGTCCGCGCGACGGGAACTTTCCTGTTTTTCAAAACAGCATCAAGCGCATTGCGCAAATCGTGCTCGGTCACATTGCGGCGCGGCTTGCCCAACGCTTCATACAGGTTATCAATCCGACCGCGATACAGAATCTCGCCGCCTTTGCCAACCACCGCCGTTTCCGGAGTAACCGAAGCTCCGGTCGCCGCTACCAACGAACGCCTGGCATCATGAATCACGGGAATGTCCGGCAGATTGAATTCGCGCAAGTGCGCTTCAATCTGCGTTGTTTCAACGGCAGGGTCAACGTACACCAGATAAAAACGAATGTTCTTCGGCTGATATTCACGCCCGTATTGCTTGACGATGCGCGCAATCTCTGGCGCATACCGATTCGAGATGGGGCAGTCTTGCAAGATGAAGAAGAGAACCGATGCCGTCTGGCCGTCCGATTTGAAAGGCGTTTGGGCGCGTCCGCGAATGTCTTTGATGGTAAGTGAAACGTCCGGCACGGAATGGCGGTCTTGCGCGGCCACGCCAAACACTACTGCGATGGCAATCGCTGCTGCACAAATCATCTGCCTTAATCTATTCATCGTTGCTTCTTCAGGCGCGCGGAAATCTCTTCTAACTGCGAACAGTGGTCAACTGAGCAGGCTGGACTCGATACGTCACAGGGTCTCGAACTCATCTTCTGAGATTCCTGCCTGCCGCAGAATGCTGCGCAGTGTGCCACTGGCGACTTCACGATGTTTGGGCACGGTTGCTGTGCGAGTCCCATTAGGCGTCGTGCGCGCAAACTTGACGTGACTGCCAACTTGGCCGACCTCGATAAAACCCGCGGCTTCCAGTTTACGTTTGACCTCTCGGTAAGGGAGAGGCTTCATGCTGCCGCAACCTCCACTTCGATGGGCTGGATGGACGGCATCACGGTAGCGAACGGCAGAGTGAAATGTAGCGTCAAGGCTTCACGCAGGTTATCCATTGCTTCATCGGGAGTCGCGCCTTGGGATGCGACATCCACTTCCAGACATTGCGCGATGAACCATTTATCCTCTTGCCAGATTGCTGCATTCAGATTCTTTCTCATGTCGGTGTCACCCTGCTTTTTCGTGGTAAAAAAATATAGGCGCGGCTTAAAGCCGCGCCTAAGTATACGCCACGAACCGTTTGGCTTCACACGCATTTCGAGAAGCCGCAATCTCGACACGTGTAACATCCACCCGCATACTCAATCTGATTGCTGCTGCATTCAGGACAGGCACTGATCACCTTGCTTGAATCAATGGTGACAGGCACCGCCGGTTTCAGCGAGACGACGGTCGGGCTTGCTGCCGGCTGAATTGCCTGCGGTTTGGCGGCCTGGGCCATGGCCTGTTTGGCGGCGTCGCGGGCGGAGTCGGGCTGCTGCATCAGGCGGCGTTTGGTCAGCATGATGCATTCGGCGACGACTTGTTCGGGCGAAGTGCAGAGCCGCGCGTTGAACCAGATCGAATGATTGCCGATGACTTTGTTCAGGCTGGCGGCGACTTCTTCCGTCTCAAATCCGCCACGTAGCATCTTCGACGCCAGCAGGCCGACCGAAACGGACAGGCCGCCGCCGGTGGCGAAGACTTCCAGCACGCGCGAATTGTCGTGATTGATCGTCACGTACAGATTTTGATGGTCGAACGGAACCTGCCAGGTCGAACCGGTCAGCTCACGTGGGCGTTCCAGACGAGGCAGGACTTCGTGAACCGACAAGGTGTTCTGGTGAACGGCCTGTGCTGCTTCCGGCTCAGCATCGGCAATTGTTTCCGCTTTCGCTTCCGCTGGCTTTGCAGCACTGACAGCGGTCAGCACCTGGCCGTCGCGCGAACCGTCGCGGTAGTAGCTGACGGCTTTGACACCCATCTTCCACGCCAAACGATGCACGCGGTCGGTATCTTCGACCGTGTAGCTGGCAGGAGCGTTGACTGTCTTCGAGATCGAATTGTCCACGTGATCCTGGAACGCTTTGAGCACGCGCAGGTGATCGTCCGGATCAAGCGTCATCGCATCCACGAAATATTTGGGTAACTTGTCGCGGTGTTCAACGATATAGGCTGCAGCGTGTTCGATGGACGCCGGATCGGAGTTGTCGAGTTCAACGCCCAACACTTTCGCCGCGACAGGGTGCGCGTAGGTGCGTGTGCCAATCGTGTCACGGCGGACGTAGGCGTACGAGAAGTTCGGTTCGCAGCCGGAACTGGTTTCGGCCACCAGCGAGATGGTGCCCGTGGGCGCAACCGTCGTCACTTCATAATTGCGGGGCGTGAGCGGGATCGAACGATCCAGGCCGACTTCGTTGTAGATCAGGTCTTCGTACAGATCGCGGTTCGGCTCGAATTCGGGCATCGCGCCTTTTTCCTCGCCGAGTTCCAACGACGCTTTCCAGCATTCTTTGCGGAAGAAGTCCATCATCTGATCGGCCAGCAAGGTAGATTCCGGGCTGCCGTAAGTGACGCGTTTTTGCAGGCACAGATCGGCAAAACCCATAATGCCCAGCCCCACGGGCCGTGTGCGGTGAACCGTGTCGTGAATCTGCGGCAGCGGCCATTCGCAGGTGTCAATCACATTGTCCAGAAAACGCACTGACCAGTAGATGTCACGCCCGAACGCATCCCAATCCAGGTCATCAGTCGTCTCGTCGTAATACTTGGCCACATCAATCGAACCCAGATTGCAGGCGTTGTAATCGTGCAGCATTTGTTCGGCACATGGATTCGACGCCTTCTTCAACCCCATCGAATTCTTCAGCGGGTTATGGCGGTTGACGTTATCAATGAAGATGATGCCCGGTTCCGCCCAGCGGTGTGTTGACGTAATGATGCGCGTCCAGATGTCCGGCGCATAAACCATACCGAGCTTCGGCGGTTTCTGGCCTTGATACGTGTATTCGTCGCCTTCGCCGTTATCGGCTTTCGGATCGAAGACCGCCATATCCCACGGCTTGCCGTTGAATTCGGTCTGGAACCATTCGTTGTTTTCAACCGCGCGCAGGAATTTGTCGGAAATGGTGACAGAGATATTGAAGTTGGTCAGGCTCTTCTGATCGTTTTTCGCGTGAATGAACCGCAGGATATCCGGATGGCTGACGGCGAGAATGCCCATGTTTGCACCGCGGCGAACGCCGCCTTGCTTCACCGTTTCGGTCATCGTGTTGACGATCTGCATAAAGGAAATCGGGCCGGAAGCCATACCCCGGCCTTCGCCAACAGGCGTTCCCGCCGGGCGCAGCCGTTCATACGTCATCCCGGTTCCGCCGCCTGATTGGTGAATCAGCGCGCAGTATTTGGCGTGCTCCATGATTCCTTCCAGGGAATCGGGCACGGGCAGCACGAAACAGGCTGCGAGCTGGCCTTTCGGTTTGCCTGCGTTGACCAGACAAGGGGTGTTGGGAATGAAGGCGCGTTCGTGCATCAGCCGCAGCATGTTAAAGAGAAACTCTTCGCGGCGGTGCTGGTCGGTTTCGGCTTTGGCAACGTGGGAAACAACGCGTTTGACGATGTCGTCCCACTGTTCCAGTGGATTGCCTTGCAGGTCTTTCAGGGAATAACGCTTGGCCACAACGCTTTTTGCGTTGATGCCAAGGGGGTGTTTCGTCACGGGGCTGGCTAGCTGAATAATGTGTTGTCTACTTGCGCTCATTTAGGTCTTCCTTCGCTTAATCCTGAATGGTTTGTTTGTTGATTGTTACTCTGTAAAAAAAGAAAAGAGCATGTCTCTTTGAAGTTTGACAAGGTGGCTCGACATAACCGGGATGGTCAAGCTTATCCTGGCTTGGGGTCGCAAGATGCTGCATCCATCGTTACAGGCGGTACAAAGACAAATCAGCCTTTCAAGGCTCAAGGGCGCTTGTAAACTTTGGCTTGGGAAAGCGTTGCGCCATTGCGCTGTATTTGTCTCTGGGTGTTGAGCGGCGGCGAATATATTCCCACTACATAGTGATTGTCAATCACAAATCTCAACAATATGTTGTGGTTTCCCGTAAGTGTCGGCTGGCAAAAGCGATATATTTCCAACGCCTAAATCTCAGATATCCGGGCTGTGAAAATGGCATTAATATCGAAACCAGGGAGGGGTGCAGGGAGCCTGAAAAAGCCAACTCAATTGCTTCGCCAGAGTAGTTTGAAGTGTGACAGGGAGCTTTCAGGCTGCGGGCAATATCTGCACTTCGTCTGATTGCGCAAAATGCCGGGAGTGGGGTAAGCTGCCCGCGTTGTTTCAATCCACGAAAAATAATCAGTAAACACACCCAAATAGATGGTTGGCGATGGCAAGCACCGCGCGGCCAAAGACAATCTGCGAAGACAAAGAGGATAACAATGACTGCTTGGATAGTTTTGGTCTACGGGATTTTGGTGGCGGTGGGCGGCGTGATGGGGTATGCCAAAGCGCACAGCACCGCTTCGCTGATTTCAGGAGGCGGAGCCGGCCTGGTTTTGATTGGCGCCAGTGTCGCAATGATGAAAGGCGCTTATCCGGCGGGATGGTGGGTCGCGTTGATCGTCGCAGTGCTGTTGCTAGGGCGATTCGGTTCAGTTGCGATCAGCAAAGGCTTCAAGATGATGCCGGGCGGGATGGTCATTGTGCTGAGCCTGATTGTGATCGCAGCATTGATCGCGCAGCGTTCGCCGGTCGGGCGTTGATCGCGTCATCGAAACAAATTTCTCGACTACTTTCAGGAGAGTTTTTCACTTTTAGGAGACAAGAAAGATGAGCAATAGCATTTATAAAGCGCAAACCTTCAACTTAAACAATCTAAATGGCATTTCCGATGCGACGTTGGCCATGCACTTCAAGCTGTATGAAGGGTATGTGACCAACACAAATGTCCTTAACGACCAGATCGCCGAACTGGCAAAGGCCGAAATCACGGCCAAGGAAATGCCGGTCTATTCGGAACTGACGCGTCGGCTCGGCTTTGAATACAATGGAATGGTGCTGCACGAATGGTACTTCGGCAATATGAAAAGCGGCGGCAGCGGCGACGCTGATCAAGGCTCAGCATTTTACAGTGCGGCGGAAGCGAGCTTCGGCAGCTACGAAAACTGGAAGAAGAACTTTGTCACGGTCGGCAAGATGCGCGGTGTGGGCTGGGCGGCGACTTATCTGGACCCGGTCAATGGCCGGTTGTCGAATCACTGGATCAATCTGCACGAAACCGGCAATATCGCGGGCTTCAGCCCGATTCTGATCATGGATGTTTGGGAGCATGCCTTCATCAAGGATTACGCTCCGGTGGATCGCCCGAAATACATCGAAGCGTTCTTCTCCAACATCAACTGGGATGCCTGCAATGACCGTTTGTCGAAAGGCGGGGCAGCGCGCCCGGCGGTTGTTTGACGAAAAAACTTCTAGCGAGGTGACGAGATAAAAAGAGCCTGCCAGCAATGGCAGGCTCTTTTCGGCTGTGCGCCCGCACCTTTCTCTTTCGCCTTCACTAACACTGTGTGATGCATCAGGTCATCGAGTTTTACGAACAAAACTTGCGGCTGTCGCGACAGACAGGGGACCAACATGGCGAAATGGCTGCGCTGAACAGCCTGGGCCACGCCTATGGAGCCTTGGATGAGCGCGATATAGCCGTCCAATGTTTTGAACAGGCACTTCAGATCGCGCATCAAATCGGTGATCTTCGCAGTGAGCGGCAGACGCTTAAAAATCTGGACGAAGTTCTGAAGCCTGCTGGTGAGGATGCTGAGATAAACTTGCCACAAAAGACTCGCCAGACTCGAAAGAGCAGCCGTCCCGCAAAGACTAACTCCACACGGAACAAGCCCACACAGCAACGAAAGCCAAAATCACCGCGTGCCAGTAAGAAGCCGCGGCAAACAAAGGATCAGTAGCCGGAATTGGATTGGCAACAACATCAGCCTGCCTGTCTGGTTGACTCGCATTTCTTCGCCGTTATAATCGCCATCGTCAAATGAACAACGTCATCAACACGAAAGCCCCGGCGATCATTCCACCGGATTCATCACAGGAGTTATCAAGTAATGCAATCCCCGGTCATCATCAGCGCAACGCGTACTGCCATCGGTAAATTCCAGGGAGCCTTGAAGCCCTTTACCGCGCCCGAACTCGGTGCCATCGCCGTGCGCGCAGCCATTGAACGCGCGGGCTTGGACGCCACGCAAGTGGACGAAGTGATTATGGGCTGCGTGTTGCAAGCCGGCCTTGGACAAAATCCCGCGCGTCAGGCGGCGCTGCGGGCAGGTGTTCCCAACAAAGTCTCCGCCTTGACCATTAATAAAGTGTGCGGATCAGGATTGAAATCCGTGATGCTTGCCAGCCAATCCATTGCTCTGGGCGACAACGAAATCATCGTCGCCGGTGGAATGGAGTCCATGTCAAATGCGCCCTACCTGCTGCCGAAAGGGCGCGATGGATTCCGCATGGGCAATGCTGAAGTCGTGGATGCGATGATTCACGATGGTTTGTGGTGTGCGCTGGACAATTGGCATATGGGTGAGACGGGCGAAGTCGTTTCTGGAAAATATCAGATCACGCGCGCCCAGCAGGATGAATATGCCGTCAATTCACAGAGCAAAGCCGTCGCCGCCATCAACGCCGGACGCTTTAAAGATGAGATTACCCCGGTTGCCATTCCGCAGCGTAAAGGCGACCCCGTGATTTTTGACACGGACGAAGGCCCACGTGCCGATTCGACAATTGAATCGCTGGCCAAGCTGAAGCCCGCTTTTCGCAAAGACGGCACGGTCACTGCGGGCAACGCTTCGACAATCAACGACGGCGCGGCGGCATTGGTCGTGACTTCGGCGGAACTGGCGGCTAGATTGGGCCGCGCACCGCTGGCCCGCATCATTGCGCAGGCGACTTCGGGTGTTGAACCGAAGATGGTTATGATGGCACCGGTCGAAGCTGTCAGAATGGTGGCAAAAAAGGCCGGGTGGAATCTGGCTGACGTTGATTTGTTTGAATTGAACGAAGCCTTCTCTTCGCAATCGGTCGCGCTGCTTGAGCAACTGGAACTTGACCCGAACAAGGTCAATGTCAATGGCGGCGCAGTTGCGCTGGGCCATCCCATCGGCGCTTCAGGCGCGCGGGTGCTGGTCACCTTGCTGCACGAGATGATCAGACGTGAAGCCAAACGCGGCATCGCCAGTTTATGTTTGGGTGGCGGCAATGCCGTTGCTTTAGCTGTTGAAAGGTAATACTAAACGTCATTGTTATGATCTTCTGTCAACGTTGCAAAAAAGCGAACCCCGGCGATGTGGAATACTGCATTGAATGCGGTGCCTATCTGATGGTGATTTCGCGCCCGTACAATGCGGGCGGGTTTGAGGCCAGCGATTCGCTGGAAGAACATCTGCTGGAACGCATCAGCGCGCTGGAAGCGTCGCTGACACGGGCGAATGAGCGATTCGAACAATTACTGGACCTGGCGCAGCAGCAGGCGACGGGCAGCTTTTACGATCACATGATGCTGGAAGCGCTGACCGAAGTGCTGACTGAGATGCGCACGGTTAATCCCGAGGAGTTGGAACAACGCTGGCGCACCCGCGTCGCCAGGCATTACGAAGAGACCGCTGAGCGCGAACGCCTGGATGAACGCTGCGAACACATCATTTCGGCTTATCGCGGCGCGGCGCGCGAAGAGTTCATTGACCTGGTTGAAGAAGGTACGCTGCTGATTACCGAAGGCCGCACGCGGCGCGGTTTGCGCATGCTGGAACAGGCGCTGGCGCTGGACGAACACAATTCCGAACTCAGCTTCACCATCGGTGAGCATTACTTTCAACAGGGAAAATCGCTGGAAGCGGCCGTCCATCTGCGCTCGGCGCTGGATGACCAGGGCGAACATTTCGGCGCGCGATTGCTGCTGGGCTTGCTCAGCGGTGACGAAGGCGAAGCCGAATCGGCCAAGATTCATTTGCAGCGGGCACTGACACTGGATGAACATTCGTTCGCGGCGCATTACGGATTGGGCCGTTTGCTGGCGCGCGAAGGCAGCCTAAGCGAAGCACTGAGCCATTTGAAACGCGCCCTCGCTTTGAACCGGACGCCGGAAATGTATTACCTGGTGGGCCGCGCCTACTGGGAGCAGGGAAGCACCGACAAGGCGCTCAAACACCTACAAAAAGCCATTCGTCTTGATCCGCGATTCGACGCGGCGCTCTACAGTCTGGGCTTCATCTACTGGCAATCCGACCGCACCAGCGAAGCGATTGAACATTTCCGCGCCGCCTACGAAATCAACCCGCAGGACTCTGATTACCGCGTTGCCGTTGAAGCCAATGCGGGTCAGGAACTGCCTCGCCTGCCTTCGCTGGGCTGGTCGAACATCTTCCCGCGCCGCAAATCGAAGGTTTCCGAAACGCGCTTCGTCGAACTGCTTTGGCGCGACCTCAACTCGTTTTCAATCTCGCCCGCGCCGATGCGCAAAGCGCCTCGAAAATAAAATCAGCAATCAGCGCGATATTCGGGCGCGACTTCCGCTGTTGGCGGGGATGGCCGTAGCCCTTGATTTGGCTTTTGCGCTCCCGCTCCGCCGCGCCAGTTCGCGCATCCAGGAGGGTGAACCGAACACTCCCATCATCAGCCCTGGCAGGCTGAAATCAGCATCCAATTCCGGCCAACGCAATCCGGAACCGGAAGGAGTTACTTACACCTTGGCCAGTTCCGCAGGTAAGGCCTCCGCCAGTCCTTGTGCCAACTCAGGGGGGGAAATAAAAGTCGCCCCGCTGACCAACTCCACCACGATGCGTTTGGCGCGCCGGTCATAGCGTGCCGACTTGGCGCGCGGCTCGGTCGCGTCCGCCAAAGCGGCGGCCTGCACGGCGGCGGCGTATTCTTCGTCGAAGGTTTTTTCAGCCATTGATCTCCTCCCATCGTTCCAGCAAGTACGCCTGATGCTCGGCCACCACGCGCTTGGCCTTGCACACCGTTGCCTTACTCATCTTCCAAGCCTGTGCCACTGTCACCGGATCGAGGTTTACTTTGGCCTCGCCGCCTTCCTTGAAAGCGTGAACATGCGCTGGCAAGTGGTTATTGATGTAAATGGCCACTTCGTATCCTGCTTGTCTCAATACCGTTGGCATCGTAATTATGCAAGCGACTCCGCCGTCACGTCATATTCAATCCCCGACAAACTGATTGCCCGCAATTTCTCTCATTGCTTGAGGGCTCCCAATCTCAGGAATATTGTCCACGACGAAAACGCAGCCGAATACTTCCCTTTCGGTAGGTGTCTCAAGCGCGCTTGAGAATAGGCTGTTCCCCCTAACCACGGGGGTTTTATTTATCCGCGACCGAAAGGCCAATCGAATGTCAAAAGCATATCAAGTTATTACCGAACAAGGTCTGGTGATTCCTCCGGCGCTCTGCGCGTCAGCGCAACTCGGCGGAGAAGTCTTACTGGAAATCGAACCGGGTAGGATTGCGATTCGCCCGGTGTGCCTTTCCGAGGAAGACGCGCGGCGGCGAGCCTTGCGTTACCTGCTGACCACGCTCGGCGATGCTTTGAGCATCAGCGCGCCATCTCTAGCTTGGCCAAAATGCGGAAGCGGTTTGGTCGTTTACCGTCAGCCGAAGCGCGACCGGCGAAATTCGCGGTGAACTGCGATTGAATGCCGAAATGGGCGAAGTCATCACCTGGCTGCCCGCCCCTACGCTGATTGAAATAGGCCATTGACAAGCCTGCGGTCAGTACCTATTCTCGGTTTGAAAACGCAACCGAACACCGACCGTATGGCGGGTCTCGCTGCAAAGCGATAGGTTGTTCCCCCTAACCATGGGGGTTTTTCTTTTTCTACACTTCGCGCACGAAGCCGTGCTTGCGCGCTTCCCGATAAAGCTCTTGCGCGTAATCTTCCCCTTCCAGAGCATCGCGTAAAAATCCGGCGAAGGCATCGGCCAGCCGGATGCCGGGTTCCGTTTCATCGTGCGCGCGGTAAACTTCGCCCATTCCGCCCGCGCCGAGTTGCGAGACGACTTCGTAATGATTGAAACGCGTGCCAGCGGCAATCGCCATCGTGCGGTCTCCTAATTGTTATTTGTAATGCTGATGGAAAAGCGGGTGCAGTGTAGCATCGGCATTGAGGTTGTTCCATTCCTGCCTCGCTGCTTGCCGGTATTGACGGCGAGCGGTATTTCGTAGACCTTTCCCTCTCATGGGAAAAAACGTTTCTTTCGCCAACTGTGCAGATATGCCGGACAAAACACCGGACAGAACAATGGATCAAATCGGCTACGTTTTGAAGGCGTATGCGCGCACTTCCGAAACATTCATCACGAACGAAATTGCCTTGTTGGAACGGCGCGGGCTGAAGTTGGCCATCTTTTCCTTGTTGGAATTGACCGGGCAGCGGCGGCACGCGGCGGTGGATGCCATCCAATCGCCCGTGCATTACCTGCCGCCACTCAGCCTGCTCAGCGAGACGCACTTTCTCAAATGGCTTGCGCGGAATGCGCCCAGGTTTGCGCGCAGCCATTGGCGCGTGTTTACCGCGCGTCCGCGCTCGTACCTGAAAACATTGTTTGAAGCTGTTCGCTTGAGTTTCAAACATCGCGCGGGATCGTGGCGGCGGCCAGCGACCGCCTTTATCAAGGAGTTTTTGCAGGCGGGATTCATTGCCGAACGTGTGCTGGCGTCGGGCAGGATTCGCCACTTGCACGCCCACTTCTGCCATACCTCAACGACCGTGACGATGTTTGCCAGCCGACTTTGCGGCCTCCCTTTCAGCTTCACTGCGCACGCCAAGGACATCTACGTGGCGCAGATGAATCCCGGCGATCTGTTGGCGCTCAAACTGCGCCGCGCGAAATTCGTCGTCACTTGCACTGCGGCCAACCGCGCGCACCTTGAAGCAATCAGCGGTGGTGTCGTCGGGAGTGCGTCTGTCTATCTTGTCTATCACGGCTTGAACCCGCGACAGTTCGCCCCGGCGGCGGAGGTCGCATCGCGGGCTGTGCCGTTGCTTCTGTCGGTGGGCCGTCTGGTTGAAAAAAAGGGCTTCCCCTATCTGATCGAGGCGTGCCGCCGGTTGAAGGACAGAGGCTATGTGTTTGAATGCCACATCGTCGCCGGCGCGGGGGCTGATGCCGAACAGGTGTTTTCTTCGATCAAGGCATCAGGATTGGAAGACACGATCTTGATCCGTGATATGGTCACCCAGGAGGAATTACGGCGCATCTATCAACAGGCGACGCTCTTCGTTCTGCCATGTCAAATCACAGGGAACGGAGATCGGGACGGCATTCCGAATGTGCTGGTCGAAGCCATGGCGATGGGGCTGCCCGTGATTTCCACCAACGTCTCCGGCATTCCGGAGCTGATTGACGACCGAGTGAATGGCCTGTTGGTTCCGCAGAAAGACGCCGTCGCTCTGGCTGAAGCAATCGCGAAGCTCTTGGATGCCCCCGCGCTCCGCCGCCAATTGGGGGAAGCCGCGCGGGAGAAAGTTTGCCGGCGGTTCGATGCGGAAGAAACCATCGCGGGATTACATCGCTTGTTGGTAGTGGCTCAATGAGGAGAGAAGAAGTTAGCCACAGATAAACACAGATGGACACAGATCGCTTTCAGGATTGCATCATCTGTGTTGATCCGTGTTCATCTGTGGTTCCAATTCTCTTCCGTCTGAGCCATTACCCGCTTGTTTACCGCCTGCCTGATTGAGTCCGAGCAGAATGCCGAATCGCTTGTTGGCGTGGGGAGCGCTGCGCAACTATAGTTTTCAAGATAATGTTTTTCGTCTGCCGAGCAAACCGTCGTGAACGAGCATGGAGTTCAGCCTTTAGGCTGTCTGATTTCCGGGAAGGATATAGTCAAGAAAGCCTACAGCCTAAAGGCTGAACTCCATACTCTTTTTCTTGAAGCCTATATCTTGAAGCCTATATCTTGAAGCCTATATGAAGAAGAGAGTGCTGTTTTATTGCCAGTCCGTATTGGGCATCGGCCATTTCATCAGGAGTCGTGAACTGGTCTCGGCGCTCCGGGATTTCGAGGTCTGTTTTGTGTACGGCGGCGAGGTCGTGCCGGGCTTTGAATTGCCCGCCGGGGTGGAAGTGGTTCACCTGCCCGCGCTCAAAACAGACGCCACGTTCAGCGTCTTGCATGTGGTTGATGGCGCGCTGAACCTGGAAGAGGCGCAAGCGCGGCGAAAGGCAATTCTGCTTTCCACCTTCGACCGGTTCGCCCCCGATGTTCTGATCATCGAGTTGTTCCCGTTCGGGAGAAAGAATTTCTCGTTTGAATTGTTGCCGCTGCTGGCGCACGCACGCGCCACACGTCCGGCGGTCAAGGTGGTTTGCAGCCTGCGCGATATTTTAGTGCGCAGGCGCCATCAAGATCGCCACGAAGCGGAAGTTTGCGCGCTGATGAATCAATACTTCGATCTGTTGCTGATTCACGCCGACCCGCAATGGCAGCGGTTGGAAGAGACGTTTGCCAGCTTGGCGGAGATTACCTGCACGGTGCGATACACGGGTTATGTGGCGCGGCAATCACAAGCAGGAGTAAAACGTGTGGGCAAAGACCCCCCGGCGGTGCCGTTGATTCTGGTCAGTATTGGCGGAGGCCGCGTCGGGCACGAACTGATTGAATGCGCGCTGGCTGCTGAATGTTTACTGACGGTGCCACACCGCATGCACATCATCGCCGGCCCGCATCTCCCTGACGAAGAATTCCGGCGCATCCAGCAGCAGGCTGCGAACCGCCCTCGGGTCACGATCCAACATTATGCCGCGGAGTTGCTGTCATGGATGGAGCGCGCCGACCTCTCCATCAGTCTGGCGGGCTACAACACCTGCATGGAGATTTTGTCGGCAGGCGTGCGAGCGATCGTTTATCCATTCACCGGGCAGGACAATGACGAACAAACCTTGCGCGCGCGCAAGCTGGAAGAGGCCGGCCTGGCCACGCTGCTTGATCCGCAACAACTCGCGCCGGAATTTCTGGCCGCCGAGATTGAACGCAACCTTGCCCTGCCTCGTCCCAAACAAGCTCAGGCGATTGACCTGCAAGGCGCGACGAAGACGGCGAGTCTATTGTCGAAATGGCTGGAAACGGGAGGGTAAACCATGGCATGGAGTTCAGGCTTCAGCCTGCAGTTTGTCAGGCAGCCTTTAGGTTGACTTGAGCCACGGTACGAAGCCAGGCGAAAGCCTGTGGGACAAACTGCAGGCTGAAGCCTGAACTCCATGCAAGTCTGCAGCAAGCACGCAAAGAAACAATGAAGCAGTTTGAAAAACAACTCGAATCAGCATTGGCGCGGCGCGAGCAGCAAGCCAAACCGCTCCATCTTTTCTTTCGCGATGATGATGTGGATGAAGACGAAGCACGCTTGCGCCGGTTGCTTGAACTCTTCCTGCGCCATGAAACGCCGATCAATCTGGGCGTCATCCCGGAGCGGCTTAACCGGGCAGCGATCGAGTTGCTCAACGATTATTCCGGCAGGCATTCGTCGCTGCTGGAACTAAATCAGCACGGCTGGCGGCATGTCAATCACGAACCTGAAGGCAGGAAGTGTGAGTTTGGCCCACACCGCGCCTATCCCGCGCAACTCGCCGACATCGCCAGTGGACAGACGCGGATGAACGAAGCTTTTGGGCCGCGATGGTTTCCGGCCTTTGTCCCGCCCTGGAACCGCTGCACTGCTGAAACCGCCACGGCGCTCGACCGGTTGGGTTTTCGCGTGCTGTCGCGAAATCAAGCTCCGCCGCCTTTTGTGGGTTATGGATTTCGTGAATTGCCAATTACGCTTGATCTCTATCGTTGGCGGGGAGGCGCGAAGCTGCGCCCCTTGGAAGAATTGACTCAGGAACTGGTTCAGCAAATCGTACAGGAAGATCGCATTGGCATCATGCTTCATCACAAGGTGATGGAGGATGCTGCGTTCGCGTTGTTGCGGACGTTGCTGACAGTCATGCGCCGTTCAGAGACCGTTCGGCTTCATACTTTTCAAAGTCTGCTTCAGGCGATGTGAGAAACTATGGAAAAAGACCGAGACCTCACATTTCGCGGGATCGTTCGCGAGCACCTGCGCAAAGCCAGGTGGAGTTTGCTGGCGGCGGGGCTGGCGATGATCGGGTACACGCTGACGGAACTGGTTGCGCCGTGGCCGCTGAAAATCATCTTCGATCACATTTTGCTGGACAGGCCGGTGCCTGCATCGCTGACCTGGCTGGGCGGCCCGAACGGCCCGAGCGGATTGCTGAGCCACGGCAAAACGACGGCGGTGGTCACGCTGTCGCTGTTGATCCTGTTGATCGCCGCGTTTCGTGGAGGCTTTGCTTATCTGCACACGTTCTTGAGTTCACGCATTGGGCACGAACTGGTTTATCGGCTGCGCGGGGAATTGTTCTCGCACTTGCAGCAACTGTCGCTCTCGTTTCATGCGCGCGCGCGGACGGGCGAACTGTTGACGAAGGTGGTCAACGACACGGCAGCGCTGAAAGACGTCTTTGCCGAATCGGCGCTCAACCTCGCCTCGCACTTGCTGACGGTGGTGGGAATGTTTGCCGTCATGTTTGTGCTGAACTGGCGGCTGGCGCTGGTGGCGCTGGCATCGTTTCCGGTGGTCTGTTATGCGCTGGTGACGCTTTATCGCCGGATCAAGTTTTCGACGCGCCGCCAGCGCGCACGCGAAGGCGCGGTGGCTTCGCGCATTCACGATGCGCTTTCGGCATTGCATCTGGTGCGTGCCTTTGCCCGCGAACGGCACGAACAGGAACGCTTTGAACTGGAAAGCAGCCATCTGCTGGAAGAGGGCGTCAGCGCAGCGCGAATGGAAGCGGCGGCGACGCGCGCGATTGAAATCATCAGCGCCGCCGGCCTCTGTTCGGTAGTGCTGGTGGGCGCAATGCAGGTCATTGCCGGGCGTATGCTGCCTGGTGACGTGCTGATCTTCACGGCCTATTTGAACAGCATGTACAAGCCCTTGCGGCTGCTGGCGCGCATTTCCACGCAGTATTCCAAAGCCATGGCCAGCGCCGAACGCATCACGGAGATTTTTGCCATCGAACCGGAAACCAAAGACGATCATCACGGCCTATGCGCCTACAGCCTGCGCGGCGAGATCATTTTCAAAAATGTGTCATTCGATTATGGCGACGGCAAAGGAGTGCTGCGCGATGTTTCGTTTGCGATTGAACCAGGCCAGCGCGTGGCATTGGTCGGCGCTTCGGGCGCGGGCAAATCAACCATCGCCAGTTTGCTGTTGCGCTTTTACGAACCGCAAGCCGGTGAAATTCTGATTGACGGAGTGGAGATCAGACAATACGAACGCGAATCGCTGCGCCGACAGATTGGCGTTGTCTTGCAGGATTCCATTCTATTTGGCGCTTCCATCCGCGAAAACATCGCCTACGGCAAACCCCACGCGAATGATCAGGAAATCGAAGCCGCCGCGCGCGACGCTCACGCGCACGAATTTATTATCGAATTGACGGATGGTTACGAGACGATCATTGGGGAAAGAGGTTCAACGCTTTCCGGCGGTCAACGGCAACGGCTTTGCCTGGCGCGTGCGCTGCTCAAACGGCCTTCGGTGCTGCTGCTGGACGAACCAACCTCCGCCGTGGACGCGGAATTCTCCGCGCTGATTCAGCAGACGGTCAGCCGGTTGCTGGCGGGCAAGACGATGCTGGTCATCTCTCACCAGTTCGCCGGAATTGAAAACTTCGATCAGATTCTGGTGCTGAAAAACGGCAGTATTATTGAGCGCGGGACACACGCTCAGCTTGCCGCGCAGCGCGGCTACTACCACAACTTGCTGACCCATGGATCAGCGGCGGGTGCGGTGGCGCTTCCGGCCTGAGATTTTCTTGTTACCAGAAACTATTACCGCTCGTATTACACCCTGTATGGCATTATGACCTGAAGAGCCGCTGTTTCTGAGGCTCACCTTCATCAGCACCAAAACAAAATTTGGCAAACAATCTTTGGAAAGGATCCTCCCTATGCGAAGAAATCTGCGAGAGATGCGTTCTCTAATGATCTATGGGCTGGCGCTCTGCTTGATGTGTTCAAACATGGCAGTGTTTGCGCAGGGCTTCCAGCAGCCCGAGCCTGCCAAACTCCCAATCAACCCGTCCAGCGATCCGCTGTTGCGGGGCTTTGTTTGGCGCTCCATCGGCCCGGCCAGCATGGCCGGACGGATTGACGATTTTGCGGTGGTCGAAAGCAATCCTTCGACTTACTTTGTCGGGTTTGCGACTGGCGGACTGTGGAAGACTGTCAACAATGGCACGACTTTCGAGCCGGTCTTTGATGTTTACGCGACGGCTTCGATTGGTGATGTGGCGGTTTGCCAATCTGATCCGAATATCGTCTGGGTAGGCACGGGCGAAGCGAATAACCGCCAAAGCTCATCGTTCGGCGATGGCATCTACAAATCCACCGATGCCGGAAAGACTTTTACCAACATGGGGCTGAAAGAAACGCAGTCCATCGCCCGCGTCGTGATTGATCCGAAAGACGCCAACATCGTCTACGCCGCGGTGATTGGCCATTTGTTCGGCCCAAATAAAGAGCGTGGCATTTACAAAACGACAGATGGCGGCAAGACCTGGGCGAACGTCAAATTCATTGACGAAGACACGGGCTTTACTGACCTGATCATTGATCCCGTAGACACGAAAACGCTGTATGCCGCGTCGTACCAGCGCCGCCGCACGTCGTTCGGATTCAATGGCGGCGGGCCGGGATGCGCTTTGTGGAAGACCACGGACGCGGGCAAAACGTGGATGAAGCTGGAAGGCAACGGATTGCCCGAAGGTGTGCTGGGGCGTGTTGGTTTGGACGTTTCGCGGTCGAACCCGAACACGCTTTATGCCCAGATGGAAGTCGGCACTAGCGCGGGCACTGGCGCGGGTGAAGAGACGCCTGGCGCGGGCGGCGGCGGTTTTGGTGGCGGTGGTGGTGGTTTTGGCCCCGGTGGCCAGGGGCAGCAGAATCAGCCGCCCGATCCGAAGAAGAGCGGCATCTGGCGTTCGGATGACAAAGGCAAGACCTGGCGGTTCGTCGGTAACAACAACAACCGCCCGATGTATTACAGCCAGATTCGCGTTGACCCTTCGAACCCCGAAACCGTCTATACCGGCGGGTTGAACTTCAGCCGCTCGACTGATGGCGGCAAGACTTTCAAGAATCTCGCCGGGGTCGCGCACAGCGATCATCACGCCATCTGGATTGACACCAAAGACCCCAAGCATGTGATGGTCGGCAATGATGGCGGTCTGGATGTCAGTTACGATCAGGGCGACACCTTCGATTTCATCAACACTATTGCGGCGGCGCAGTTTTATGCCATTTCGGCGGATATGCGAAAGCCGTATTACGTCTGTGGCGGGTTGCAGGATAACGGCAGTTGGTGCGGCCCCAGCGCGACGCGCACGGGCGGCGGCGGCTTTGGCGGCGGCGGCGGACAGGGCGGCGCAGGAATTACCAATGCCGATTGGTTCCGCGTTGGCGGCGGCGATGGTTTTTACACGCAGCAAGACCCCACCGATCACAACATCATTTATTCCGAATCGCAGAACGGCGCGGTGCAGCGTTTAGACCTGCGCACCGGGCGCAGCACTTCGATCCGTCCGCGCGCGGCTGCACGACGTGGCGGGCCAGGCGCTGGTGGCGGGCCAGGCGCTGGTGGCGGCAGAGGCGGTGGCGGCGGTAGACAAGGCGGCGCGCAGCCTCCCGGGCAAGTTGCCGGACAGGGTGCCGGTCAACCTGCCGGACAACCTGTTGGACAGGCCACTGGTCAAACGCCCCCTGCGGGCACTGCGCAAACGCCTCCAACAACGCCGGTCAATCCTGAAGCAGAAGCGCAGGCAGAACAGTTCGCGCAGATGGCTGCGGCTTTCGGTTTCGGCAATCAGGCGACCAGCAACATCGTGCCTGCGCCGCCCGAAGGCGAACAGTATCGCTTCAACTGGAACATGCCCGTGCTGCTGTCGCCGCACAATCCACGCATCGTCTATGTCGGCGCGAACAAGTTTTTCAAATCGCCGGATCGTGGCGATACGTGGACGGCTTCATCCGACCTGACCAAACAGATTGATCGCCGCAAGCTGCCGATTATGGGCGTTGATGGCGACAAGCCGATGGTTTCGAAACACGATGGCCTGGGCAATTACAGCAACATCGTGACCATCGCCGAATCGCCTGTGTTGCCGGGCATTTTGTGGCTTGGCACGGACGACGGCAACGTACAGGTCAGCAAAGACGGTGGTGCGACCTGGACGAACGTTGCCGCGAACATCCCACCGCTGGCCACGAACAACTACCAGATTTCGCGCGTCGAAGCGTCACATTTTGACGCGGGGACCTGCTACGTTTCAGTGGACGGCCATCGCAGCGACGATCACAAACCGTATGTCTACGTCACCAAAGATTTCGGCGCGACGTGGACTTCGGTTGCGGGCAATCTGCCCTTCGGCAACGTCAACGTTGTTCGCGAAGACGGGAAGAACAAGAACCTGCTCTTTGTGGGCACGGAATATGGCCTGTATGTCACGCTGAACGGCGGTGGCGAATGGAAGAAGTTTATGACGGGTCTGCCCACCGTGCGGATTGACGATCTGCTGATCCATCCCCGCGATGGCGATCTGATCGCGGGAACGCACGGACGCGGCATCTGGATTTGCGATGACATTTCGCCCTTGCAGCAGTTGAACGACAAAGTTCTGGCATCCAACGCACACCTGTTCGATGTTCGACCGGGCGTGCAATGGCTGAACGACGTAACCCTGAGCCGTTCCGCAGGCGGGCAGAAGATTTACAAGGGAGAGAATCCGCCGCCTGGCACGGCGATCAACTACTACCTGACTGCTGCGCCAACCAGTGATGTGAAACTCACCATCTCCGACATCACCGGCAAAGTGATTCGCAGTCTGACCGCGAAAAACGAGGTGGGATTGAATCGTGTGCAGTGGAACCTGCGTGGCGATCCACCTCCGCGCCCAGCGGGCTTCCGTGGGCCGGGCGGTGGTGGTGCAGGCGCGCCCGGCACTCCACCTCCCACTGCGGGTCAGCCTACGGCAGGCCAACCCGGTGCGGTGGGACAACCGGCCACGCCGCCCGTGGCCGCCGGTGGTCAAGCCGGGCCGGGTGGCGGTGGCGGCGGTGGTTTCGGTCGCGGACTGAACATTGGGCCAGCGATTGATCCGGGCGTCTATCTGGTCAAACTCACGGTGGATGGCAAAGAAATCATGACTAAAGTCGTCATCGAAGCCGACACCTGGAAGTAATCTTCATCAGGAGGATTGCGGATTGCGGATTCAGCCAATCATCAGACGATTATTGGTTATCACCCTGGCCGTCTTGATTGTTGAATGCGGATTGTCGCAGCGAGACAATCCGCATTCCGCATCCAGCATTGGCCCCAATCCGCATTTCCATAAGGTTCACGTCAGCGTTGCGCAGATCGAACACAACCCGAAGGCGCAAGCGGTGGAGATTGTCATCCGCGTGTTTGCCGACGATCTGGAAATCGCGCTCAGCCAGCACGCCAAACGCCGCGTCAAAATTGATCCCGCGACGGCCAGCAAAGACAAACAGCTTGGCCAGACGGTGATTGCCTACCTGCGCGACAACTTTCAATTGAAAACCAAAGCCGGACGTCCGGTGGCGCTCAGTTGGGTTGGATTGGAATGGCAGACCGATATGTTCTGGTTGTATGTGGAAGGGAAGTTGCCAAGTGGGCTGGAAGGCACGCAGCTTCGCAACAAGGTCTTTAACGAACTGTTTGAAGATCAGGTCAACATCGTCAACAGCAAGATTGACGGCAAACAGATTGGGTTGATGTTCGATCCGAAGGATGAATTCAGACTGATCTCCGCCCGTCCGCCCGCGAAAAAGTAATGCTCAGATCACACCCGCTTCGCGAAATGCTGCAATCTCATCTGCACGGAACCCAAGCTTCAATAAGACTTCGTCGGTATGTTCGCCCAAGGTCGGCGCACGATGGCGAACCGCGCCGGGGGTTTCGGAAAGCTGTACGGGCGTGTTGGCCACGGGCACGGGCTTGGCGCTGCCGGGGTAATTCACAAACTTGAACAGATTGCGCGCCCGCACCTGCGGATCAGTGAAGACTTCGCCAAGCTGATAGACTTTGCCGCAAGGAATGCGGGCCGCTTCCAATTGCTGGATGGCCTCTTCGGTGGTCAGCAAACAGACCCAGGCGTTCATCGCTTCGGTGATCAATTCGTAGTTGTCGCCGCGTGCCAGATCGTCCACGCAGCGCGGATCGTCAATCAATTCAGCCCTCGCGACCAATCGCGCCCAGCGTTTGAACATCGGCTGGCCGATCACCGCAACCATCACCCAGCCGTCTTTGGTTTGATAGCAATCCGCCGGAGCACCGTGGAACCCAGTGTTGCCGCGCTGTGTGCGAACAATGTCCAGCATGTGCGCTTCAGCCAACAGCGACTGCATAAACGTCACACCCGTTGCCAGCAGCGAGGCATCAACGATCTGTCCGCGCCCGGTTTTCTGCCGTTCAAATAGCGCGACCATCGTTCCGAACGCCGCGTGTAGCGCGGTGCCGTAATCTTCAAAGTTGACGACGCTACGCACCGGTGCTCCTGCGAAGCCGGTCAAACTCATTGCCCCGCTCATCGCCTGCACCACCGGATCGAAGCCGACGCGATTAACATACGGGCCTTCATGACCAAAAGCCGAAATGCGCGTCAGGATGATGTCAGGCTTGATGGCCGTCAGGGATTCGTAATCCAGTTCCAGCTTTTGCAGTACATCAAGAGGTAAATTAGCGATGACGACATCGGCAGAGGCAATCAGTCGTCGTTTGATTTCGCGAGCTTCCGCGTGGGCCGGATCGAGCGTGATGCCTTTCTTGTTGCGGTTCAGACCAATGAACATCGGGCCTTCGCCGGGCTGATCAACTGGCGAAGTGATCGGCGCGACGTAGCGGTCTTCGCCCCCCTCGCGCCGTTCGATGCGGATCACTTCGGCGCCCATATCGGCCAGCAGCATGGCGCAATACGGCCCGGCGATGTAGCGGCCAAAATCGAGAACGCGGATTCCTGCGAGTGGTGCTTGAAGCATTACGAATTGCCCGGCGGGCCTTTTCCTTTTCTTTGATCGCTTTCTTTCAGATTTTCGTCGGCGTAGAGGTAATAAACTTTGCCAGGCTCGATGGCTTCCAGTTGGTTGAGAATGGCGGGCATCATTGGGAAGAGCGTTTCAGGTTTGCTGTCGTAAGCGCGCAGCACAATAACCGCGATATCAAACCGCGCGACGTTTTGCTGGTGGTAAAGGTTTGCGTCCATCGTCAGCAGAGCGTCGAAGGTTTGCTGAGCAGCGGCGAGCAGCCGGCCATTTCCCAAATCATTCCAACCTTCTTCCCGACTAAGGACGGCATCATGCGGCGCAAGATGTTTCTTTAGCTTGCGGGGCAGATTATTGTCGAGCAGGATGCGCATCAGTAATCAACCTCTACTGCCATCCAGCCTTCTTCCAGCTTGTCCTTGATCATTTGCAGGATCGCCATCACCTTGTCGGGGTCGGTGCCAGGAAACATATCAAGGAATTCTTCCACCGTGTATCCGCCCATCAAATAGTCAATCAGCGAAACTACAGGCAAGCGATGAATGCCGATGACCGGCGTCCCGCCCATTCTTTCCGGATTAATTGTGATTGGCGGGGCCTGCTTCGACATCCGCTGTGTGCGGGCGATAATCTCTTGTAGCTCAGGCGACAGTTGAGCATTGAAATCTTTCTTTGTTGCTGTAGACATTGTTGTGTCTCCTTTCGGGCACGAATCTACTACGGATTGCGCTGAGGAAAGCAGACCGCTTTCCTCAGCGCCTTGCCATAAAGCTATGCCGAGCGTTTTCGCGCGATGGAAATCACAAAGCCAACCAGCGCGCCGAAGATGACCAGCGCGATGACGTTGGCCCACGGGCCGGAAGTAATCGAGGTGTGTCCGGCGAAGCCCAGAATCTCTTCGCCCTTGCCGGGAGCTTTCTTGAAGACTTCGGTGCCGACACGCGCGAAGGCCACGGCCAGCCCACCAATTGCGCCGCCAGCAATCAATCCGGAACTCAGCAGCACGCCTTTGCCCGTCTCTTCTTCGCTTAGTGATTCCTGCCGGTTGGATCGTCCCAGCTTGCCAACCACCGCGCGCACCATTCCGCCGACGAAGATCGTTGCCGAAGTGGAAATCGGCAGGTAAATGCCGACCGCGACGGGCAGCGCCTGAATGCCGATGACTTCCAGCAGGATCGAGATAAACATGCCGATCAGAATCAGCGACCAGGGAAGTCTTTGCGTCAACACTCCGTCCACCAGAATGCCCATCAATGCGGCCTTCGGCGCTTGCAGCTTGGTGACTTCGACCAGTTCGTAATGCGGTTTGCCGGTCGCATCCGCCAGAAAGATGCGCTGTTGTGAACCCAGGCCGGTGACGCTGAGCTTGTCATATATCTGATCGTCCATGCCGCGCGATGTGCCGAGCTTCTTAGCGTCCGCGCCTTCGGTGAACGTGCGGCCTTGCAGCGGGCCGAGCGTGCTGGTCGTCAAACCTTCGCCAATGCCGCCGACGCCGGGGTTGACCAGGTAATGAATTTTGCCTTGATCGTCCACCAGATATTTGCCCGCCTGAATTTTTGTCTTGCCATCGCCCGCGTCCGCTTCGACCGTCAGCCGCAGCGTGCGGTATTGCTTGCCGTCTTCGGTCGGCGGATTGCTGGCCCAGACTTCTTTCACTTGCGGTGCAGGCGCGGTGTAGGCCGGGTAATCGCGCGGCAGCAGGTTGATTGCCGTGTTGTTCAAAAACAGCAGCGTCCAGCCGACCACCGCTGCCGATGTGATGACGCCGATGATCAAGGCAATCTGCTGTTTTTGCGGCGTCGCGCCGATCAGAAAGCCCGTTTTCAAATCCTGCGACGTGCCGCCCGCGTTGGCCGCCGCGACGCAGACAATCGCGCCGACGGTCAGTGCGATGACGCGTTCATCCGCGCCCGAACGGCCCAGCATCAGAAAAATCAGCGAGGTGAAAAGCAGCGTCGCGATGGTCATCCCAGAAATCGGATTGGCCGATGTGCCGATCTGTCCGGTGATGCGCGATGAAACCGTCGTGAAGAAAAATCCGAAGGCCAAAATCAACGCCGCTGAAACCCAGTTGACCTGCAACGTGGGAATGAAGCGAACAATGACCAGCAGCACAACGACTGCGATCATCGCGTAGCTGACCGGGATGTCGCGTTCAGTGCGAGGAATGTTCGCGCCGCGTGCGCCGCCGCCACTGAAATCTTTGACGCCTGCGGTGAACGCCGAAACGATCGTTGGCAGCGAACGCAGCAAACTGATGATGCCGCCCGTCGCCACTGCGCCCGCCGCGATGTAGCGCACGTACCGGTCAAAGACCTGACCGGCGCTCATATTGCCGATCAGTTCGCCCGCCTGCGCTGGAAAGATGCTGGTTGTCAGCCCCGCGCCGAAAAACTTGATGACCGGCGTCAGCACCAGCGCCGCGATGATGCCGCCGCCAAACATGTAAGACGCCGTGCGTGGGCCGATGATGTACCCGACGCCTAGCAGTTCCGGCGAAATCTCTGTCGCGACGCGCGCGTTCTGGTACCACGTCAGCACCTTGTCCGGAATCTCTTTCCAGAACTTGAAGCCGACCATCAGGAACTTGTAGATGATGCCGACGCCGAAGCCCGTAAACACAGTCTTTGCATCCGAACCTCCCTTTTCGCCAACTTCCAGCACTTCGGCGCAGGCGGTGCCTTCGGGGTAGGGCAGGACGCCATGTTCTTTGACGATCAAACTTCGCCGCAGCGGAATCATCATCAACACGCCAAGCAATCCCCCCGTCAGCGCGATCAACGACGTGCGTAGAATGTCCAAGTCTAGCCCCAAGATCAGCAGCGCTGGAATCGTAAAGACGATGCCGCCCGCGATGGATTCGCCCGCTGATCCGGTCGTCTGGACGATGTTGTTTTCCAGAATCGTGGCGCGCCCGAACGCGCGCAGGATCGTGATTGAAAGCACTGCTATCGGGATTGACGCGCTGACCGTCAGGCCGACCTTCAACCCCAAATAGACCGTCGAAGCGCCGAAGATCAAGCCGAATAAAATGCCCAGAATTACCGCACGTGGCGTAAATTCGGGGATGATCGTGGATGCGGAGATGTACGGCTTGTGCGCTTCGGCGGCGCTGTTAATAGTCCTGGCTTCAGCAGCCATAGATGCCTCCTATGAATGTGGCGCAGGCCATTGGCCTTTCCACAAAGCTTCGTGTTGGTCTGTCGTTAAGGTTGCGCGAAAGGGATCAGCGCAAAAAGATGGGTGAATGTTACTGCAATTCGCCGCTTGCATCCGTCATCAACGGGCCTGTTTGCAGCTTCCTCGCCTGCAATTGGGCCTGTTCGACGGCTTCGAGCATTGCCAGAGTTTCAGAAAGCCCCGGGGTCTGTGAAAACAGTTCCGGATAATCAAGCACACACACGGCGCAACCCGTTCCACAGCACATTGGCATTTCGGGCGGCATTTCAGTCGCGCCACACTGACCGGGCGCAGTGTCAGCCATTGTGTTTATTTCTTTGTAAAACTGCTCTTGCTGCATTTTGGTCGTAACTACTTATTTGGGACGGCTTTGATCAAAGCCAGCGGCACTATAAGAAAAAGCAGGTGCAGCGTCAACGCGCCATTCAGACAGGCACTTGCAGCGCAAATCCCATTGCGGCTATGCTGCGCGCGCAGCCGCTACCCCCGGCGCATCCTTTAACCACAGACATCAGCGGTTTCATTCCCTTTAATCGCCAGCTTATTTGTCAATTATCCAGGCGCTGAGGCCGAAAACTTCCGGCCTTGTCCCCTGCGCGGAGAAAGGCGATGCGTTATTGCCAGTCTTGTCATCGTTGTTTTGGCGATGCCGTGGAATTTTGCCTGTTCGACCACACGCTGACGCGCACGGCGTCTTCACTGCCACTGATCATTGAAGGCAAATACCGGCTTGAACAATTAATCGCGCACGGCGGAATGGGCAGCGTGTACCGCGCCACGCATCTGGGCTTGGATCGCGTGGTGGCCATCAAAATCCTGCGCGCCGAATTTCTTGCCGACGCAACCGCGCGCGAACGCTTCAATCGCGAAGCCCGCGCCGCTGCCCGCTTGAAACATCCAAACATCGTCGCCGTCTACGATTCAGGCCATTTGCCGAACGGTTCGGCTTATCTGGTGATGGAGTTGATTGAAGGCCGGTCTTTGCGCGAAGAGATCAAGGCGCACGCTTCCCGGCTGGGCCAGATGCGCCCTGAACGCGCCGCTGCAATTCTGTCGCAGGTTTGCGCCGGGATCGAAGCCGCGCATCGTAACGGCATCATTCACCGCGATCTGAAGCCCGACAACGTCATGATTGAAACTCCTTCGGGCCTGGGCGCTGAAGGGGCGGAGCGTGTACTGGTGCTGGATTTTGGCATTGCCAAACTGGCCGTGCCCGAAGATAAAGAACAGGCTTGGCAGGGGCTGACCGACGAAAACACAGTCATCGGCACACCCAATTACATTTCGCCGGAACAATGCACCGGCAACACAGTGGATGCGCGTTCGGACGTGTACAGCCTGGGCGTGATCCTGTACGAGATGCTGACCGGTCACGTGCCTTTTGCCGGGCAAAACACGTCAACAGTTTTGCTGAAACATTTGCAGGAACCGCCCGCGCCGCCACGCCGGTTCTGCCCCGACATTCATCCGGCGATTGAACAAGTAGTGCTGCAAGCGCTGGCCAAAAATCCGCAGCAACGATTTGCGTCGGCATCGGAATTCGCGGGCCATTTGATTGCCGCTGTTTCAATGCGTGAACGCGAATCAGTGCCCGCCGTCGTGGCTTCAGATGAAGTGCAAGACCGGACAATGACCGCGCCGCGCCCCGCAGGACTTGCCGTCGCTGCCCCCTTGCCTCTTCACAGGAAGACGACGGGCGAAACCAAAGCGCCGACTCTGTTAATCCAACGGCGTTCGCGCGCGGGCGTGATTTCTGTGACCGCGTTCTTTGCTTTGGCTGTGATCAGCGCACTGGCTTATTTCTTAAACGCGGATTGGCAGGCGCACGCTGATGAGGCCGCTGCCAACAACATCGCAGTCGAACCAACGCCCGCCGCAAGTTCTTCGCCCACAGGCGTTCAGAAAATCGGGCAGACAGTCGGGCAGAAGGTCGAGATGCTGACGAAGCAAGCGAACGCGCCTTTCACTGATCTGCAACCCAAACTAGCAAAACAGACGGAACCTGCCGCATATGTCAAAGCGACAGCGGCATTCAATGACGAGAAAGTTCGGCGCGAAGTGCGCACGGCATATTCAGATTGGACAATGGCGGCAGTGCGAGGCGAATGGCAAAAGCACGCGAGCTTTTATGCCGACCACGTCGAATACTTCCGGGATGGTTCGATGACGCGTTCGAAGGTCGAATCCCGCAAACGCGCCATCTTTGGCAAACTGGATTCTTACTGGCTGCGGTTTTCCGATTCGCCGCAGATTGTTTTGAAAAACTCTGACGGCAAGCCGGAAGCGCCAGAAGCTGATGTCACCTTCGACCGAAGCTGGACGCTGCGGCGGGGCCGCAAACAGACTTCCGGTCGCGCGCAAGGCATGATTACAATGCGCCGCGAAGCGCGCGGCTGGCGTATCGTCAGCGAAAAACAGATCAAGAAATAGGAGCGGGCGTTGAAGCTTTCAGCGCCCTTTATGAAACGCGGAATCCTCTTCGCATTTTTGTGTGCTTTTGTGGTTGGCACCACAGCCGTGACGCTGGTCACTGCATCCTTCCTGCGTCCACAAGCTTTTCGCCAATTCTTTTTCGAATTAAAACTGCCAGGCTGGAAACTGACCGGCGATCAAGGGAAATCGAACGCCGAGATCGTCACGCAAACAAACCAGGCCATCGTCACCATCATTGCCGTGCGAGCCGTGACGAACGTCACCACATCGCAGGCAAATAACACAGGCAGCGGGGGCAACGCAGGCAGCACGGGCGATGGGGGATCGCAATCTGAAACCACCGTGCAGCGCGGCACCGGATCAGGTTTCTTTATTGATGCCGCAGGGTTCATCGTCACCAACGAACACGTCATCCGCAACGCCGACCGCATCCGCGTGCGTCTGGCCGACGGACGCGAATACAAGGCCACCGTACAGGGCGCGGACGCCGCGACAGACATTGCCTTGCTTAAGATTGACGCCGGTCAGTTGAGCGCGCTGACGCTGGCCGATTCTGACGCCCTGCGCGTAGGCGATCCGGTCATCGCCATCGGCAACCCGCTGGAATACGAACACTCTGTCACCGCCGGAATCGTCAGCGCCAAAGGGCGCAAGGTCTATGGCGAACAACCCTTCGAAGATTTCATTCAAACCGATGCCGCCATCAATCGCGGCAACTCCGGCGGCCCGCTGCTGAACAAATCCGGCGAAGTCGTCGGCGTCAACACGGTCATCCGCGTGGACAGCCGAGGCATCAGCTTTGCCGTCCCCAGCAACGTCGTCAGGCGCGTTGTCGAACAACTGCGAACGACAGGCGCTGTGGCGCGCGGCTATCTGGGATTGCGGCCAGAGACGCTGACCGAAGAGTTTCGCGAAGGCCTGGGCCTGGGGAATTTGCAGGGCGTGCTGGTGGCTTATGTTTCGCCCGACACGCCCGCCGCGCGCGCCGGACTGCAACCTTACGACGTGATTACCACCTTGAATGATCGCCCGCTGACGCACGCCGATGATTTCTTCAGCTTCGTCGCCAGTTCACAGCCCCAGCAGCAGATCGTTGTCAGCCTGGTCAGAGCCGGGCAGAAAATGACGATGCACGTGACGCTGGATCGCCGCCCGCCCGATGCCAATGAACGCCAGAACGAATCGCGCCCCGCCATCCAAAAGACGGATTTGCCGCTGGGCTTTTCCGTCCGCGAACTTTCCCCGGAATCAGTGCAGGCTTCAAATAAAACCGGCGAAGAGCCGCGCGCCCAAAGCGGCGTGATTGTTTCCGAAATTGATCCGCTGGGGCCTGCGGGAGAAATGCGCTGGCTGTCGGGTTCCCTGATCGTCGAAGCCAATCGCCAGCCGGTTCGCAATCTGGAAGACTTCCATAAAATCACAGCCAACTTGCGCAGTGGCAGCGCGTTGGTCTTGCGCGTACTGGATCAAGCGCAACGCGAAACCCGGCTGGTGGCGCTGCGCATCGGCGAAGGTCGCTAACTTAGGGCGCGTTAAAAATTAACTTCCCACTTTGCAATCCCCTCAACGGCAGTTGAGGGATGTTTAAGGCCCAAGCTACACCGCAAGCCGAATGGTCTTTGAATCCCCACAACGGCAGTTGGGGGATCGTTAAAGTCCAATCTGCATACGCCTGAAGGCTGGAACTTAACGATCCCCCGACTGCCGTCGGTGGGATTCGCCCGGGCGGCTCCGCCGTCAATAGCCCGGACTTTAACGATCCACCGACTGCCGTCGGTGGGATTCGGGAAGTTATTTTTTTACGCACCCTTACCGCTTGGTCGAGATTGACCGTTGCTTGGAAACAGGCGACGATTCACACGATTTCACGAAGCAAAGGAGTAACCTTAAATATGAAGCCTACATCAATGAGTGTGGAAGAGATTGTGACCGTCGCACAGGGGCTGACTTTCGAAGAGCGGAGAAAGCTGATTCAAGCATTGTTCACGCAAATGCCGAAGCCAGGCACATTGGCAGGTTCAGTTGAGTATGTAGGTGATTGGGAGAAGGGCAAGGCCGGTCTTAGAGCCATGACGGCTGAATCGCTGGCGCGCGCTGCCGTAGAAGTCAATGACGAAACAGAGACGATGATATAGATGTCAATGTATGTGACCGACACGCACGCGCTGGTCTTTTACGCGAATCGCAATCAACGCCAACTCTCGCGTCACGCGTGGGAAGCCTTTGAGCAGGCAGAGAACGGGCAGGCGTTGATCCTCATTCCAGCGCCGGCCTTGTGGGAAATCTCCATTCTGGAACGCACGGGTCAGATCAGACTCAGCAAATCGTATGAAGAGTGGGCGCGCGAACTTTTTGCGTTGCCCTGTTTTGACTGCGTGCCGCTTGATGCGGCGATCATTGCAGAGGCGCGAAACTGCAACTTTAACAATGATATTTTCGACGCTGCAATCGTCGCGACCGCCATCGTGAAAGACCTGCCGCTGATTACGCGAGACAGCGCAATCACGGCTTCAGGAATGGTGGATGTTTATTGGTAACAAGATTCACGTCCGGGAATCTTTTCCTTGCTGTCCGGTTCTTGACACTCCTTCTTCAACCAAAGAAGATACGCCCGCTTTTCCGGCAATCACGTCTCAAAAATCTGTTCTCAAAATCCGCAAAGGGAGATTTGCATCAACATGCGAACCGTTAAGACTGCATTGATCGGCGCGGGCTTCGTTGGCCCGCATCACATTGAAGCGGCGCGCCGCTTAGGCTTTGTTGACATCGTCGCCGTCGCGGGCAGCTCACAGGCTTCCGCCGAAGCCAAGGCCGCCAAGCTGAGTATTCCAAAAGCCTACGGCAGCTACGAAGCGCTGCTGGACGATCCTGAAATCGAAGTTATTCACAACTGCACGCCGAACGACATGCATTTGCCCGTGACGCTGGCCGCCATCGAACGCGGCAAACATGTCATCGCTGACAAACCGCTGGCGCTGAATTCTGCCGACGCCAGAACGATGCTGGCCAGAGCCGAAGCCAAAGGCATCGTCCACGCCGTGACGTTCAATTATCGCTACAACCCGCTGATGCAGCAGGCCCGCGTCATGATCAATCGCGGCGACATCGGCAAAGCGCATTGGGTGCATGGTTATTACATTCAGGACTGGCTGCTCTATCCGAACGATTACAACTGGCGCTTGGAAAAAGAAGGCGGCGAATCGCGCTGCGTGGCCGACATCGGCTCACACTGGTGCGACCTGGCCGGTTACATCACCGGTTCGCGCATCAGCGAAGTGCTGGCCGAATACACCACCGTCTTCCCAACGCGCCAGAAACCGAAAGGCACGCGCGAAGCATTCGCCCAAACCAGCGGTCAGGAAGAATACGACGAATACCCCGTGGATACTGAGGATTTCGCCAATGTGCTGCTGCGGTTTGAAAATGGAATGAAAGGCTCGTTCTCCGTTTCCCAAGTCAGTGCCGGTCACAAGAACGGCTTGGAAATCGAAGTGGACGGCGGCAAGGCTGCGCTGGCCTGGAAGCAGGAGCGCCCGAACGAACTGTGGATCGGCAAACGCAACGAACCGAACGGCTGTATGTTGAAAGACCCCGGCCTGCTTGATCCATCCATCGCGCATTACGCCGCGCTGCCCGGCGGACACGGCGAAGCGTGGGCTGATGCTTTCCGTAATTTGCTGCGCAACATCTACACGTTCATTGCCGAAGGGCATTCGATGACTGCCGACAAAGACAAGATTGACTTCCCGACCTTTGAAGACGGCCACGAATCCAACTGCGTCGTCGAAGCCATCACCAAGAGCGCGAAGGCTGGCGGCGCATGGACGAAGATTGAAAGGTAGAAATCATTATCTGGATATATGGCGTCGGTTATTGTCCCTTTGATTTCATCTTCTCTCGAATTTGCTTTGCGCGAGCCTCAAGTTTAGCCGCTTCATCTTCACGATTCATCTTTCGTAGCAAGGCTGCATAATTCTTCAACACGGTGGCAGTGTTGGGATGCTCCTTGCCGAGCGCCTTCTCGTAGATACTGAGAGATCGCTTATAGAGCGGCTCAGCTTCCGCATACTTTGCCTGGGAGAAGTAGATTTCAGCCAGATTGTTGAGGCTGTTCGCGGTATTCGGATGCTCAAAGCCGAGCGCCTTCTCTCTAATGTCAAGCGCGCGCTTGCACAGCGACTCCGCCTCGGCACGCCTCCCCTGAGCTAGGTAAAGTACTGCCAGATTGTTGATACTGATGGCGGTATTCGGGTGTTCCTTGCCAAGCGCCTTCTCTCTGATGTCAATCGCTCGCTTATAGAGCGGCTCAGCCTCCTCGTATTTCTTCTGAGAGTCATAGAGTGCTGCCAAACTGTCCAAGCTTTGAGCTGTGTCCGGATGCTCTTTACCGAGCATCTTCTCTCTGACTTCGAGTGCGCCCTTGAGAAGCGGTTCAGCTTCCGCGTACTTCCCCTGGGCTTGATAGGTTTCGGCCAGGTTATTGAGACTATTGGCGGTGGAGGGATGCTCTTTGCCGAGAGTCTCCTCGTAAATTTTGAGGCTTTGCATAAAAAGCGGCTCAGCCTCGAGATACTTTCCTTGAAAGTAATAATGTAATGCCAAGTTGTTGAGACTGGTAGCTGTGGAGGGATGCTCTTTGCCGAGCGCCTTTTCTGTTATTTCGATTGCGCGCTTGAGGAGTGGCTCGGCCTCCGCGTACTTCCCTTGGGCTTGGTAGAGTAATGCTAGGTTATTGAGGCTGACGGCGGTGTCTGGATGCTCTTTGCTAAGCACCGTCTCTCTAATTTCAAGAGCACCCTTGAGAAGCGGCTCAGCCTCTGCGTACTTCCCCCTGAAATAATAATGCAATGCCAAGTTATTGAGGCTGGTCGCGGTTAAAAAATGCTTCTTGCCTAGTGCCTTCTCGTAAATTTCCACACTGCGCATATAAAGAGGCTCAGCCTCCGCGTACTTCCCTTGGGAGTCATAGAGATTTGCCAAGTTGTTTAGGCTGTTGGCAGTGTTGGGATGTCCCCTGCCGAGCGTCTTCTCTTTGATTTCGAGAGCGATTTTGAGGAGCGGCTCAGCCTCGGCGTACCGACCAGCTTTGTGCAAACTCATTCCAAGCCAGTTCAGAACTTCGGCATCATCGTTCCTGAGCGAGGTAACTTCTTGAAACTTCCCTACAGCTTCATTGTACTTGCCCTGCTCGTATAGTGACTGACCAAGAAAGAAGGCCGCGTCTGCATACTCGGTGTTAGCCTTTTTAGCCACCTCCTTCCGCATCTGGTACGACTGCGTCAGTAGTTCGGTAGCCTTCGGAAAGTTCTTTTCGTACAAGGCGGCCAGCCCTTGCTGGTATGGGTCTTTGGCCTTGCTGCCCCATTCGCGGATGGCTTTGTCTACCTCTTCCAACGTCAGGCCTAAGGCTTCAGCTTGTAGCTTGAGTACAAGCTTGCGCTCTTCGTCGGAAATCTGCTGGTCGAGTTTTGGTGTGACCTCTTTGAGCACTCTGGCGGTGACCGCTTCGATGGCTTTGCCGCTTCTCAGCATATCCTTGTCGCCTCTTCGTGCGACGACGACGGAGACAAAGTTGTCGGCCTTGTTATCAAAAGAAGGCACTACCACTCGGCCATCCCAGGGGCTGATGAGCACCCAATCCACACCGCCCGAACGTTTCACGATTTGAAGCGTCACCGATTCGCTGGCCTTCGTTTGAGGTGGTAGCTTCATCCGTACCTTGCCTTGGACCGCGCTCAGTTGCGGGCAATCGCCTTTGCAGGTGAGCGTGATATTGCTGACCTGCTCTTCGGCGGTGTTGGTTACGTACAGAACGAGAATGCCGTCTTCGATTGGCGGGTGGTATGGATGGAAAAATGAGAGCGCCAACAGAAGGCCGATACAAAACGCTTCACGCATATTTTCTACCTCTCAAAAGTTCATTTCACCTTCGCCCGAATCTCCTTCGCGCGAGCCTCAAGTTTCGCCGCTTCATCTTCACGATTCATCTTTCGCAGCAGGTCAGCATAATTCTCCAAAAGTATAGCTAGATTCGGATTCTCATTGCCGCGCGACCTCTCTGCGATTTCGAGCGAGCGTTTGAAGAGTGCTTCAGCCTCGGCGTATCGCCTTTGAAAAGAATAGAAGACTGCTAGGTTGTTACGAAGGTGTTTTGTATATGGATGTTCCTCGCCGAGTGTCTTCTCAAATATCTCAATTGCACGCTTATAAAGCGGTTCAGCCTCTGTGTATTTGCCTTGCTTATCGTATAAATCTGCCAGGATGTTGAGGCCTCCAGCAGTATCAGGATGCTCCTTGCCGCGCGCCTTCTCTGTGATTTCGAGAGCACGCTTGAGGAGCGGCTCGGCTTTGGCATACTTCCCTTGCCAGTCGTAGATTCCGATCAAATTATTCAGGCTCTCCGCCGTATCTGGGTGCTCTTTGCCCAGTACCTTCTCGCGAATGTCGAGCACGCGCTTGTAGAGCGGCTCGGCTTCCGCGTACCTCCCTTGCGAGTTGTAGAGTTTGGCCAGATTATTCAGGCTATTCGCTGTTGAGAGATGCTCCTTGCCCAGCGCTTTCTCTCTAATCGCCAGGGAGCGTTTGAATAGGGGTTCAGCTTCCGCATACTCCCCCTGCTCTTGGTAGAGTAATGCCAGATTGTTGAGCGTCGTCGCCACATCTGGGTGTTCCGGCCCCAGCGCCTTCTCATCAATCGCCAAGGAGCGTTTGAAGAGCAACTCAGCTTCCGTATATTTCCCCATCGCTTGGTAGAGCCCGGCCAGGCTGGTGAGTGTCGTTGCCACATACGGGTGC
>JBBQVH010000023.1:0-68936 GCA_038211695.1 Blastocatellia bacterium | reverse complement strand
AAGAAATGGGCTAGATTGATTTCACCAATGTTCATCGGCTTCGCGGCGTTTTTTACCGACTTTGGCTCTTCACTTAACAGGTGAAGGAGCGATTTTGATAAAATGTCTGAAAGCCACGTGAATAAAAGGCGAAACTGAATCACGACTTTCTTAGCCTTGGATTCAGGCTTCAGCCTGCGGTTTGTAGTTCGGCCTTCAGGCCGTTTTGCGCGTAGAGTGAGTTCAATGCCAACACAATGAAGCGGAAAATCGGCGGAAAACAGCTCACGAATTTTGCCGTTGAAGCGTCGGGGATTCCAGAAGCAGGTTCTGCCAACCATCAACCCTCGCTCGCCAGCGGGTCGGGATCAACGTTGTCGAGCCATATTCAACGACGATGGCCGGAGCCGCAATGGTCGCACCGGGCTGCAATTCGGCGCGGTCATAGACAGCAACTTTGCGGCGTTTGCCACCCAGCCAGACCTGGGCGTCGCGCGTCGGCTCGGCTTTGTGGCGGCGCGCGGACTTCTCACGTTTGAGCAGCGGCTTGTCGGTCAAGCCGGTAGCGCGCAAACGCACGCTGACAATCTCGACGGTTTTCCGTTCGTCGGCGTGGCCGTAACGCCCGCTGTGGGCTTGATGAAAACAGGCGACTGCATCGCTTTCGCCGCCTCCGTCAAACGGAATCTCAAGTTCAAACGACTGGCCGCGATAACGCATTGCCAGCGTGCGAACCAGTTGCGTTTCTTCCTGCGCGAATCCTTCAGCTTTTAGATCGCGCTTCGCCTGGCGTTCCAGCTTCGCAAATTCGCGTTCGAGTTCGCGCGGCATTGCTTCTGTTGGCGAAACGGCAACCATCATGGTCCGCGAATAGTCTTTGACCACATCGGCAAGCAACACACCAAACGCTGAAAACGCTCCAGGATAGGCTGGGATCATCACGCTGGGGATTCGCAATGCCTCGGCCAGCGCCGCCGCGTGCAAGCCGCCGCCGCCGCCGAAACTGACCAGCGCAAACCGGCGCGGGTCGTATCCGCGCTCGACTGACACCAGGCGCAGCGCTTGTTCCATATTTGCGTTGGCGATGCGGATAATGCCGAGGGCGGCCTGTTCGCGTGAAACCGGTTTCGCCGAAGCACGCGACATCTCATCCGCCAGACGATCCAGAACGGCAGCGGCGCGAAATTCATCCAGCGCCATTTCGCCTGCCAACAGGCCCCCGCCTGCGAACCGCCCCAAGACCAGATTGGCGTCAGTTACTGTTGGCCGCGTACCAAATCCGTAACAGGCCGGGCCAGGATCAGCCCCGGCGGATTCAGGCCCGACGCGCAATGCGCCGCCCGCGTCCACGTACGCAATTGAACCGCCGCCCGCGCCAACCGTGTGAATGTCCAGCACCGGCACGGCAACTGGCAACCCTGTAATCTGTGCTTCGTTGGTCGTGCGCGCCTCTCCCTGACAGAGCGCCACATCGGTCGAAGTCCCTCCCATATCGAACGTGATGATGTCGCCGAACCCTGCCGCTTCGCTGACGCGGCGGGCAGCCACCACGCCGCCTGCCGGGCCTGACAGGATTGTTCGCACGGGTTCGCGCGCGGCAGTTTCCGCTGAAATCGAACCGCCGGATGATTGCATGATTCGCAATCGGCTCTCGCCTCCATTCGCAAGCTGCCTGGCCAGTTTGCGCGATAACCCTTCGGTCAGTTCGCTGAGATAATGGCTGACACGCGGCGCAAGATAAGCATTGATCACAACGGTCGAAGTACGTTCGTATTCGCGATATTCGGGAAGAATCTGATGCGAAATCGAAACCGGCACGCCCAAAGGCTTGAGTGCTTCGGCAATTGCTTTTTCGTGGGTGGGATTGGCAAACGAAAACAGCAGCGAAACAGCGATGGATTCAACCTCCGCCTGCTTCAGCTTTTTAACCAGCACGCCGAGTTCACGTTTAGTCAATGGTTCGATCACACTGGCATCCGCCGCGATTCGCTCTTTCACGCCAAACCGCAATCCTTTCCCCACTAATGGCGCTGATCGCGTGACAGCCAGATTATACAAATCGGGGCGCGCCTGCCTGCCAATTTCAATCACATCTTCAAACCCGGCAGTGGTGACGAGTGCCGTGCGCGCGCCTTTGCGTTCAAGCAACGCATTGGTGGCCACAGTTGTACCGTGGACAATTTCGGCGGCTTCTTCCGGCAAGGAAAACTCTTCGTTCAGCAGCGCAAGCGATTGTTGCAGCCCAGTCAGAATTGCCTGAGCAGGCGCGTGGGGCGTGGAGGGAATTTTGAAGGAGTGCCGACGGTGGCTGAAAATAACAATGAAATCAGTGAATGTGCCGCCTGTGTCAACGCCAATGCGAAGTTGTTGGCGCGGCGTTTTAATCTTTCTCGTCATTCTTATCTTCTCGATCTCTGGCTGGTCTTTGGGCCGGTCTATAGAGATGCCGGAAAAATAAATGAAACCTCTGCCAATCTTGAGCGTGTACCCGCAGCGTGTAGTTGGCCTGCGATTTATCGCGATGCGCCCGGTGCGAAAGTTGAACTCACTGGGAAATTTTCGACGGGCGCATCGTTATCAGGCTTCACTCCCCGGCTTGCTTTAAGAACTTCGGCGTTGCCGGTGTTGAATGCGTCAGAACCTCACTTCACAGTTTGACGCACTCGACTCCCAATTCAAAAACTTCAAAGCTGCGATCAAATTTACGATTCCAGAATGCCCGAACGTACGATTGAAGCGGCGAGCATCTTTCGTCAATCCATCACTTGCCCTATTCAAATTGCAACGCTATTAAACTTGATCGAAACGTGATTGGCCTGCTGTCAGGGCGCGTTTTACATTGCGAGATGAACTGGAAATTTGCAAGCGCAGTTTTTGCTTCTGTATGCCTGATGATGGGCGGTTGGATAACGTTCGCCACAAGGGTTCGCGCGCAAACCAAGCCAGTTGTTTTTACTACGACGCCAAAGCCGGTCAGTGCCCGGTTGCAGTTCAGCGATGGATCAAGCTTCGCGGTGCGTGGACGTGCTTCGTTGACGGCGACGGCGGCAAATGAAGACGATACGCTGACAGGAACCCTTTTGTACGTCTTGCCGGATGCTGCGCGAAAGAAGATTGCGCAAACAGCAGGCAAAAGTTTGAATGACATTCCCAGCAACATCACAATGAAAAATGTCTCGGCCAGTTTCCGGCACGGGGCGGCTTGCCCGTTGGTGCGGCTGGAGGTTTCAGTAAAAGAAGCTGAGTTCAATGGAGTCCAGGGGGTGAAACTCCTGTTTGATCACCTGGCACTCGAGATCCAGGAAACACCGGGACAGATAAACCAGCTTTTTTGCAATTGGACGCGGCAGATCAATGCCAAACGTCAGCGGCATGGAATTATTGCTGCGATCAACCGGCTGATTCAGCCGGAAGAACTGGAAGAAAAACTGAAAGAAAACGAGCGTTGAAAATCCAGCGGCAATCGAAGTAAGCTATCGCCCCTTGCTGCCCTGCAACAGAACATCCGGCAAAATATCTGGCTAAGAACATCAAGCCCAAACAACAGGCAAGACACTTGGCCACAAATTTCGCTTCTGACAACCGTCTCTGACAACCTTTGATCCGGGACACCCCCCTGAATCAAACATTTATTTTTGGAGGTAGAAAAACTAAACATGAACACCAAACTATCGAGAGCAATTTTCGCCACTGCCTTACTTTTAGGCGCAGGCATCATTGCCAACGCCCAGGCACAGCAAGTCACGCCGAAGGCGATTGCCTATACCACTGCACCGAAAGTGGTCATTGCCAAACTGAAGAGCGGCGAGCAAGACGCCTACGAAGTACGCGGCAAAGTCTCGTTCACGGTCACGGCGGCAAACTCCGACGATACGGTTGCAGGCACGCTTGCGTACACAATTCCCGATGATGCGCGCCAGAAGATTGCTGCCATGTCCGGCAAGGCGGTGACCGCCGTTCCAGCCAGCATCACGCGCAAGGATGTCGTTGCCGCATTCCAGAAAGCGACGTCAGCGCCGATTCTGCACCTGGAAGTCAACGCCATGGATGTGGATGTCGCGGGAGTCAAAATGCACTTCAACCGCATTGCGCTCGACATCAATGCCCGCGACCCAAACATGGGTGCCCCCGAGTACAGCAACGAAGAGATGGAAGCGCTCTTCAGCAAGTGGGTGCAGCAGATCAATGCTGGCCGTGCTCGTCGTGGTGTTATTTCCCGAATGAACAAGGTCATCAACGGCGAGCCAAACTAAAAATCTCGTTGTGTGGAGAATGGCAGTTGACGATTCGGACAAGGCCAAGCGGCGGCGATCTGGTTGAAATTGATCGTTGCTGATTGCCAGTTCGTGATCGCCAACTGCCGATCTATTTTTGTGCTGATTCAAATTCGCAATCTGATCCTGCTTCTTTCCGTGTTGACGGCAGGTCCGCAGTCTGTTTTTGCAAAACCGTTGCGGACTTTTGCTTACCAAAGTTCATTGTTAGTGGGATCGGTAGAAAATAATGACGGGCGATTGCGACTGGTCTTGACCAACAATTCTCCGCAGCAATTTCGTGGCACGTGCAGGCTAAGTCTGGGCAGCGATAGCGATCAGAAAGAGATCGGGCAGGTTATGCTCATCCTGCCACCACAAGAAACGGTGTTGTTGCAATTGAACAATGCCACGCCTTCGGGACAGCAATACACCCTGGCCATTTATGATCAGAAAGGCGTCAGGCGTTTTTTCAAGATCGCACCGATTCGTCAGGTTTCCGATCCGACACCTGCTCAGTCCATCGCGGTTACACCAGTCCCACAAATCAAGCCCGCACACGCAAAGTCCACCACGCCGTTACTACCAGTAAACAATTCTTCAGTGGCAGCCAGCGAGACAGAGGATATTATTCGCGCCGCATCGCAAGTCCAGGTACAAGCGCGCTTGCTGGCCAGTGAAGAGTCCGCGGCATTCTTTGTCCTGTCGCTGGAGTTCCGCACGCAACGCCCAATCAAAGAAGCCAAAATCGCCATCGTTGCGGGCAAAATAAAGCAGAACAAACCGGTCAGCATCTATTCGCAAGCGCAGGTCGAATTTAAGCTGCCGGAGCAATTGGAGACGGAACAGATCAGCTACACGCTGACCGGAAAAGATGGGCGCGTATTGGCAAAAGGCGAGTTGGATTTACAACAACTGATGACCGACGGCGTTGTGATCGCCAACGACATTCGGACAGACCGCTCCTCCTATGAGCCGGGCGAGAACGCACGAATCACCCTCCTGCTCGAAGGCAAATCGCAGCATGGCTTTCGGCTGGAAGTCTCCGCCAAAGACGGTCAGAGTCAGACGATCTTCCGCGATCAGAAAACAATCGGGGCTGATGACAAAGTTGATTCGCAGGAGTTTACAATCTCAATCCCTGCCAACGCTTCAGCGCCGATCTTCTTTGAGTTCAAAATTTTTGATTCCGAAACCGGGCTGCTCTTCGATTCCGGCGAACGCGAAATCCCGATGAATACAAAATCGCCGCGCCACCCCTGAATTCTGAACTTCGCCCAGCGCATCTGCTTCGAGTTTGTAAAAACATTTCCCCGTTTGTAAGTAGAGATTGCGCTGGTTGCACGCTGTGGTTACAATGCGCCGCGAGTCGTCCCCAACCCAACGTCATTATTTCCAGGTTCCGGTCAACAACAATTTCGCTGCTGCCCGCCTGAGGTGGAGTTTTCCCAAGTTTAGTTCCCCGCCTCGTGCGGGAATTTGAAGGGGGTTACGATGTCTAGGAACTCTTTCTCTCGTCCGCTGGTTCTGACATTATCTTTCCTGCTGCTGTGTTTGGCCGCAGTTTCCGCGCAACAAAATCCACCGCAAAGTGGAGAGAATAAATCAGGACAAGATACTAAAACCGCGCCTGCCCAAGCAGACCAAACACCCACGCAACAACCTACCTTGCGTCCGTCTAACCCTGCGCGCCCATCATTTGGCGACAATCAGGACGGCCCAATCAAATTAACCACTGAGATTGTCTCACTAACAGTCACGGTGACTGACCCTTATAATCGGTTGGTGACCGGGCTGGACAAGCATAACTTTGAGGTCTTCGAAGACAAGGTCAAACAGGAAATAGCGTTTTTCAAGGACGATGATGTCCCGGTTAGCCTAGGAATCATTTTCGATGTCTCTGGCAGCATGAAGGGCAAGCTTGACCGCGCTCGTGAATCCTTACGGGCATTCATCCAAACCAGCCACAGCGACGATGATTTTTTCCTGGTCGGATTCAACCAGCGCGCCAATCTGCTGGCGGAGTTCACCGACGGCGATACCCTGACAAACAAGCTAACCCTGGTTGATCCGCGTGGACAGACGGCACTTTATGATGCTTCTTACCTTGGGATCGAAAAGGTCAAACAGGGCCGCCATCAGAAACGCGCCTTGTTGTTGATCTCTGACGGGCAGGATAATTCTTCAAGGTACACTTACGGCGAATTACGCAAGCTGCTGAAAGAAGCCGGGGTTCAGATTTATTGCATTGGGATCGTTGAATTCGGCGGCGGCGCAGGCGGTTCGCTAGACTTGCAGGGACAAGCCATTCTCGAGGAGATTTCGCAGGTAACGGGCGGCAAGGCTTTCTTTCCGCGATCAGCGGCTGAGCTGGAAGACGCCACCACGCGCATTGCGCTGGAACTTCGCCACCAATACAGCATTGGCTACGCGCCGACCAACATCAAAAAAGACGGCCAATGGCACAAGATTAAAGTCAGCGTCAAACCGCCACGTGGATTGCCGAGCCTGAAGGTTCAACACAAGGAAGGATATTACGCGGTTACGACCAAACAGTAGTTGCTGAGGAAAGCAGCATTAGTAAAAAGCGCGGCAGTGAAAAAGCGAAGAGTGAAGCAATGGCTTTCATTCTTCGCTTTTTTCTTCTGTCTCAGAGGTATTCTCTGCGTCATCCTCCGTATCAGGGGCGTCTTCTTTTTTCTTCCGGCCTTTGCCTTTTTTCTCTTTGCCGAAACTGGCAATCGCTTCTTCTTCCGTATCGAAACTTTCGATCAGATCCAGCAGTTGCGTAATCTTCAACGCGCCGTAAACACGATCCGTAACGCCAACCAGTTTGAGCACGCCTCCGGCTTCGCCCGCTTTCTTGAATGCCCGGACGATCTCGCCGATGCCCATACTGTCAATGATCGGCACGCCGGTCAGGTTGAGCAGGATTTTCGTGGTCCCCGCCATCAGGACTTTGTCCACGAGCATTTGCAATTGAAAACCGCCCTGCCCTTTGATGAATTTCCCGCGCATATCCAGCGACGCGATGGTCCCTGCGTAATGAATTCCAAGAGTCAGCATAGTTGAGCTTCGCTATTTTTATGTTTCTGATTGGGGATTGCGTCCTATTCCGCGTTTCGCAATCCAAGAAGTGCGGACGCATTTTACCCGACAAAGTCTGAAGTTACCATCAAGTTGACGAAGGCTGCGGGGATAGTTTTTCATCCAGTTGGGATGGCAGCCAGGTGTTGATGACAAAATTGAAACCGCTTGCTATCCTGCGCTCCGGCTGATTAACATACGCCGCGCTCGCAAAAGGCGGCACATTATCCCCAAAGAAATTAGCAGTCGTTCAACAAACAACCTCAGACAATCGAGCATGAAATCTGAGCTTGGCGCTATTCCAACCCCTTCGACATTTTAGATTATGAAGCTACCCTCGATTCTCAATCTGATGACGGATGATTTGGCGATTGATCTCGGCACTTCGCGCACGCGGGTCTTTGCGCGGGGACGTGGGATCGTGGTCAATGAGCCATCGCTGCTTGCCTACGATCAACCGTCTCAAGAGGTGGTCGCGGTCGGCCTGGAGGCGCTTGAATTGGAAGGTCGCGCGTCCGGCGACATTCAGATCATCAGCCCCCTGAAAGATGGCGTCGTCTCGGACCCGACATTCGCCGGAAAGTTGCTTGAACATTACCTGCGAAAGGCGCGTGACGGGCGCTCTTCAATCTCGCGCCGCGTGCTCGTTGCGATCCCGGCGGACGCAAGCACGGTTGAACACCGTGCACTCTATTATGCAGCCAAAGAAGCAGGCGTCGGCAACGTCCATTTCGTCAACAAAGGCATTGTGGCCATTCTGGGCGCGGGTGTGGATACGGATGATCAACGCGCGACTTTGGTTGTGGACATTGGCGCAGGCACTTCGACGATTGCGGCAATGGTTCACAATCATTTGATCTTCACGCGCACGCTGCGCGTCGGCGGCAACGACATGGACCTGGCGCTGATTGACATGATCAAACAGAACCACAGTTTGCTGGTCGGCCCGCGCACTGCCGAGCGTGTCAAAATTGAACTGGGCTGCGCTGTTCCTCTTGACCAGGAAAACACCACGATGGTCAAAGGCCGCTCGACTATCGGCGGCAATCCGGAAATGGCCGTCGTCAACAGCATCGAAATTCATGAAGCCATCGAACCGCTGGTCAGCCGAATCGTCAACGCGGTTCAGGATGCGCTTGAGGCTCTGCCGCCGGAAGCGTCCGGCGATATTTATGATCGCGGAATGATTCTGGCGGGTGGCGCATCACTGCTTGCGGGACTGGACGAGCGGCTTTCGAAAGAAACCGAACTGGCCGTGCAACTGACCGAAAGCCCACAAAGAGCGGTCATCCGCGGCTTGGGGGTATTGTTTGAAAACCCCTTGGCGCTACGCCGCGCGATCATCAGATCAGAATCTTGATTGATCCGGCTTTAACAGAAGTCTTAACTTCCGGCTTATGCCGCCTGTGTTATAAATTTTGCGATGTTGTTCAACTCTCTTGCTTTCTTCCTCGTGCTGAGTTTGGACGGGTGTTTGGCTGCGGTCTCCGAAGAGACTACAAGGTTGTTTTGAAAGGAAGTCCGATCGGCACAGATTCTTGCAGTTTTGATGAGGTGCGATCTTCTCAAGGCGTTTTTTTCACGTTGACCATTTCAATATCCTTCTTCTCTTCATTACCCGAGTGCGGCGCGGGAAGGTCTTTTGCGCGCTTCTTTCCATTACAGACGTCATTATCTCAAGAGTGAAAACGTCGGGAGCGTTTGCTCACGCACCCGTCACAGCGATTATCACAAGCACGCGCTGGCATCTTTGTCAGTGCGTTTTCTTTTTCCGCGAGGTGATATTTTGATGACTGGCAGAGTGTTGGTTTTGAATTCGACTTATGAGCCGATCAATGTTTGCACGACTCGCCGTGCCATTGTGCTGATCTTGAAGGGGCTGGCGCGAACTGAAGAGAAGAACGAAAGGCTGTACCATTCGGCGCGCGCTTCGCTGCCAGTGCCGTCCGTCATTCGCTTGATGGAATACAAACACATTCCTTTCGAGCGCAAGAGCCTGTCGCGCAAAAACATTCTGCTACGCGACCATTTCACCTGCCAGTATTGCAGCAAGGTTTTGAACCCAGCGGAACTGACCCTGGACCATGTCATCCCCAGGTCTAAAGGTGGCAGTTCCAACTGGGATAATCTGGTTGCCTGCTGCAAGCGCTGCAATAATCACAAAGGCAACAAGTTTGCCGAAGAAGTCGGCATGAAACTGCTTAAACGCCCGCAATCTTTCAGCCTGCACGTCAACCGGCAGATCATGCGTTACCTGGGCCGTACTGACGAAGCCTGGCGAAAGTACCTGTTTTATTGAGCATTGGTAGGTATTCTATCCAGCGCAGGTAACTTTATTTTTCTGTTTTTTGCCCGCCCCGTCGCGCCCGCAAAACTTCGATCACCGCTGGCATTATCGAGATCACAATCACCGCCACGATAACCAATGAAAAATTGCGCTTGACGATTGGAATTTCGCCGAAGAAATAACCCGCGTATGTCAGCAGTGAAATCCACAGAATGCCTCCCGACACGCTGTAGGCGAGAAACTTGGGATAAGTCATTTTGCCAATGCCCGCAACAAAAGGTGCGAAGGTGCGAATGATGGGCATAAAGCGAGCGAAGATGAGCGTCTTGCCGCCATATTTTCCATAGAAGGCGTGCGTGCGTTCCAAATAGCGGCGGTTGAACCAACGTGAGTTTTCGCTGGCAAAGACCCTTGGCCCGACAGTTCGCCCAATCCAGTAATTGACTGAATCGCCGATGATCGCCGCCAACGTCAGCAACACGATCACCAGAGAAACGCTCAACCGCCCCTTCGATGCCAGCGCGCCAACAGCGAACAGCAGCGAATCGCCCGGCAGGAAAGGCGTGATGACCAGCCCGGTTTCGCAAAAGATAATCAGCGCCAGAATTCCGTACGTCCACGATTGATACTGGTTGACGAGTTCGACGAGGTGTTGGTCCAGGTGAAGAACGAGGTCGAGTAATTGTTTGAGTAGTTCCATTCAGTTGCAGTTTGTTGAAGAGTTCAGAAAGTGGAGCGGCAGAATAACCTGCTGACCGGATTGCTCAAAGCGGTGGGCTGGAGGGCTACGGTGTTACAGAAGAAATTCGCTGGCCGCGCGTGCCAACGTCAGCACGTAAACAGCGCGCGCTCCGCCGTCAAGCAACGTTTGAGCAATAGCATCCGCCGTGCTGCCTGTCGTCATGACGTCATCAACCAACAGCACTGCCTTCCCTTCGATCAAGCGCGGCGCGCGAACGCGGAAGGCCTTTTCCAGCGAGCGTGCCCGTTCACGGGCCGCCATCCCCGCGCGATGTTTTTCAGTATGTCTGGCGCGAATCAAACTGGCCGAATCCACGTGCAGGCCACTAATCACAGCAAGCTTGCGCGCAATGATTTCGGATTGATTGAAAGTGCGTTCGGCAAGACGGTTCGGATGCATCGGTACGGGAAGGATGGAATCAACCTGCTCTTCTCTGCTGAGACCGAGAAAGGCCGTTCGCAACAAATCAGACAATCGCGGCGCAATCTGTGGGTGACGCTTCAACCACAGCACGCTTTCGCGGATCGCGCCTTCATAAATTCCGCAAGTGCGGGCCAGCGTGAACGCCTGCTGATCGCAGCGCCCACAAAGCCGTTCATTCGTCACGATGGATGACGGCAATGAGGCAAGCGGAATTCCGCATTTTGTGCAAAGGTCACTTTGCGTCTGCCTCAGTTCCGCTTCCAGCCAGCATCGCTCACAAGCCATCCCATCGCGCCAGGATTCGATGATCACGCCGCAGACGCGGCAAGCTGTTGGATAGAGTGTCGCCAAAACGGCGTCGCGCAAATCCGACGATGTGCGGCTGAATTGGTTCAGGCCAAATTTCACGATCTCACTTGCCAACGCTGGCGCTTTCGGCTGCCAGCACGTCGTAATGATAATTGAGCAAGACCCGCTTGGGCCGCGACGGAAGCTTGACCTTGAACTCCGGCGTCGTCGCATTGCCCTGTACTACAATGCTGCCCAGCCGCGCGGGCTTCCCGTCGAAATCAACGTAAATCTGAACGGGCATTTTGAAGTTAGGCGACACTTCGCTCTGAGTAATCTTGCCGGTCAATAAAATCTTGCCATCGCTTTCCGGCGTCAGCGTGTAATCAAGCCGGTAGCGCGGGACTTCAGTGCCATAGACCCACTGCATGAAGAACCAGTCCATCCGCTTGTTGCCGTCCAAATCCATGCCTGGCGTCATGTACTTTTCGACAGCGAATTTGAAAGATTCGGTCGAGGCGTTCTGGTGCAGATTCGTTTTGACGAAGTCATGCATCATCTCGATGAACTTCTGGTCGCCGGTCTGCCGGTCGTACATCATCCAGCGCAGCATGTGCAGAACATAGCTGCCCTTGGGATACACGATGCGGTTGTAAACGCCGGGACTTTTGGATGTGCTCAGCCGCAGCCCTTGCCAGATCGGGCCGACGTCGGTTGGGCGGTGGCCAAATTCGTCTTTCTCCAAAATCGTCTTGCGGTGTTGATCCCAAAAGTGCAGGTACTTGTCCAGCTTCGGTTCTGTGTATTGCAGATACAGGCCTGCCGAAAAATCAGCGAAGCCCTCGCTTAACCATTGATCATGAAACGACGCCCAGCCAACCATGTGGCCCCACCACTGATGCGCCACTTCGTGCGGCGTCACCTCCTGAATGAAATCGGTGAACCGCGAATTCAGTCCCATCAGGCGCCACCGCTGCGTCGAATCCAGAAACGCGCTCAGGGGCAGATAGACCAGGCTCGGCCACGATTGGCCAAAATTGAACTGCGGCTGTTGCGTGATGGCGATGCGCCCGTATGGCGCGGGCGAAAACCAGTGGCTGTAGATGCGAATCGAGTTCTGCGCCTCAACCAGCGAATTATCAATCAATCGCGCAGGCGACATGCCGCCGATGCTTTCAGCGCCGCGCAAGTAATCGGGCAGTTCGGTCGTCGCGTAACCTTCAAGCTGATAGCCGGTCTTGTCATCGGTCATTGTCTTCTTTTTGAAGCTGCCGTAGTTAAAGCCCGCGACTGCCAGCGGGATATCCGATGTCCATTGGGTGACGGCGAAGTCTTCTTCCTTCCCTTCCTTGACCAGTTTGCCAATGCTGACCAGCGTGTATTTACTCGGCACTTTGAAGGTTAGATCGAACGTCGCGCGGTCATTGAAGGCATTGACGCTGGGGTACCAACTGGTGCGCGCGCTGACGGCGAAATTGCCGCCGCCCGCGTCTTCAAGCACCTTGTTGCCTTGATACTCAATCGTCATCTTATACTGGCGGCCTTTGACTGTCGGATCGGGCAGGATGGCATAAAACGCGCTGTCGTCGTTTTTCTTCTCCTGGATAAAGTTGATTTCATTGCCGCCCCCCGCGCCCATTGCCACGCGCGCCACGCGCAGTGTGGGCAGCAGGCCGAAGCCCAGAACGCGGTCACCGTCGGCCAGCGCCTTGAAGGTGATTTCGGCGCTGGCCGTCAGCTTCTCGCCGCGAATGGCAGTCTCGATGCGGTAATGCTCGGCATCAACCATCCGCTTGTCTTCCATCGAAGATGCATTGCCGCTCTTCATCTCGGATTCCAGGTGAGACAGATAGAGAATGCCTTCTTCCTTGCCCTGCGGGTCCAGGTGGACAAGCGCGACCTCTTCGGGCGCCAGCAATTGCGGCATTGCGCCATCGGGCCGGACGTGAAACCGCAGGTCGTTATACTTTTTGCCGAAGATGTATGCGTCGAAAAACGGCGCGCGCTTCGGGTTGTAAAGCCCATTGAGCAATTCGGCCTCGACGTTCTCGACGTTTTCTTCGGACAGCAGATACTCAACCATGCTGCGCGGGCGGTCCGTGTTGTGGCGCATGCGCTTTTGATAATCATGCAGCGCATCGCTGGTTTTCCCATCCGCCACTGCCGCCTGGCCCTGCCGTTTGATTTCCTGATAGGTATCGTCGGTGAAGCACAGAGCCGCGCGATTGAATGTTTCGCTGAAGGTCTCTTTGCCGGTGATGAATTTCAAGTAGTCTTTTTCGATCCAGATGCCCGGGGTCAGGCTGAATTCGCCTTCGCCCGTGAAAACTCCAATCGCCACGCGGCCCAGCACCGGCGGCAGAAAGCTGACGCTGCCACTGCGCAGCACGATCACGCCAACATCGCGTTTGAGCGTTAGATTGCTGACCGTGAACGTTTCGCTGGGCGTGCCGTCGCGCAATGCGCGGTAGTTCGGATCGGCGTTCGGGGCAATCGCGCCCTTCGTGCTAATCGTCACTTCGGCTTTTGTTTCAGCTACCTCAAGTTTGATTTCAAGCGTGACAGATTTGCCATCTTCAAGTTTGACAGCGCGGTCAGCGGTTTTGAATCCGGCGCGAGCGGCGCTGACGTTGTAGCCGCCCGGCACCAGCCCTTCGATTTTGAATCGTCCCTCGCCATCGGTCGTGGCATTGCGCGTTTCGCTGGCGGCTTCGTTGCGAACGGTGATCTGCGCGCCGACAACAACCGCGCCTTTCGGGTCTTTGACAGTTCCGGTGATGCTGCCGGTTTGAGCTTGAAAAGTTTTGGCGTTGAATGTCGCCAGGCTGAGGGCGATAACAAGGGTGACCGAAAAAATCAGGTGACGTTTCATCAGGCTTCCTCCACGAAGTGTTAAGAGCTTTTGGCTATTGGGCTGAATCAGGAAGCGCGCAGAATAGCATACGAAGAAGGAAGTTCAAGCTTAACTTTTATGGGCACATAAACGGCAAAGGGCGATGGATTGAATCCATCGCCCTTATCGCATTTTGTTTTATATTCGCGGTTAGTAGCGTCGGCGGTCGTTGTTGACCCGGCTTCGATGATAAATGTACCCACCTGCCGCGCCAATGCCTGCTCCAATCAGAGCGCCCTTTTTGCCACCGATCACCGCGCCACCCAGTGTTCCGATGCCTGCTCCAATCGCAGTACGTTTAACCGCGTTGCCAGTCGTATCTTCGTAATCGCGATAGTTGCTGTTATCACGATAGTTGTTGTTATCGCGATAGCTGGTATTGCTGCGATAGTTGCTGTTATCACGGTAGTAGCTATTATCGCGATAATTACTGTCGCGATAATCACTGTCGCGATAGCCACGATTGTCGTTGTAACCGACATTGTTGTAATTCGAACCCACGGAACGGCTGCGGGTACGGCAGCGATCTTGAGCCATAGCATCTGGCGTTACTAGTATGAACAGCACACCCAACGTCAACATCGCCAGAAGCGCGCCTTTATTCATTTTCTTCAACATCGTAACTTTCCTCCTATTGGGGCAGCTTTGTGTGCCGCTGCCAGGGTGCAAAAATTTGTGTCTCAAACCTTGGATTCAACTCTGAATCCATCAGCCTCTTCGTGAAAGATCAATGAGAACGGCTATTAACTAAACAACTTCCGTGCCGTGTCTTCATTAAAATAGCAACGCCCCGTAAAGACCATCTCTGAAGCAGTTTAAATATCCGCAGCCATTCGGCACTCCAGCAATAATCTTTTGGGTGACACCTTTAGGGATAAACCGACGACGTTGATTGCGGCATATGGGGTAATCGTCTCAATCAAGTCCTGCACATTGGTCGTCTTGCTTCCGGGATCATTCGTCCCGACAGCATCAGCAACCACATTTCCAATCGTCCGATTTTTAGCGGCTTCAAGCGATGAAGTCGGCAATGGCTACACGTTTTGGCGAGCGTGGAATATGATAGCCGCGCTCTCATACTCAAGTCTTCGCGAATCAAATCAATGATCGAAATTGCTATGGTAATTGCAAAATCGAAACGCCAACAACCGAAACAACTGGCGCATTTGAAGCTCTGTCTTCCGGTGGCCTTTTTGCTGCTATCACTGGTGACCTTCGCCAATGAAACTCCGATGGGCGTATGGCGATGGCAAAATCCACGACCGCAGGGTAATCCATTGTATGCCGTCAAATTCAGTGACGCGCGGCGAGGTGTCGCGGTCGGACGCGATGGCGCAATCTTGCGAACGGATGACGGAGGCCAGCGTTGGGAATCGGCGCGCAGCCCTGTCAATACACCGTTGTATGGATTGGCCACGAAAGGCAAAAAGTTCTGGGCCGTCGGCGCGCGCGGCCAAATTCTCTCATCCGAAGATCGCGGCGAACACTGGCGCGAACGGAAGAGCGGTTCCAAAAAGCATCTCTACGCGGTCTGGTTCAATGACGAGAAGCGCGGGTGGGCGGCTGGCGTTGACGGTTTGATTCTGATGACGGACGACAGCGGCGAGCATTGGACACCGCAACCGAGCGCGTCGAACAAACAGCTTACTGGCATTGCCTTCACCGATGACAAGAACGGCGTGGCCGTTGGCAGCGAAAATACCCTGCTGACAACCAAGGATGGCGGCGTGTCGTGGCAACCGCGGAAATCACCTGTCGAAACCGGCCTGTTTCAGATATTTGCTGTTGCGCCAAACAAGTTCTGGATCGTTGGCGGAAACGGCGCAATCCTGAAGAGCAGCGACGCCGGCACCACCTGGGTAATGCAAACAAGCAATTCATCCAGCTACCTACATTCGATCTCGTTCATCAACGACAAGCAGGGATGGGCCAGCGGCGCGGATGGCACGATCCTGCGCACCGCGGATGGCGGTGAAACGTGGAGCGCTCAATTATCAAACAGCGCACAGGAGCTGACTGCCATCAGCTTTGTGGACGATCAGAACGGATGGGCGGCGGGCGAAGGCGGGGTGATATACGCGACCGAAGACGGTGGCGAAAAATGGTCGCCGCAAACGGATGGCTTGAAGGAGATGTTCAATGCCGTGCATTTTGCCGATGGCGAACGCGGCTGGGCCGTTGGTGTGAATGGCAGCATTCTGGCGACGGGCGATGGCGGAAAAAACTGGCGGGCGCAAACGTCATCAACAACGGCGAACCTGCGCGCGGTCAGCTTCGTGGATGCGCAGCGCGGATGGGCGGCGGGCGAACGCGGCATGATCTTGCGTACCGAAGACGGCGGCGCAAAATGGCAGCCAAAACCGCTCCCCTCAAAGCTTGATCTGCACGGCGCATTCTTCGCATCCGCAGGCGCGGGATGGATCGTCGGCGAAGAAGGCTTGATTCTGCGGACGGCAGATGGCGGCGATTCGTGGACGCCCCAAACATCCAACTGCCGATTCTGGCTGGAAGCCGTGACCTTCATTGACACCAAAACCGGATGGGCGGCGGGCGAGGCGGGTTGCATTCTGCACACGGCAGATGGCGGAGCAACCTGGAAGACGCAGGAGAGCGGCACGCGCAAATGGCTTTATTCAATTTCGTTTGCTGACGCCAAAAATGGCTGGGCTGTCGGCGAAGATGGATTGATCCTGCACACTACAAACGGCGGCGAAGATTGGACAGTGCAGATCAGCGGCGCGCCGAGCAATCTATTGGGCGTTAAAGCCGTCACCCCCAAACGCGCATGGGCCGTTGGACTGAACGGCATCATTTTGCACACAGAGAATGGCCGCCGCTGGCAGCGAGATGTCAGCAACACAACCACGCCATTGCGCGCGATCAATTTTTTCAATGATAACGGCTGGGCTGTCGGGCGCGACGGCGTGATCCTGCGCTACGCCGGACAGAACTCCGGCGAACTGCGAACCATCCTCGGAAGCAAATAGGAGAACTCGATGAAGCACTCAATGCACAACTGGATGAGACCCGAACCGATTGAAACAACGCTCGAACGGCTGCACCGCTTCGGCTACGACGGCATCGAAATCAGCGGTGAACCGGCGCGCCACAATACGGACGAAATACGCGCGCTGTTGGATAAGTACGAACTGGAATGCTGGGGCACGGTGACCATGATGTTTGAAGGGCGCGACCTGCTTCATCCTGACGGCCAAGTCCGCACCGATACCATCAAGTACATGAAAGATTGCATCACGATGGCCAGCAAGCTGGGCGGCAAGATGTTCTGCATCGTGCCTTCGACCGTCGGCAAAGTGAAGCCGCTGGCTTCGCCCGCCGAAGAGTGGAAATGGGCGGTGGAAGGGTTGAAAGAAGTCACGGCATTTGCGCAAGACCACGGCATCACGGCGGGCATTGAACCGCTCAACCGTTTTGAAACCTACTTCATCAATCGCCACGATCAGGCGCTGCTGCTGGGAGAAGAAGTCGGCAATGACCTGCGTGTGGTGCTCGATGCATTCCACATCAACATCGAAGAGGTGGATTGGAAACAGGCCATCCGCAACACGGCTGACCGCTTGCTGGATTTCCACGTCGCCGACAACAACCGCAGGCCTTGCGGGAAGGGCTGCTACGATTGGTCGGAAGTCGTTTCAATCCTGAAAGAAATCAACTACCAGGGTCATCTGACCGCCGAATTCGTCCTGACAATTGATCGCACGCCGCTGGCTGTCATGGGCGAAAAACATGAAAGCGATATGCAATTCACCGCAGCCGACCTGAAATTCATTCAGGAACACGGCTCCGGTTTAATCAGCGCCGCCGATTACGACAACGCCGTTGAAACAAACATCCGGCATCTGAAATCGGTCGGGGCTTAGAAGATGAGCCAATTTATCGAAGCCGCTGCCGAAATTGCCAATCGTGGCTGGACGGTATTGAACAATCTTCTCCCACCTGAAGCCATTACTGCGCTTCGCGCTGAGGCGCGGCAGCTATGGCAGCAAGAAGATTTTCAAGCAGCAGGCATCGGGCGCAGCGACGGATACGCCATTCGCGCCGACATTCGCAACGATCACATTCATTGGCTGGACGAACAGGCGTTGACGACTGCACAGAAAGTTTACTGGGAAACCATTGAAGAATTGCGGCTGACGCTGAACCGTGAACTGTTTCTAAACCTCGCGTCATACGAATCGCATTTCGCCATCTATCCGCCGGGCGCGGCTTACCAAAAGCATCTGGATCGCTTCAGCAACGCTGATGAACGAACCATCTCTTGCACGCTTTATCTGAATGAAGATTGGCAGGCGAAGGACGGCGGGCAGTTGCGGCTGTTCTTTCCTGAAAGAGAATCAGCCAACAAAGATTCGGCGGAAAGTTATCTGGAAGTATTGCCGGTCGCTGGCACCTGCGTGCTCTTTCGCAGCGACATTTTTTATCATGAAGTCCTGTCTGCTTCGCGCGCCCGATTCAGCCTGACCGGATGGTTCCGGCGGCGTTCGTTGCGGCTGGTTTGAATTATGTGCCTCAGCGGAACAGGTCGCGTTCTTTTGCGCGGATCAACTCTTTGGCGCTCGCTTCGCCGTGGTCGAAATAAACGCCGCGTACCACCACCACGGGAATGCGCGCCGTCTTGCGCATCAACAATCCCGTTGAAGCCGCAATCTCATCCGCCACTGCCAGCACCGTCGCCGACAAATCTTTGCCGTGATCGTCGTGCTGGCCACGAAAATCTTTCAGCGGCTTCATTCCGGCCAGACCAATGGCGACATTCGTCAATCCTTCGCGCCAGGCGCGGCCAAAGGTATCGGTGATGATGACACCCACGTTAACCCGCAGCAGTTCAGCCAGTCGCGTCTTCAGCAGCAACGCTGAATCGTCGGGCGCAACCGGCAACAGCGAAACCCAGTCTTTCCCTGAAACGTTCGACCGATCTACGCCCGCATTCGCACAGACGAAACCGTGCCGGGTTTCGGTAATCATCACATGTTCGTCCATCCGCACAATGCTCGCCGATTCATTCAAAATCACTTCGACCAGCCGCGCATCGCGATGCTGTTTGGCCGCGATCTCCAGCGCGAATTCAGAAGGCGTGATGGATTCCAGATTGACCAGCCGCCCTTCGGCTTTGGAAATGATCTTTTGCGCAACGACGACCGCGTCGCCATCTTCCAACCGGAAGCCGCGTACTTCGGCTGCGCGCGCAATCTGCAATCCCACGTCATCACCGGGCCGAACTTCGGGAATGCCTCGAATTGCAAAAAGCTGAATGTCAGAGTGTTGTTGGGAACTCAAAGTGTGCGTCAATACTCCTCACCAGGATACAAACGGCGGGTATGCTAAAGGCAGAACCGAAGATTAACAAGCAGCCTTCAGAAGGCCGTTCAGATGAACAGAAATAATTGGCCTGACGCATTCACAAACAGTTCGTGACATTTGCACGACAATTCGGGCGGATATTGCATTCCGACAGCGAAGAGAGGCTGCTTGTGGGTCAGGTCAATTGTTCGGGATCGTGCGGAGCCTGATCCGCAGGCAGCCTCGTCAAGATAGGCTGCTTGGGTTTGATTATGCGTTGGGGTGTAATCGTTGGGGGCCTGAGCAGCCTTACTCTTTTTTTATGGCTCGTATTCAACCAATCAAACCGGCGGCTGGACAAGAGTCGGTGTGGGATTACCCGCGACCGCCGCGCATCGAAGAATCTCATCGCCGCATCCGCGTCATCTTCGACGGCATCGTCATTGCCGATTCCACGCGCGCCAAACGAATACTGGAAACCAGTCATCCGCCCGTTTATTACATCCCTTGCGAAGACATTCGGATGGACATGATGACCGAAAGCTCACATCGTTCCTTCTGCGAATGGAAAGGCGCGGCATCCTACTATTCGATCAGGACGCAAAGCCGTGCAGTGAAAGACGCCGCGTGGTGCTATCAATTCCTCAATCTGGCACCCGACCCGGCCTACGCCACAATCAAAGACCATCTGGCGTTTTATCCCAGCCGCGTGGATGCGTGTTTTGTGGATGAAGAAAAAGTCGAAGCGCAGGCAGGCGATTTTTACGGCGGATGGATTACAAAAGAAATCGTCGGCCCGTTCAAAGGTGAGTCAGGCACATGGGGCTGGTGATGAACGCCAGCCCCACACTTCACGTTATTTCGTCGCAGCCGGAGCAGCCACCGGCGCACTGGTCACCCAGGCAGTCCACCACAAATCGCGCAACATCTGCGCGCCCGCAGCCAATCTTTCCGCAACAAACTTTTTGTGTTCGGGCGAATTGTTCGCCGCGCTGAACGCTTCCTTCTTGTCCAGAATGTAAAGCGGTTCGACCAGTTTGTTTGAGGCTTTCAGAAAATCCCATAATTCTTCGCGCGGCTTTTCGACAACACGCGGCGCGGCGGCGACCAGCGGCAGCACGTCGTTTATCGTAATCTTTGCGCCAACGAAAACCTCTTCGAAGCGTTGGTGAATTCCCTGATTCGGTTCACGCGTGAAGACTGTGTAATTGTTCGGATTCGCGCCCGACCAGCCGTTGTAATGGATCGTCGTGTGGTGCGGATTGGCCGAATCGCTGACGTAATGGCCCAGAATGCCGGCGTCGTTGATGATGCGCTGTTCGATCCATTTACGCTTGTTGGAATCCTTCTCCGCCCGCCACAGCCGGAATTCGATGCGCAAGGTTTGGAACAGTTCCAGCATTCGATACGGCACAAAGCCCGCCGTCGTTGGCTTCTGCCCGGCCTTGATCATCTCGGCGGTGAAATCGTAGCGGTTCATCGCCTTCATTGCCGCTTCCGGCACCAGTTCCATATCCAGAAAGTGATCCGGCGCATAAGCCGTATCCATCGCCCGATCCAGATTCGATTCGTCGCGGCTGCGCCAGCGGTCGGGTTCCGGGTTTAAGTAGCTGAGTTGCTCCGCCGCTTTGCGAAAGAATTTTGGCATCTCGTCAGGCAGTTTTTTGGCGGCGACCAAGCCGGAGATTTCATGGCCTTTCTGCCCCCAGCCGCGAACAGCCAGCGGGCTGATTGCCATGGCGACAATCAGTAACAACGAGAGGAACAACAATGCGCGATTGAGTTTTGATTTGAGCATAGGTTTATTTTTGTGGCGGCAGGTCAACACTAAACAGTTTCTTGCCGGTCAGGTCATGCAGACCCACGGTCATCACTTCCGTCTTGCCGTCAATTTTGACGGCGCCGAAAAATTGAAAGCCATCTTTCGGCGAACGGTTCTGTTTCATCCCCGTTGGAATGCCGGTGAATTTCACTTGTGGGCCAAAGGTGTCGTCCATCTGTCCCGGCCCGAACGTGCCAGCGTTCAGCGGCCCGGCAACGAATTCCCAGAACGGCGTGAAGTCTGTGAATTGAGCTTTGGCCGGGTCGTAATAATGCGCCGCGCAGTAATGCACGTCCGCCGTCACCCAGATGACGTTTTTGATTCGGTTGCGTTTGATGAAGCTGAGCAGTCCGGCCAGTTCCAGTTCGCGCCCCAATGCCGGGCCGTTGCCATTGGCGAAGGCTTCGAACTTGCCGCCCGCATCCGGCACAATAATGCCAATCGGCATATCGCTGGCAATGACTTTCCATTTGGCTTTCGATGCCAGCAATCGCTGTTTGATCCAGTTGATCTGTGCGCTGCCCAGAAAGGCGGATTCGTCGTTGAGCACCGTCTGCCGGTTCGGTGTGTTGGGGCCACGATAGCTGCGTTCGTCCAGCATAAGCACATCCAACAGCGGGCCGTAATTGAAGGCTCGATAGACGCGTTCAGGATCGTCCGGGTTAAACCGCAGCGGCAGGTAATCCAGAAATGCCCGTTTGGCCCGCGCCGCCAACAGGTCAATGCTTTTCACCTTGTAGCGATTGTCGTCGTCCAGCCGTTGTCCCGGATACCAGTTATTGCGAACTTCGTGATCATCCCACTGCGCCAGCGTGGGGACTTCACGGTTAAAGCGGCGCAGATTCTCGTCCATCAGGTTGTAGCGGTGATTGCCGCGAAATTCGTCCAGGGTTTCGGCGACCTTCGATTTTTCTGGCGTCGTCAGATTCTTCCAGATCGAGCCGTCGTCCAGCTTCACTTCGGCCTGAATCACTCCGTCGGCATAGATCGTGTCGCCGGAGTGAATGAAGAAGTCTGGCTGTGTTTTGCGCATCGCCTCATAAATCTTCATTCCTCCAAATTCGGAATTAATCCCCCAGCCTTGGCCGCAAACATCGCCACCAAAAACAAATGACACATCACGTTTCGCACTCGGCGGCGTGTTGAAGCTGCCAATGACAGGTTCGCCGGTGACCTTTGAATTGTCCAAGTCTTGAAAGCTGACGCGATAGAAAACCTTCTGCCCGGTGGAAAGGCCCGTCAGATCAATGCGCGCGGTGAAATCGCTGGCTTCAATCGCCGCAGGCCCAACAATGCGTTGCGCGTTTTGAAAAGATTCCGTCGTCGCATACTCAACGACCATTCGCGCTGGATGATCGCTGCGGCTCCAAACAATGGCGCGATTTGCTGTGATGTCGCCAGATTGCACGCCGAAGGGAATCTGCGGACGCGACTGATTCAACGTAATAATGGCAGGCGCATCAACAGACGCGGATTGAGCAGAGCCTTTATTCAACAGCAGCAAGCCGCCCCCGACAGCGGCTTGTGCTAGAAAGCGGCGGCGATTCATTTCACGTTCCTTTCCCATTCCTCCACCTGCGATTTGGAACGGTTAAGCACGATCTTGTCCGCCGTGATCTTCGTGATCCAGTCGGCGGCGACTTTCATTGGGTGAGTGCGAATGAAGCCACGCCCGATGACGACACCACTTAGCCGCCAATCAGGCTCGCTGAACACGACTTCCTGAACTTCGCCGACTTTGTGGCCATCGCTGGATTCAACGGGCAGACCGCGACGGATGGCGCTTTCAGAGGATGAGAGCAATGAGTCCGTTACAACAACACCCGGTGGATTGTAAGCGCCGCCAAGCGCACGGGTGACCAGCGGCACAAAGTAATTGATCCAATCAGATGGTCTGATCTTCGAGCGCGGGTGCTCCAGGTGCTCTTCGTCAAGTTGGTCCAGACGGGCATAGTGCTGCGTTTCGAAGTTCGGTAACTGCGCCAGTTCATCTTCGGAATGATTGATGTAAACGCGATCGTGTTCCGCGTTGGTCACCCAGTCGATCGGCATCAGCACGTGGTGCGGCTGTAAACTCCCGCCGTGTTTGACAACTAAATGCGAGGCTTCATACGTGTTGCAATCCAGCACGACCTGTTCGACCCGGCCAACCTCTTGCTGCTGACTAAAGACTGTCGCGCCAATATTGATCTCTTTCATAAATTCCTCAGTTTTCAAATCCGGCTTATCCTTTTTTTGTTTATCTCTTTTTGTCTACTTTCCGCCGCCTTTCGCGACGCTCTTCTTTTTCGCGATCCTTTTCGTCATCATCATCGGCGACGGCACGCACAAACGCGCTGCGCACAGGCGCGGGCATTTGTGATTGCGCGCCTCGGACCGCTCGCCAGATGATTTCGTTGAATTCAATATCGGGTGCGGCGTCTTCTTTGGTGAAATCGAGTTGCGCGGAACGATTAGCGCCAGGCGATCTGGGCGTGTTCTTTTCCGCCAGATCAATGCGCGCCGGGCGATGTTTGAAGGGCACCGGATTGGCCTGGTCGGTAAATGAATTGAACATCGGCGTCGCGGCGGCATCGTACTGGCTCATCGGCGGAATACCCAGAATCAGTTCCATCGTCCGCAACATCCCCGAAGTCGTGTACATCGTCGAATCAACGTATGCGCGTTTGGTGTAGGCGCTGGCAACGAACGCAATCGAACGGTGCGTGTCCACGTGATCGGGACCGTTTTGCGCATCGTCTTCGATGATGAAAACAGCGGTGTCTTTCCAATAACGTTGGCTGCCTGATACGGCCTCAACCAATCGGCCCACGGCCAGATCGTTTTCCGCCACGTGCGCGCGTGGCGTGGGCTGGCCGACGCGCGTGCCCTGCGTGTGATCGCCGCCGATGCGGACAATCTGAAATTGCGGCAATTGGCCGTTCTGTTCGTAATCACGAAACTCTTTCAGCCAGGCATCCACGCGCACGTTGTCCGGGATCGTCAAATCCCACCCTGGAAAGATCGTGCTGAAATGACCTTCCAGTCCCGCATCCGTCGCGTAGTTTTCCATGACTGGCTTTCCCGGATCGCCGCCCAGTTCACCGCCGCCGCCCGGTTTGCCTTCGCGCGAATAAACGAATTCGCCGTAGCTGCGGTAGCTGACACCAGCACGTTTACAGTGATCCCAAATGTATCCCATTGTCGGAGCCGAAATCTTTTTACCACCTTCATAATCGTAGCTGCGTCCGCGACTGGAATAGTTGGTCGGCCAGGTCTTTTCAACGTAATCTGTGGCGTAGGCCGCCATTGACCAGTTGTGGCCGTCGGCAGAGACCTCTGCATCCACATAAAAGTTGTCCAGCAAAACAAACTCGCGCGCGATGGCGTGCTGATTAGGCGTCACGTCTTCGCCAAACAAACAAAGGCTCGCGTCGCCATTGCCTTCCTTCATATCGCCAAGCACTTGATCGTAGGTGCGATTCTCTTTGACGATGTAAATGACATGCTTGATTGGCGACGAAGCGCCCAGACGGAATGGAATAGCCGTCTTTTCACGCGGCGCTTTGGCTGCCTTCAACAGCGCGTCGGTATAGGGCGAGTTTTTATAAGTCTGCCGCGTCAACTGCGCCAGCTTCGCTTTGGCCGGTTTGGCGATCAGCGAGATCGTGCCTTTCAACAGGCTGCCGCTGTATTCGGTTTCTGCGGTGCGAACCTTGTAAGGATTTGGCCCTTTCGGATTGGCGGCTGACGCCACGCCTTTGCCATTGGCAACAAAGATGCGTTTGCCGTCTTTGCTGGTGCGAACTGAAGTCGGATACCAGCCGGTCGGGATAAAACCTTCCACCTCGCTCTTGCCTTTTTTGGCGACATCAACGACAGCGACGTCATTGTTATCAGCGTTGGCGATGTAAAGCGTCTTTTCGTCCGGCGACAGCGTGACGGCGTTTGGCGTACTGCCAGCGGGAGATTTCGGATGCAGCGCGGTCGAGATGGCTTCGATCTCTTTCATCCGCGCGGTGTCCACAACCGACACCGTATTGCTGTTGGCGTTGGCCACATAAAGCGTCTTGCCGTCTTTGGTCAGTTCCAGATCGTTCGGATGATCGCCGACTTGAATGTTGCCAAGCACTTTATTACTTGCCGGATCAATCACGGCAATTGAACGCGATCCCCAATTGCTAACGTACACACGCTTGCCGTCGCTTGAAGCAAGACAGTCATATGGATATTCGCCAACTTCGATCTTGGTGATGACCTGATTGTTCGCCAGGTCAACGACTGCGACTTTATTCGATAGGTTTTCGGCGACGTAGAGGTATTTTCCGTTCGGCGTAACAGCGATGCCGGAGGGGAAAGCGTATTCGCCTTTGTTGTTCTTGCGGGCTTCGGTGCGGCCTTTATCGTCCAGCTTGTGATAGTCGGCGCTGCCCAGATTGATCTTGCCTGCTTCGGTCGCTTTGCCGTTGGCAAAATCGTAAATCATCACTTCGTTGTCATCGCCGCCCGACACATAAAACCGTTTGCCGTCCGGTGCGAAGTTCAATCCCAGCCATGACTTTTTGACCTTGATGTTTTGCACGCTGGCATTGGTTTGCAGGTCAATCACGTTGATCGTCTGATCGCCATTGCCGTTGGTCGTCACCAGCAAGTAACGACCGTCTTTGCTCAACTCCATATTCAGCGGCAGATCGCTGACGGGAATCTGCTGCCCTTCCGGCGTCAACGTCCAGCCGTTGGGCAACAACATCCCCGCGGCAGTTTTGCCGGGCAGTTGCCGTTGAACGGCGGGTTTGGCAGCCTGACCAAATGCGAAGTTGGGAGCCAGAAGCAAGAGAGATAGCAAATAGGTGATGGACGTTGATAGACGAGCGGGCATGATTCCTCCTAAGGAAGCAAAGCAGGTTGTTTTGAACGTGCGAACCGCGAATTAGCGGAGCAGTGAAACCAGCGCAGGGCTTGCGATCTGTTCGCCTTTGTCATCGTGAATGCCAACAGCGGCATCCAGTTCTGCCGCCACATCGCCGACGCCATATCCCAGGCTGCCCAGGCTGCCGATGCTAGATGACAGAGATTTGAAGTCGAACAATTCCGGATCCATCAGATGCGTCTTTATGACGTTACCTAGCGCGGTCAGCATAGATTGGCGGACTGCAGGAATCTCTTGCTGCAATTCGTCAATCAGACGTTTCATCCGCTTGCGCTTCAGGTTCTGCTGCGAACCGCACAGGTCGCACGGAATGATCGGAAAGTTTTGCGTCGCGGCGAACTCGGTCAAATCCTTCTCCCAGACATAAGCCATCGGGCGAATGACCGTATTGCGCCCATCGTCTGAACGCAGGATCGGTGGCATCGCCTTCATCGAACCGACAAACAGTAAATTCAGCAGGAAGGTTTGCAGGATGTCGTCCGCGTGATGGCCAAGTGCGATCTTCGTGCAGCCCTCTTCCACTGCCACGTCATACAGGATGCCGCGCCGCAGCCGCGAACAGACCGAACAGAAAGTCTTGCCTTCGGGTACCAGGCGTTTGACGACCGAATAAGTATCGCGCTCGACGATGCGGAACGGCACGCCGATGCCAGCCAGATATTCGGGCAGAATGTGCGCGGGAAAATTCGGCTGTTTCTGATCCAGATTGACGGCCAGCAGTTCAAAATTGACCGGCGCGCGGCGCTGCATTTCCACCAGCAGGTTGAGCAGCGAATAGCTGTCTTTGCCGCCGCTCAAACAGACCATGACTTTGTCGCCTTCGGCAATCATGCCGAAATCGCCGATTGCTTCGCCCATCCGGCGCAGCAGAATTTTTTGCAGATACTCGCCTTGTTGCATTTGTGTTTTCCGTCTCAGTACCGCGACCAAGTCAGGAGCGGGTGGGATTGATCAAACGCAAGGGTAGGCTACGGCGCGCGACATCGTCAAACTATTGGCGTCCCGCAAAATGATCGTAACCGCGAATTGACAGCGGCTTAACGTCAGCGGCGCGACGCAGCCAAACCGCAGCGGCCGGATTGGCGGGAATCACTTCTCCGATTCGCGTCAACCTCACTTCGCAACTCCCGGCCAAATCAAACAGTGCCCGCTCATCATTGCGATGCGCGGTGAATAACAACTCAAAATCTTCTCCGCCGCTCACCGCCAGTTCAAACGCGCTGTCCGCATTCGCGGTTACCAGTTTCGCTTCCGCGGCGACGGGCACAGCGTCAAAATCCAATACCGCGCCGACGCCGCTCGCTTCGCAGATGTGCCGAAGGTCTTGCGCCAATCCATCGCTGACATCAATCATCCCGCTAGCCAGAGCAAGCTCACCAAGCCGCTTCCCAAATTCCACACGCGGTTCTGGTTTCAAATGAGCGCGCATCGCCGACTGCTTCAAAAATACATCTTCACCGCAGAGGCGCAGAGACAACGCAGAGATTTCTTCCTTTCTCTGCATTTCCTCTCTCTGCGCTTCCTCTGTGCTCTCTGCGCCTCTGCGGTGAAACAGCCCCTCATCAACTCTTTCGCCCTCCAGCAAGAACTTCAACCCCGCCGCCGACGCGCCCAACGAACCAGTGACATAGATCGCATCGCCAACTTTCGCGCCATCTCGCCGCACGGCTTTTCCACTTTGGCACTGGCCAATGACGATGGAATCAATCGTCAACCGATCTGGCGCGGACGAAATATCGCCTCCGATCAACTGCACGCCGTGCGCTTCAGCCAGCGCGAAATAGCCCGCGAAAAACTCTTCCCAGAAGATTTCAGATTTCGGATTTGAGATTTGAGATTTGAGATTGTGCGGAATGGCCAGCGTCAACAGAGAAAACTTCGGCGCGCCGCCCATGGCCGCAATATCGCTCAGACTGATGGCCAACGTTTTATGCCCCAGCCAGCGCGGCGGCGCGTATTCCAATTTGAAGTCAACGTCTTCGACCAGCAGATCAACCGTGACCAGCGATTCGCGGCCCGCCTGTTCGCGCCAGATGGCCGCATCATCGCCGATGCCCAAAACAAGATCGCCAGCAGACGACTGCGTTGCCGCTTGCTGGCGTATCCTTTTGATGAAATCAAACTCGCTTGGCATTTGGGTCAGCGCAGAAAATCTTCAAGCTGCACGGAAGCTTCAGTCTTGTCGTCGCGGTATTTGATGATGATCGGCGCATAGACAGACAAGCCCCAGTCTTTGGCCGCGCCGATGGTGATTGCGCGCGCGCCGGGCACGACCACTGCTCCAGCGGGGACTTCCAAAGGCTTGTCGCCGTCGCGACGATAGACTTCGCCTTTGACTGCGTCGAACAACGGCGTCGAACCGGTCAGGATGACGCCCGAACCCAGGATTGCGCGTTCGCGAACAATCGCGCCTTCGTACACGCCGCAGTTGCCGCCGACCAGCACTTCATCTTCGATGATGACAGGCAGTGCGCCAACGGGTTCCAGCACGCCGCCAATCTGAGCCGCTGCGCTGATGTGGCAGCGTTTGCCAACCTGCGCGCAACTGCCAATCAGCGCGTGTGAATCCACCATCGTGCCTTCGTCCACATACGCACCAACATTGATATAAGCGGGTGGCATGATCGTCACGCCTGCCGCGACATAAGCGCCTTCGCGCACGGTCGTCCCGCCCGGCACGATGCGCACGCCGTCCGTGATGGTCAGTCGTTTGGTCGGATAGGTTTCTTTGTCAAAGTAACGAAAGTTGTCGTCAATCGAATAGTCCACCATCCCGCCCAGACGAAAGCCAAGCAGGATGCCGCGTTTGACCCACACGTGGACTTGCCACTGGCCATTGCCCGAACGGCTGGCGGCGCGCAGTTCGCCACGATTGAGCGCGGCTTTGAATTCGTAAAATGTAGCCAGCGCTTGCTGCCGAACGTCACCGGTCAGTTCAGCGGCAGATCGCGCAAAGAAGGTTTCAATTTGAGATTCGAGAGTTGAGATTGTCATAGCAAGAGAGATGAGCGTTGCCGCCGTTATTTGTCATTGCGACGGCGCGTGCGAACCAAATGCACAACGACGGCAAACGCAATCAATAAGAGAATCACCAGGCCGAAGTTGGCCAGGTAGGAAAACAATCCGTTCATAATTTTTGTTCATCTCAGATTCCGGCTTGCCGCCGCAACCATTCGTCAATTACCGCGTAGGCTTCGCGCGGAACCTCGTGTTTGGCGTCGAAGAATTGCAAGTCCACCGACCGGGCGCGGCTTTTCAATGCTTCTGCGTTCTGCCGCATCCGCTCCGGCGTGTAGAACTCATCGCGTTCCGTGGCGATGTAAAGCACGTCAAGCTGTTCGCCTTCGTACTTACCCGGCTGTTCCCAATCGCCGGGAATGCCGCCACAGATGGCGACAACGCCGCGCACACGGCCCGGATGCGTACCCGTTTGTGTAAATGCATAACGAAAGTTCACGCCGCAGGCTTGCGAAAAGCCCATCAGGAAAACGCGGCTCACGTCGGCCTGACCGGATGCGCCAAGTTCATCAATGATCTGATTGACCAGCCGATGATGCAGCACGACGGAATCTTCCGGCTTGAAGTTCGACAGCCAGCCGAAACCATAACCAAGCTGCGGCGATTCTTTGGTCGGCATGACCAGATGCTGATGCGGACCTTGCAACGCGGCGATGGCGAAATCTTTTTCGTTGATGCGCCGCGCCAGCTTCATCATCGAAGTTTTGTCGCCGCCGTATCCGTGCAGCGCAATGATGAGCGGTTTCGACTTCTCGCCTTCGGGAACATACAGGTCGTAATAACAGGGGAACTCCGCGACCACACGGCGTTCAAGGGGTTCAAATTCGGGCATGCTTTCTCCGTCGTCAGTTGGCAGATGGTGATTGCAATTGTTCGCGCGCCCATTCGCGCACGCGTCGCAGCCAAACGGTGCTCTTCATCTCCAATCGCTCCGCCAAAAACAAAGCCGCCATTTCACTGGTCAGCAGCGGGAAAGCCGGACTTTGTTCAGTCTCGACATAAACTCCGCTGACCAACCGATACATCGTCACTCGCCCATCGTCATAACGCCAGACCTCAGGAACGCCCAGCGCCGAAAAGAGAGCAAACGTGTTGAGCGACTTGCTTGTCACATCGGCCTCGATCACCAGATCGGGCGGCGGATCAACCTCCAAATCAATTTTATCTTTATCAAAGATCGCATCGGCGTTCCGGACGTAGAAGCACGAATCGGGTTCGAAGCCCTTCAGCAAATCTTCCCGCTTGAATGTTGTCGAACCCAATCCCACCAGATCAATGCCCATTTCTTCGGCCAGGACATCAACCAATTGAGCCAATGTGCGATTCGCTTTTTCGTGTATGGCTGATGGCATTTTGATCTCCAGCATTCCGTTGTCATAACAGAAGCATGGCCCGGCCTGATCTTCGTAATCGGCGAGCAGGCTTTCGTAAGTTTTCCAGCTCGCATGCTGTAACAAGACACACTGCACGACCGCCATTTCCGCGGGCGCTTCAACCAATATTGCTTGTGGTGCAACCATAACTTCGATACCTCCTTGTCTGTTTCAAGCTTTTGCCGTGCAAACAACCGCTTGCTCACGCGCGCGGTGCCGTAGCGGTGTCACAAAGTGGAATGCACCGGGATCATAAACCAGTGCCGCGCAATGTGACCATACCAGTTCGGCCATGTCTTGACAGTTGGTAAAGCCATCGCGATAATCCCGGCAAGCTGACGAGGCAGTAAAGTCAAACGTGACCCGCTCTGGAAGTTTCATCTATCAAAGCGCCCTTAGTCGGCAGTTCCAACTGTCCTTGCTGGGACGAAAGCTCACCTAATTTATCCGGTTCTTAACAGCAATTTTCAAACGTCTGCAATCGCGAATGTTTGACTGCGTCTGCGATTGCCCGTCCGCACACAGGCAATTACGGATTGACCACTGCGGAAGGCAGTAACAGCCTTTCGCCTCTCTCTAGCACCAAGGAAGGATCAACACTTATGAGCAACAGAAAACACCTTCTGGTTGCCAGGAGTCTGGTTGTGGGATTGACGGCCACGTTGTGGTTGGCGCTCTCACTGACAGCTTTCGGGCAATCCGACAACACTCAAATTTCCGGTTTTGTGAAAGACCAGACGGGCGCGGTTATTTCCGGTGCCAAAGTCTCGGCCAAGAACGAAACCAACGGCCTGGAACGTTCCGCCACCAGCAATGGCGACGGTTATTACATCATCACGCAACTTCCCTCCGGTTTTTATACCGTGTCGGTGGAAGCCGGCGGCTTCAAGCTTTACAACGAGAGCAACAAGAAGCTTGACCCAAATGTGCCAGCGAAACTTGACGTTGCCCTGCAGCCCGGACAGGTCACCGAAATCGTCAACATCACCGCGACAGCGGTTGGCGTACAAACGGAATCTGCGGCACTGACCAAACTGGTGGACGAACAGACCATCAAAAACACCATGATCAACGGACGCAATCCGTTGTTTCTGGCTGTCACCAAACCCGGCGTGCTTGGTAGCAACCTGGGTGGTAACAGCTTCGGTCTGTCTCAAGCTGGTCTGGTTATCAATGGCGCGCGCACCCAAGACACGTTGATCACCTTCGACGGTGCAGTCGGTGTGCGTACCCGTTCGAATGGTACCAGCATCGGTGCCGCCGATCTGGATTCGACCCAGGAAGTGCAGATTCTGACAGCCAATTACAACGCCGAATACGGTCGTTCGGCTGGTGGTCAGGTTCGTATCATCACCAAAGGCGGCGGCCACGATTTCCACGGCCTGGCCTATGAATATCTGCGTAACGCGGCGCTCAACACCAATAGCTGGAGCAACAATCGCCTGTACAATGCCAATCGTCCTTGCTCCGATGCAGCTTTCAAGAAAGATCAGGCCTGCCGTCCGAATCCGTTCCGGTACAACCAACCCGGCTTCAACTTCAGCGGCCCGGTCTGGATTCCCGGCATTGAGTTCAACAAAGACCGCAACAAGCTGTTCTTCCTGTACAGCATGGAATGGGTCAGAGTTCGCCAAACAGGCAACAACACCCAGCGCGTTCCAACTGCTCGTATGCGAGCGGGAGATTTCAGCGAACTTTTCCCCGGCGGCCCGAACTACATCGCGGCACTGGCTCAAAATCGGTTCGTTAAAGACCCGCTGAAAACCGGGCTTTGCCAGGCAATCCCCGCTAACCCAACTGCCGGGGTGGATTATTCCGCTGGTTGTTTCAACGACGGCGGCATCATCAACAAGATTCCGGCCAATCGTTTAAGCAAGAATGGCCTGGCGTTGCTCAACATTTTTCCTGATCCGATTGCCGGCTTCTATTCCGGCGGCGCGAACTTCTTCCAGAGCCGTCCGTTGCTGACCAACCAGCGCAAGGAAAACGTCAACGTTGATTATCTGCCGAACGAGAAAAATCAGGTCAAATTCCGTTTAGCGCTCTATCATTTCGTTGACGTCAGTGCGTACCGTGGTGCAACCGATCGCGCACCGCAGATCATTGATCGTCCGAACCAAACGCTTTCCATCGGCTGGACGCACACGTTTTCACCAACGTGGATCACCGAAACGTTGATCGCGGGCAGTCGCGATCAAGTTCACATCGCCGTTGACCAGCGTGGTGATCGTTACAAACGCAGCAACTACGGAGTCAACTATCCGTACATCTTCAGCTCCCCGAAAGAGATTCAGGACAAGATTCCGACGGTTGACGGCCTGGATATTTTCGGCAGCATTGATGGTGGCCCGTATCCGTCTAGTTCGACCGGCCCGGTTTACCAGATCAATAACAACTGGACGAACATTCGCGGCAACCACACGATCAAATTCGGCGGTTACTTCGAACGTGCTGGTGAAAACGACTTCGACCAGATCAACGTTTCCGGTACTCCGGGCGGCACGAACAACCAGAATGGTCGTTTCGTGTTCTCCAACTCGTTGACAGATGGGAAGACTGGCGTCGCCGCTGCCAACGCGGCGCTTGGCCTGTTCGACACTTATGCCGAAATCGGCGACCGTTCATACACGCCGTATCGCGGGCACATGTTCGAGTGGTTTGTTCAGGATTCCTGGAAAGTCACGCCGAAACTGCGCGTGGAAGCGGGCCTGCGCCACAGCATCATTCAACCGTATTACAGCCTGTGGCGTAACAACGTCGTTTTTGACGCCAAGTATTACGACCCGTCAAAGGCTGTAACGATTGATCCAAAGACCGGATTCGTCACATCTAGTCCCACCAATTTGCAGAGTCTTTACAACGGTCTGGTCATTCCCGGCGACGGCTGGCCTGATTCAGCGAAAGGTCCTGGCCGTATAGCGATTGCGACGACCGGCCAGTTTGATTTCCTATTTCGTGGTGAAGGCAAATCCTACTCTGAAGTTCACAAAAACAACTTCCAGCCGCGCGTTGGTATTGCCTATGCGCTAAATGACAAGAACGTATTTCGTGCGGGCGTAGGCCGCTTCATGACTCGTTTGGGCATCAGCGACTCGGTCTTCCTTGGCGGTAATCCGCCATTGCAACCGACCGTTTCCATAACCAATGGCAACGTTGACAATCCTGGAGGCAAAGCCGGAAACGTGTTTACGCAGCAGATCACGTCGCAGGATAGGGTCTTCAAAAATCCTGAAGCCTGGACCTGGAACGGAACCTTTGAGCGTGAAATCGGTTTCTCGACGAAACTGGAAGTCAGCTATGTTGGCCGTCGCGGCTTGCATCAACAGCGCGAACGCAATATCAACCAATTGGCTGTCGGTACGATCCAAGCCAATCCTGGAATCGCTGCCGACGCGTTGCGACCGTACAAGGGTTACAACATCATCCGCGTTACCAACAACGATGCGAACTCGACCTACAACAGCTTCCAGGTAGGTCTGGAGCGCCGTTTCAGCAAAGGGCTGAGTTACAGCTTCGCCTATACGCTGTCGAAATCGCAGGATGACGGTTCGGCGCAACGCGACGTCGTTCCGAATGCTTACGATGTGCATAATCTGTGGGGGCCGTCAACTTTTGACCGTCGTCATTCGGTTGTGCTCACTTATGCCTATCAACTGCCGATCTTCAGGGATCAAACAAAGTTGCTGGGCAAGGCATTGGGCGGTTGGGTGATCAGCGGCGTTTCGCAAATGGCGACCGGCAACCCGATTACCATTGCCCCCGACGGCACCGATTATGCGGGCGTTGGCCCAGGCAGCGGCAACCAATACTGGATCTTCAGCAAATCGCCGGATATTAAGGGCCAGTACGCAAATAACACGCCTGCGGCAACTGGCACTTTCGAGTCCAATTACTACTTCAATCCGTTCAACGCGGATGGCACGGCGATCTTCACGAAACCTGCGGCGGGTACGATCTCGAATCAGAAAGCACGCGGCCTTCTCTACAACGTGGGATTCCAGAATCACAATCTGCGTATCAGTAAGGAATTCCGTATCAAGGAAAGTCACTCCATTCAGATTCTCGGAGAAGCTTTCAACTGGTTGAATCACCCGAACTGGAACGGCCCGGATACCAATCCGAACAACCTGACCACGACGTTCGGCAAAATCACCTCGAAGAGCAGTGAACGCCAGATTCAGTTGGCGCTCCGCTATTCGTTCTAGCCAGAGACGCCTCTCCAGGCTAGCTCAGCGCCCGCCCGGTAAATTTACCGGGCGGGCTTTTTTTGTCTGCACTTCTCCGCGGGCGGGAGTAAAATGCGCGCGCCAATCGCTGAGAAACTACCCAAAGAAAAACGTCTCCGAAACAGGGAGGACATCGCAATGAAATCCGCCAGATTGATCGCGCTCACCATTGCAACGGCCATCGCCGCTTGCGTCGCTGTACAAGCTCAAACGGAGAAAGCGATTGTGGTGACTGAAAACAAGGCTTCTTCCGGCAACTCGCCAGTTGAAATCGTCAGCCACAAGATCGGCCAGGATTATTACCCGATGCTGGATCGTCCGAGCCTGACCTCGCCGCAGATGGCGGCGGAAAACGGAGACGCGCCGCTGACGGAAAATGAGCGGATCGCCCGGCAACAAAGAAACAGAAGCGATAAAGTCGCCTCCGCGCCAATCGCGCCCGGAGACACCCGCTCGCGCGGCAGGCTGCGTTCATACACGCGGGTCATTGACAACGCTCAACTGGTGCAGGTCGTCGTCAAAAACACCAAATCTAAACCGATCAAGTCTGTGGATTGGGATTTTGCATTTCCGCGTTACGAAAACGGCCAGCTTCTTTCGCGCTTTGACGTGGCGAGTAAAATCGAGATCAAACCCGGTGGCAAAAAGACGCTTAAATACAAACTGCCCGCAGGCGCAAAAAAGTGCGAGGTCGTCAAAGTCGTCACCGATGAAAATCAGCCGGACAAGGTCTCGACGTTTGAAGCTGTCTGTGGCGCGGGCTTCAACGATCCGTCACTGCTGAAACAGAAGCAGGAAACGATTTCGATCAAACGGATCGAATACGTGGACGGAAGCGCGTGGCAAAGGCCATAATCTCCACGCGTCGCGATGTCCGACAAACTTCCGTTTGTCGAGGGCTTCAAGTGCGTACACATTCGAGTCCACCGACAAACTGAAGTTTGTCGGACATTTTCTTGAGGAGTTGTTTATGGGCGCAGTAGCCATTAATTACCTGTCGGCAATTGAAACGCTGATCCCGAAGATTCCACTGGTGCTGAGCTTTTCGCGCCCGGGTAAATGCCAATAGCAAATGAGGAAACCGAAAATGGCCACGACCACAATTGAATCAGTGCTACAACAATTCAAGGCGTTATCTCCCAACGAACAGATGGAACTCCGCAACCTTATTGGCCGCCCGACAGCCAACGGCAGGGCTGCGAATGCGCGCCCAAATCTGAAGTTGGATCCGAAAGATGAGGCTTCGATGCGCTGGATGGTTGACAATGAACATTTCTACCTTGGCAAGTGGATTGCGCTGGATGGCGACCGGCTGGTTGCCCACGGTCCGAACTATGCCGAGGTTGCCGCGGCAGCCAAAACTGATGGCGTGGAACTGCCACTGATTTACTTCGCCGAACCGGAACCGGAACGCCCTTTTCTTCGAGTATGAACTTTATGCCTGAATCTCTCAGCTTTGATATTGCCTACCAGTACCCTGACAGTAGAAGCGGCATCAGCATTCCAGTCGTTTTGAGCTATGGAGGCTTGAGCTACAAGAGCATCGGCAAGGTGGACACCGGCGCGGCATATTGCCTGTTCAGCAACGAAATTGCGACTGAGCTTGGAATTCCGGTCGAGCAGGGCTTGCACGAAGTTTTCGATACTCCTGGTGGGCCAATTGAAGCCTTTGGGCATGAAGTCACGCTTGAAACATTCAGTCTTGCGATTACGTCCTTCGTCTACTTTGCGCCTTATCCCGGGCTTCGCCGTAATCTTCTTGGTCGAATTGGTTGGCTGCGAAAACTGCGTATGGGCTTGGTTGACTACGATTCAATGATTTACTTCAACACCTACTGATGATCCGCTTCTCCCTGTCATAGCGACTCGGCTCAACGACCGCCGCCAATCCTGAATCGCATCCCTGCCGAAAAATTCAGCCCATACGCCGGATACCCCAGCACCTCTTCGTAATCCTGATTGAGCAGATTTTCGATCCGCGCAAACATCGCTACGCGCGACGTGAAGCGGTACGTGCCCGCCAAATCTACTCGCTGATACGCTTTGTTGTAGATTGGCAGACCCTGTGCGGTGAACCGCTCGAACGTCACCGGGTCGCCATCGCGCCGTCGTCCGACAAAAAAGCCATCCAGATTCAACTCAATCTTATCGCCGATCCACATCACATTGAGCGCGCCTGAATTGCGCGGGCGGCGCAGCAGCGCGTAGCCGACTTCCCGGTTGGGGATCAATTTGCCGGTGCTGAAATCAATGGTGTCAGCGGCGGATTGCAGTCTTGCCTTCAGCAGCGTGTAGCTGCCGTTGATGAACAAATTCCGTTTGCGAGGACTCATCGAAACGGCAATCTCCATCCCGCGCGCCAGCGAACGGTCATTATTGATGAAATTGGTCAGCCGCCCATCGGCAGTTTTGATCGGGCCGCCGAAGGTCGCCGGGTTGCCGACAAACGCGATCTGATCGCGGAAGCGATTTTCGAAGTAGGTCACTTCGACTCGATAGCGGTCTTTCCAGAAAAACTGTTCGACGCCGATGTCGTAGTTGTGGGCGCGTTCAGGCTTAAGCGCCGGATTGCCAAGAAAGAATTGGCTGGGGCTGAAGGCTTCGACCAATGTTGGCGCTTTGATACCGTGGCCATAGTTGGCCTTGATCCGCGCCAGGCCGATGGCAGCTTGCAGATCACGAGTGGGCAATAGATAGATCGCCGCGATCTTCGGCAACACTTCCGTCCCGAATCCCACGCTGCCTGTGTAGGGCGCGGAACCAAGCTGAGTCAGAATCTTCGTTAGGTTGGCAGGCACATCGGCGCGATTGTTTTCAACGCGGACGCCCGCCGTGATCAGCAGTTGTGGTGAAAGCGCGAATTGATCCTGCAAGAACGCACCGACGTTGCGCCGGTCAGAAGGCACGCGATTCTTACCCGCAAAGCCGCTGTCAAACACGGCGCGCTCCTGTTCATAATCCAGCCCGACGGAAAGCAAATGATTGTGCGGCAGGATCAATTCGGTTTGATACCGTAATCCGCGACGGCGCTGGTGATTCTTAAAGAGCGATGAAAAATCGTTGAACGCGAATGTGGTGTCGAGCGGCGTGTTCGGTTTGGTCAAATCCTGCGCCGCCGGATCGAAGCTCAAGTAATTACTTTCGGCATAGACAAACGACAGGCTCTGATGCCAGCGCGCGGTGGTTTGATCGTCAACCTTCAGCGACGTCACGATGCGGCGGCGACGCGCGCGTTCGTCCGGATCAGGAAACAGCCGGGCGGTTGCGCCTGGCACGCCCACGCCGGAGCTTTCCTTGCGCGCGGTGGCGCGAAGCTGCATGCGCGAAGCCAAGCGGTAGCCCAGATTCAATGTCGCAACCCGGTTTTGATAATCGTCGTTGCGGTCGCGGCCATTGGTGCGCAGATGCGTGAAGCTGCCGGAATAATCGAATGGCCCGCGCGCGCCTGAGAGCCGCGCGAACTGGCGATTGAATGCGAAGCTGCCGCCTTCGCCCGTAAATTCAAGCTCCGGCGTCCGAGTCGAGCCGCGATGAGTGAACACTTGCAGCACGCCGGCCATCGCATCCGAACCGTAAATCGCGCTCTGCGCGCCGCGCACCAGTTCGACCCGCGCTGCGTTGTCGGCGGTCAGGTCGCTGAAGTCGAACGAACCGCCCGCGTCGTTGACCGGAACGCCATCAATCAAAACTTTGGTGTAATCGGATTCGCCGCCGCGCACGAACAGCGATGTGACGCCGCCGCGCCTCGCCGTTTGCGCCACTGCAACGCCCGGCGAAGCGCGCAATGCATCGAAGACGTTGATGCGCTGAGCGCGCAGCAGATCAGTTGCCGAAATAACAAAGACGCTGGCGGGCGTTTGCCCCAAACGCGATTCGGTGCGCGTCGCAGAGACAACCACCGAATCTTCAATCGCTGCCGGGGTCAGCGGGATGGCAATGGTGAACTGCTGCCCGCCCAGAATTCTTACCGGCTGCGAACCACCTTGCTGCGTCAGGCCATCGGCTTCCACTGATAATGCATAATCACCCGGCAACAGGTAATCGAATCCGAATTCTCCCTGTTGATTGCTGCTGGTTTCGCGCAGTGCGACTTTGCCGTTATAAAAAAGCACGATGCGCGCGCCACGAACCGCCGCGCCACGCGAATCTACGACCTTGCCGCGCAATACTCCGCGCGAGCTTTGCGCCACCGCACTGGCGGCCAACAACGAAATCAAAACAAAAATTGTAGTTAGTCTGAGCTTCATAATTGCTTCCTTCTTGTTGCTTGCGGAGACGAATCGGTATCCATCCGAGTTTGTCACTCTTTTGGGTGACGTCGCCGCAGCCAGTATTTTCTCAATCAAGAGCTTCACCAGCAGGGTGACGCTCAAGCGGCTAGTCTCTGAGACCCGTCCTCTGGCTTCTGATGTTTCAAACCATCTCGAACTCTGATGGTTTGAAACATCAGAAGCCAGAGGACAGGGAATAGGAATCAGAAACTACATCTCTTAACCGTGGATTTGGGTAAAAGTTTGTTCTTCATCTTTTCACCGTCCACGAAATACGCGGATTGCCGCTGTGCGGGTGCGCGTCAACCAACAGATACGTTTCAAACAATTCGCCGAGCAAAGCCTCCGTCATCACATCGCGCGGGGTGCCGCACGCCAGCAATTTGCCATCTTTCAGCAGTGCCACGCGGTCGGCGAATTCGGCGGCCAAATTGATTTCGTGCGTCACAACCAAAGCGGCCAGCTTGCGTTCATGCGTCAATGCGCGAACCAGGCTGAGCAGCGAAACCTGATGCGCAATGTCGGCATTCGCCGTTGGTTCGTCCAGCAACAGCAGTCGTGCTTCCTGCGCCAGCGCTCGCGCCAACACAACGCGTTGCCGTTCGCCTGATGAGAGTTCATTGAAATACCGTTGGGCAAATTGCGCGGCATCAGTGTCGCGCAGAGCCTTCATCGCGACTTCAACGTCGTGTGGCGAATCGAATCCAAGCGCGCTGGAATGCGCAAAGCGCCCGGTCAGCACATATTCGAACGCCGTCAGCGGAAACCGAATTTCACCTGCCTGCGCAACGACGGCAATGCGGCGCGCCAGTTCGCGGCGCGCGAAGCTTTTGACCAGCCGTCCGTCAAACAACACTTCACCACTCGACGGTTCAAGCGCGCCATACGCCGCGCCCAGCAATGTGGATTTCCCTGCGCCATTCGGCCCCAGCAGTGCGACGATTTCACCCGCGCGAATTTCCAGCGTGATGCCGCGAAGCACCGCCCGGTCGTAATTAAAATGAACATCACGCAATTCAAGCATCGGTGTCATCAAGCATCTGGAAGCATCTGGAAGCATCTGGAAGCATCTGGCTCAGCGAGTGCTTCGCCCTTTGACCAACAAATAAACAAACACCGGCGCGCCGACCAATGCCGTGATTGCGCCTGTCGGCAATTCGCGCGGCGACAGCATCGTCCGCGCTACCGTGTCTGCCAGCAAAACCAATAACGCTCCGGCCAGCGCACTGGCCGGAATGACCAGCCGGTTATCCGCGCCGACAGCCAGCCGAACCAGGTGCGGCACCACCAATCCGACGTAACCAATCGCGCCACCCGCCGCCACTGCGGTGCCTGTCATCAACGACGCCGTCAAATGCACGATCCATCGCACACGCGACGTTTCAACTCCCAACGCAAACGCATCGCGTTCGCCAATCATCATCAAATTCAATGCCCGCGATTGCGTCATCAAAACTGTTGCTCCGATTAGCACAGCCGCGATGACAAACAGCAACCCTTCCGGGTTGCCGCTCGACAGATCGCCCAGCAGCCACATTGTGATCTGCCGCAGTTTGACGTTGTTTGCGAGCGCGGTGACCAACACAATCGTGGACGAGAGAAAGGTGGAGAGCACGACGCCAGCCAGCGCCAGCCGTGCCGGATCGTCGTCGCGCCGCCCCAATTGATACACGATCAGTGTCGCCGCCACCGCGCCCGCAAAGCCAAACAGCGGCTGGGCAATCGCCACTTCCGCCGCCAGCAAAATCGCCAAAATCGAACCCAATGCCGCGCCGCCCGACACGCCCAGCACGTAAGGGTCAGCCAGCGGATTGCGCAGCAACGCCTGAAAAGCCGCCCCTGCCATTGACAGCGCCGCGCCAACCCCGATGGCCAGCGCAATGCGTGGCAATCGCAAACTGAAGACGATGACCTCCTGCTCGCGCGAAAGCGTCGAAGCCGCGCCGGTGACTTTTGCCAGCAACGCCACAAGAAGCCGTGAGAACGCCACGTGTTCACTGCCAATTGCCAATGCCAACAACGCACCAACAATCAGCATCACGCCAAGCACCAGCACGACCAGCATCGCCCGCCGTCGGGTCAAATAACCGCCAACAACCGCCGTCAGCGACGGATTCAAATTTTGCCAACTCTTTTTGCTCAGTGTTTCTGCTTTCACGGGATTTCTGTTTTCAGGGACTTTCAGGATGCAGCCCTTGCGCCAGTTGTTCCAAACCTTCGACGATGCGCGGCCCCGGACGATCTACCCAGTCGGCATTCACCTTGACGATTCGGTTCAGGCGGATTGCTGGGGTGGCAGCGAAATCACGCCGCAAGTCACCTTCTTTAACGAAATCAGTGCCGTGGCTGGCAGGTGCAACAATTACTTCCGGCGCGCGGGCAATTGCCGTCTCGCGCGAAAGCTGCGGATAGTCCGCCCGCTCGTCGCCGGTGATGGATTGTCCGCCTGCCAGCAGAATCAGATCGTTGATAAACGTATTTCGCCCGGCGGTAATCAGCGGCCCGGTTTGCAGAACATACAGCACCCGAGGTTTGGGCAAACCGTTCACGCGGCTTTCAACAGTGGCGATGCGCCGTTCCATTTCATCCGCAATCTCTTTCGCGCGCGCCTCAGCGCCGGTTGCCGCACCCAATTTGCGAATCGAAACGATGACCTCACGCACCGTGCGCGGATTGGTCACATACACCGGGATGTTCAACTCGCCCAATTGACGCGAAAGCCGCTCAAGCTGGCTGGCGGTCGTGATAATCACCAGATCAGGTTTGAGCGCGATGATGCGTTCGGCGTTTGGGTTGAGTGTGTCGCCAACTTTCTCTTTCGTTTTCGCTTCTTCGGGAAAGTCGCAATAGCTGGTGACGCCAGCGATGCGATTGCCAAGCTCAAGCGCAAACAAATCTTCAGTCACGCTTGGAGCCAGCGAAAGAATGCGCTGCGGCGGGAAATTGATGCGGACTTCGCGCCCCAGTTCATCAGTGAAGGCTCGCGTCTGGCTGGTCTGTGGAACCGAATTGCGCTGCTTGCATCCGGTCAGCAAAGACAGCGCAAGAACTGCCAGCCCCATTGCCTGCACGAACGCCAGTGAACGCGCACATCGAATTTTGTGTTGCCGCCTAAAGTTCAGCATCTGTTCGAAAAGGTGTTCCCAAAAAAAGTAAAAGCCTCAAACGCAACGGCGAAAAGCGTGCGTTTGAGGCTCGGGATTCCTAAAAATAAAAGGAGACGGTGACCTGACAAATTCGCGCGCGCTCTTTCAGCCGAAGAGTCGTCATCGAACCTTACAGGCAGGTCTCCTGACTTAGCTTGCCGAATCTCAAATTCGTGATTCGGCGAATGAACACAACCTTCTCGCGCTGAATTGCGCAATGGCGTTTCGTGTTCATCCTTCAAAGCTTTACAGTGGCGGTGACCGCGCGGGATTTGCACCCGCTTCCCTATTCTCCCACTGTCCTGGTACACAGTTGACAGCGGGCACCTGAAGGTAATTGCAAAGAGCTTGTCCTGGATCGAAATCGCACCCTAACACGCACCTCGCGAGCAGGTCAACGCGACAAACAAATTAAAAAAGGGCTTGAGCCGCACCCTAAAAACGTTGTAAAACCGGCTCGTCCCTGCTTCTGATGCTTCAAAGCTGGCTCAAATCTTCAGACCTTGAACCAATCAATCTGAACCCGTCCCCCGTTAATTACTGGATTTTTACGTCGAAAAAGGAAACTTACTGTGGCGAACAACAAACATTTACTGCTGGAAAAAATTGCCGCGCGCACTGCGCGCGTGGGCGTTATTGGATTGGGTTATGTAGGGCTGCCGTTGGTGGTGGAATTCGCGGGCAGCGGATTTGATTCCGTGGGCTTCGAGGTAGATACGCGCAAAGCAGACACCATCAACCGCGGTGAATCCTACATTCCTGACGTGCCAACCGCGCACGTCGCCGACATGGTGGCGTCGAAGAAACTAAGCGCCACGACCGATTTCACGGCGCTGAAAGATCAAGACATCATCATCATCTGCGTGCCGACGCCGCTGCGCAAAACCAAAGACCCTGACGTTTCCTACATTCTTGCCGCGTCCGAAAAAATTCAAGCGACGTTGCGGCCCGGCCAGTTGATCATCCTGGAATCCACAACCTATCCGGGAACGACCGACGAAGTCCTGAGGCCAATATTTGACGAAACGGGGTTAAAGCTCGACGAAGATTACTTCCTGGCCTTTTCACCCGAACGCGTTGATCCCGGCAATCCAAATTTCAACACCAAAAACATCACCAAAGTCGTCGGCGGCGTGACGCAAATCAGCGCCGATGTGGCGGCGGCGGCTTACAGCAAGATCGTGGACAACATTCATCCTGTCAGTTCGGCGCGCGTGGCCGAATGCTGCAAGCTGCTGGAAAACACATTCCGCGCCGTCAACATCGGGTTGGTCAATGAACTGGCACTGCTTTGCCACACACTGGGCATTGATACCTGGGAGGTGATTGCGGCGGCGGCGACCAAACCCTTCGGGTTTATGCCTTTCTATCCGGGGCCTGGAATTGGCGGCCACTGTATTCCGCTCGACCCTCATTACCTGTCGTGGAAGGCGCGGATGCACGGCTTCGAAGCTCGCTTCATTTCGCTGGCGGAAGAAGTTAATTCGCGCATGCCGGAACACGTCGTTGGGCTGGTGACCAAAGGCCTGAACGGTCATCGCAAAGCGGTCAACGGATCGAAGGTGCTGATTATGGGAGTCGCCTACAAACGCGACATTGACGATATGCGCGAAAGCCCGGCGTTGGCCATCATCGAGAAATTACAAGCTCTGGGCGCGGAGGTCAGCTTTCACGATCCCTATGTTCCGGCGGTTCATCTGGAAGGCAACGGCCAACACCTGAGCGGCATTCCGTTAAGCACTGAAGTTGTCGCCGAGGCCGATTGTGTTGTCATCGTCACCAACCACAGCAACATTGATTACGGCTGGATCGCCGAACAGGCCAAGCTGGTCGTGGACACGCGCAACACGACACGAGACCTGCGCGACGAACGATTCGACGGCAAGATCATCCGTCTGTAGCTATAACATTGCTTGACCAAATTAAATGGGGCGAACGCGGTTGTCAGCGCGTTCGCCCCTTTTGATTTTCAGCCCTGTGGCCAGCAACTCAGCCGCTTTTCTTTCGGGCGTAATATCCCTGCCTGGCGCGGACGTTGAATTGCGGCTTGGCCAGTTTGACTTCGATCGCGCGCCAGCGTCCGTCATACCGTTCGTTGCTTGATTCATACGTCAGCGTGTACTGGTGGCGCAGTTCTTCAATTGTGCTGGCAAAGGCGTCGCGAAGCTTGCTGCCGCCAGCGGTGCGAAAGAATTTGCCGCCGGTCTTGGCCGCAATATCTTTCATCACATCAGCGCCATTATCACGCGCCTGATGGCCGTACACCGCCGCATCGGTCATATCCACGGCGTAGACCGCAGCCTGCGCGGCCAGCGATTTTCGCAGTGCCTGATCCAACGTGGCCTTGCTTTTTGTATCAGCGCCATCGGAAACGATCAGGATTGCGCGGCGGCGTTCAGGCCGTTTGGCCAAGGCATCGGCGGCCTTGGCGATGGCGTCGTAAAGCGGCGTTTCGCCATCGGCTTTCATATCCCAAACTGAGTCGGGAACGTCGCGCACCTCAGTAAAGTCCTGCAGAGTTTTGACCTTCATCCCGCCAAAGCTGTAGATCGCGAATGTATCGCCGTCACGCAACCCATTGACGAAATTCGCGCAGGCTCCACGCGCCAGCGACAGTTTGTTCTGCATACTCAGACTGACATCCAGCAAAATGACGACCGAGAATGGGTTTTCGTCATAGCTGAAATTGACGATCTTCTGCCGGGACTTATCTTCGAAGAGGCTGAAATCTTCGCGCTTCAGTCCACCAACATAACGATCCTTATCGTCCGTGATCGTCACGTTGACCATCACCAGATTGGTGTCGAAGGTAATCGTGTCTTCTTGCGGAAGAGGTTCAGCTTCGGGCTTTTGCTTTGGATCCTGGATTTTTATCGGCGGGTCTTGTTGGCGCGCGCTGGCTGTCGCCAGCGCAAAGCTAATAGCCAATAACAGCAAGAGGGCAAATCTGCGGCGCATAACGTCTCCTCCTAACGCTCAAGGCCAAGCCCGCAGTCAGTTAAGATAACTGCGAAGAATTTTGACCAGTTGAATGACCTCCGTTGCATCTTCCACAACGGAAATCGAAATCATCCGGCGTGATGTTTTGGCCAAATGATCGTTCAACTTTGTGCTGACGTCATCCAGCCGCTTTAAGGCATCGGCCAGATTGTCGGGCGGCGATTCCAGCGGATCATCCTGCGAACCGCCCGATTCAGAACGAATCTGTTTGGCAAATTTTTCAATTTCCTTAAGCCGCTTTTCCGCCGCGCGTGGCAAGCGGTCGTTGACAGCTTCCTTGGCCAGGGCATCAACTTCTTCTTTGATCTGCGAACCTTTCCCAACTATCTTTTTGTGCTCGTCCTCTTCGCGCTTGATCTGCATGCGCTTGAAGGTATCGCGCATCGTTTCGTTCTGTTCGTCCGGGGGAGCCTGCCCAGGCCCAGTGGCAGTGCTCTGCGCCCACACCGCCGGAGCGGCGAACAATAAACAGACGATGGCGAATAAAAATCGTATCCGCATAATCGGTAAGCATCATCAACAACGTAGGGTCAGTATTCGCAGGTCAGAATACGGCGGCGGTTATTGCCTTTCAAACTTAGATCAATGCCCAGAATTTTGCCTGCCAGCCCACGCAGCACCTCGTCTTCCAATCGTCCGTTTGACTGACAGTCAATCCATTTGTTGGGATTCAGCACGTCAGCGATACGACCTTGAATATTGGCCACGATCAAAAGCTGAGAACGTTTTTGATCAAGCGGCAGCGCCGTAATCTCCAACGAGAAGCGTCCCTGCACCCAATTTCTCACATCATCGGCAGGCAGTTTCCCCAAATATTCAAGATCGGTCTTCGTCGTCACGCCCTTGGTAAAACTGACAGGCTTGGTGACGATTTTGCCTTCCCCCGGCTTGCTCAAGTTTTCATCAATCTGCAACACACAAGTTTTCAGAACCTCTTTTATGGTCTCCACAATCTTCTCGCGTGGAATGCTGATGGTGTATGGATTGTCGAGCGGCGGCTCGGTCTTGGGCCGGTCGAAGGTGATTTGAGCATTTGCTGAGATCGCTGAAAAAGCGACCACAGCAGCCAAAAAACACAAACGGGATTTCAGATTATTCATATTTTTTTTGATTTCTCTCCGGGAAAAGCGGCAGCGGCCAGTCCGGCCTTGCTGCGTGTCAATTCAAACCAGGAGGCCCGTTGTCGGGTTGCAGGCGCAGCCACAATAACAGCTTCCGTCTGACCTCTTCAAGCCGCACTTTTGTGCCTGCCAACGCAACCAAAAAATCTGTTCAGATTATCCGGATGGGAATAGACGGTATGATTTGAGAGGGCATTGTTGTCAGGTAAATGTGAAAATGGATGAAGGGGCAATAGCAGCCAAGGCTGTCAGCAAACGATTGTTTGCCCACCGCGACTTCCTGCCGCTATAGTAAGCTCTTCGTCTGGTTATCAATTTAACGCTCGCTAAATTCAGAATTTTTATGAACGACAAATTCATCATTGCCGGGCGCGAGTTCAATTCGCGTTTGATTATTGGCACAGGGAAATATCGCACCAACGAACAAATGATTGAGGCCTTCAATCGCAGCGGCGCTGAGATGATCACGGTCGCCGTCCGCCGCGTCAACATTACGGATCGTTCGCAACCCTCCTTGCTCGATTTCATTGATCTGAAGAAGTTCGCTATTCTTCCCAATACCGCCGGCTGCTATTCAACCGAAGAGGCTGTGCGGACAGCGCGACTTGCTCGCGAAGTCGGCCTGTCTGATTGGGTCAAAGTCGAAGTCATTGGCGACCAGAAGACGCTCTTCCCCGATAACGAAGCGACGCTCGAAGCGACCAAGATTTTGGTTAAAGAAGGCTTCACGGTGCTACCTTATTTCAATGATGACTTGATTATGGCCAAAAAGCTGATTGATGCGGGAGCGGCGGCCGTCATGCCGTTGGCGGCACCCATTGGCTCTGGCCTTGGCATCCAAAATCCTAATAACCTGCGAATCATGCGAGAGCAGATTACCGAAGTCCCGATCATTGTTGACGCGGGCGTCGGCACGGCTTCGGATGCTTGTCTGGCAATGGAATTGGGCGTTGACGGTTTATTGATGAACACCGCAATCGCTGAAGCTGAAGCCCCCGGCGCAATGGCTGAAGCAATGAAACTGGCCGTGCAAGCAGGGCGGCTGGCGTATCTGTCCGGGCGTATGCCTCGGCGGTTATACGCCAGCGCAAGCAGCCCCCTTACCGGCATTGTGAAATGATCGAGATAGCGGTCGGGCGCTGCCCCTCTTTCGCGGCCTCCGTCTCCCTTTGTGCTACACACCCCCCTAACAAATTCCAAGTTGCACTTGATTCTATCGAGTGCGGAACTCACGGCAAGCTTTCGGAGTCCAGTACGGCACCGAAATCTTGCAGGACAGAAGAGAGGCAAATTGGCCTGAAGCGAAAAAGAAGAAAGTAAACTCTGGCCGTAAATTTCGTCAGTGGTGCGGGCGGAAAAGCCGCGCAAGCACATGCTGCTTGAAACTGAAAAGTGGCTACGTACAATAGCTGGTCTTTCTGGCGGCAATCGCCGCTCGCATCAATTGAACATGCTGTTTCGCCGCTTCCGGCAGAAGAGCCAACTAAAACAATCCGCTAACTGCCTCCTGATCGGGTCGAACGCGATGCCTGATTTATATGCCGTATTGGGCGTGAACCGCACGGCCAATGCCAACGAAATCAAATCCGCTTACCGCCGCCTGGCGCGCAAGTATCACCCTGACGTGAACGCGGAGCCTTCGGCAGCCACGCGCTTTGCGCAAATCAACGAGGCCTATCACATCCTGATTGATCCCGATCGCCGTAAATCCTACGACCGTACGGGGCGGACACAAGCGTCTTCCGCAAGACAGGTCAACACTGCGGCTGCCCGGGCTGCACGCCGCGCTTATTACCAGGCTCGCGCCGATCAAGTGGTCAACGAATGGCTTGAACGTGAGCGACAAGAGGCGCGCGCGCGCGGCAAGGCTGTCTATACAACAGTCACGCTTTTCGTCTCCACCTTCTTCGCCGCCATGAATCCATCGTTTTTCGAGATGAGAAGACTATCGTGGAAGATTGCGGTGGTATCCCTGTTCGGCATCGGCGTCTGGCATCTGTTCAAAAGCCTGAAAGAGCACTTCGATTATTACACTTATTCGCCGGAGAGAATCTCTATCACGCGACGCCGTACAAAGGAAGACAAGAGGTTCAAGCGCAGTGTTGCCTGGATGTTCGTCATCTGTGGCTACTTGCTTTCGCTTCTGGCAGGAATGTTGATTGGCACACTCACTGGTTCACCTACGCAGCAAAGCGATGGTTGGACCCTGCAGGATGCCCTGTTTGTCGCGTTGATCTATCCGCCCATTGCCGTTTTGATTGTCCACACTATTTACAAAGTCAATTTACACTTTGAAAATTTGTGAAGCTCTACGCCGAACTACTCGCCGTCATGATTGCGACGCTGCATCCGCGAAAACGTTGATTGGTCCTGGGAGGGCTTCACACGCTATGTTGCCTTGATGACACTGGCAAGACTGCGGCTGATTGACCTGCCTGAATACTTGAATGCAATCAATGCGGCGTATGAAGCCTACATTTTCAATCCCTCCCGCACACAACTTGTCGCTCATCGCACCCTCGCCTGAAAAGTTTGCCAACGCTGCCAACTACGATCTGATTTACCGCAAGGGAATGTTGGTTGCGGCGTTGTACGACCTGCAATTACGCTGGCAAAGTCGTAATCGCTTCGATCTGGCTGATGTCATGAAAGATTTCTATCAAAAGAATGCCTTCACCGGAGGTGAAGTCGGGAATCAAGAAGTGTTGCAGGAAATGGAATCGGTGGGAGATTTTGCGCGGCTAATCCGCGACGATATTGCAGGCGTGCAGCAAATCAATCTGGCTGAGCGCGTCAAAATTTATGGGTTGGTGATTATTGAAAATCCCGCCACCCCTGGGAGGTGGCAACTGAAACCTGCCGCCAAACTGTCCCCCCGGCAGCGGAATCTGATTTCAAATTTGGCGAATAATGGACATTAACCTTTAGGCAACGACCATCTGCCGATGCAAATAACCTATCTCGCCTCGCTCGGGATATTTGACGGCAAGTCACCACTGATGGCTTTGCGCGAACGATCAAATACGTATGCCACGCTCAACCATCCTGCGCACAAGATCACAATCCCCATTGAAAACCACTGCCCATATTTGCCGTCTGGAGAAATCGCTTCCGTTGCGGCGTGCAAGGCTTCGCTGTTTGGCAGAACATTCGCTTCCGCGAATTCATGGAAAGTATAGATGGCAACCTGCACTAAAAAGAGCATTAGAAAAATACTTGTGACCTGAAAAAAAAGCTTCATATTGATCAGGTGCCCATATCGCGCCCAAGCCAGTGACAACAAGGTTGCTGCTGCCAACCCAAATAACGCACCAATCAGCAGTTTCCCTTGAACTCGCAAAAGCAACAACGCAGTTTCCATCCCTTCGCGAGTTATCATCAATACTGTAAAGACAAACACACCAACAAATGCTGTCCATCGCGAACGCCCAGTTGTCGCCTTGTCTAGTTTCTGCTGCATCATCTGGTTAAGCTTCGGCGCGATACGGCGCATATGCAAAACCAAGCTGGCTACAAGCACAATCGCAACAAGCCCGAAAATCCCTTCCCACAAAGCTTGATTAACCCCTTCTGTAGTTTGGCCTATCCAGTAAGCAATTCCTCCACTGATCGCGATTGCCGCCGCTGTCGCGAGATAAACAGCCGGAGCAAGCCTCTTCTGTCCCGTTTTGTTCAGGTAGGAAAAGATAATTGCGACAATGATGAAAGCCTCAAACCCCTCGCGCAAAACAATAACAAAAGCATCCAACATAAGATTTGCCTCTCTATTTACTCTTCTAACGTAGCTTCTACGGTGGTCTTAGTGAGGCATCATCTTATTCAAAATGAAAACGACTTTCAACACGATTCAGCAAATTGGCAAAAAAAAGCTGCGCTCTGACGAATGTGAGGGCGATCCGATCAGCTCAAGGCATTAATTTTAAATGGCATTCTTTACCGATAAGACTACTTCGTATTTGCAGCACTGATCATTTGGAATCGTAGTTCGCCAAAGCGAGTTCGAGTAACGAAATAGAGTGGTAAGCGGCGGGCATCATTCGATATCCAGACTTGTGCGAGTAAAGTTTGGCTTGGTTCTGGCGTCAGGATGTCAAGTTGTACGGCATCACGTGTGCCCATTGGCCCACCGATTGTCTCCTGCTTGATGATTTTGGCCTGAATCATTTGCAATCGGTGGTTGGCATCCAGGAAAGGGAATTTATAACTAGCACCAAGCTTCAATTCTGCGGAACGAATGGAGTAAAACAAGGAAAGCAGATCGGAGGTTCCTGGCTGGATTTGAACACGCGTACCGTTAGACAAGGTAGCGGTCTTATTTGAGGAGTCATAGATCGCCGTGGTTTGTTTAATGCGGCGTCCCTCTCGCAACCGGATATCAGTTTTCACTGGCAACAAGGACTCAACAGCAGCAAAGCTACTCGCCTGATCGTTAACGTTGATCAGGGAACGTGCGGCCCCGACGGTCGCGGCCTCGCCATAAAACTCGAAGACACTGCTCCTGCCAAGCAGGCCCTGCTGGCGAACTTCAAAACTGGCCTTGCCAACCGAAGCAAGGTTCGCCCAGGCAATGTCGTAATTGAGCCGTTCGCCTACAACAAATGGCAAATTGGGCATGGGAGTCGCAGTTGTGAGGGACGGATTGAGAGTGCCAACCTTATTGCCAGGTATATTTTGTACTCCATCCGGAAGCAAGGTAGGATTTCCGGATTCATCTGTCAGCGCCTTCCCCAAGACCGAAGGAGGAGCAGAGTGCACGGCAATTGTCGCGCTGGTTAAATCCGCTCGCATTTCGCCGAGAGAGAACTTGATTTTGATCGCAAGGGGCAACCGCTGCGTATCGTCTGAAAACCACACAAACCCACGATAGTTGCTGAAGTTTCTACCCTTCGGAGTAAGCTTAACTTGTATGGCTGTGTAAGTCCCGGTTTGCGTCAGCAATTGCTCACGGCCTTTAAAAAAGGCTTCAAACTCAACCACATCTTTGCCTATGAGCGCGGTGAACTTCTGCTTGCTACCTTCCGAAATTCCGCGCAGGCGGATCGCATAGATCAGTGAGGCCAAATCATAAGTCCCCTGCGGGATCACAATTGTGCTTTCATCGGAAAATGTCGCCTGTTGTTTTGACTGATCAAAGACAACCGTCTCGTCGGTTTGCGTTTTGCCTTGTCGAATGGAACTGACCAGCCTGTGTGGAAGGGCGGATTGCGGGGTAACGTAAGAGGTGTACTGATGATCAATGTCACCGAAAAGCGAACGAACCTGACCCAAGGTTTCTACCTTTGCTCGTATCTGATAACTATCCTGCCCAAAATAGATGCCCCGTTCAACAACTTCCATCTCCAGCCGGGCAGCCGTGGCAAAGTCCGACCAAGAAACGTTGTAACTTAACCGTTCACCAACCCGCAGTGGTGATCCATCATTATTTGAAACCTGATTTGCGAGACTTGGCTTGCTGGAAGGTGTTTTTGTTATGCCAGGCTGAGGTGGGGGCGTTAATCCGCCTCGCTGCTGTTGGTAAGCATAAAGCTTCCAGCCATAACCGATCATGGCAACGGCCAAAAGTCCCAAAATAGCTTTGCGAACTGATTTATAAAACGACATCAAAAGTTATTCCGCCTTACTGCTGAAATCCTGCAGCGATGATAGATTAAGCTCACCACAAATGGCCTGAGACGAAACTGCGTTGCAATGGGACAGGGGATCGTTCTTCAGGCTTGAGAGGGCGCTGTTAAAAACTGAATATCGGAAAAACGCCTCTTCAGTAAACGTTCTGAACAGATGCCCGTTCAATTTCTTCCAAAATCTTTTGCGCTGCCAACACCGGATCAGCAGCAGCAGTGATCGGGCGCCCGATCACTAAAAAATCCGCTCCGGCGCAAATTGCTTCTGCCGGAGTCATGACGCGGCTTTGATCATTCAGTGCAGTGCCGATGGGTCGCACGCCCGGCGTCAGAACAACAAAACTGCGACAATTAACAGCCTCTCTAATTGGGATAATCTCGTGCGGTGAGGCCACGACGCCGTCCATTCCGGAAGCTTTACATAATCTCGCCAGAGCAACTACTTCCTCTTCCAATCTTCGATCAATTCCAATTTCACTCAAAGACTCTTGCGTATGACTGGTCAACACGGTCACGCCGACAATCAAAGGGCGCGGCATTCTCTCACGTTCCACCACTTCGTTCACAGCATCAACAGTGGCGCGCATCATCCTCGATCCGCCCATTGCGTGCAGGTTAAAAACGCTGACTCCCAATCGGGCAGCTTCGACACCAGCCTTGGCCACAGTATTCGGAATGTCATGGAATTTCAGGTCGAGAAAAACCTTCTCTCCCATTCCGGTAATTCGTCGAACGATTTCTGGCCCTGCTGTCGTGAATAGCTGTTTTCCAACCTTGAACATTCCGGCCAACCCGCGCAACTCTTTCACCAACGACAATGCCTGTTCGATGGTATCCACATCCAGCGCCACAACAATCGGATTACGAATCTGCAATTCCGCCATCATTCCTCACCCAATCAACACGATTTAAGGTAGCTTCAAATCAAGTAAAGCCACTGGATCAACATAAACACTTTGCCATCGGGCCGCAACGTGCAGGTGTGGCCCTGTCGCCCGCCCGCTCGCGCCACTTAACCCCACGATTTGGCCTTTTACCACATGGTCGCCTTCTTTGGCATTAAACCCGGACAGATGCATGTACAACGTTAGCAACCCCTGCCCATGATCAATGACAACAAAGCCGCCTTCATAAAATAACCCGCGCGCCAGAATTACCTCGCCGTTGCTCATTGCGCGAACCGGGGTGCCAGTCGTCGCGCGAAAATCCAGGCCTTGGTGAACACTTTGAACTTTCCCATTGAACGTTCGCTGCGTGCCGAAATGTTCCGTCATCACATTGTCAACCGGCGCGGAAAAACCACCACCCCATAACCGATCCGCGCTCAGACGACGAAAGACGTCGCGTTTCAACTCTTGTTCCTGCTTGATGCGCTCCAACGTTTCAGTATCAGGTTCCGTGAACTTTCGGGGAACGCTGAGGGCTATACGGCGATAGGTCGCCCGGCCAATGGTGATGGAGTGAGTTGAAGAAGACCGCGCGCCATTCGCAAACGTGTAATCAACTTTAAGCTGATGCGACCCAGCCGGGGTATCAATTCCCACGCCCGCGAAACCGTACCACGCACCGCTGACAGCGTCAAAGTCAAAGAAAACCCTGTGCCCCTGCCATTCGCCGCTGAGTGATCTCACGTTTTTTGCCGCCATGACGCGAAATAAACAAGGCGATCCGTTGACCAGTTTGGACGGTTCCCAGCTAAGCGACAACGCCGGAGCCGTTTGTTTTCGGCCCTCCGGCCTTAAGGCTTGTGGCTGCCAATCCGCCATCGGCAGCCACAGTAAAAACATAGATTGAAGAATTGCAACGTACTTCATAAGCTGTCGGCGCTCCTTCAATTCATCAACACGGTTCCCACCAACGCGCTGATGTTCGCCAATCCATTTCGTGAGCAATAATCACCCAATCCATCCACGATCTTCATCGAAGCCGCTGGGTCGTAAAAATTTGCCGTCCCGACTTGCACCGCGCTCGCACCGGCAATGATGAATTCCAGCGCGTCTTCAACCGTTGCGATACCGCCGATGCCGATCAAGGGAATCTTCACCGCTCGTGAAGCCTGAAAGACACAGCGCACGGCAATGGGTTTAATTGCCGGGCCGGACAATCCGCCGGTCACATTAGCCAATCGAGGCCGCCGCGTATGAATGTCAATCGCCATTCCGATGGCGGTGTTAATCAACGACAACGCATCTGCGCCGGCGGCTTCAACCGCGCCGCTAATCGCAGCAATGTTTGTCACGTTAGGTGACATCTTGACGATCACCGGGCGGCTTGCCGTCCGCTTGACCGCTTCGGTGACAGCGGCGGCTTGGCTCGCGTCGTTCGCAAAGCTTTCGCCTCCGGCTTTGACATTGGGACAAGAGATGTTCAGTTCGTATGCGTGAATGCCATCGCCATCTTCCAGCATTCGGATCGCCTCGATGTATTCGTCCACCGTGTAGCCGAACACATTCGGGATGATCCGCGCGTCATATTTTCTTAGCTCCGGCAACTTGTCTTCCACGAACGCCCGCGCGCCGATGTTTTGCAAGCCGATGGCGTTCAGCATTCCGCCATGCGTTTCGACGATGCGCCATGGGGCATTGCCGCGCAGAGGTTTTGCCGACAGACCCTTCGTGCAAATGCCGCCCAGCCGGTTCAAATCAATCAGCCCGGCCATATCCAATCCATATCCGCACGTGCCGCTGGCCGTCCAGACTGGATTGTTGAAGCGCACTCCCGCAATCTCAATCGCCAGACTATCCATTGCGCTTCCCTTCCAGATCAGCAACGCTGAGCAAAAGCTGCTTGTCGTCCAGAAACGTCAGCCGATCCACGGCCTCGCGCAAAGCGAACCATTCGCAATGTTCAACCTCATCCGAAGGCACAAAGTCCTGTTCGCCAACCGGAGCCATATGCCAATACAAGACGACTTTCAGCACCATCCCCAAGCGGCCCTTCACCGGATACTTTCGGAAGCCCGCGAAGTCCGTGATCATCGTGTCATACCCCGTCTCTTCTTTTACTTCGCGCTGCGCGGCGTAATCCCAGCTTGGGTCATCGGCGTCAATGTGGCCTTTTGGAAATTTCCAGGCGCGATCGTCGCGGCTCAGGATCAACAACACTTCGCGTCCGCGTTCAGTTTCGCGCCAGACGATGCCGCCCGCGCAATACACAATGTCTTGAGTCATCTTCATTGCCAATGCAGCTCCCTGCTCCAAAAAACCGGCCCGTCGGTGCAGACTTTTTTGTACACAAACCCCTCCGGGCATTCAGGGCCGATGGCGGCTTTGACCGCTACGGCGCAGCCAACACAGATTCCAAAACCGCAGGCCATTGGCGATTCCAGCGATAGTTGCGCTGGCACATCAAAGCGATCAGCAAGCCGCGAGGTCGCGTGCAGCATCGCATCCGGGCCGCAGGCGTATATCGTCGCCGGCTGACCACGCCGGGCTTGCAGATACTTTTCGAGTGGCGCGGTAACAAAACCTTGTTCGCCGTGACTGCCATCCATCGTTGCAGTTACGACATTGTCCACCGACAGCAGTTCAGTAAAATCGTTCAGCCCACACAAATCACCACGGCTGGCGCCGCCGAGGAAAAGCCTGATTGCAACACCGGTTTTCAACAATTCTTCGGCCAACATAAACAGTGCCGGAGAACCTGCGCCGCCTGCAACTAATAAAGCTTCCGGCAAAACTCCTGTTGGCGGCGTGTCACGCACTGCGGCAATGTCGAAGGTGTTGCCGAGCGGGCCAAGCAGATCAACCGGATCACCAACTTTCAGCCGTGCCAGCGTCTGCGTGCCTCGCCCCAGAATCTGATAGATGAATTCGACACTGCTCAAATCAACCCGATAATAAGCCATTGCCCGTCGCAACAGCGGTTCATCGCTGTTGCGCGGCTTGAGCATCGCAAACTGGCCCGGAAGCACGCCCGCTGGTTGATCCGGTCGCAATCGCAACAATCCGTAACGGCGCGTTGACGCGGACTCGACGAAATCGTTCCGTTCGACAATGGCGACAGTGTCCGTGTATCCGGGCAAGTTGGCGATCGTTGACAAAAGGGAAACTCCGAATCTCAGGTGAAGTGGTAGAACCGAAGGGCAGTCTAACAGAAGCCCCGGAAGCGGCAAAATTTTGCAGTGGCCTGCCTATGGCTTGGCAGCGCTGCGGAGCATCGTGTATGTTGGCGCTTCGTCACTCAACTTCTTTTCGGCAACTCTCTCCATCGTCTTATGAAACTGAATAAAATCTTCCCGTGGATCATCATTGGGATCATCGTGTTTGCCGGTTCGCCTTTCCTTCTTGGCTTGATCTGGCCCCGCATCAACGATGTTAAGACCGGCGAAACGCCGCAATACGCTGACCTTCAACCGCAGCGATTTAATCAGCCGCTCGAAAAGGTCTACGACGCGGCGCTGGCCTCTGTGCAGGCGATGGGCTTGGAACTGCGCGAAGGAAAGCGCGATCAAGGCATCATTGAAGCCATCGCCACCACGCGCCTTTTCAAATTCAAAGATGACGTATCCATCTCCCTGAAACGTGACGGCGAAGCGACCATTGTCAACGTGCGTTCGAAATCGCGGATTGGCAAAGGTGATTTGGGCACCAATGCCCGCCGCATTCGCGCGTTCCAGGCGGAACTGACAAAAAGATTGTAGGGGGCCGTAAGCAAGGTTATCGTCCGCGCCTGCTTCAAGCTCTTCTCGACCGACCCAATTCAATAAGAGGTGAAAAATGGAATTCACGGAGAAAGCTGTCGTGATGACGGCGGGCGATGTGAACCGCGTGCTGGCGCGGATGGCATCGCAGATTGTCGAAAACAATCCCGACTTGTCCGGCGTGCTGCTGGTGGGAATCCGCCGACGCGGCGTGCCGCTGGCCGAACGTCTGGCGGCAAAGATCAAAGAAATGGACGGTGTCGCCGTGGCCACCGGCGCGCTGGACATCACGCTCTACCGCGACGACCTGACGACCGTCGCCGACCGTCCGGTGATCAACAAGACTGAGCTTCCCGCCAACATCACAGGCAAAACGATCATTCTGGTGGACGATGTGTTGTACACCGGACGCACGATCCGCGCGGCCATGGACGAATTGATTGACTTCGGTCGCCCACGCCGCGTGCAGCTTTGCGTGCTGGTGGATCGCGGCTGGCGCGAATTGCCGATTCAGGCCGATTACGTCGGCAAGAACGTGACGACAACCGAAGCCGAAATCATCAAAGTGATGTTGCCGGAATACGATGAAATGGAGCAGGTACTGCTCGTCGAACAGAAGTAAATGCCGCTCAATCGCAAAGACCTTCTGGGAATCGCCGATCTTTCGGTCGAAGAAATCAATCTGATCCTCGACACCGCCGACACGTTCCGTGATGTCAATGCGCGCCAGATCAAGAAGGTCCCCACCCTGCGCGGCAAAACAATCATCAATCTGTTTTTTGAAGCCTCGACGCGCACACGCACCAGCTTTGAGATCGCAGGCAAACGCCTATCGGCGGATACCATCAATATTTCCGCATCAACTTCCAGCGTCGTCAAAGGCGAGACGCTCATTGATACGGCGCTCAACCTGCAAGCAATGGCCCCTGACGCCATTGTCATCCGCCACGGGTCGTCCGGCGCGCCGCATCAGATTGCCAAACTGGTCAAAGCCGCCGTCATCAATGCCGGCGATGGCGCGCACGAACATCCGACTCAGGCGCTGCTGGATGCCCTGACCATTCGCTACCACAAAGGACGCATCGCCGGGTTGAAAGTGGCCATCATTGGCGATGTGCTTCACAGCCGCGTCGCTCGCTCAAACGCCCATTTACTTTCCAAACTTGGCGCGCACATCGCGCTGGCCGGCCCGCGTACGCTGCTGCCGTTCGGGCTTGAAACGTTAATTCTCAGCACTGAAGGCTCGGTGACTTTCGCTGAAAACATCGAAGAAGCGATTACCGACGCTGACGTCGTCATGATGCTGCGCATCCAGATGGAGCGGCAATCTGGCGGCTTCTTCCCTTCTCTGCGGGAGTATTCGATCTATTACGGCCTGAACCGGCGACGGCTGGCACTGGCCAAACCGGACGCCATTGTCTTACACCCCGGCCCGATCAACCGTGGCGTCGAAATTGATTCGGATGTTGCCGATGGCGTGTCGTCGCTGATTCTGGAGCAAGTGGAAAACGGCGTGGCCGTGAGAATGGCAATTCTGTACTTGTTGGCGGGCGGAGAATAACCGGATATGTCTTCACTTCTCATTCGTAACGGAACCCTGATTGATCCGTCGCAATCGCTTGCAGCCAAACGCGACCTGCTGATCCGCAATGGCCGTGTGATGGAGATTGCCGAATCAATCGCTGCTGAAAACATCGAGGTGCTTGACGCCGCCGGATTGATCGTCGCGCCGGGTTTTATTGATCTGCACGTTCATCTGCGCGAGCCGGGCTTTGAATACAAAGAGACGATTGAATCTGGCGCGCGCGCAGCGGTGGCGGGCGGTTTCGCGTCTATCTGCTGCATGCCGAACACGAAGCCGATCAACGACAACTCTTCGGTCACCAGCTTCATTCGGGAACAAGCGCGCAAAGCCGACCTCGCAAATGTCTTCCCTATCGGCGCAATCACGCATGGGTCAAACGGCGAACAACTGGCAGAGATCGGCGAGATGAAGACTGCGGGCATTGTCGCCATCAGCGATGACGGTAGGCCCGTGCTGGATTCCGGCATCATGCGACGCGCAATGGAATACGCCGCCGACTTCGATCTGCCGGTTGTGGATCATTGCGAAGATTGTTGCGGCGCTTCAGGCTGGGCGATGCACGAGGGTGCGTATTCGGCTTTGATGGGCTTGAAAGGATTGCCCGGCGCGGCGGAAGACCTGCATGTCGGGCGCGATATTCTGTTAAGCGAAATGACTGGCACACGCATTCATATTGCGCATATCTCAACCGCGCGTTCAGTGGAGCTGGTTCGCCAAGCCAAAGCGCGTGGACTTCGTGTCACGTGTGAAGTGACGCCGCACCACTTCACGCTGACGGATGAAGACGTTTATCGCAGCGGCTACGATACGAACTTCAAGATGGCCCCGCCGCTGCGCACTCGCGCCGACCTGGAAGCCATTCTGGAAGGCTTGCGCGACTCGACGATTGATGCCATCGCCACCGACCACGCTCCGCACCACGGAAACGAAAAGATGTACGAATTCGACAAAGCGCCCAACGGCATCCTGGGCCTGGAAACGGCGGTCAGCCTGACGCTGGATCGGTTGGTCAATCGCGGCGTGATCTCGCTGGAACGAATGGTGGAGTTGCTGGCGACAAATCCAGCAAAGATTTTCAAGCTGGATCGGGGCACGCTGAAGGTCGGTGCGGTGGCGGATGTGACGATCTTCGACCCTAAAAAGCAGATCAAAGTTGATGCTTCGAAATTTCAATCGAAGAGCCGCAACACACCATTTGATGGTTGGGATTTGAAAGGTGCACCGGTCGCGACGATTGTTGGCGGGCGGATCGTTTGGCGGGTGGAATAATTCACTACCAAGCATTTACAATTACCGTGGTTGAAGGTTCAGACGTATTCTGATTGAGGGGAAGATATGAGTTTTCCGCAAACAGCACTGGCTCGTTATACCGAAGATGAATATCTGGCTATCGAGCGCGAGTCCGAAGAACGTCACCGGTATCTGGATGGTGAGATCCTCCTGATGGCTGGGGAAAGCCCACAGCACGCTGACGCCAGCACTAATCTGACCGCAGAGATTCGGAATCAATTGAAAGGCACGCCTTGCCGGCTCTGGACGAAAGATACGAAAGTCCGCAGTGGCCCGCTGCCGAAAAAGGGGCATTCAACCAAAGGCCTTTACTCTTATCCCGATGGCGTGATTGTTTGCGGTGAGCCTCAATTTCTAGACGAACATCAGGATGTAGTCATCAATCCAAAGGTCATCATCGAAGTTCTCTCGCCTTCGACAGAAGCTTTTGATTGTAACGAAAAGTTCCGGCGCTATCGCATGTTCAATCCATCGCTGACCGATTACCTGTTGGTCGCGCAAGACAAATTCGTGATTCAGCATTTTGCCAAGCGGGACGACGGCCAATGGCTGATTGCCGCTTCGGTCACGGACTTGTCCGACAGCGTCCACATCGCTTCGATCAATTGCACTTTGCAACTAGCTGAGGTCTATGACCGGGTCTCATTCCCCGAGGAAGAGGCCTAACGCCGCCGATCAGCGGCATTTTCGTTTTAAGAGTTACCACGCGACGGAAATGCTACGGACGCGCTCACCAAATTCTGTTGTCTCCCGGCTCAATGTCAGAATCTTGCACCGGACTCGCTGATCGTGGCAGAGGCCAATAATTAAACTATTGATGTGTTCAATGTAGGCCTTGTTCAGCGCAGCCTTCCCTTCAGCTTCAGCCAGCGGGATGCCGGGTTGGATAATGATCAGTGTGTCGAAGTAGCGATTGACCGCGTCAAAACAGCGTTCGACGTAGCGGTCAAAATCGGGATCGCTGACCTCGGTTTCGCCCTGAATGTCGCCGAAGGTGTAAGCCATCAAATCCACTGGCGTTCGGTCGGTGATGAAGTTCTCGCCCGCCGCTTGCCAGTCGCTTTCGCAAACGTCCAGAAGCCGGAATTGGATGTTCAGCCGTGTCGCGAAATCCATTGGCTGCGCGGGGTGTAGGCCGTACTCTTTGAAAATCTCGCTGACGCGAGTTCTGACAAATGGCGCGCCTTTCAATTTCGCCAGTTCCATCGCCAGCGTTGTCTTGCCCGTCCGATGCGCGCCGCACAATCCTATTTTCATATTCGTCTTTTTACGCAAGAAGAGCTTCAGTCAAAGCTTGAAAAAAGCCTGACTGAAGCCCTTTGGAAATCGGCCTGACTGTTCGATTAACTGCCCGAAGCAGAAGACCCCGATGTTGACGGCGTGCCTGAGGAAGTTCCCGAAGCAGGGCCTGATGAAGAGCCGCCGCCGACAGGAGCCGAAAGCGGAGCCAGCGCCGGGCCGGAATGTGACGAGCCAGCCGAGCCTGCTATTCCTGCCCCGGATGAATGCTGTTGGTATGAATCCGGGCGCGAGTGGTGGAAGCTGCCGCGCGGAACCGAGATGGTTGAGATTGCATGTTTGAAGATCAATTGTTCCAGGTTCCCCGATTCCAGCACGACCGAAAACTTGTCGAAGCTGCGAATCTTGCCCGTCAGTTTGACCCCGCCCATCAGGTAGATCGTCACATTGACGCGATCCTTGCGCAGGTTATTCAAAAACGCATCTTGAACGTTTTGTTGAGCAGTATTGTCCATTTCCAAAATCGCCTCTCTCTCTTTTGATTGATTTATTGTTTGTTTTCCAGCCGTTATCAGGCTGACTTGAGCCGCCGTCATACTAACCGAAAGAATCCATCGTTGCCAGTTCAATCCCCTTGCGGCACTCTCAGCGCGCACGCGCCATCGGCCCTTCGGCGCTTTTGGGCGTGCCGGTTCCTCCCCGGCGCACCAGAACAATCTCCGCCAGAATCGCCAGGGCAATTTCTTCCGGCGTCAGCGCCCCAATGTCCAGACCAATTGGCGCGTTAACGCGGCGCAGAAGTTCAGGCGCCACGCCCTCGCGTTTGAGCCGCTCGCGGATAGTCGTCGTGCGGCGGCGACTGCCAATCATGCCGATGTAACGCGCCGGTTGGCCAATCACTGCTTGCAGGCAAATCTCGTCGTGACGGTGTCCGCGCGTGACGATCACGATATGCGTTGCGGGCGTAATCCGCAGGCTGCGCAGCGCCGCCAGAAAGTCATCTGCAATTAACCGCACCTGTTCATCGGGGAATTTATCACGCGCTGCGAAATCAATGCGGTCGTCAATCACCGTGACATTGAAATCAAGAAACCGTCCCGCCTTGGCAACGGCCTGGCCGACGTGGCCGCCGCCACAAATGAGCAGTTCAAGCGGCGGGCGTGATATTTCAAATAACAGCCGGACATCGCCGAACTCTTGCCGGGTCGCGGCTGAATCAATCTCGCTTGCCGTCGCAACCAACTCATCGAATCCGGCAACGACAATCTCTTTTCGGTCGTCGGCAAAGATGGCAACGGCATAACGAACGGCTGCTTCGTCAAGCGTTGGATTGTCCAGCGTCCCACCGGCAATTGCCCCGCCTTCTGCAATCAACAATCGCACCGCCTGTTCAGGCACGCGGCCTTCGCGCGCCATCATTGAGACAATGGCCAGCGCGCGCCCTTCGCCCAATGCTTTTTCAATTGCCGATGAAATCTCGACTGCTGTCAGCATCAGTTCCAGACCTCGATGAAAACTTCCATGTCGCCGCCACATACCATGCCCTCTTCGTCAGGTGGCACATCAGGATTGTCGCGCAATGTGAATTGGCACAATCGCGGCTTGCTTTCATTCATCGCCTCGCGCGCTTCGGCCCAGACATCTGCTTCAACACAGCCGCCGCCAACCGTACCGAGCATTTGCCCGTCTTCAAAGACCAGCAGTTTTGCACCCGTGCGCTGCGGCGTTGAGCCGGAAGTGGTGACGATCGTCGCCACCGCCAGCTTGCGGTTTTCAGCCTGCGCTTTGGTGATCGCCGAATACACCTGATTTTGAGTCAGCAAACTCATTGCCTTTCCTCCCTGGTTTCTTCACGCTCGCCGCAGCGTGAACAATACGATTTCCGGCGGGCAATCCAGACGCGCCGGCAATGTCACCGTGCCGATCCCGCGCGTTGTGTAAACCTGCATTGCGTCCCTGCGATTCAACCCGATGACATACTGCTGGCCATACGCGGACGAAACATGCGGCGCGCCAATCACGGGGAAGCGAATCTGGCCACCATGCGTATGCCCCGACAGCATCAGATCAGCGTGCTGGCTGCGGGCGGCGAACTCTTCGATGAAATCGGGGTTATGCGCCAGCACGACTCGCGCAGCATCGCGCGGCACATCACGCAGCAATCGCTTCACATCGGTCGTGCCGTAATACAAATCATCCACGCCCGCCAGCCATAACTTTTCGCCGCGATGTTCGATGCGATCCGACGAATCAATCATCACGTTGCAACCAGCGTTTTTCAGCGCGCGCGCAACCTGGCTGGCGCCGACGTAATAATCGTGATTGCCCAGCACGGCGTAAATGCCAACGCGCGCTTTCAATTCGCGCAACACTTCAGCGCAAGGCTCGACGTACTTTCTGCCGCCATAAGTAAAATCGCCGGTCAGCACGATCACGTCCGGCGTTAAGCCGTTCGCAATCTCAACACAACGATGAATGTAATCCAGGCCGGTGTATGGCCCGTGATGAATGTCGCTGATCTGCGCAATGGTCAACCCATCGAATGCGGCGGGCAGATTGGCGATCTTGATGTCCAATCGCGAAAGCTCAACGTGGTCGCGCACTGCGGCCCCGTAGCCCAAAATGCCCAACCCGATCGTGGTCACTGACGCTGTTGAGAGCCTTAATATCTCGCGGCGCGTCCACACTCGCCGAATCTGCGGCAGCTTCACTATTTCACTCCCTTTGCCATTTCCGCCGTACCCAGGTGAATCGTCACCTTCTCCACTCTGAAATCAAAGACGATCTGCGTGATGGCGTCCACTTCACGGCCATTCTGTTCGGCAGGCAGGAATCCCAGACGTTTGACGGCGGTCACGGCACGATCATCCAGACCATATCCCAAGCCCTTTTCGACTTTGATGTTTTTGATTTTGCCATCGCGTTGTAACAGAGCGCGCACGACCAGCTCCCCTTCAATCTTTTTCTCGCGCGCTTTGTCAGTGTATTCCGGCAAATAAATGTGTAGCAGGCGTGGATCGCGCCCGTGTGTTTCAGCCGCAACTGATGGGGCGGGTTGCACACCGCTGGCGGCAGACCTGGGTGGCGGGAATGCTGTTTCGGCGATGCCTTGTTGAACCGTCTGGCTTTTTTCTCCCGGCTCTTCGCGCCCAAGCTCTTCATGAATGATGATCGTTTCAATCACATCGCGCGGGTCAATCGCGTGGCCCAACTTGCGTTCGGGCACAACATTGACCACTTCCATCTGCGGCAGTTTTTCGAGCACGAAGAAACGATTGCGAATGCGTTCAATCGCTACCAGCTTCCAGCGCCCGCCCACCTGCGCGCCAACTTGCAATTCATCCGGATGAAGCCCGCCGCCCGAAGCCAGCGCGCCCAGTTCGTCATCCGCAAGCACCTGTAATTCAGGCACACGATCTTCGCGGCTGCGCGCGGCGGTGCGTTCGATGAAGCGCCGCCGGACGGTCAATCGCTGCTTCGTTCGTTCGTAATCCTCGCGGCCAATCTCTTGATGCCGGATCATAAACTCCAATTCCGACATCTCTTCGTCCAGGCCGGTCAGAAATGCTTTGACGACGGGGCCGTAAGCAGCACGCTGCTGTTGAGCAGCAACAGGCACAGCAAAAGACAACCAGACAATGGCAAAAATTGTGAAAAGCAGCTTGTGCATTGGATTTTTCGACGTTTTGGGGAAGGAGCTTAAACCCACGGCGATTATCGCGTATGCTTTCAGAGACGGTCAAGCAACGTACTTTCAACCATTCGTACACGCAATTTTTCGAAACCGAAATGACTTCTCCTGATCAAAACTTGCCGCTGATCCGCGCCGCCCGCGCCGATGATGCCGAGGCATTGGCATCGCTTTCGCGACAGTTACTGGAATACGAAAAATCGCTCAACGAAACGATGGGAGAGTTAACCGTCTGGGCAGCCAGCGCAGACGAGGTGCGCAAACAGATTCGGCGGCCCGGCAATCAATTCTTCATCGCTGAAAAGGCCGGGGCCGAAAAGGCCGGGGCCGAATGGACTGGAAATATAGTTGGCTACATCAAAGTCGTCGTTCACGGGCAACAACTGACACAAGATGAATTGGGCTTGGCGCGATGGTTGATGGATCGTGTCGAGCAAACGGCGCGCATGGCAATCAATCTGCTGCTGCGCCGCCCGCGACCGAACGTAGACGCCGCCGGAGGCTACATCGCGGGCGCGTACATTCACCCGGACGCGCGAAGATTGAAGATCGGGCGAATGCTCGTCACTGCCGCCGAAGGCTGGCTGCGCGCGCAAGGCATTGCCTCCGCCGAATTACACGTGCTTCACGTCAATGAAACAGCCAGGAAGTTTTGGGAAGAAATGGGATATGAACCGCTGACGCTGGGGATGATGAAGAAACTGGACAAGTAGTGGTCGGTGGTTGGTGGTTGGTGGTTGGGAATTGACAACCTACCACCAACCACAATCTACCAATCACTCATTCGCCCGATACCATTCGACCGTGCGGCGCAGCCCTTCAGCCAATCCAACCTCCGGGCGATAACCGAGCAACTCTTCAGCCCGCGTAATGTCGGCCAGCGAATGGCGAATGTCGCCGGGACGAGCGTCTTCATATTTCGGCGCGAGGCTGGTGCCAATGATTCGCTGTAATTCACCCAGCAATTGATTGAGCGTTGTGCGTTCGCACAATCCAAGGTTCATCACTTCCCCAACGGCAGCGGGCGCTTCGGCAGCGCGCAAGTTCGCGGCGACGATGTTGTCAATGTAGGTGAAATCGCGCGACTGTTCGCCGTCGCCGTAAATCACCGGCGCGTGGCCCTCGATCAATGTAGTAATGAATTTGGAGATCACCCCCGAATAAGGCGAGGAAGGGTCCTGGCGCGGGCCGAAAACGTTGAAGTAGCGCAGAGAAACTGTTTCCAAACCGTAAGCGCGCGTAAAAACCTGACAGTAAAATTCGCCGACCAGCTTGGCCACGGCATAAGGCGACAATGGGCTGGGCAGCATTTGCTCCTGCTTCGGCAACACTTCGGTTTCGCCATATGCCGAACTGGAAGCAGCGAAGACCACGCGTTTGACCGCTGCATCGCGCGCCGCCATCAGCACGTTGAATGTGCCGTTGACGTTGTTGTCGTGATTCAGTTGCGGGTCTTTGACTGAGCGCGGCACTGATGGAATCGCGGCTTCGTGAAAGGCGATATTGACGTCTTGCATGGCACGCCGCGTCGCTTCGTAATCGCGGATGTCACCTTCGATGAATTCAATCTCGCCCGCAATATGTGCCAGGTTCTCGCGCTTGCCCGTGGACAGGTTGTCCAGCACGCGCACGCGGTCGCCGCGTTTGACCAGGGCTTCGGCAATGTGCGACCCGATAAATCCGGCGCCGCCGGTGACTAAATAAAGCTTCTGTTCTGCCACGTAATTCCTCTCCCTTTACGTTCGCTCAACCTTCAATGGCTTCGACGGTGGCTTCCGCCGCATACGGTGATTTCGCGCGTTCCTGCGCCGCCTCGTACCAGTAAACATAAATTGTAAATGCCGCAAGCAAACCAGCGGCAGCAGCCACAATCAACACTCGCATCCAGTCGCCCGCGAATGTATACGCCGCACCGCCCGCACCCAGCAACAGGCTCAACCCGTAATACGTCAGCGAAACGCGGCGATGGCTTTGCCCGGCGATGACCAGGCGCTGATACAAATGCGAACGATGGGCTTCGTACAGCTTCTCTCCGTGCGAGATGCGCCGCAGGATGGTGAATGTCGCATCAAAAATAAACGTCCCGAAAATCAGCAGCACGGCGATGAACGGCGCTGGATGTTCGCCGCTGTTGGTTGTGACGACCGCAAACGCCGCCAGTACATATCCAATGAACAGGCTTCCCACATCGCCCATGAAAATTTTCGCGGGCGGAAAATTGTGCGCGACAAATCCCAAACAAGCCGCCGCCAGCATCAGACAGCCTGCGCCGATTAACCTGTGCCCCGTGCCGATGCAAACGACCGACAGCGCCAGGCTGTAAATCACGCCCACGCCGCCTGCCAGTCCATCAATCCCATCCATAAAGTTGAAGAAATTGCTGAAGCCCGTCAACCACAGGATGGTCAACGCCGCGCCCACAAACCAGCCGAACGTAATCAGCCCCGCAAACGGCACCGCAATGTGCAAAAAAATCACGCCGCCCCACAGCGCAATCAGCGCCGCCGCCAACTGTCCCAGATACTTTGCCAGCGGCCCGATGCGGCGCAGATCATCCACCAACCCGACTGCCGCGATAATCACGTAACTGACCAGCGCCACGCCAAATTTGGTTGCGGGCAGCCAATTGGTACCCGCGCCAATCAACATCACCCACAACATCGGCAGGATGATGACGAAAGTGGCGACAATGCCCAATCCACCCAGGCGCGGCGTCGGACGTGTGTGCGAACTGCGCGCATTCGGCACATCCAGCGCGCGGAACCACGCGGGCGAGGTCGCCAGCCAGCCCGTGACCAGGAAAGAGATAACTCCGGCTAGGAAAAATATTGCAGTTCGAAACATAGTCTTTCTCAGTACCCCCGGGTACGCATCGCCTCCGGCGTGCAGTGGCGGTGATGCATTTCTCTCTTTCACAAGCGGTTTCTTGCCAAGACTGCACGCCGGAGGCGATGCGTACCCGGGCATCTGCTCAATCGCTCGAAAACGACGCTCGTTCCGTAATGTGCAGATCGCGCTCTTCCACTAAATCTTCAAGCGCGGCACGATACCGCCCTGTCACCGTTTCGCGCGCAAAGTGGCGTTCGACGTATTCACGCCCGTTATTTCCCATCACCTGCCGCGCACCGGCATCCGCCTGCAATTGAAGCACAGCCCGGGCCAAAGCCGTTCCGTCTTCCGGATCAATGCACATGCCGCAGCCAACGGCCTCAGTCAGCTTCGACACAGTGCTGCCAGCATCCACGCCTGCAATATAAGCTTTACCTGCCGCCATAATGCTGTAGGTCTTGCAGGGCACTGAATTTTCCGTGATCCCATGCCGCAGCGGAATCAACGCGACATCACAAGCCGCATAGACCATCGGCACATCGCTTTCGGGTTGAAACGGCAGCATTACCACATTGCGCAATCCACGTCGTTCAGCATCGGCAGTCAATTCCTCCTGACAACTTCCCTGCCCGACGATCAGAAAAACAATCTCGCGACGCTCTTTCAACTTTGCAGCCGCGTCCAGAATGACTTCCAGCCCCTGCGACAATCCGACGTTGCCCGCATAAAGAACGACGAATTTATCGGCCAATCCCTGCGCCAGCGCGAACGCATTAGCTTTCTCCATCGGCTTGATAAAACCCGTGTCCACAAAGTTCGGGATCACTTCGATTTTCTCCGCCGCGACACCTTTGTTTACCAGATTGATCTTAAACTCATCTGAAATGGCGAAGATTTTTCGGCTGTGGCGATAGATGAATTTTTCCATCCATTCAAAAAAGGCGATCAGCCGCTGCCCGCGCAGCATGCCCAATTTGATGGCGACTTCGGGCCAGATGTCCTGCAGGTTGTAACAGTAGGGAATCCGTTTGACCAGACCAAGCACAAACGCCGTCAGCCCGATCGTCATCGGCGGCGACATCGCAAAAACGATGTCTTGTTTGCCACTGAACAATCCGGCCAGCGTCGAAGACAGGTTGAATGAAAGGTAGTTGAGAATCCGCCCAAGACCCGACCGCCCAAGGCTTGGCCGAGTGCCTGGGACATGAATGTACGAGCGAATCACGTTGACCTGGCCGACCCGCTCACGCTGAAACAATCTTCCACGATACTCCGGCCAAACCGCGTCACAGTTGTAATGCGGAAAGGAAGTAAGCACGGTGACTTCGTGCCCGGCAGCGGCCCAGTCTTCGCACAGCGCGCGAATGATAGGGCCATTCGATTGGCAACGGTCGGGTTCGTAATAAAGGCTGACAACCAGAATTTTCATGCGGAGATCGGGCGCATTATGGCGCTTCAGCTTTCAGGTAGTTTTGCTCGTCGCGTTTTGTGGATTGGGTGATGGGGCCTGGATGGATCAGTCATCCGAACGCGAGCGGGCGGAAGCCTACCGTACACCGATGCGTTAGGCAAGAAGGGATCCAGGCCGAATTTGACCGCCGGAAATGATTCGTCGCCGAATGACAAAGCGCAGCGGGCGACGAATCCATCGCCCGCCGTTTGCCACGAAAAAAATGACTGAGGACTGATTTGCGCCTCTACTTGATGCTCGTTGCCACGACGTTCGCCGCCGACTTAATGGCGTCAAGCGTTTCTGTAATCAAGCAGTAATTCTCGGTTAGGGTCGGTGGAAAGATCGTTTGGATTCAAGGATTGAAGCAATGAATGCGTCAAGACACTTCAGTTCTGCAGCCATCTTTTCGGCTTTGCTCGAACCAATGTTGTTGCCTGTTGATTGCGG
>JBBQVH010000022.1:0-69216 GCA_038211695.1 Blastocatellia bacterium | reverse complement strand
ACGCGCGGAATGGGCGAGGGCGAGATGAAGCAAATCGCCAACGTAATCGCCGAAGTGTTGCAGGCGCCGAACGACGAAGCCACGCGGCAGAACGTGATCGGCAAAGTCAAAGAGTTGACTGCGCGCTTTCCGCTCTACGCCAACCGATTGAGCAATATCGGCGCGGGCGTCGGCGCGGATTAAGTTCATTTCAACGCAAAGGCGCGAAGACGCAGAGTGTGCAGTAACCAGCCTTGTGTCTTTGCGCCTTTGCGTTAAGACAATCTCCATTGCTTCGATTTCTCAGGACTGCTATGCCACCAACACCAGCCACGCCAATCGCCGTCACGCTTCCCCCATCAGATTACCCGTACAGCTTCGTCGAAGTTGTCGCTTTTCAAGGCGTCTTCGATCCATCACTCGGTTTCGCCAGCCCGAAAGGCATCGCCTATCATCGTCAGTTGGATCGGCTGGTTGTTTCGCTTTCGCCATCAGGCTTTGATCCGGGACGGAATCAGATTTTGAATTTGGTGGCGCGCGATGGTTCGCGCACGCGGTTCGCGCCGGGCTGGCAAGCGTTCCGTAGCATTGAATCGAAGATCGCCATCGTCCCGATGAGCGGGCCACCCGTCGCAGCAGGCTTTAAACCGGGCGACATTTTCCTGGGGCGCGGGCCACAGACAGAGATTTCACGTTTGTCAGCGGGCGGCGAAATCATCGCTGACATTTTTGCCCAGTTCGGCGCGGGCGGCGGATTCTGGGGCGGGCTGGCTTTTGACACCGAAGGCGATTTCGGCGGCAGGCTGATTGCGGCAGAAGCCAATGGCAAAATCTATCTGCTCAGCCCTGACGGTTCTTCTGAAGTATTGATTGATCTGCAGCGGCGATTGGAAGGACTGGCCGTCGCTCCGCCAACGTTCGGCCCGCACGCCAAAAATGTGATTGCCGGCGTGGAAGGCTACAGCGACGACGATCCGCACGGCGGCGAAATCTTCGCCATTGGCGCTGATCGCAGCATCGTTCTGCTGGCCAATATTGGTTATGCGGCGGAAGACATTCAGTTCATCCCGCAAAACAGCGGCACGCTGTATCAAACGCAAATCTGCTTCGACCGCGAACGCGAGAACCGTTTGCTTCAGGTCAGCGCCAGCCAGTTCCTAAACCGGTTCGGGCGAATGGTCATCAACAACGAACTGACCGGAGAAATCTGGGAAGTCAATTGGGACGGCGCGCGATATACGCAACAACCGGTTGGCACCGTGCCCGGACGATGGTCTACCTCAGGCTTCAACGTGCAGGGAACGGAATTGGAAGCTGCGGCCTTCGCTGTCCGAACTCCGCGCATTCCCAACTGGACTGACTGGCGGGTTGTCCCCGGCAATTTCGCAACCGATCGCGCGCCCGCAGCGGCAACCGATTCCGCAGGGGATGTCATCTTGTTGGGCAAAGGCTCAAGCGATCAGGAAATCTATCTGAATCGTCGGCAGCCACGGCAAGCTTTGCAGGCAGTTCAATTGGATCAAGCATCTCAAGCCGGGCCTGCCGAAGTGGCGTTACTGCCTGATCCTTCCGTTGATCCGCCGGAACGCGGATGGCAGGGATGGCAGCCTGATCCTTCGCCTGTCACCACACCACACGCGCTGGCCTGTTCGCTGCACAACAATCGAATGCATGCCTTCGCCGTCAAATCGGACGGCAGTATTGTCTACAAGATCGTCAGTGATGGCGGAAACTTGCAGACCGCTCAGCCCTGGCAGGATGTGCCCGGCGGCATTCTGACCAATACCAATGTGGCTTGCGCGACGGTCAATGGACGGCTGGTGCTATGTGCATTGGGCGAAGGGCGCAAAATCTATCTGAACGAATTGGCACCGGGCGGGCGCTATTGGAGCGGCTGGTATCCGCTGCCCGGCGGCGGCAGTACGGATGTCACGCCGACGGTCGTTTCCTTTCAGGATGAGTTGTACGTCTTCATCAAAGGGCTGACCTCCAAACGCATTCTGGTCAAAGCGCGCACACTGAATGGCGATTGGACGCCCTGGGCCGAAGTCCCCGGCGCGGGCCGCACCGATTCCGCCATCACCGCCGCCGCTACTGCAGGCCAGTTGTTTATTTTCGTCAAAGGCACGGATCGGCTGACGTACGCCAACGTCGCCAGTGAAACCGGGACGTGGAGCGGATGGCTGGTACTGCCAAATGCCATCGCCACGGACACCACCATCGCTCCAGCCGTCGCGGGCAATCGCGTTTATCTGTTCGCCAAAGGCGTTGATAGCCCGCAGGTCTTCGTGCGCTCAACATTATGAGGATGGCTCTGTCAGCTTTCCCACGTTGGGAGTGCCTGATCTCTTTGCCGCCAGTCGGCATCATTTGCTCCTTGACGACAAAACAGCAAGAAGGATATACACAGGCTATACAACCCAATTGTCTAAAGGAGTAAAAAGATGGTCACCAAAGTCCAAAAATGGGGGAACAGTCAGGGGCTAAGACTCGCCCTTCACGTGTTAGAGAATGCTCGCATCGCGGTGGGGGATGATGTTGAGATTATCGTTGGCGAGGAACAGATCACGATCAAGAAGGTGGCCAAACCGAAATTCGATTTGGCCGAGATGGTCGCCCGGATGCCGCGCGGTTACAAAGCGCGAGAGGAATCATTCGGCAAGCCAGTCGGGCGAGAGGCATGGTAGATGCCAACCAAATACGTGCCTCGCAAGGGTGACTTTGTCACACTGACGTTCGATCCCCAATCGGGCCACGAACAAAAAGGCCGGCGTCCTGCGTTAGTCGTCAGCAACTTTCTCTTCAATAAATACACGGGGCTGGCGATCCTTTGCCCCATCACCAATACGAACCGGCAGATCCCATTTCACCTGCCGATTCCATCATCTTCCTCTCTCACAGGCTTTGTCATGGTGGAGCAAGTAAAGTCCGTGGATTACAGTGCCAGAAATGCCAAGTTCGTCGAAAAAGCTTCCAACCAACTCGTAGCGGATGTTCTTAGCGTTGTAGACGCTTGCATCAAATAGCCGCTCACCTCCCTCTTTCCACAAACTTCACGGATGCGCGATGACCAGCAGTGTTTTTGCCCGGTCGAGCGCCGTCTTCAGACATTGACTCAGCGTTTCAGGATCAAGTGCGGCGAAGCTTTCATCCAGAATCACCAGTTCCGATTCTTGCAGCAGCGCGCGCGCCAGAAACAATCGGCTGCGTTCGCCGTGCGACAACTGCCAGCCGGTTTCGCCGACCATCTGCATTAAGCCTGCGGGCATTCGATCCAGCACTTCGCCCAAGCCCAGTTGGCGGCAGACTTTTTCTGCTTCAACAAAATCATCCGCGCGCGGCGGCCAGTTGCGCCCCATCAGCAGATTGAAAGCGAAGGTGCCGGTGAAGACATGGTTTTCGTGAAACTGCGGAGCCGAGACCACGCGCCGCCGCCAGCCCGACGCGCCCAACGTTTGGTAATCCAATCCGCCCGCCAGCAGCAATCCCGATTCCGGCGCGCGCAAACCCGTCAGCATTGAAGCCAGCGTTGACTTGCCGCCGCCCGATGAGCCTTCGAGCAAGAGTTTATCGCCCGCTTCGATCCGCAAGCTGCATCCGCGCAGCACCGGTTCGCCGCGCTCGCGATAACGAAACGTCAGATCGTGCGCTTCAACGACTGCTCCGCCTGACGCTGCCTGCGATTCGCTGCCAACTTCGGCCAGCAGTGATCCGGCCTCTTCGCATCGCCCAGCGGCTTCAATGAGCGGCGCGACTTGCCGCCACGCAATCCCCGCGCTGAGCAGCGATGAAAGGCTGGCAGCCAGTTTCGCCAATGCTCGATACGCCAGCAGCATTCCGCCCAAGCTGACAGCCAACGCCGCAGGCGCGACCGCAGCCGACACAAACGCCGGACTCAATCCCAGCAGCGCGACGAACAGCCAGCCACGCGCCACGGCGGATTGCATCACCGCTGCGCGATCCATCGTCGCCGATTGCGACAGGTAATGTTCGACCGCCTGGTCTTCGCCGTCGTGCCAGCGTGCGGGCGCTTCCTGCGCCAGCCGCGTGCGATGGCCGACCATTCGTTCGATCAGGTCGTTGGTCATATCCAGCCGCGCCGTAGTCCAATCGCGCCGCCGCCGAAAATGAATCCAGCCCAGAACGACGGCCAGCCCAACCCATCCAACCAGCAACAGCACGTGCAGCCATCCGCCAGCGCCAACACTCAAGACCATCGCCGCCGCGATCAATTCGATCACCGCCACCACGCCCAGAAACCCGCCGCTCAAAGTCAGCGATTCGACCGCGTTCGATTCGATCACGCGGCCCAGCATCTGCCCTGCGCCTTCGTTACGAACCTCTTCCGGCTTCAGCCGCAACGCGCCGAAGAGCAATCGCTGTTTAAGCAGACTGCCAGCGCCGATGGCGAATCGCCCCTGCGCCCACACGGCCAGCAATCGGAACGGCACCGCCGTCAACAGCAACAACGCCCAAGCCAGTAACCAGCCGCGATCCAATTGCCCGCCCAACAAGCCCCGCCCCAACACCCACCACCCCAACAAGCCCAGCGCGAATTGAAACGCATACGTCCCGGCCAGCGCGCCCAGCAGTCGCGGCAATCGCGCTTGCCGGAGTTGTTTGACGAACCCCGTGCCAGGCGTCATCCGCAGCAGCCAACAATCGTTGATCCAAACTCCGCTCAATCGCTGGCGCAGAATCGCCGCCCGCGCCCGCGCCAAGCGACTGCGCGACACTCCAGCTTGCAGCAACAGTTCATCCACTTCGCCGATGAGCGGCGCTTCGTGTTCGCGGCACAACAGCGAGCGAACCGCCTCCATAGGAATTCGCCGCACACTCAGATCGGGCGCAAGCAAAGCAACTTTCCCGCGCTTGCCGCCGAGCACGGCCAGAAACTTTGATTCGTCCGGCAAGCGCAACAACGCCGGGCCAGCCGTCAAAATCATTCGCTCAACTTCGCCATACAGCGCGCCAACTTCTTCCGCTTCCAATCCCAACTTTTCAGCCGCCGCTTCAATCCACTGCCCAAACTGCTGTGAACGATTCGATGGATTGGGAAGCTCAGCGGCGTCAGTGGCCAAACCGCTCTTGCGCGCCAGCGCATTGATCGCTTCGCCTAACTGCGATGCAGGCCAAGCCAGATTGTTTAGGTTCGTCATCCTGCGCGCCGCCTCCTTTCATCAGTCAGAACAGTCACTCGCGCTTCCATCTGACCGCCAGTGCTCAACTCCGTTCGCCCGCGAGTTTCGATCACTCGCCCGCCATCCATCCGCACGCGCCGCCATTCGTCATTCGCCCACAACCCCGCGCGTACGGCGTCTTCGGCTTGCAACAACTGGCTGTAGCGCGAATCAGGCTGAGCGGCCAGCGAACGCGGGCTGTCGTCTTCAACAATCTTGCCGCCTTCGACCACCAGCACGCGCTCGAAGTTCATCGTCTCGCCGACATCGTGCGTGATGCACAGCAGCGTCGCGCCCTGCCACATCTGGCGCGCCCGCAGCATCAACGCTCGCCGCTTGTCGCGATCCAACCCGCGAAACGGTTCGTCCAAAATCACCAGCCGCGCATCGCCGCGCAGCATTGCTCGCCCCAGCCGCACGCGCTGCCCTTCGCCGCCTGACACCAGCGCGCCGCCTTCGCCTAATTTGGTCTGCAAACCATCGGGTAGTTTTTCCAGCACGCGGCGCAGATCAGCCCCTTCGATTGCGGATTGCGGCCCATTCTTCAGAGTGCCGATTGCGGATTCTTCATTTGATCCGTAGCGCAGGTTGTCAATCAGCGACCGATTCCACAGTTGAATCGCCGGATCAACCCAAGCCGTTTCGCCGCGCAACTGCGCCAACCGCGCGCCGTTCAAATCTTCGCCATCAACCAGCACGCGCCCTCCCGCCGCGCGATGCCATCCGAGCAGCAACCCAACGAACGACGATTTGCCCGCGCCCGACGAACCGACAATTGCCACGTGGCTTCCGGCTTCAATCTCCAAATCAATCCCGTTGAGAATCAAATGGCCGCCGGCCAGCACGCTGACGTTTTCAAATTTGAGCGCGACGCTAGTTGAGACGGAGGGACGGAGAGGTGAATGCAAATCCGTCTTGCTGTCCCGCTGTCTCTCTTTCCCTCTGTCGCTCCGTCCCTCCGTCTCTCCGTCTTCAGGCGCGCCCAACGGTTCCAGCGCACGCAGCGTGACGTTGCGCTGAGCCGGGTATTGCTGCGCAATCAGCGCGATCTCTTGGCCGAGCGCGGGCAGGTTGAGCGCCCAATAAACCAGCAGCAACGCGCTGCCCGCGTCGCCGCCGCGCGACAGATGATCGAACAACAGCCACGCCGCCAGACCAAAACCCGTCAGCGCCTCGACGGCTTCGATGGTCAGCGCCGTTCGCAGCAATCCGAAGCTGGCGCGCATCCATTCGACCAGCAGACTTTCGTGTTCGCGCCGCAACGACATTGCCGCGCCGTGCGTGCGAACGGCGACCAGGCCCAGCAGCGCATCCAGATAAAACCGGCTGAGCGCGCCGTTGTGACTGCGGACGCGCAGATCGCGTTCGGTCAATCGAGACTGCATCGCCATCGGCAGCGCCACCGCAATCACCGCCACCGTCACCGCCACCCAAGCGCCGCGCGGGTCAAGCCAGATAATCCCCGCGCAGGTGAGCGCCAATTCAAAAGTGAATCGCAAGAACTGTCCGCCCAATGTTGGCAGCATTCGCAGCGCCTGCACGCTGTGGCTGCGGTCGGCCATATCCGAAATCAACCGGCTTTGAAAATAGCGGTCGCCCAGGCGCGGAATCTTTTCCAGAAACGCCAGCCGTAACCGCGCTTCCATCAGCCGCCCCGCGCGCAGCAGCCCCGCGACAATCGGCAGTTCCAGACAGAACAGCGCCAAACTGAAAACGATGAGCGCCGCCATCGCGCCCAACCGCTGTTCGGTCAGGTTCAGCTTCTGGCTGAAGTTGAACAGCCCTTGAAAGAGCACGGCTTCAATCAGCACGCCGCCCGCCGCCAGCGCCAGCGCGGCCAGCACGGCCAGCGGCGCAAGCAGGCTATCGGCGCGCAGCAGATTGAACAACTCGCGGCCAGGATGAGTTGGCTTCTCTTCCAGCGCGGCAACCAGATCGGGCGGTAGCGCGGAGACGCCGCTTGCATCAGCCTCAACTTTCGCCCGCCGCCCGCGCACCTGCACCAGCACCGCGCCGGTCATCGTGACTTGTTCTTCGCCGTCTTCGCCGGGTTTGGCGGGACGCGCCATCCAGTAACCGGCGGGGATGATGTCAGCGTGGTGCGGAACCGGGAGCGGTAGCGACCGGGTGTCTTCGGTGTCGTCCATCACGGATAACCCGGTCGCTACCGCTCCCGGTTCCGTATCAGCCGGTACTGCACCAATGGCACGATTGAAAAAAGTCTTCAGCACGTGCGCGGCCTGGCTGCCTCGATTGATGCCGCCCGAACGCACGATTGATTCAACCATTCGCGTCGCCGCGTCCAACGCCGCCAGCGTGCGCCAACCGGCATCGGCCAATGCCTGTTCGATCAGTTCCTTGTTCGGTACGCCCAGATCGCTCATCCGCCGCCGCAGCCCATTCAGGAAACTTTCCGACCCTGCCCACTCGCGCCAGCTTTCAGCCGGAATCGCCATCGAATGTTTGTACAACTCAGCGCGCAGTTCATCACAGCTCATCCAGCGACGCCCCGTGGCCGGGTCCATCACTTGAACGAATCGCCCGTGACGCCGCCAGACGACGACGAAATGCGTCGAGCCGTTCGGCGTGCGCACGACAACGATGGCGGGCAAGGCTGCGGATTCGGGCAGCAGTAAATGATCTTCGGGCAACATTACCTGCTCGGCTTCCAGCCCCAACTGCACGGCGACGGTTTCCAGCGTGTCAATTGAAGTGCCGTCCACATCCGTCTGGCAGGCTTCGCGCAAACGGCCGTAGCTGACCCCGACGCCAAAGCCTTCAAGCAAACATTTCAGCGCAGCCGGGCCGCAATCCATCGCCGAAGTCTGCACGACTTCCGGCACAAACAGGCGGCGGCGGGTTATGGTTTTATTTGGGGTCATCGTTGGGCGAGTAGTTTGCCGACGCTGCGCAGCACCAACGCGGCGGGCGAGATGCGTTCGACTTCGACTTCCAGCTTGCCGGGCAGCCCGTGTTGCAGCGGGATCATCGGCGCTGATTCGGGGCGCACCGACAGTTCAACGCGAACTTTGCCAGAGCGCGGTTCACTGGCGATGCTGATTACTTCGACGGCGAGTTTGCCGTACTCCGTCCACGGAAAACCATCCAGCCGCAGTTTGGCTTGTTGGCCTTTGCGAATGCGTCCGAGCGAATCGGAGGGCGGGAATTCGGCGACAGCTTTCAGTTGGCCGTCGGGAATCACAACGCCAAGTTTGTCGCCTTCGCGGACAACCTGGCCCGCGCGCAGTTCGGCGACTTCGCCGAGTTTGCCCGAAGCCGGCGCGACGATGAAACGTTGGGTCATCTCGTGCCGCAACCGTTCGATGATGGTCTGGCGGGTTTTGATCTCGCCTTCGATGACGGCGGCATCGCGCTTCAATTCTTCGATGGCGACTTGTTGTGTGCTGTCCGTTGCGCGTTGATCTTTGTTCTGGCGATTGATGGCGATGCGCAGGGCGGCGGCGGCGGCTTGTTTCTTTTCGGCTTCGGATTTGGCGCGAATCACTTCCATCTCGGCGATCAGACCGTCGGCGCGCAGTTGTTCGTAACGGCGAGCTTCGTCGGCAGCGGCGCGCTCTCCGGCTTCGGCCTCTTCCAGTTTGGCGCGCGATTCGTCCAGCGCGACTGGCGCGGCTCCTCTGGTTTCGGTTTGGACTTGTTGTTCGGCGGTGGATTGGCCACGCAATGCGGCAAGTTGCGCGGCGAGGGCGGCGATGCGGGTTTGTTCTTCGACTAACTGCAACCGCTGCGATTCGGTTTCCAGTTCGACCAGCACGTCGCCGGCTTTCACCTCGCGCCCGACTTTCAGGTTGGTGGCCGTCACCCGTCCGCCGATCAGAACTTCGATTGGATGAACTGCCCGATCCACTTCCAGCCGCGCCGTGTCGGTCGTTTCATACAACGCCACGTTTGCCAGTACAAACCACGCCAGCCAACCGCCCAGCAAAACCGCCACCAACAAAATGGCGATGGCCGACCGGTTAAATCCGTCGGCATTCAATGCGCGCGTGCAGCGTGTGAACGGGGTGGGCATATCGTTTCTCCTGTTCGGCAATGTACCGTAGGCTGTCCAGCCTGCGGATGCTTCCGGCGAAGAACTTTTGGGAAACCAGAGATCACTCGGCCAAGACCTCCGCAGGCTGGACAGCCTACGGTACAAATCCAGCTAGATTTTCGCGGCAGGCGACCAGATGCGGATGATCGTCGCCAAGTGTTTGTTCAAAGATCGCCAGCGCGCGACGCAATAACACGGCGGCTTCGTCATGACGCCCCTGAGCCTGATACAGCACGGCCAGGTTGTTCAGCGTCAGCGCGATTTCGACGTTCGCGGCGTCGAAGATTTTTTCCTTGATGGCCAGCGCCCGCAGGTAGTGATCTTCTGATTCGGCGAATCGTTCTTGCTCTTGATAAATCGCGGCCAGGTTGTTCAGATTGACGGCGATTTCGTAATGCTCTTCGCCGTGCACCCGGCGAAAGATGGCCAGTGCGCGGTGGTAAAGCGGTTCGGACTCTTCATACTTGCCCTGCCCGTCAAGCAGTGCGGCCAGCGCGGCCACATCCGCAGCCACGTCGGGATGATCCTTGCCCACGGCCTTTTCGCGCAATTCAACCGAGCGGCGTGCGTATGGTTCGCCTTTGGCAAAACGTCCGCGCGCGTGTTCCAGGCCGCCCAAGTTGTGAAAGAGCGAAGCCAGTGAAACGTGATCGGCTCCGTGTTCGCGCTCCAGAATTGCCACCGCGCGATGGTAATAACCTTCGGCTTCGTCGAACCAGCCCGCGAACTTGCCGACCATTCCCAGATTGTTCAGCGCGTCGGCGGCTTCCGTACTTTCAGCCCCGAAGGTCGCTTGGGCGTAATCCAGCGCGCGTTTGCAAATCTGCTTTGCCTCGTCGTAGCGGCCTTGAATGCGGGTCAGCCGTCCCAGATTGCTCCACGATTGCAGCCACAGCCGCCGTAAATCTTCGTCATCCGCATCGCCGAGCGGTTCAATGATCTCAGCCGCGCGGCGGAACCGCCGCAGCGCCGTTTCGTAATCGCAGCGGTCTTCGGCCACCGCGCCCAGATCATTGAGCACTGCCGCTACGTCCGGCGAATCAACGCCGTCGTGCGTTTCAAACAATTCCACCGCCGACAGAAACAGCCGTTCGGCTCGCGGCCCGTGCCCCGCGTGATAAGCCTCGACGCCCGCTTCGTGCAAACTGACGGCTTGTTCCGCAGGGTCTGCCGGCGGTTGTGATGATGATTGTTCGGTAGCCGCGATCATACTCGCCCTCCCATCTTGACATGCGATAACGGCGCGCCGGATTGATCACGCCGCCGTAAATTTTTCCAGGAAATTTCGGCGGCGGATTATCATCGCCATTAAGCGATTACACCAGCCACGGTCTGATTGTGGTTGAGCTTGGCTCCGCCCGCTTTGACGCTGGTCTTGACCTTCAGGCCAAGCTTCACCGTCTGGTTGTGCTGAAGCACGACGCCAGGGCCGGCCGACTTGACGCTCGACTTGACCTTCAAGCCGCTCTTCACTGTTGGGTTATGGTTGAGCCATACACCACCACCATTACCTGGTCCGGCTTTGACGCCGGACTTGATACGCAAGCTTTTCACCGTCTGGTTGTGATTCACCTTCATGCCGCCAGCTTTGACGCCGGACTTGATGCGTAAGCCTTTCGCCGTTTGGTTGTGCTGCAAACTTATCCCACCTGCTTTGACGCCGGACTTGATGCGCAAGCTCTTCGCCGTCTGGTTGTGGTTGAACTGAATGCCACCCGCTTTAACGTCGGACTTGATACGCAAGCTTTTCGCCGTCTGGTTGTGGTTGAATTGTATTCCGCCCGCTTTGACGCTGGTCTTCACGCGCACCGCCGTCTGGTTGTGATTGACCCTCATCCCGCCAGCTTTGACGCCAGTCTTGACGCGCACCGTCGTCTGGTTGTGATTCCAAGTAATCCCGCCCGCTTTGACTTGAGTTTTGACCTTCATGATTTCTCCTATAACGATTTGATCGTCGGTTGGGGACGGCGTGCGAAGTACCGCCGCCCCTGCCTTGTAGGGAATGGTGAAAAACCGCTTCGCTGCCATTTCGTTAAGCGCCTCATTCGGCGCTCACCTGATAAGGCGGAAAAGATCGGTCAAAACTATCATCTCGATCAAAAAAATCTTTCAGTCCGGTCAGCCGTGATTACAACAGCCCGATCAGCCCTGCCTTGACGTTGGTCTTGACCTTCAGGCTGCGCGCCACCGTCTGGTTGTGGTTGCGGGTGCGACACGGGTCGGGCGGATATTCGCCCGCCTTCAGCTTGCTTTTGACCTTCAGGCCACGCGCCACCGTCTGGTTGTGATTTCGGTCGTTAACGATGATGCCGCCAGCCTTGACGCTGCTCTTAACCTTCAGGCCACACGCCACCGTCTGGTTGTGGTTCGAGGTAAGACTGCCGGCTTTGACGTTGCTCTTAACCTTCAGACCACGCGCCACCGTCTGGTTGTGGTTGCTGGTGAGACTGCCCGCCTTGACGTTGCTCTTGACCTTCAGGCCACACGCCACCGTCTGGTTGTGGTTGGATGCGAGACCGCCAGCTTTGACGTTGCTCTTGACCTTCAGGCCACATGCCATCGTCTGATTGTGGTTAGCACTGGTGAGACCGCCAGCCTTGACGCTGCTCTTGACCTTCAGGCCGCGCGCCGCTGTCTGGTTGTGGTTGAGTTGGAAGCCGCCAGCCTTAACGTTGGTCTTGACCTTCAAAACTTGCTGCTTATTCGTGGTTTTCATGACGTATTAATCTCTCTCGTTGTTGGCATCCGGCTGGCTGATGGCTTTCCGCACAGCCAGCCGGACGATCATTTTTTCAATTGCCACGGCGATTGCCTCGTTTGAGGCCGCCGTCAACGATGCGGAGTATAGGCACTGGGCCAGCGTCAGGCATGATGTTTTGGTGATCTTTTGGTGATGTTTGCGTCCGGCGATTGAGGCCCCGCCCAGACCGTGGCCGACAAGACGGCTACCACTGACGCGGCGAACGCGAACGGGCTAATGCCTCTTTTCATTCTCGTCCGCCGAGCCAATCTTTGCCACCTGTCAGTCAGATCAATAAGCCCGGCCTTGACGAAGGTCTTGACCTTACAAGCTGCGCGCCACTGTCTGGTTGTGGTTGCTGCGGCCCGGCGGGTCGGGCTGGGGATTGAATCCGGCCTTGACGCTGCTCTTGACCTTCAGACCGCGCGACACCGTCTGGTTATGATTGCTGCGGCCCGGCGGGTCGGGCTGGGGGTTGAATCCCGCCTTGACGCTGCTCTTGACCTTCAGGCCGCGCGACACCGTCTGGTTGTGGTTGTCACAGAGAAAGCCCGCTTTGACGCTGCTCTTGACCTTCAAGCCGCGCGACACCGTCTGGTTGTGGTTGCTGCGGCCCGGCGGGTCGGGCTGGGGATTGAATCCGGCCTTGACGCTGGTCTTGACCTTCAGGCCGCGCGACACTGTCTGGTTGTGGTTGCTGCGGCCCGGCGGGTCGGGCTGGGGATTGAATCCGGCCTTGACGCTGGTCTTGACCTTCAGGCCGCGCGACACCGTCTGGTTGTGGTTCCCAGTCAGAAAGCCTGCTTTAACGTTTGTTTTGATTTTCATTGTGTTTCCTTTTCTCGTTCGTTGCCGTTGTGATTGGCGATGAATGCCGCGCGTTGCGCTCTTGCGCTGCCAGCCATCATCGCCTTCAACCTGACAGGCGAAAAAGAAGAGGCGAATTGATCACGGCTCAGAAGATTTTTTTATTTTTTGTAATTACCCACTTTTCGTCCCAGCGGGACGGCCTGAACTTAGGCAGGTCGTTTACGGCCTGCGAGTAGAGCGTAGAAACCGCCGTCCTATCGGGACGGTTGAATGCCTTCCCGTGTCAACCGTCCCGATGGGACGGGAATACCTTCGCTTCATTAGCAGGCCGTAAACGACCTGCCTACATTCAAACGTCCCTACAGGACGAATAAGGCTGAGCTGTTACGATATTTTTCAGGGGCCGCCGAAGGCAGGAATCATGGGCGGGAGCGGAAAATCATCGCGCTCCCAGCTTTGCCAGCGCGGCGTCGCATTCGGCCAGGGCACGCGCGGTCTGTTCTTTTCTTTTGACATCGAAGGCGCTCGATTTGCCCCATCGGCTCCATTCGTTCCAGACCTGCGTGGCTTTCTGATGGTGGGCGCGCGCTTCGCGCCAATGTTCGGTCTGTTGACCGGCGGCCAGACCGGCTTGCGCGGCCAGCGTGACGTGATACTTGCCAAGCTTTTCGTGGCAGAAGGCAAGGCCGTATCGTTTTTCCATATCGAAGGGACTGGCTGCCACGTCGCCTTCGGCAAAGGACAGGGCCTGGCGATAATTTTCCAACGCCCCCGCCACATCGCCGGTCTCCAATAACACATCGCCGATTGCCAGATGGAGTTTGTCGGCAATCTCAGTGGTGAACATGCGGTTTTGAATAGGAATCGCCCGCAGGAGTTCGCCCGCCTGGTCGGCGTGCTGGCGGGCGGCAGCACGGTTTCCCATCTTGAGCCAGGGTTGGGCGACCTCCGCGTGGTACATCGCTTCGTATTCGCGCGAGACCGGCCTGCCCGCCGGAGCCGTGGCTTTCATGACGGTGAATGCCTGATCAAAAAGCTTTATCGCTTCTGCCGGATTGGTTTCGCCGAGCAGCAAACCAAGATCGCGGTATTGAAAATTCAGCTCGTTGCGCGCGCGCACGTTCTTCGGATCCGCCGCCGCCAACTCCTCCGCAATCGCCAATGCTTTGCGCTGGTGTTCGATCGCCGCCGCTGTGTCTCCCAGATTGATGCCCCTGGGATCGCCCAGCACACTGGCCAACCTTCCATAAATCGCAACCAATTGCCGTCGCACCTGGGCATTATTGGGCTGCTCTTCGACGGCTACCAGATAGAAGGCAAGCGCCTGGCGAAAAAGCTCCAATGCGGCGGGCAAATCTCCCATATGGTTCGAAATATCCGCAATCTCGCCCTGGCTGGTTGCCAGGCTGGCGCGCGCGCGCGGGCCGGGACGTTCAGCCATCCAGCGGTTGGCGATGGCCAGACGTTGGCGGGCGGTTTGCATCGCGCCCGGAATGTCGCCGGTCAATTGATCCGTTGCGCCAATGTTGGCGTACCCCACGATGATCAGCGCAAAAACTTCGTCGTCCGCGGGCCTGACCGCCAACAATCGCTCGGCGATGCCGATGCCTTTCTGCGCCGTCTGTCTGGCCAGCGCGGTCTTGCCGCCACGCAATTCGATCGGGCCGACTTTGCTGTAAACCGAAGCCAGCATGCGCAGGAATTTTTCGTTGGCCGGATCGCGCGCCAACAATTTTTCCGCAATCTCCGTTGTCTTGCGATAGCTTTCCAGCGCCGCCGCCGTCTGGCCCAGATTGGCCTGATTCGGATTGCCCTGCACATCGGCGACTTTTTCATAAGCTGTCGCCAGTTCCCACTGCAGGGCCGTGTCGCCCGCCGATTCCCGTGCCAGACCGTCCAGGTATTCGAGCGCGGTCTTGACCACCAGTTCGCGCGCCGGAGTCGAACCGGGCAGATCGCGAATCTTGTCGTGGAAATCGAAAAGGAAAGTGTTGGCCAGTTTGCGAACCTGGCCGAATCGGTTTTCGGCTTTGGCGCGCTCGGCTTCGGCCAGGGCGCGTTGGCGCATGGCTTCGACGGTTTGGGCCTGGGCTTCGGCGCGCTGCTCTTCAGCCAATGCGCGCTGAACATCGGCTTCGCTGCGTTGCCGCAGGGCTTCGGCTCGCTGCGATTCGGCTTCTGTTTTTTGCGCTCTGGCTTCTACCAGATTGGCTTCGGCGCGGGCACGCTCGCCTTCCGCACGGGCGCTTTCGGCGCGGGCAATGCGCGTCTGATGCAGCGTGGCAATCAGGCCCGCGATCAGGCTCAGCATGACCAGCGCCACCGCCGCAATCCCCAGTTTGTTCCGCCGCGCGAATTTGCCCGTGCGGTAACCGACCGTGTCTTTGCGCGCGATGACCGGCAAACCTTCCAGGTGGCGGCGAATGTCTTCGGAAAATTGTTCAACCGATTGGTAGCGGCGCTCAGGTTCCTTGCGCAAGGCCATCAGCACGATGTTGTCCACGTCACCGGCCAATTGCTTGCGCCAGCGCGAGTGCCCGCCTTCAGCGCGCGCCGCAGCTTCGCTGGGCTTTTCGGCTTCCGTCAGACAAACGGTTTCTTCGATTTCGACAGGCGAGTAGGTTTTGAATTGATGCGCATGCTGGCCGGTCAACAGTTCGTAAAGCACAGTGCCCAGACTGTAAATATCCGAAGCCGTCGTAATCGTTCCGCCGCGCACCTGTTCGGGGCTGGCGTAATCGGGCGTCATCAGGCGCATTCCGGTGACGGTACGCGTCGAAGCCTGGCCCGTGTCGGACGCCAGCAGTTTGGCGATGCCAAAATCCAGCAGCTTCGGCGTGCCGTCTTCAGTGACCAGAATATTGGCCGGTTTGATGTCGCGGTGGACGATCAGATTTTGATGAGCGAATTGAACGGCGGCGCACACCTGACGAAAGAGTTTCAATCGGTCGGGAATTGAAAGCTCGCGGGCTTCGCAGTAATCGCTGATCGGCTGGCCTTCGATGAACTCCATGGCAAAGTAAGGCCGCCCGTCCGGAGTCGTCCCGCCATCCAGCAATCGCGCAATGTTCTGGTGGTTCAGGCTGGCCAGGATTTGCCGCTCGCGCCAGAAACGGCGCAGCACCAGCCCCGTGTCCATTCCGCGCTTGATGATCTTGATGGCGACTTGTTGATTGAACTGATCGTCGTCGCGGACGGCCCGATAAACAGCGCCCATCCCGCCCTGCCCAACCAGACCGGTGATGCGGTAAGCGCCGATGCGCTGGCCGATGATCTCTTCGACGGCGGCGTGGGCGAAGGTTTGCGCGCCATCTTTAACCGCCGACTGAAAGAACGTCTCTTCGGCTTCGTTCTCCAGCAGCGAAGCGATCTCGGTGCGCAAGTCGTCGTCTTCGCCGCAGACTTGCGTCAGAAAGGCTTCGCGCTCTTCGGCCGGAAGCTCGATCGCCGTTTCAAAAACCTCTTCAACTTTTTGCCAGCGTTCAGGGGTCATGTTAGCTGGGGTCATTTGGCCATTTCTCTGTGCAGCCAGGCTTGCGCCAGCCGCATTTCGCGCACGACGGTGGGAATGGAAACGCCCATCACTTCGGCGGTCTCTTCCAGCGACAAGCCGCCGAAAAAGCGCAACTCGACCATCCGGCTTTTACGCTCGTCGAAGGCCGCAAGGCTATTGAGCGCGTCGTCGAGCGCAACCAGATCACCGGGACGCTCTGTGGAATAGGCCAGCGCTTCATCCAGCGGCAGGTTCTGTTCGCCCGCACCGCGTTTGGCGCTCGCGTGGGCGCGCGCGTGTTCAACCAGAATCTGCCGCATCAATTGTGCAGCCACGCCGAAGAAATGTTTGCGGTTCTGCCATTCGGGCATCTGCTGCGCCGCCAGCCGCAGATAGGCTTCGTGAATCAGCGCCGTTGGCTGGATCGTGTGGCCGGATCGTTCGCGGCTGAGATAACCGCCCGCGATTTTATGAAGCTCCTGGTAGATGAGCGGAACCAGTTGATCCAATGCCACCTGATCGCCTTTTCTCCAATCAGCCAGCAGTTGTGTTACGTCCTTGTTCGGTGATGTCGGCATACTGGTGGTTTCGGCAAAGACTGCCTTCTTAAATTGCGAGCAAAAGTGGGGATGGAAAAATTTGAGCCGTGATTCTGTGAGTGCGCTTGAAGGGTGTCAAGCAATTCGGCGATTAGGAAGGAGACAGAATGATTGTCAGGACAGCTCTCAATCTCCACTCTGCCTGTCCAGAATTCGCGCGGCGGTGTGCGGGTCCGCCAAGGCGTCAGCCCCTGAAAATAAACGATGACACTTAGCGTTTGCTGCCAATTCATTCAGCCACTGCCATTGCCGGGCGGTGTGGTCGCGCCAAAGCTGAAAGAACATGCTCTGTTCGGCCAATCGCAGCATGGCTTCACTGCGCGCCAAAGGTTCCACACGACTCACTTGTTCATTGACGATCTGCGGCAGGACAATGTGATCAATGCGGCGGAATTTCGTTTCGGCCAATTCGCGCGTGCCAAAAAACTCCAGCCCGCCCGTGCAGGTGCGGTCAAGATATTGGTGATGACGCTGGATGCCTTCTAACTGAGGCCAGCGACGCAGCAGTTCATCGCCGATGTGAAAATACTTTTTGAACGGCGTCAGCCAGGCGGATTCTTCATCTCTGCCGATCAATAGCGAATCATCCGAAATGGGTCGCCAGCCCGCCAATCCCAACGCTGTCGTTAAGGTCGTCTTCCCTGCCCGCTGCGCGCCACAGATCAGCCACAGCTTGTCATCCGGCGAAACGATGGCTGCCGCGTGAAGGTGATAGAGCCGCCGCGTGCGCAGCATCAACAACAGCGCAAACAGCGTGTAGGTATTGGCCAGAATGTGCGGGTATTCCATGGCCTGCGGCGTGACCAGGCCAATGGCGCGGCCAGTTTCAACATCCACACGAAACGCCGCTACCCCGAGGTGAAAGAAAAACCTCCCCTCAACTTCTGCAATTGCGGATTGCGGATTGCGGATTGCGGATTCTTTTCGCCCTGTCTCCCGCCACAAGCTGACAATACCCGTTTGCGAAAAGAGTTCTGCCGACGGCGGGATCAATCGTTCGCGCGGCGGTAACGCATCGCGCATCTTCAGTTCGATTTGGAGCGCAGGTGGATTGTCCGCCAAAGGATTCGGCGTGTCAGTGGAGGAAATGATCTGGGGATTGTAGTAGCGAAAGTAGTCGGCGAAGAGGCGAATCAGGCGAGGCGCACGCGCCGAAATGGAAAGTTGATTGCCACAAATCGCCAGCGTAACGGCAGGCATAAAGGAGTGCAAAGAGTGGAGCAGGGATTGCGGATATACGGTTTGAATCCGCAATCCGCAATCCGCAATCCGCAATCTGTTTAGCCGCCGATGGCCGCGACTGCGATGGTCGAAGAACCCGACAGCGTAACCTGCGTCAGTGAATTCGACAGTTTCAGTTGCGGTGGTTCGTAGGCGGGCAGTTCGCCGTTTGCGGCGGCCAGCGCCCGGTTGATCACTGTCACGTCAAACTCGGAGTGGAAGACCAACGCATTGCCTTCGAGTTCGTCGAGGAATGCGCGCGAATCCAGCTCCGCCAGATCGCTGTTGATGTTGAACGCTGTCGCCAACGCCGCGCTCAGTGATTCCGCCGTGTTGGCCGAACCTGACCGCATCTGCTTCCACAGGAAGACCGCTGCCGCATTCAAGGTGTAGTAATGAAGGTTCTCAAGATCGAGAATGATGCCTTCTTGGTTATCGAGCAGTTCGGTAAATGAAGCCTGCTCTTTCGTCACGATTTTCGGGGAACTGGTCTGCATCTGCATGGGAATTTTCCTTGCGTCCTTTCCAAAGACTTATTTGGGCCGTCGTCAAAGCGCACAGCTTATTTGTTTCTCAGCCCAGCGATTGTCAATTTATGGCCTGCGCGATGGCGGGCTTGGCCGAATCGGTTCCGCCACGAAGACCGCTCCATCATCCGCCCCCGGGCTGATGGTCAGGCGTTCGACCGAACCGCTGCCGACGTTGAGCAGATAAAGTTCCGCGTCGCCGTCACGCGTCGAGGTAAACAGCATCCGGTTGCCGCGAGCCGATAGCGAACCATTGAAGTCGCCCTGATTGGTCAACACACGGAAGGCGCCGGTTTCGGCATCCGCCATTGCGACGCCGCTGGCTTCGTTGTCAGTGGCCGTTGTGTTGAAGACGATCTGCCGTCCATCCGCACTCCAACTGACACCGCCACCCGCCTTGGCGCTGCGCGTCAACTGGCGAATATCCCCCGTGGATTTGGTGTATAGCCAGAGGTCGTAGCCGCCCGCGCGATTCGAAACAAACGCGATGCGCGCGCCATCCGGCGAAATTGACGGAGCAAAGTCATTCGATTCCTCGCCTGCCGGGATGGCCAGTTGACGCGATCCGCCACCGGCGGTCATCAGTTCAATACCGTTGCCCGAAACGAAGGCCATCGTATCGCCTTCGCGCGTGATGCTGGTTCCGGTTTCGTCGGAAGTGTTGATGGTCAGCCGGTTCAGCCCAGTAATCACCGGACGGCGAGTGCGCCATGCAGTGCCCAGGGATCCGCTGAACAGTTCGTAATTCGAGCCTTCGCGCGAAGCGAAAACAATGGCTCGATTGGCGGCGATGGAGGGCGTCAAATGCCCTCGCCCGGTGTTGGTCAATTGGCTGACCTGGTGTGTGCCAAGATCAATCAGATAAAGTTCCGCGGCGCCGTTGCGCTGCGATACGAAGATCGCGTAGTTCTCGTCGCCCCTGGCTTCCTGTCCAAATGCCACGACAGACGTGGCCAGAGCACAGAGCACGGTAGCGATCAGGATGGCAACTCCACTGGCAGCGCCGCGAGCCGCCGTCCTGGTTGCCTGACCTCTTGCCTTACTGAATAACTTCATAAAATCACTGCCTCCAATTTATTTGGCTATATTCTTTGGCAATTCCTGCTTGCCGGGAACGCGGAGGTAAAACCCATCCGCGCTCCCAGGTTGTCATTGCGCAAGCGTTAGCGAATCCGGCGGATCGCGTTATTGGCCGCATCAGCGAAAATGATTTCTCCGTTCAGCCCAATGGTAATGGTGACATTCACGCGCGAAGTCAGCACCGGTGTGCCGAAGGTCGAGATGATGAAATCATCCGACGCCAGGTTGAGTTGCGCGTTGATCGCCGGTCCCCCGTCTCCGCTATAGCCCTGGATGGTGCCGGCATAAACTGACGCTGTGCCCGTGGTGCCCGACACCACGATGCGCAGAATCTTGTTATCGCTCTTGCCCACCTCGGACGGTCCGGCATTGGTAACATACAACGCGCCATCACGGCCTTCGACGACATCACGTGGGTTCTTCAGCAGTGAGCCTGTGCCACCCGACAAGATCGTATCGAAGCAGTTTGTCGCGTTGGTCGCGCACTGTCCCGAAGCCTTCTCGCGCAAAATCGAACTGTTGCCCAGATTGGTCGTCGCGCCAGTGCCGGTTTTGAAGCCGCCGTTGGCGACCAGCAGCCGTCCAACCGAGTCAAACGACACGCCAAGATAGGCATCGTTCGTTGCCCCCGTCAGGATGGTCGAAACCGCGCCCGTGCTGCGATCCACGCGGCGGATGCGCGACAAGGTAACGTGCCCGGCTTCGGCGATGTAAAGGTCACCCGTGGTTGGATGAACCGCCACGTCAGTCGCGCCGATCAATCTCGCCCCAAGCGGGTTCGCGCCATCTCCTGGCAGATTCGGATCGGTGCTGCCGCCGACGATCCTGGCAATGTTGCCGGGTGCAACATTCACCTTGGTCGCGCCGTTGGGATAAAACGTGATCGTCTGGCTGGTGGTGTTAATGAAGCGCAGCGAACTGGTACGCGGTTTGTTGCCGGTCGCCACCGTGCCGCCGAACTTTGAGTCCGCTATAAAGATGCCCTGCGCGGTGATGGTCAATCCCTGCGGAGTGTCGAAGACCGCGAAATTAACCGGCGCGCCGTCGTTCGGGCCGTCGCCGATGTTCTTGTTGACTTCGGCGATCGCGCCCGGCTTCACATCCTGAGTTGCCGTCGTGCCTGCGAAAATCGTGATCGTCGTTGTCCCCATATTCACGAAGCGCAGTTTGCTGGTCAGCGTGTCGGTAATCCAAAGATTCCCGTTACCGTCCACGCCAACACCACTCGGCTTGTTGAAAGCGGCGCTGGTCGCCAATCCACCATTGAATGGCGAAGGCAGCCCCGCGCCGGCAATGGTATTGATGTTGCCGGCCGCCACCAATATCCCCGCGACTTCAGTATCCATTGCGCTCAAATTCAGATACCGGACGCGGCCTTTGCTGCCCGAGCTTTGATCAGCGACATACAGTCCTTTGCCGTCGGATGAAAACCCGACCAGCGGCGGCTGCGACACGCTGCCGACCAGGTTAAAGAGAGCCTGAGCGATCGGCCCGCCATCGCCACAGGTGTCAGAGGTGTAATCGCAGGAAGTTTTGATCGTTCCGGCAATCGTCGTGAAATTATTCGGCGCGTCAATCCGCGCGATGTCCTGCGCGTTGCCGTTGGCAATGTAGAGCTTGCCATTGAAGAAGGTCAGCCCTGTGGCGAATGGATTACTATCGTAAGGCATCGCCGCCGGATCGCTCTTGGGCGGGAATTGCGCCAACAGTGAAGCGGTGCCGCCCGCATCCACTCTGATCACGCGGGCGTGGCCTGTGTCAGAGATGTAAAGATTGCCTTGCGGATCGAATGTAATCGCGCGGGGTTGCAGCAGCGGACTGCTGGTTGCCGCGCCTGGCGTGAAGGCATCATCAGATTTGGTGTTTGCGCCATTCCCTGCAACCGGCGTTAAAGCGCCGCCTGTGGGAGCAAACTTGAAGATCTGATTGACGCCCGCTGTCGCATCAGCAACATAGATTTCACCCGACACCGGATTCACAGCCAGGGCATTGACGCTGGAGCCAAGTCCCATACTGATCACAGTTGTGACATTGCCAGGAGCAAGATTGCCCCCAGCAACCGCTTTGGGCGAAGCAGAGGCGTTGTAGACACGAATGACCGAAGCGCCCTGATCAATCCAGTAGACCAGATCGCCGTCCTTGCTGACCGCCAAACCGCTCAAGCTGCCAACGTCTGCTGTCGTGCCGGGCACGTTGTCAGCCCCGTCGCCGTTCGGAGCGCCAATGACCGTGCGGATCGCACCGGCGGGAATTTTCTGCCCGCCAATCGTCACTGTGTTGCGCGTCGTATTGATGAAGCGGATCAGGAAGGTTCCGGCTGAATCGGCCACGTAAATGCCGCGGCCTAAGGGATCGGTCGCAATCGCAATGGGCAAATAGACGGTGGATTGTATGGCAAGGTTACCGTCACCCAGCAGACCGCCGGCGATGGTATCAATAATCGGAATGGCATTGCCGCTCAACGTTGAACCGCGCGAATCCACCTTTGCGCCGACGATTGACAGCAAACCGCCTGTCGCGCTGCCTGTGATCACCGAATTGGTCACCTTCAGGCCGATTACTTCCGTAATCACTTCGCCGTTGCCATTACTGCATGCTGATGCCGCGCCGCCATTCTGCACGCTGACGTAATTCAGAATGCAGTTGGCCATCGCGTTGCGCGAGAAAAAGATTGCACTGAAATTACCGCCGCTCGGAATCTTGTCGAACGAGATCAGCTTGTTGACTGCCGCCGATCCTGGCTTGGGGCCGATGTAGGCTCCGGCATAGCCGTTGGCCGCGATACACCCGACTTTATTCGACGGATAATCACCGGCTTGAAGGTTGAGGTCTGCCGCAAGCTGAATTGTGGCTGACGGGCCAATTGTCAGTTCCGCCGGAGTGGCCGGAGGAACCGCGCCGACAATCGCCGGGTTTGCGCAACTGCCTGCAATCCTGATCGGTGTCGTCCCCTGTCCGACCAGCACGCCCGATTTGGTGAAATCGTTTGAAGCTGCGTCAGCAGTGGTTCCGATCTGAATTGCGTTGACTTGATTGTTGGTGAAATCGTTGGCGGATGAGTAGAAATAGGAAGGATCGCCAACGCTGGTCGCAGCATTAGCGCTGTTGATGTCATACAGACCGAGTGAAGCATTACCGCTGACCAGCACCGCCGGGTCGCTGGCCGACGTGCCATTGTTATCCACCCGGTTGCGCGCAAAGCCGACCAGGCTCTCGCCCGTGCCCGCCGCCGAAATGCCCGCGCCCGCGCTTGATCGAACGATGCTGTCCGTAAAGCGCAGGGTGCGCCCCGAACCGGTCAGGTTGATTTCCGCGCTGCCCGACGCGCCGCCGTATTCGACCACGACGTTCCTCATCGTCAACGTCGAGGAAGCCACCGACGTAGCATTGATTCCACCCCAGGCTCCTGCCGCAGGCAAAGCCGCCCCCGGAGAACGCTGAGATGTAATCACGATTTGATTTGGATTCGTGGCAGACACTCCGGGAATTCCGCCATCTGCCGTGATGTTTCCAGCACCGGTGACTGTGATCGCAGCGCCACCGGCAACGTAAATCACCGCACCGGCAGGAATCGTCACCGCCGAACCGATCGTCGCGCTGCCCGAAACTAAATATGGCCCGGCATCGGCGAAGGCCGCGATGTTGCCGGAAACGGTATGCCCTGCATCAGGCACGCCCGTCACTTTCAATTTGCCATTCAGCACGCTTGATCCTGCGCCACCCGCCGTCCCACCAGGATTGATCACACGAACGCTGTAAGCGCCAGCGGCAGTGCCCGCAGGAACAGTTGCCGTGATCGCAGTAGCCGTCGCCGACACACCCGTTAGCGCAACCGTTGAAGCGCCTACAAGCTGGACCGTTGGCGTCCCGGTAAATCCGCGGCCATTGATCATGACGCTGGTTCCCGTGGAAGCATTCACCTGCACCGCCGCCGGAGCAACGCTCTCAGCCGCGACGCCAATGTCCGCAATCACTTTGTATGCGAAAAAGAAGCTGGGTGGAGTGTTTCCGACTGCAAAAGACCAGACCTGACTGACCTTCCCGCCCGCCGCAATGTCGCCGTAAGCACGAGAAACGCTTAGCTTGTTATTGTAGGCGACTTGGCCATCGTTGAAATATGCAAAGCCATTGGCACCCGGCAAATTCCCCGCATCCGCGCCACCAGCATTACTGAGCTTGAACGACGTAAAGACAACGCGCGTGTTGTACAGGATGCCGCTTGTGTTGTTCGTCAGTTCAATTTCACCGACGACCGTTGCGGGATTGTCAGGCGTATTGACGAAATCGCTTCTGACCACGCGGAAACTAAAGCCTGACGGCCCGACCGGCACGTCACCACCCGGATCGCTGCGGAACGCCTGGCGATTGCCTGTGCCCGCCCGCTCGCCCTTGGGCTGCAATGAGAAACTGCGGGTCTTGGCATCGAAGTAGCCTTCGAACTCACCGAGCATAGCGCCTTGCGCGCCATCGCCCTGGGCGAATTTGAGACCGCTTAGTGAGACCAGCGAGCCAGCAGTTGCGGCATTTCCCTTTGGGGATATAGTTGCTGCAGATGAATTCAGTGAGCGCTCTGCTGATGCCTGCCACCAGCTAATAAGGCTAGCACTGGCCAAACACACAGCGACAAGCGCAATGACTACCGCCCGGCGTGAAGCCAAGCGGCACAACCTGAGAAGATATTCGCGACCAGCCATTGTTTTTCAGACTCCTTTTTCCATGGCGCCGAAGATATTGCCGCACGGCTTCGTAAGGCCCCGCGGCTAGCCACTAAAAATGATCTATCAATCTAACCTTGGGCAAACCCGAGCCAAACCTCAGACTCTGCCCGATTCCAGAAGGCATTGGACCTAAGCTTCAGCCGTAAGCTGAAAGCCTCAGTCACTGCCCGTGCGACATCACATTGGCCAACGGCCATCACACGGGATCACGCATTCCACATCTCAACAACTCAAACAACAAGGCCAGACAAAGGCCTCTTGAGCGTGTGATCTCACACTACGACGCTGACTTAATCAAGACACGCTTTCACGCGCTGATCCTATTTAAATGCGAAAAGATTATGTTTGTTGGAGCACCTGAATTATGAACTTGGGGCACCAGACCCACGACAGGCAATTGAGTCGAAGTAAACAGATCAGGGGAAGATGATTGCTTGTTTTTCAAATCCTGCCGTGACAGATCAACAAGCTTTTCAAAATAAGTAAGCCTACGAATGGAGCACAAGGGAGATGGATTGGCGGGCACATGATGAATGGCGTTGGGCGAACTCATCCTTTCGTTAATTCCTCAATACACTCTCTTCGACTCTCACTCGCAGGTTCTCAACACAGACCTTGGGGCATCAATTTTGTCGTCATCAGACTTGGCAGATATTAGCTTTGAACCATTGATCTTTTAAGAATTGTGAGGCACGGCAATTGAGAAGCAACTAAAATCATCACCAGTGAGGAGAATCGGGTGTTGCCGTTTCTGATTCGTTACACCTTATCCGCGACGCATCTTAGCCAACGTGCTAAAGTCCGTCAAGCGGTAATTTGTCGCACCGTCGCTGTTTAACGAAGAGGCTTGAGTCTTTGGCGGAAATCGCGCCAATGCCTGTTCATGGCCTTCTGATGCACATTCTTGAAAAGGGGCCAAGCCATTGCTAAGATATTTTCGCTTACCGCAACCGTAAGTTTTCTCCCTGCGCTTGCGCCATCGCAAGCAGCAAAGCTTAGAAGTTCCAGCACGATCTACCAGCACGATCAAAGGAGTGAGAGGTATGGAAACAGGATACGATCAAGTCATCAACGTTGGCCGTCATCAGCGCTTCAATTGGAAACTGATGGGTATTATTGGCGTCGCGGTTCTACTCATCGGCGCCGTGTTTAGTGTCGCCGCGACCTCACGCGGCTGGTTCAAGGGCGGAGGCGGAAACAAAGTCCCGATCTACGTTTCGGCCGATCCGCAGATCAATCAGCAAGTCACGCTCAATGGCGGATTCTCTTCGATCGCCAAGGCGGTCACGCCCGCCGTTGTTGTGATCAACGTCGAAGGCCGCAGACAACAACAAATGCCTTTCTCTTTTGATCCCTTCGGCGACCTGTTTGGCACCCCGGATCAAGACGATGAAGGAACACCGCGCCGCCCACGCGTGGCGCCGCGCCAGCAACAACCGCAGGGCAAAGGGCCATTGCAGGCTCTTGGTACGGGGTCAGGCGTGATTGTCAGCCCTGAAGGCTATATCCTGACCAACAACCACGTCGTTGACGGCGCGGACAGAGTCAAGGTCGAGTTGGCCGACGGGCGCGAATTCACAGCCAAGGTCATCGGCACCGACCCACCGAGCGATGTCGCCCTGATCAAGGTTGATGCCAGCGGGTTACCCGCACTGCCGTTTGGCGATTCAGACAAAGTTGAAGTCGGCGACATCGTGCTGGCAGTTGGCAACCCGCTCGGCGTTGGCCAATCGGTGACGATGGGAATCATCAGCGCCAAAGGCCGCCGCGCTTCCGGCAACCGAACTTCATTTGAAGACTTCCTGCAAACCGACGCCGCCATCAATCGCGGTAATTCGGGTGGCGCGCTGGTCAATCTGCGCGGCGAATTGATCGGAATTCCATCGCAAATTCTGTCGCAAAGCGGAGGCAGCATCGGCATCGGTTTTGCGATTCCGACCAAGATGGCGCGCGATGTGATGGATCAGTTGCTGCGCAACGGCAAGGTTCACCGCGGAATGCTTGGCGTGGAAATCACGCCCGTCACGGCTGATTACGCTGACGCCTTCGGCTACAAAGGCAGCAAAGGCGCATTCGTCCAGCGAGTCACGCCCGGCAAGGCTGCCGATCAGGCTGGCGTCAAGCGCGGCGACATCATCACTGAATTTCAGGGACAACGCATCGAAACCAGCGCTCAGTTCCGCAACCTGGTTTCGCAGACCGCACCCGGCACGACGGTTAAATTCAAAGTTTGGCGCGAAGGAACGGAACGGGAACTCTCCGCCAAGCTTGTTGAGAACGATACACTGGCGAAAAATGCTGAACCAGGCGCGGGCGGCAGCGACTCAAGTGCGGCTGGCGGCCTGCTTTCCGGGGTCCGCGTCGAAGCACTGACATCGGAGATGGCAGGGAAACTGAAACTGCCGGAAAGCGCGCGTGGCGTTTTGGTCACCGATGTGGATCAAAGCAGCAATGCCTGGGCAGCCGGATTGCGGCCTCGTCAGGTCATCGAAGAAGTCGCTCGGCAGCCAATTGCCAATCTCAATGAATTTAATTCCTCTCTGCAAAAGCTGGGCAACAAGAAGAGCGTGCTACTCAGCATCCTGACTTCTGATGGGCCACGATATGTCGTGGTCAAGGACGAAGAGTAATAACAAGGCCGGAGCATCAAACTCCCGGTTCAAAATGAGGGTCAAAAGGGGGCAGCCAATGCCTCCTTTTTTTGTTCGCCCACTCTTGCTCACTGCGATGGAGCCGTCCGCAGCATTTAATCTAACGCCTCAGAAAAGCCTGGAAACGCTGACTGCAAAATATCTTGCGACGCCTAAAGGCTTATGCTACTCTCCGCCCCGCTGAGCGTGACCTCACGGCAATTTGCCACAACGCTAACAGCACCTTGACCTACTCTTCCGTACCCCGATCTGCGGACATCAACCAATCGAGCTTGACCGCCTGCCCAGCATCAAGCGCATCTCAATTCAAATTTGCATCCGATCATTCAGGCGTAGGCCAAAATGGGTGTTATCCAGATATTGTTTATTGAGTATTTATGCTTGCCCTTGTGATTCTCTATCACCAGATCACACCCGATTAGAAACGATGCCGAACGTGCGGCCATTCCTGCTGGGATGGCGTAGATGACAATTGGCGTGGTGATTGATCGTTTAACCTTGGCACCTGTTGGTGCAGACGTTCATTCGGACCGGTGCGGCGTCGAACCTGCGATCAGCCGTTTCATAAAAAACCATTCCCGACCCCTCGTTATCTCTTTATTTCAATATTCATTCATTCGCCAAAGTTGACGTCTCTTTTCGGGCACCTGCTTTGAGCCGTCTTTGAGCTTATCGCTGACGAGGAGATTTTTATTATGCAGTTCAACCCTCACAGATTTAGACCAATGAAATACACACGCTCTCACTTTATCTTTTCCCGCAAAGCTGCTGCTTTTCTGATGACGTTGGGACTGGTGGCCGCGTCATTAACAGCATTGATGATTGCGCGCCCGGCGGCGGCCTCTACACTGCTGACCGCAATTCAAAACGATCAGCCATCGGTTGGGCCAGGCGTTCCGCAGGTTGGATCGAACGCGCCAAAGAGCGCGGCGAGCAACACGAAGGCCGGAAGCCTGCTCTTCCTGCCGAAATACACCAGCAACAATTCGAATCCGAGTGGCGTCAACACGATCATTTCGCTGACCAACACCAATCCGCGCGACGGCGTCACCGTCCGCGTGTTCTTCGTCCGCGATTGCCAGGTCAACAGCACGTTTCTGAACTTGACTGCCAACCAGACCCGCACCCTGCTGGCCAGCACGGAAGATCCGGGCAAGACCGGCTACATGATCGTTACCGCCGTCAATTCGCAAGGGATTCCCACGCAATTCAACTGGCTCATCGGCAGCGCAAGCATTATCACGGGGCGCGACGTCAATGGCCACGAAGCGAGCTACAACGCGGTCGGCGTGGCCAAACGCACAGGGGGTGCTGTCACTGTGGCCGAAGGCGCGATCAGCGCGGCGATCAAGTTTAACGATACGGATTATGACCGGCTGCCGCAGGCGATTGCACTGGATCAGATTCAGAATCAAGATCCGACTCTTGGTCCGACACCGCAGAGCGCCGTTCGCACGGATGTCTCGCTTTTCAGTCCTCTGGCGGATTTAGGCGGCAATGCTTCGCAGGCATTGAGGGTGACCGCGATTGCGTATGATCAAAGTGGCAGACCATTTCCTCAAATCGTAGATACAGTCTGTGGCTTAAACGCTCAGGTCAGCAACATCTGGACGGTTCCTACGTTGAACAGTTTCATCACACCGGAGCGCGCAGGCTGGGGCAGTTTCGCCGCGCAAGTCGAAGGCACGCCTGTTCCCCTGCTCGGCGTCAGCCTCACTGATGGCCTTGGCGAAGCACATAACAGCGCGCGCCATATGCAGGTGCTCAGCCGATTGGATTCGTTCAGCATGAATGTGCCGATCAGCACGCCGCCAATTCCGGCCAATAATGTGGCGACTTCGAATCTGCCGGATGCGCCTGCCGGTTCGCTTGGCGCCAGCGAGATGAAGGCGGGCAGCGCACTCATCTTTTCACGCTTCACCAGTGGAGTCTTCGGCAATTCGCAGATTGTCATCACCAATACGCACCCGACCCAGAAAGTCCGCGTGCGGGTCTTTTTCACCGGCCTGGCCGACTCAACGCTGATGACCGACACGATCATCAGCCTCTTCCCGAATCAAACGACGACAATCAATCCGCAGGATTTTGCGGCGAATCAGAAAGGCTGGCTCTTCGCGATGGCGATTGACGCGCGCGCACTGCCGCTCAATTTCAACTTCCTGATCGGCAGCGCGCGGGTTAAAGAGCAAAACGGCGCATCCTTCGGATACAACGCACTGGCAGTGGCCAAGAACGCGCCCGGCACAGTGCCACGCAACGAGGACGTTCAAACTTCAAATCTCAAGTTCGACGACCAAAACTACGACCGCCTGCCCGCGACGCTGGCGATCGCTGGTCTGCCCAGTCAGCAGGACAATACGACGATGCTCGGTTACGCGCGTCCCCCGGCGAACATACTTGATCCGGTGAACACACGCGGCTCTGTGGTCTCGACGGTCATTGACGAACTATTGGCAGCCGCGTCAGCAACCGCCGGCGGATTGGAAGTCCGGGTCGGGAATTTGAAGCCTTCGATCAACGCACAACCAATTACCAGCACGATTCTGAAAGGCCATCGTGGCTGGATGAAGCTGACGCCCGGCACGCCGATCTTCGCTTGGGCAACCAACCTGCCGAACACTCCGTTCACCGCCCAAACCGTTAGTTCGAATTGGACGGGTGGATTGAAAGGCGGCGTGACGCTGCACATTCTGGCGACGACGGACAGTTATCTGCTGAAAACGGCGTCCACCAATCCGAACAACCACGCGCCAACGGCCAATTTTGAAACGATCAACTATGGCATTGAAGCGCGCGGCATTACCGGCACAATTGTTCGTCTGGATGGCCGCAGTTCGACCGATCCCGATGAGGGCGATCCGCTGACCTACAAGTGGTACGACGGCGAAACGCTCATTTCGAGCGCTCCGATCTCGGACTACCGTCTGGGCATTGGCTCTCATACCCTAAAACTGATCGTCACAGATGGCAGTGCGCTATCGAGTGAACCCAGGTTCACGCTGATGGAAGTCTTCGATTCGACAGCGCCGGTGATGAGCGGCATCCCTTCGAAAATCAGCAAGACCACGGCATCGAACGTTGGCTCAACAGTGACGTATCCGCTGCCCGTGGCCTACGACGCTGTGGACGGCAACGTGCCAGTCAAATCTTCGGTGTTGCCAAGCTACCTTTTCCCGATTGGCAAAACCACGGTCATCTTCACCGCGCGTGACAACGCAGGCAACGAAACAAAGGCGACGATGGAGGTTGAGGTCAAAAAAGGCGGTGGCAACTTCCCGCAGACGGGCGGCACGGCAGGCAATAAACTGCCCGTCACGGCCAATCTGAACGATCAATACGTGATCGTGGATAAACAGCGCGAGATTACGCTGCAGGCGACGGACGCTGACAACGACCCTGTCATCTTCGCGCTGCAAGGCGCGCCCGCCTACGCGCGGCTGGACGCAATTGACCCGGTCGCGCGTCAGGCGAAGCTGATCCTGACGCCGCATCAAGGCGATCAGGCTGTGGCAACCAACGTCCGCATTGTCGCGACGGATGGTAAAGGTGGTTCGTATTACACCCTGTACTTCCGCATTCAACTCAGCGATGTCGAAAATGACGACACGGGCAGTGGTAATGGCCCTGGCGGCGGCCCTGGCCCGGGTGATGGCGGCGGCGGCGGCGGCGGCGGCAACACCAATAATGCGCCAACCGCCCGAATGGCGCCGTTGGATGCAACTGCTCAAGCCACCAGCAAGCAAGGCGCAACGGTTCAACTGAACGGTTCGCAATCCAGCGACCCTGACCTGGACCCGCTGAGCTATGTTTGGAAAGATGGCGATGCCGTCATTGCAGAAGGCGCAATCGTCAACGCCACGCTGCCGGTCGGCATTCACTCGATCACGCTGACCGTCTCTGACGGCAAAGGCGGAGTCAGCACGACCGCGCCCCAATCCATCGAAGTGCTGCCGCGTCCGCTGACCATCATCAGCGCCAGCCCGGCCAAGCTTTCGACATTTAACACGATCACGATGACTGTCACAGGCACTGGTTTCACTCAGGGGACGCAGGTGCGCTTTGATTGCACTTCCTTCTGCCAGGGCGGATCACAAATCACCGTCACCGTTGTCAGCATTGAGGAAGACACCATTATGCTGAACGCCAAAACGACGCAAAAGACCCCGTTTGGCAATCGCGATGCTGTCGTGACCAATCCAAATGGCACAAGCGCCAAACTGTCGCGTAGCAACTACGTGTCGCAATAACGCCTAAAACAGCGCAAAAACACAGAGGCCCTGCGAGAGATACATCTCTCGCAGGGCCTCTGTGTTTTTGCGCCCTCACTTGTTTTGTACGAACAATGAGATGATGCCGTGGCAATCCGCAAAGATTAAAAAACTTGTTTACAGAAGAAGGTCGGCATGTATAATGCCGACTCGTGGCGAGCAAGCTCTACGGCCTGCCACGACGCCCCGATCAAACCTGATTCTCACCGGCCACCCGAGAATCACGACCCGCTTCCACCCCCACCTGACGTTTCAGTTAGTCTCTCTTATGATGATTTGCGAGTTCGATAATTGCCTTGCAGGATTTGACCGCCTTGACGGAAAACCAAATCCGTAAAATTATCTTTTGCTACTGGTGCTATTTGGTTGGCGTGGCGGCTTTCTTTACCGTTGTAATTTTGCAATGTCCTGAATCGGCGCCAAGCCGTGATCTTGATAACCGCTTGATAACCTAATGCTGCCTCGACATGAGGTTTCCTTTACGGTCTGGTTGCTACGCGCCGAAGTGTCTTTAATATCCGGGGCATTTGTGACGCGACACGCCAGACATCATTTATTCCTGTGAACTCAATCAGCGAAGTCAAAACATCCGTTTCCACTCAATCAGGGCTTCAGGCCGAGCTTCAAGCCGACCGCAAGGTCGCCACACACAAGGTTATCAATTCAATGGAAGAGCTTCCCATACATCGCATCGAACCATCGCGCGGCTGGGTTTCCCTCAGACTGCGCGAACTGTGGGAATACCGCGAACTGCTCTACTTTCTGACCTGGCGCGACATCAAGGTACGCTACAAACAGACCGCCTTGGGCGTGGTCTGGGCGATCTTGCAGCCATTTCTAACCATGCTGGTTTTCACCTTTATCAGCAGCCTGGGGAAAATTTCATCGGACGGCCTGCCACGCCCGATCTTCTGTTTTGCTGCGCTCGTACCGTGGACGTTTTTTGCCAACGGCTTGACGCAATCCTCCAACAGTCTGGTCGGCAGTTCCAATCTGATCACCAAGGTCTACTTCCCGCGCTTGACGATCCCACTGGCAACGGTGTTTTCGGGCATCATTGATGTGCTGCTGGCATTCGGGCTGCTGATGTTGATGATGCTCTATTACGGCATCGTTCCGTCATGGCAAATTATCTATCTGCCGTTTTTCTTATTGCTGACGATTGTCGCATCGCTCGGCGTGGGCTTGTGGCTGTCAGCGCTGAATGTGCAGTACCGTGACGTGCGTTACGTCGTACCGTTTTTGGCTCAGTTCTGGATGCTGGCTACGCCGATCGCTTATCCCAGCAGTGCCATCCGCGAACCCTGGCGCACGGTCTATGGCTTGAATCCAATGGCGGGCGTGGTCGAAGGGTTTCGTTGGGCATTGCTCGGCACGAATTCGGCCCCAGGCAAATTACTGATTGTTTCTTCTCTCGTCTCCGTATTGATTTTGGCGGGCGGCGCGTTTTACTTTCGCCGGATGGAAAAAACCTTCGCGGACATCGTCTAGCAATCTCTTCAAAGGTCTCGCACGATGGAATTATCAAGCTATCCCAAATTGATTCGACGCAAGATCGCCTACGCGGGCAGGCACTTCACGCCGACATGGCGTTACGGATTCAATCTGAAATCAACGCTGGCCTATCAATTCGATCAACCGGACGCTCAACCGGCGCTCAACGGCGAAGCTGATCGCGTGCTTGATGAATTGAACCACAGCGGCATCGCGATCACTTCGGTCGAAAAGCTTTTCGGCAATACTTCATGCTTTGATGAATTGTGCCGTGCGGTTGATGAGTTGGAGAACGATTGGGCAGGTCAAATCGCCACTGAGCGCGCCAATGCCCACAGTTATAACACGAGCCACAAGACCTTCCTTTTCGAATTATTGGGAAAGCAGCCGCACCTTGATCCTGACGGCGTTTATACGCGCTTCGCTTTGCAGCAACCAATTTTGCAAATCTCGAATGCCTACTTCGGAATGTACACACAACTGCGGTATTACAACGTCTGGCACACGCTGACGACCAAAACCGAAGCCCGTGAATCACAGCTTTGGCATCGTGATCGCGAAGACCATTCGATTCTCAAACTGTTCGTTTACTTCATGGACATTGATGAAGGCGCGGGGCCTTTCACCTACGCGCCCGGCACGCATCACAAGGGCGCAATTCGCCGGACGCCTGAGTTCTTTGTCGAAAACGGCGTCCGCCGCACCAATGACAATCAGATGGCCACCATCGTGCCGCGAGAACGGTGGGTCGCCGGCATCGGCAAAAAAGGCACGATCGTCTTCGCCGATACCGCTGGTTACCACAAGGGCGGTTTGGCGCGCACTCACGACAGGTTGATGTACACCTGCATGTTCACCTCGCCGACTTCGCAAGCGCCGGAGCAGTTCAAGCGTCCGCAATCGCTCGTCCTGCCCGCCGACAAAGCCCAAGCAATGGCATTGGCCGTCAGACATGGCTGAGGAAAAAGATTTGCCAGCACAACAAGACATTTTTGACCGCCTTCTGAATCATTGCCTCGTCATTGCCGAGATCGCGCAAACGCACGATGGCAGCCTGGGTACGGCGCACGCCTATATTGACGCCGTCGCGAACGCGGGCGCGGACGCCATCAAATTTCAAACGCACATTGCCGCCGCCGAAAGCACGCCCGGTGAACCCTGGCGAATCAAATTCAGTAAACAAGATGCGACCCGCTACAAGTACTGGCGGCGGATGGAGTTCACCGAAGAGCAATGGCACGGGCTGGCCGAGCATGCGCGCGAACGTGGCTTGATATTTCTGTCGTCGGCCTTTTCGTTTGAGGCGGTGGACTTGCTCGAACGTGTCGGCGTGCCCGCGTGGAAGGTTGGCGCGGGCGAAACATCGAATCTGCCGCTGCTGGAAAAGATGGCGCGCACGGGCAAACTGGTTATCCTTTCAAGCGGGATGTCGGGATGGGATGAACTGGATGCGGCGGTCAATTGCGTGCGCGAAAACGGCGCGCCCGTGGCCGTTCTGCAATGCACGACGGCGTATCCGTGCCCGCCGGAAAAGCTGGGCTTAAACGTCATCGCCCAACTGCGCCAGCGTTATCAATGCCCGGTCGGTTTGTCCGATCATTCGGGGACGATTTACGCGGGGATTGGCGCGGCGACGCTGGGCGCGAACCTGATTGAAGTCCACGTCACCTTTTCGCGCGAATGCTTCGGCCCGGATGTGCCTGCTTCAATCACGACCAAAGGCTTAAAGCAGTTGGTCGCCGGTGTGAGCTTCATTGAAACAGCGCTGGCGCATCCGATTGACAAGGAAGCGATGGCGGCGGAACTCGATCCGCTGCGGCAACTATTCACCAAAAGCATTGTCGCCCGCCGCGAATTGGCCGCTGGCGCGGAGCTGACTGAAAGCGATCTGGCGTTCAAAAAGCCCGGCACAGGCATTCCCGCCGCGCGCCTGCCTGAATTGCTTGGCCGCCGCTTGCGCGTCGCGGTCGCCGCCGATCACCTGCTGCAAGAATCCGACCTGATTTGAACCTAATGACTTCAGCGCAACCGACAATTCAGATCGCCAGCTTCGACAAGATTACCGTTGGCGACGAAGCCCGGCTGGTCAAAAAGATTCTGGCCGAAGACGTGGATGCCTTCGCTAGACTTTCGGGCGATTACAATCCGCTGCATATGGACGCGGAGTTTGCGCGCCGCACCAGCTTCCAGCGCCGCGTCGCGCACGGAATGATCATCGGCAGCTACGTTTCGACGCTGGTCGGAATGCATCTGCCGGGGCCGGGTGCGCTGTGGGCGCAGCAGAATTTCCGCTGGCGCTCACCCGTCTTCATCGGCGACGAAATTTCGATCACGCTGAAAGTCACGCATAAATCCGAAGGCACGCGGACGCTCAACATTGAAGTCAGCGCCGTCAATCAAAACGGCCAAACCGTCCTGGAAGGCGAGGGAACCGTTATGGTACTGGAAGAGAAAAAACAGATTCGCGATCTGCCGCTCAGCGAACGAGTGGCCCTGGTCACCGGTGGTTCGCGCGGCATCGGCGCGGCCATCGCGCGCGGGCTGGCGGCGGCGGGTTGCCGCGTCGTCATCAACTTCATCAAAAACGAAACCGCCGCAAATGAAGTGCAGCGCGCCATCGAATCCGGCGGCGGCCAAGCCATCGCCATTCAAGCCGACGTGACCGACGCCGATGCCGTCAAGCGAATGGTGGATGGCGCGGCCAGTCATTTTGGCAAGCCGGTGGATGTGCTGATCAACAACGCCAGCGGCGCGATTCAGGCGCGCCCGTTTGCTGAAACTTCATGGGCTGAGATGCAAATGCATTTCGACACGCAGGTGCGCGGCGCCTTCAACTGCGTGCAAGCCGCTTTGCCCGCAATGCTCGCAGCGCAATCAGGCCGGATCATCAACATCGGTTCGATCTATGCCTGGAACACGCCGCCCGCAAATCTGGCCGGCTACGTCACCGCCAAAGCCGCGCTTCAGGCATTCACCCGCGCCCTGGCCGTCGAACTTGGGCCGAAAGGCATCCGCGTCAATCTGGTTTCTCCTGGCATGACCGAAACCGATCTGATCGCAGACGTGCCCGAACGGCTGCGCAAAGTACAGGCGATGCAGACTCCGTTACGCCGTCTGGCCACGCCCGAAGACGTCGCGCGCACTGTCGCCTTTCTTTGCTCTGATGCGGCGGACTTCATTACCGGCGCGGACATTCCTGTCTGCGGCGGCGTGACGATGTGATCGAAAAGCCAAATCCCAAATTCCGAATCTCAAACCTCAAAATGCCTGATCCGCGAAACCAACGGCAACAGATTGAAAACTACATCACTCGCGAAGAATGGTTTGCGGCGCGCGATGCGCTGATTGCGTTGTGGCAACAGCAGCCTTCCCCCGCGACGGCCAACTTCGTGATCGCGCGGTTCGAAAGGCTGCGCGAGCGATTGCCGATGACGCTGTGCCGGTTGGCGATTCTGCGTTCGTTCACGGTGGAACCGTTGGCGCTGCTGCTGCGCGCCGGGGCCTTTGCCAGCGGCATTGATCTGACCGTGCAGGTTGGCGATTTCAATGCCTACCCGCAGGAGATTTTCAATCCCGACAGCAAGCTTTATCGTTTCTCGCCGGACGTTGTGGTACTGGCGATTCAAACGCGCGACATCGCGCCGGAGCTTTGGCATTCGTTCACCTCGCTTTCACCTGACGACGTCAACGCCGAAGTCAACCGCATCACTGCAAGTTTCAATGACTGGATTGAAGCCTTCGGCAAAAACAGTCAGGCGCATCTGATCCTTCACGGGTTGGAGACACCTCTCTTCCCTGCGCAAGGTGCGCTGGATTCACAAACCGCGCACAGCCAAGCCACGGCCATTCAAACCATCAACCGCGAATTGCAGCGGCTGGCGGGCGAACATCGCGGCGTCTACTTTCTGGATTACGACGCGGTGGTGGCGCGCTTCGGGCGCTCGCGCTGGCACGACGAACGCCGCTGGTTAACGATGCGATTGCCGATGACTGTGGACGCCTTCACCGAATTGACTGGCGAATGGCTGCGCTTCCTGCACCCGCTGACCGGCAGAATTTGCAAAGCGTTGGTCACGGATTTGGACAACACGCTGTGGGGCGGCGTCATCGGCGAAGACGGAATGGAAGGCATCAAGTTGGGCGCTGAATATCCCGGCGCGGACTTTCAATCGCTGCAACGGGCGATGCTGGACCTGCACCGGCGCGGCATCATCCTGGCCGTCAACAGCAAGAACAACGAAGCCGACGCGCTGACCGCCATCGAAACGCATCCGGGAATGATTCTGCGCCCTGCCCATTTCGCCGCGCTACGCATCAACTGGCAGGACAAGGCGCAAAATCTGCGCGAGATCGCCACGGAACTGAACATCGGTTTGGATGCGATTGCTTTCATTGACGACAACCCGGCGGAATGCGCGCGCGCGCGGCAGGAACTGCCCGAAGTCACCGTCATTGAATTGCCGAAAGATTCAAAAGATTATGCCGCAACCTTGCGCAACTGCGCCGTGTTTGAACGACTGACGCTTTCCGCCGAAGACCGCGAACGTGGACGCCATTACGCCGAACAGCGCCAGCGCGCCGAACTGCAAATCGGTGCCACTTCCATCGAAGACTTTTACCGTTCGCTGGAACAGGAAGTCATGATTGAACCGGTTACGCCGATGACGCTGGCTCGCACGGCGCAACTGACGCAGAAGACCAATCAGTTCAACTTGACCACGCGGCGTTACAGCGAGCAGCGAATCGCCGAGATCGCAGGCAACAGCGAATGGCGCGTTTATACCGCCAGCGTGAAAGACCGCTTCGGCGATCACGGCCTGGTTGGCGTGATGATTGCGAAAGCCGAGCGCAACGTTTGGGAAATTGACGCGTTTCTGTTGAGCTGCCGCGTCATTGGCCGCACGGTCGAAACTGCGCTGCTCAGCTTTCTTGCTGAAGAAGCGCGAGACAACGGCGCGCGGCAATTGCAAGGCTGGTTTCTGCCGACCAAGAAGAACGCACCGGCAAACAGCTTCTACCGCGATCACGCTTTTCAAGTTATTGAAGAGACCGGCGACGGCAAATTGTATTCGGTAGACCTTCAGCTTCAGCAATCACAGCTTGCCTGTCCTGAATGGATCAAACTGCAAGTCAGCGCCCAAACGAATAAGGAGTCATTGCATCTTGAACAGCTTACTGTTTGAACGCGTCCGCGACATTGTGGCGGACGTTTTCAGTCTCTCGCCCGATCAAATCTCCACTTCATCGTCACCAGACAACATTGAAGGCTGGGATTCACTGCAACATTTGAACGTCGTGCTGGCGTTGGAAAAAGAGTTCGACTTGCAGTTCTCACCGGAAGAGATTGAACAAATGCTTTCAGTCGAACTGATCGTTGACCTGATCGAAGAGAAGCTGGCGGCGATTCCCACTATCTAAGCAATGCCTGTTGAACTGCGTTACGCCAGCTTTGATGAATATCCGCGCATCAGCCGCTTTCTGGCTGATTACTGGGCGGCGGATCACATCTACGTGCGCGACCGGAAGCTGTTCGATTGGACGTATGGACGCAGCGATTTGTGGGATCGCGACGGATATTCATTCGCGCTGGCCGAAGAGAGCGGCGAAGTCATCGGCATTCTGGGCAGCATTCCATTCGAACTGAATCAGTTTGGACAAACTGCGCCCGCGCTGTGGCTGGCGCAGTACATGCTCAAGCCGGACAACCGGCGCGGATCATTGGCCGTGCAGCTTTTGAACACCATGCGGCGCGCGCCATACCAGGCGACCATTGCCTTCGGCATTAACCCGAAGACCGCGCCCATCTATCAAGTGTTGCGCTGGCGCTTGCTGGAAAACATTCCGCGCCACGTTGTGACGCTGCCGCACGCCGTGGATCGAATGGCGGAGTTGATTCATCTGACACATCCCGATTGGCCGCGCGAACGGGCGCTGGCATTGGCCGCGGCATTCACATTGCCCGCGATCAACGAAACATCCACCGAAGCGATCAATGATTTGCCTGATGAATGGGATCAAACCTGCTGGCCACGCATCGCCCGGACAACCATCGGCGCGGCCCGCAACGCGGCGTATTTGAACTGGCGCTATCGTCAGCATCCGCGCTTCGATTATCGCTTCGTTACGCTCGACGATGGTTTGCTGGTCTGGCGGCTGGAGACGATTCGCCGCAAAACCGAAGCAGGCGAAGAGTTTTTTGATCGCGTTGGCCGCATGGTTGAATTCCTTCCGGCATCGCGTGACAACGCCCGCGAATTGCTGACGGCCTTTTTTCAACAACTGCTCGAAGCCGATGCGGTTGGCGCGGACTTTTACGGGTATCACGGCGAAACGCGCCACTGGCTGAGCGAAAACAATTTCCTGCCTATGGAATCGCACGCAGACGGTGCTGCGATTCCGGCGCGATTCCAACCGCTGGATGGCAAGAGCGCGGCGATTATGAGTTCGATGTTTATCGCGGGCGATAGGCCCGCCTGCACTGCCAGCCCGGATTGCAACTGGTACTGGACGAAGTCGGACGCCGATCAGGATCGCCCAAACTAACGCTTTCAGGACTTACGCAAAGTGTGGTGCGAGTTGTTTACTCGCACCGTTCTGTAATGAATTGGCTGCGCGAGTAGGCAACTCGCGCCACATTTGATCCGCTTTTGCATAAGTCCTAGCTTTATGAATTCCGCAAACCATCAGTTACACACCGTCATGTATCACTACGTGCGCGACCTGCCGCGCACGCGGTTCCCGCGCATCAAAGGCATGCTGACGGATGAGTTTCGCACGCAAGTGGCGATGTTGGCTGAACAGTATGAAATGGCGACGCTCGAAACGGCGCTGGCATTCCTGCACGGCGATTACAGGCCAAAACGCGATCTGTGCCTGCTGACGTTTGACGACGGATTGAAAGAACACTTCGCCGAAGTCATGCCGATCCTGGTCGAGCGCAAAATCGAAGGACTGTTTTTCGTTATCACCTCCGCGCTGGAAGAACATCGCGTTGCACCGGTGCATATGAATCATTTCCTGATGGCCGCGCTCGAATTCAACGAATATCAACAAGCTTTTATGCAACGCCTGCGTGATAAAGCGCCGGATGCTCCGACAATCGACGAGCTGCCAAGCATCGCGGAGATGAACGCCGAGCAAGTTCGTCACACCTATCGCTGGGATGAGCCGGCAATCGCAGCATTCAAGTTTCTGTTCAACTTCAAACTCGATGCGGCGCTGCGTGATGAAATCGTGCGCGAGATTTTTGTTGAACGGCTCGGTGACGAAGCGGAGTTTGCGCGCGAGCTTTACCTGAGTTGGGATGAAGCGCGGCAGATGCAAAATGCGGGAATGGTAATCGGCGGCCACTCGCACCGACATCAGGCGCTGGCGACGATGACGGATGATGCGCAGACGGACGACCTAACCTTGTGTCATCGGCTGATCCGGCAAAATCTGAATGCGCAAACGCGGTGGCCGTTCACTTACCCATATGGCAAGCAGCATACTTTCAACGCAACGACGGTGCGCGAACTTCAACGGCTTGGCTTCGCTTGTTCGTTTGCAACCGAAGTTGGCGCGACCGCTGTAGGTGATGACGTGTTTGCCATTCGCCGGATTGATTGCAAGGACGCGACAGCATTTTGAATGACGAGGAGAACCGGATGAGTGAACCCCGACGAAAAATTTGTGTGGTGTTGGTTGACCGCGCCAATTACGGAAGATTGAAACCAGTCATGCACGCGATTGCCGCGCGCCCTGAACTGGAATTGCAGATTGTTGCCGCAGGCACAATGGTGCTGGAGCGTTTTGACCTGCCGGTCAACGTCGTCAAACGTGACGGGTTCAACGTGGACGGCGAAATTTATATCGAACTGGAAGGTTCGACGCCCGCGACGATGGCCAAATCCGTCGGCTTTGCCGTGGTCGAATTCGCCAGCGAATTCCAACGCTTGAAACCGGATGTTGTGTTGATTATCGGCGACCGTTACGAAGCATTGGGAGCCGCGCTGGCCGCAGCGTTTATGAACATCTGCATCGCGCACATTCAAGGCGGCGAGGTCTCCGGTTCAATTGACGAAAGCACGCGGCATGCGATTTCAAAGTATGCGCACTTCCATTTCCCCAGCACCAAACGTTCGGCGGAATACCTGATTCGCATGGGCGAGAAGCCGGAAAACGTACTGGCTATTGGCTGCCCGTCGTCAGACATCGCGCGGCTGCTGGATCGAACGCTCGCGCCGGAAGTCGTCAATACAGTGGGCGGCGGCGTGCCGATTGATGTGACGAAGCCTTACTTGCTGGTGCTCTTCCATCCAACGACCACTGAATTCGGTGGCGCGCGCGCGCAGATGGAAGCGATGCTGGAAGCGCTGAACCGTTTACAGCATCCAGAAGTTAGGCCAGAGCTTTGGCCGACACTGCTGCTGTGGCCAAACATTGACGCGGGTGCCGATCACATCAGCAAAGCAATTCGCGTCTTCCGCGATCACCACAAACCCGACTGGCTGCGGACAATTACCAACCTGAGTCCCGAAAATTACCTGAAAGTGCTGGCCAACGCGGCTTGCGCCATCGGCAATTCCAGCAGCTTCGTCCGCGACGCCAGCTATTTCGGCACGCCCGTCGTGCTGGTCGGCAACCGGCAGGAAGGCCGCGAAACCGACATTCACGTTACGCAAACCGCGCCCGTGGCCGACCAAATCCATTCGATCATTCGCCGGGAGTTGGAACACGGACGTTACGCGCCAAGCAAGCTGTACGGCGATGGGTATGTCTCCGAGCGCATCGCCGACGGTCTGGTAACGCTCAAACCTTATGTGCAGAAGCGGCTGAATTACATTTACGAAGAAGGAGCGGCGGCAGCGGCAAAATGAGAGTTTTAGGATTGATTCCAGCGCGCGGCGGATCGAAAGGCGTGCCGCGCAAAAACATCAAGCTGCTGTGCGGCAAACCACTGCTGGCTTACACGGCGGAAGCGGCCCTGAACAGCAAACGATTGTCGCGCGTGATTCTAAGCACGGACGATGACGAGATCGCTGCCATCGGACGTGCCTGCGGATTGGACGTTCCCTTTCTGCGCCCGGCGGAATTGGCGCTGGACTCAACGCCAACCTTACCCGTGGCGCAACACGCCGTGCGAATGCTGGAAGAAGCGGGCGAGCACTTCGACGCATTGTGTCTGCTGCAACCAACCAATCCGCTGCGCCGCAGCGAAGATATTGACGCCTGCATCGAACTGCTGGAATCGAGCGACGCTGACGCCGTCGCCACCATCTTGCCCGTGCCTGCCGAATACAATCCGCATTGGGTTTACTTCCAGGACGAAAGCGGCTTGCTGAAATTGAGCACCGGTGAAGACGTGCCGATTCCGCGCCGCCAAAGTCTGCCGCCAGCGTTTCACCGCGAAGGCTCTGTTTACGTCGTGCGGCGAAATGTTTTGATAGAAGGCAACAGTTTTTATGGAAGCCGCTTCAAAGGCCTTCCGCTAGACCCTGCTCACAGCGCCAATATTGATACGCCGGAAGATTGGCAACTCGCAGAAACGCTTTTATCCAAAAGACCAAGTGGCAAACCAACCGGAAACATTTAACTTCGACTTTTAATCGCCATGTGTGGAATCGCTGGAATCTTCGGACAGAATTGGGAACGCAACCGGCTGGACGTGATGGTGGCCGAACAACATCATCGCGGCCCCGACGCCAGCGGAATTTACGTTGACCCGCGCGGCATCGCGGGGTTGGGCCACAATCGCCTGAGCATCATTGATCTTTCCGACGCCGGACGGCAGCCGATGGAGAGCGCCAACGGCCATTTGAAGATCGTCTTCAACGGCGAAATCTACAACTACCCGGAACTGCGCGCTCAGCTTGGCGATTACCCGTACCGCAGCCAGAGCGATACGGAAGTCATCCTGGCCGCCTACGAACGCTGGGGCGAAGCGTGCCTGGATCGTTTCATCGGCATGTTCGCCTTTCTGATTTGGGATGAACGCGAAGAAAAGCTGTTTGCCGCGCGGGATCGGTTCGGCGTCAAACCGTTGAACTACCACCTGCGCCCGGACGGCACGCTGTTCATCGCCAGCGAAATCAAGGCGCTGCACGCGGCGGGCGTAGCGGCAGAGCATGACGAGATTGCCTGGGCGACTTATCTGAGTTCGGGAATCTACGATCATTCTGAACGCACGTTCTGGAAAGGCGTTTCGACGTTGCTCGCCGGTCACACGATGACCTGGCAAAACGGCAAGACGACGATTCGGCGCTGGTATGACCTGGCGGATCACGTTGGCCACGAAGAAGACTTTCGCTCGATTGAAACGGTCAAAGAAGAATATCTGGCGCTGCTGATTGAAAACGTGAAGCTGCGCTTTCGTTCGGACGTGCCGGTCGGCATCAACCTGAGCGGCGGGCTGGATTCGTCCACGCTGCTTGGCGTAGTGCAGGCCGTGCAGGGCGAAGAGAGCGAGGCCAAGGCGTTCACATATGTCACGGGCGACGAACGTTATGACGAATTGCCGTGGTGCCAGCAGATGCTGGCACATACGAAACATCCGTCCGTCGTCTGCCGCATTTCGGCGGAAGAGATTCCAGCGCTGGCGGCTTCAGTTCAGGCTGTCGCCGATGGGCCGTTCGGCGGCTTGCCGACGCTGGCTTATGCGCGCCTGTTCGAACGCGCGCGCGCCGAAGGCGTGATTGTGCTGCTGGATGGGCAAGGGATGGATGAACAGTGGGCAGGGTACGATTACTACCGGGCAGCGCTGAACGGTCAAACGGCGGGCGTGGTGCAAGGCACCAAAGAATCGCCAGTTCGCCCTGAATGTCTGCGACCGGAGTTTCGCGCGCTGGCCGAACAGATGCAGCCGTCGCGGCCTTTCGGCGATCCACTGCGCGATCTGCAATATCGCGACATCTTCCAAACTAAGATTCCGCGCGCGCTGCGCTTCAACGACCGCGTTTCGATGCGCGCATCCACTGAACTGCGCGAACCGTTCCTGGATCACAGATTGTTTGAACTGGCGCTGCGACAACCGGCGCACCGCAAAATTAATGCCAGTGGGCCTGAATGCGTGCATAAATGGTTACTGCGGCGAATTGCTGCTGAGTTGTTGCCAACGGGCGTCGTCGAAGCGCCGAAGCGTCCGCTTTCAACGCCGCAGCGCGAATGGCTGCGCGGGCCACTGAAGAGTTGGGCAAATGATTGCATTGAAATCGCGCTCACCAAACAGTCGTGGCTTGATCCGCAAACGGTTCGCGCCGCCTGGCAGGCTTACCAATTGGGCGCCAGCGACAACAGCTTTTACGTCTGGCAGTGGGTCAGCCTGGGGTTGATCGAACAGATCAGAACCGGCGCGAGGTCACAAACCAAAACCGCATGACAAACACAGCGATCAAAGTGGTTGGACTGGGCAAGCAGTACCAGATCGGCCAACAACAGGAAAGTTATAAAACCATGCGCGATTCCATCGCGCATATTCTGGCAGCGCCATTGCGCGCCGTTCGTTCTTTCGGAAAGAAGGCGGCGAAGCCGGAGGCAGGGACGTTCTGGGCGCTGCGCGATGTTTCGTTTGAGGTTCCACGCGGCGAAGCCGTCGGTGTCATCGGACGCAACGGCGCGGGCAAAAGCACGCTGCTGAAAGTCCTGTCGCGCATTACCGAACCGACCACCGGATATGCTGACATTCAGGGCCGCGTGCGTTCGCTGTTGGAAGTCGGCACGGGCTTTCACCAGGAACTGACCGGGCGCGAAAACATCTTTTTGAATGGGGCGATTCTGGGCATGCACCGGGAGGAGATCACGCGCAAATTCGATGAGATTGTCGCCTTCGCCGAAGTCGAAAAGTTTATTGACACGCCCGTCAAACGCTATTCATCGGGGATGTACCTGCGGCTGGCTTTCGCCGTCGCCGCAAATCTGGAGTCGGAGATTCTGTTCGTGGATGAGGTGCTGGCCGTCGGCGACGCCGCGTTTCAAAAGAAGTGTCTGGGCAAGATGAGCGAAGTGGCCAGAGAGGGCCGCACGGTGGTTTTTGTCAGCCACAACATGAGCGCGGTGAAAGAACTGTGTCAGAGCGGCATTTTGCTGGACGCCGGACACGTCGCTTTTCAAGGCGGTTCGGCGGAATGCATTGGCCGGTACCTGAAACTGGTCGAAGAAAAACCCATCGTCGTTGAAGCCGGTGCCAAGCCGTTCGTCGTCGGGCAAGTGCAGATTCACAGCCGCGCGGGCAACGCCATCGTTTCGGGCGAACCGTTCAAAGTGACGTTGCCGGTGGCCGGGCAACAGGTTCGCAATCCTTCGATGTATTTCATCATCGAAGATTTCACCGGCAACACGGTTGTCCACAGCCGTATCAACGGCAATGACATCGGCGCGGAGCTGATTGACGGCGTTTACCGGCTGGAACTGGACCTGCCCGCCCTGTGGATGGCGCCAGGCGTCTATACGGCTTACTTCAAGTTCATCGTGCTGAATGCCGATTCGTCTTCTTCGTCTTCTGGCAGGGTGATGTCGGAACGCGCCATCGTCGAAGTCCACGGCGAGTTCAAACATCACGGAAAGGCCATGCTCAGCCCCGATGTCGACTGGCGCTTGCAGCCAACGCCTTCCACCTCCGCACAGATCGTGCCGACCGCAACGCAATGATTACTGAACAGGGCCTGCGCAAAAGAGGGAAAAGGATGCTTCGCGCTTCAATCTACAGCGGGCGGGACGCCCGCGCTCCCAGGTTTTCGAGAGGAGAAGAGCAACTGTGACAGAGACCCCCTGGCCCGCGTGGGTATGCCCAGCGCATCAGCAGACACTGGTGGATCGAAATGGCGATTTCGTTTGCCCCGACGGGTGTTCGTACGCAAGCCGTAAAGGCATCCCCCGATTCGTGCCGAATTCCAGTTACACGGCGGCCTTCGGCCTGCAATGGAACCGGTACCGGTTGACGCAACTGGACTCGCATTCAGGCGTGCCGATTTCCAGGGATCGCCTGGCCAGATGCTTTGGCGATGAATTATGGGATCACTTGCCAGGGAAATACGTTCTTGAAGCCGGTTGCGGCGCGGGCCGCTTTACTGAGGTGCTGCTTGATCGCGGCGCGCGCGTTACGTCGGTTGATCTAAGCGAAGCCGTCGAAGCCAATCAGGACAATTTCCCGCAAAATGGTGCGCACCGCATCGCCCAAGCCGACATCTTGAAATTGCCTTTTGCGCCACGACAATTCGATGTCGTGCTCTGTCTGGGCGTGGTGCAGCACACACCCTCTCCTGAAGAAACCATTGCCGCACTCTATAACCAAGTCAAACCCGGTGGCTGGCTGATCTTTGATCATTACACGCACAGCCTTTCCTATTACACGAAGTCCGCGAGGCTCTTTCGGAAAGTACTACGCCGGATGCCGCCGGACCAGGGGCTGAAATGGACGGAGCGTCTGGTGGATGTCTTTCTGCCGCTGCACAAAGCCGCGCGGTCGTTCCATCCGGCGCAAATGGTGCTCAGCCGCGTTTCGCCCGTGCTTTGTTATTACCGGGCGTTTCCGGGATTGACCGACGAATTGCAACGGGAATGGGCGCTGCTGGACACTCACGATTCGCTGACCGATTGGTTCAAACACTTCCGCACGCGCGGACAGATTCGCGCGACGCTGGAAGGTCTGGGCGCAAAAGAGATTTGGGCCGAATACGGCGGCAATGGCGTCGAGGCGCGTTGTCAGCGCCCCGCGGTTCAGCAATGAACGTTAGAAGACTTTGCCTGCGGCCTTTTATCGAATTTCAAAATGATTGATTGCGCACCCAACCAGACGATTCAAACTGCTTCCCATTCCGACATGCCGCCAACCGTCGCGTCCCAGCCCAAACCGAAGGTGCTCTGCGCTTCGTCGCTGTTCGCCACCGACCGCATTCTGCTGTACAGCTCGTTTCTGGATCATCTGACCAGCTTTGCCGAACCGGTGATTTTGAGCGATGCGGTTTCCGAACAGACCTTTCCGCATCATCACCCCTACGGCAAATACTTCAGGCCGTTTTCGCTGGCGCAGTCGTTTCCGTACAAACTGACCTTGGTGCGCCGCCTGGAAACCTATTTGTGGGATCATAAAAAACTGTCGGCCAGCCGCGAAAGCTTCTGGCAAACCCGGAAAGCGAACGAAAGCGCGCGGCGCGAGCACATGCTCCGCGCCATCGCCAAGGGCCTGTCGCCGCTGGGACTGGAAAACTGGGCCGAGAAGATGCTGGAAAAGGCGCTGGTGCGATACGGCGTTCCGGCGTCAACGCTGGCCTGGTTTGAGAAAGAACGCCCCGACCTGGTCGTGGCGATGTATCCGTTCACCGAACCGCATATGGTTATGGCGGCGGCGGCCAAGCGGTTGAAGATTCCGACGCTGGCCTTCATTACTTCGTGGGACAACATTTCGACCAAACACAGGCTGGTCTATCAGTACGATTCCTATGTTGTCTGGTCGGAGCAGATGAAGGACGAGCTTCATGAATTCTATCCGCAAAGCCGCAACCGCCCGGTGATCGTCGCCGGTTCGCCGCAATACGACGTTTTCTTCCAGCCGCGGTACCGCCGGTCGCGCGAAGAATTCCTGCGCGGGTACGGCCTTGATCCCGCCCGTCCGGTGATTCTCTATTCGCTCGGCTCGCCCAACATGCTCCGCGAAGATTACGGCGCGGTGGATTTCGCCGAACGGATGTTCGCGCACCCGGCGCTGTCGCAAGCGCAACTGATCATTCGCCCGCATCCGGCCAAGCTGGAAGCGGCGCTGACGGCGCTGGAACCGGTCCGCGCCAAATACCCGCAGGTCGTCATTCAAGGCCCGCATCGCAGTTGGAGCAAGACGCCTTTCCAGAACGAAGAGAGCATCGTTGAATGGGTCAACACCGTCCGCCATGCTGACGTCGTCATCAACCTGTCTTCGACGATGGCGATTGACGCGGCGATCTTCGACCGGCCGGTTGTCAACCTGGATTTCGATCCCGAACCCGGCACCCCCAATCGCCAACTGGTCGAAGACGCCAATCACAAATGGAACCACTTCAAACCGATTGCCGAATCGGGGGCATTGTGGATGGTCAAAAACATGGACGAGATGGTGAGGGCCACCGAAACGTATCTGTGCCAACCGGAACTGCATCGTGAAAAGCGCCGCTGGATCGTCGAACGCGTCTGCGGGCCAATTGATGACCGGGCAGGCTGGCGCATGGCCGAGGCCGCCAAAATGCTGATTGATCAATCGCCCGCGCGGAGAAGGTTTTGACTGGCAACAACCAACCACATATTCAATCTCACATTGTTGCCATCCTGCCGCGCGGCGAGACGTTTCGAAACTTCGTCTACAACGGCGCGCTGGACCAGATCGCGGCGAACGCTGAACTGACAGTGCTCTCTATTTTTCCAACGCCGGAAGTCGAACAGATGATGCGCCAACGCTTCCGGCGCGTGCTGCCGCTGATGACGTACACGGACAAATGGCGCGTCCGCATTCTGCGAGAAGTGCTGGACCTGTCGCACGGGCGCTGGCTGTGGTCGGGCGCGGCGCAGGAACGCTGGCGGCTGCGCGACGCCGAAGCAACGACGCCGGGCAAATGGATCAAGCGGCAAAGCAAGAAGATGGCGGCGCTGCCTTTCGCCAGCCAGCCGGGTGTGCAGCTTTTGTCGAAGATCGAACGCACGATCAGCCGCCAGTTCAACACGACAGATGAGTATCTAAACCTGTACCGCGAACTGCGCCCGTCGCTGATCTTCAACGCCTCGCATTCGCACAGCATCAACGCCATTCAATCGGTGCAGGCCGCGCAATGGCTGGGCATTCCAACGGCGACCTTTATCTTTTCGTGGGATAACCTGACTTCGCAGGGGCGGATCATGCTGCCGTATGATTACTATCTGGTCTGGAACGATCACCTGCGCGACCAACTGCTCGGCATCTATCCGCACATCAATCCTGAGAACGTCTTTGTCACGGGCACGCCGCAATTCGACACGCACTTTCAGCCGCAATACCACTGGACGCGTGAAGAGTTTTGCCAGCGAATCAGCGCTGATCCGGCGCGGCCTATTGTGTTTTACAGCACGGGCATGCCGAACCACGTGCCCGGCGAACCGCGCATCGTCGAAAGCATCATCAAGATGCTGGAAGAGATGCCCGGCGAGGCCCGCCCGCAACTGATGGTGCGCATTTCGCCGAAAGATTTGACCGGGCGATTCGATGAACTGAAGCGCCAGTATCCGCAGGTTCTGTTCCCCGAAGTCCCCTGGGAAGCAAAATGGCTGACGCCGAAAATTGAGGACGCTTACATGATGGCGAATTCCATTCGTCACGCCGCCGTGGGCGTCAACGTCGGTTCAACGATTTCGCTGGAACTGTGCATGTTCGATAAGCCCGTCATCAATGTCGGCTACAACCCTGTTGGCATAGACATCAGTCCGGTGGACATTCCGCGTTATTACTTCTTCGATCATTACCGACCGATTGTCGAAAGCCGCGCGACCTTGCTGGCGCACTCGGAAGATGAAATGCGCGCACTGCTGGAACAAACGCTCAACCATCCCGACATCAACCGTGAACCACGCCAGCGGCTGATCCGCGAAATGTTCGGCAACACGCTGGATGGGCAATCGGGCCGGCGCGTGGTTGAATGTCTGTTGAATCTGGCCGCGAGAGGACAACGCAATTGATGCTGACCGTCGTCACCCCAACCTTTCGCCGTCCGCAGGAAGCGCGGGATTTACTGCTCGACCTGTCGCGGCAAACGCGGATGCCGGATGAAGTGATTCTGGTGGATGGCGCTCCCGCCGAAGAACGCGCAACCGAAGAGTCCATCACGCCAATGATCGGCACGCTGCCGTTTGAATGCCGCTACTTTCGTTCGGAGCGCGGCACCGCCGTGCAGCGCAACTTCGGCATTGACCGGGCGCGCGGCCAGTACGTCGCCCTGGTTGACGACGATGTCCGGTTGGAACCGGATTTCCTGGCGCGCATTCTGGAAGTTTTTGAAAAAGACGCCTCCGGCGAAATCGGCGGCATCGTCGGTTATCGCAATAATTTTCATGCGGGCGTTGCTGAATCGGAACGCTGGCGCTGGTACCGCCGGTTGAATCTGTTTTCGACCTACGAGCCGGGGCGGTACGATTTTGAGAACGGCTATCCGATCAACAACAGCTTGCAGCCGCCGTTCACGGGCACGCGCGAGGTTGATTTTATGACGACGGCCTGCGCCGTCTGGCGGCGCGAGGTATTCGATTCCGGCTTGCGCTTCGATCTTTTCTTCCGCGATTATGGCGTGTTGGAGGATGCGCACTTCGCGTTGCGCGCGCGGCTGCAATGGAAGCTGCTGCAATGCGGCGACGCGCGCTGCCTTGAGTTGCAAGCGCCCGGCGGGCGCGTGGATCGCCGCAAGATCGGTTACAAATGCGTGGTCAACTACTATTACGTTTTCCGCGACATCGCGCGCCCATTGAGCATTGGGCAACGCTATCGCTTCTGGCGCTTTCAACTGTTCGAGTTTCTGCGCATCGCCGCGTCGGCCGTCCGCCGCCGCCGCCAAACCGATCTGCTGGAATTGCGCGGCAGATTGGAAGGCGTGCTGACGATTCTGCGCGGTCTTCCATCGAAGAACTAAACACGATTTCAATCATAGACATCACGTGAAACTTCTGGTCGTCTCTTACAAAATTTGCTGGCCGCAGCCCGCCTCGCCGTCGGGGTATGCCAGCAATGGCGGATTCCCTTTTCAAATGCGCGCGCTTTCGGAGTTGTTCGATGCAACAAAGTTGATGATCCTGTGCGCGAACGGCGAAACGCCCACAGGCGAAGGCCATCTGACGGGCAACAATCTGTCGGTCGTGCCGCTGCCAATGCTGGGGGGCGAAGACTTCCGGCGAAAGCTGAGAGTTCCCTTCTGGCTGCTGGCCAACAGCGTGACGTTGCTGCGCGAAATTTTGAAGGCCGACGCCATTCACGCGCCGATTCCCGGTGACATTGGCAGCATCGGCATGATGCTGGCGTTCCTGTTGCGCAAACCGCTCTTCGTTCGTTACTGCGGCAACTGGAATGAACCAACGACAGCGGCGGAACGATTCTGGCGCTGGTTTATGGAAAGGTACGCGGGCGGCAGGTTTGTCTGTCTGGCGACCGGCGAACAGACCGAACCGCCATCGCAGCGCAACCCGGCCCTGAAATGGATTTTCGCGACCACGCTGACCGAACTGCAACTGCGCCGTTGCGGCACGAATCGGGATCAATTTCCGCGTCAAGCGCCTGACGCGCCGCGCCTGCTCATTGCCTGCCGGCAGGAACAGCAAAAAGGAACGGGCGTGGTGATCGAAAGCCTGCGCCTGCTGGAAGAGCAGTTTCCCGGCATCGCGTTCGACGTGGTCGGCGACGGCGGCGCGCTGGCAGAATTCAAAGCCTTGGCCGCCGGACTGGGACTGGGCGAACGGGTTCGCTTTCACGGTCAGGTCAATCATTCCCAGGTCATCGAATTGATGCAGCAGGCAGACCTATTCTGCTTTCCGACTGCGTCCGAAGGCTTTCCCAAAGCCGCGCTGGAAGCCATCGCCTGCGGATTGCCGATCGTCGCAACCAGAGTTTCCGCGCTGCCGAAACTCGCCGGGCTTGGCGCGGGTGTGCTGATGGACGAAGTTTCGCCAGCGGCGGTGGCCGACGCCGTGCGCCAATGCCTGGCCGACAAAACGGTCTATCAAACCATGTCGAAATGCGCGGTTGAAACGGCGCGGAAGTATTCGTTGGAAAATTGGCGCGATCGCATTGGCCGCATCTTGACGGCGGCCTGGGGGAAGCTGCGTGCCGGTGAATGATCTGGCGGCGCTCAACATCTGCTTCCTGGCCGGGACGCTGGGACAGGGCGGCGCGGAACGACAGCTCTTTTACATTTTGAAAACGCTACGTGAACTCGGCGCGCGCCCCTGGCTGCTGAGCCTGACGCGTGACGAATATTGGGAAGCACCGATTCGCTCATTGGGCGTGCCTGTGACCTGCGTTGGGCAGGGCCGCCGGTTGCAACGCGCGTGGCGCATCCTGACTGAGATTCGCCGCCGTTCGCCACAGATCATTCAAAGCCAGCACTTTTATACTAACCTGTACGCAGTCGCGGCGGCGCGTGCGACGGGCAAACGGGAAATCGGCGCGCTGCGCAGCGCCACGACAAACGAAGTGCAAGCCCACGCGTTGACCGGCAAATGCAGTTTGAAAGCGCCGCGCCAAATGGCCGTCAATTCGCGCGCCGCCATCAACACGGCAATCGAATTCGGCGTAGCCGCTGAACGGCTCTTCCTGCTGCCCAACGTGGTTGACACTGATGTCTTCACCCTGAAGCCGCAGCGCAAAACAGGCCCGGTCGTCCTGCTGGCCGCCGGAAGGTTGTCGGAGGAAAAACGCCTGGATCGCTTTCTCGAACTCATCGCCCGCCTGTGTCAGGATTCAAGGGCAGTGAAAGGATTGATCGTCGGTGACGGGCCGCAGCGCGAACAATTGCAGAATCAGGCGGCAGCGATGAAACTCTCGCCCGAAGTTGTCGAATTCCGAGGCAGCAGCAATCAGATGGCAGGCATCTACGCGGAATCGGACGTGCTCGTCCTAACGTCTGATTGGGAAGGCACTCCGAACGTCATTCTGGAAGCGATGGCCTGCGGACTGCCGGTGGCAGCGGCGAAAGTCGGCGGGGTTCCTGAAATCGTCCAACACGGAGAAACCGGTTTTCTGGCCGAGATGGGGGACGAAACTTTACTGCTTGAACAAATGACCGCGCATTTGAAACGGTTGACCGCCGATCCTCAACTTCGCTTGGAGATGGGTGGCGCGGCGCGCAGGACGATTGAAACGAACTATTCACTGACCACGCTTCCACACTACCTTTTGCAGCTTTACCGATTGGCGCTCGCATGAACCCTTACCTGGCAGCAAATATTCAACGCAGACCCGGTAGCGCCCTCCCTGGCGTTCTTCCCGGTCTTTTCCAAAGCAAACTTTTCGCGATCGCGGGTATTTTGCTTTTACACGTCCTGCTAGCGCTGCTGATGAGCGTTTCGCCCATTATCGCCACGGGGCATGCCCTGGCGACGCTGGCCATCGGTTGCTGGTTCGCGCTGGCGGGCGGCAGGCTGGAGCGCGTGGTGATGATTGGCGCGTACATCGCCGGCAGCGAAGTGCTGTGGCGCATGACGAAAGCCGCGACATTTTGGGAATATGGCAAATACGCGCTGACGGCGGTCTTTCTGTTGGCGATTCTGCGCAACGGGTTGTTCCGCGGCTCGTGGCTGGCGCTGGTGTACTTCACGCTGCTGCTGCCGTCCATCGTTTTACCCATGGCCAACACGGACAATGGCACAATGCGGGCGTATCTCAGCTTCAATCTATCCGGCCCATTTGCGTTGGCGGTTTCAGTCTGGTTTCTGTCACAGGTCAAACTGGACGAAGAACAACTGAGCCGCATTCTGCTGGCTGTCATTGCCCCGGTCGCCGGAATCGCATCGTTGGCAACCTACAAACTTTTGACGACCAGCGCGATTACCTTCCGCCGGGAATCGAACCTGATCGCCAGCGGAGGCTTCGGCCCCAATCAGGTTTCGGCATTGCTCGGCCTGGCAATCCTGTCGGCGTTTCTCTATCTGATGATGGCGCGTCGAAGCCCCTCCGTAAAACTTCTGCTGATCTCCATCATCGTTGGGCTGGCAACGCAAAGCGCCCTGACCTTTTCACGAACCGGCCTATACAGCGCGGCTGCGGCCGTCTTGGTTGCGGCGCTGTTTTTCGTGCGCAATGGCAAAGCGAGATTTCAACTCCTGATGGCCAGCGCCATCGTCATCCCGCTGGCTTATTTCGTCATCTTCCCGCAGTTGGACAGCTTCACCGGCGGCGCCATTGTTGAAAGGTTCCAGAACACCACTTCGACAGGGCGCAGCGAATATCTGAAAGCCGATCTGAAGGTCTGGGGTGAAAATCCAATCTTCGGCATCGGCCCCGGTCTGGCGATCAATGAACGGGAAACTGCCATCACGCGGCGCGGCGCGGCGCATACCGAATTTTCACGCTTGCTGGCGGAACATGGCCTGTTCGGTTTAGGCGCGCTGTTGATCATTCTTTACATCGCAGTGGCGAACTACAGGCGGGCGAGAACGATGCAAACCCGGGCGTTGGTCGTCTCGCTGATCGCCTGGGCTTTCATTTTTATGCTCGCCTCTGCAATGCGGTTGGCTGCGCCGTCATTCGTGCTTGGACTCTCTTCCGCGGCCTTCCTGTTTTTCCAGGAACACGGTGAGTCTAACCATCAGGCGCCTGTCAGATCGCAATCCTCCGGCGCGGCAAGGCCCTCATTTGGCAATTGAGATGGCGATTGAAAACTATGGCTGGTTTTGTTGACGCACTTTATTTAAAAAGTCCGGTGAGCATTCAGCAGATGTTCGTCGCGGCATATGGCTGGTGGTGGTACCGGCGGCGGTTCAGCGCCTCGTTTCACGAGCAGGTCGCCGAATTCGCTTCGCGCGAACACTGGACTGCCGCGCAGTTTCGCCAGTATCAGGATCAACAACTCGCTGAGTTATTGCAGGCCGCCGCCCGGTCCATCTATTACCATCAGGTCTTTTCCGAAGCGGGCGTCACACCGGCCACGCCCCCGCGCGAGGCGCTGGCAAAGCTACCCTTGCTGTCAAAACAAACCTTGCGGACGCGGGCCAAAGACCTGCTGACGCAAACTTCATTGCCCAAAGGCGTGATCGTGCAACGGTCGAGCGGAAGCACCGGCACGCCTACCGACATCTACTACACGCTTGATTTGCATTCGTTTGAGCTGGCGCTGCCCGAAGTCAGAAGCCTGGGCTGGGCGGGCGTCAGCCATCAGAATCGGCGCGTCATGTTCGGCGCGCGCAAAGTCTGCCATCCCGATCAATCGCGCCCGCCGTTCTGGCGTTTCAGCCCGGCGGAGGATTTGGCCTACGGCTCGATCTATCATCTTTCACCGCGGAATCTGCCGAGCTACATCGAATTTCTGCGCCGGTTTCAACCGGCGACGGTAATGGGATATCCGAACGCGCTGAATATCATCGCCCGCTACGCGCTTCAGACCGGCGACTTCCCTGCCCCGGCCAAAGCCGTCCTGACGACTTCGGAGACGGTGACGGCGCAGGTTCGCGAAAACATCGAAGCGGCCTGGCAGTGCCGCCTGTACGATCGTTACGGCGCTGTCGAATGCTGCATGTTCGCTTCGCAATGCGAACATGGCCGTTACCACGTCAGCCCGGAAGCGGGCATCATCGAGATCGTGGATGACGACGGGCAACCCTGCCCGCCAGGAGTCATCGGCGAAGTGGTCTGCACGGGCCTGCGAAACATGTTGCAACCATTGATCCGCTACCGCATCGGCGACGCCGCGCGATGGGCGATTGACCAAGCCTGCCCTTGCGGACGCGAGATGCCGATTCTGGAAGCGATTGACGGGCGCGTCGAAGATATGTGCTACACGCCGGACGGGCGGCAGGTGCTGCGCTTCGATACGGTTTTCAAAGGCGTGACCAGCATCCGCGAAGCACAAGTCGTTCAGCAAGCGCTGGATTTGTTCGTTATCAACGTCGTCCCAGCGGAAGGTTACAACGAACGGGACACCGAGAAATTGAAGAGCAATATGCAACTGCACGTCGGTAAGGTGCGAACAGAAGTGGTGCTGGTGGACGCCATTCCGCGACGCGCTTCCGGCAAGTTTCAAGCTGTCATTTGCAACCTCTCCCGCGAAGAGATCGAAGCGCTGTCACGTAACCAACCTGCTCGCCAAGCCGCGGGCATCAGGTAGATTCAAAACTCATGTGTGGGATTGCCGGAAGATTTCATTCGATCCATTTGCCCGAACATCCGGGCTGGCGCGCCGACGCGGACTCGCTGCTGGAACATCGGGGTCCCGACGGACAGGGCCATTTCGCCGACGCGCAGTGTGAATTGGTTCATCGCCGTCTGGCGCTGCTGGACCTTTCACCGACCGGCCATCAGCCGATGGCAAATGAAGATCATTCGGTTTATGTCATCTTCAACGGCGAAATCTACAACCACCGCGAACTGCGCGCCGGGCTGTTGGCGCGCGGGCATCAGTTTCGCGGCACATCGGACACCGAAGTGCTGGTTCATCTTTACGAAGAGCTGGGCGCGGAGATGGTTGAACGGTTGCGCGGGATGTTCGCCTTTGCGATCTACGATCAGACGCGGCGGCAGTTGTTGCTGGCGCGCGACCGGTTCGGCATCAAGCCGCTTTATTACGCCGCGCTCCGCGATCAGCTCGTCTTCGCCAGCGAGATCAAAGCGATCCTGGCGATCCCCGGATTCGCGCCGACGATTGACCGACAAGCCTGCTACGACTATCTGGGCCTCAGCTACGTTCCCGAACCGCAAACCGCATTCGCCGAAATCCGCGCACTGCCGGCGGGGCATCTGCTGCTGGCCAGCGCGGACCAGGTGCAGCTTCACCAGTATTACCGCTTGCAGGCAAAACCGGTGGAACAATCGTTCGATGCCGTCGCCGCCGATGTTTCGCAATCATTGAGTGCGTCGGTTGCGGCGCAGGCGGTGGCCGACGTGCCGGTGGCGGCATTGTTGAGCGGGGGGATAGATTCGTCGCTGGTGGTCGCGGCGTATTGCCGCACGACGCAGACTCACCCGACGACCTTCAATGTCAGCTTCCCCGACCAGGACTACGACGAAACGCCGATGGCGCTGGCCGTGTCTGAACATTACGGCACACGGCATCACACCATCGCGCTTGACGATTTTGCCGTCACGCCGGAACTGACGCGGGACCTGCTGCTGCATTTCGATCAACCGTTCGCCGATTCCAGTCTGATCCCGACCTACTTCGTTTCAAAAGCGATCCGCGAACAAGGTATCATCTGTGCCCTGTCGGGCGACGGTGGCGACGAAGCCTTCGGCGGATACGGATGTTTCTGGCGCGCCAACAAATTTGCCAGCCTGATGAAATGGCCCCGGCTGGCGCAGCGCGCCGCGCTGATGGCCGGCGATGCGCTGATGCCGCACACGCGGGATTTCGGACGCCAGTTGATCAAAGCCATCCGGTTGGCGCAGGCCGGCCATCAGGAATTAGCCGTGTTGCTGGCTGGGCTGTCGAACTACCTGAATGAGGAGCAGAAGCAGGAACTGGCACAACCTGCAATCGCCCGCGAATTGCAGAAGGTCTACCGCCACTTCAACGGCCATCACACAGCGAATTTCACCGGCCTTGAAGATTTATCGCAACGCCTGACCGAAACCCATTTCACCGTCAACCTGACCTCCGACATGCTGCGCAAGGTGGATATGATGAGCATGCTTGCGAGCATTGAAGTCCGCGTGCCGTTGCTGGATGAGAAGGTCGTCGAACTGGGCCTGTCGTTGCCGCATCGCCTGAAAACCGACGGGCGCACGGGCAAGCTGGTGCTGCGCGAACTGGCGCGGCAATGGTTGCCGGAGAAAGTCGCCGCGCATCGTAAACTCGGCTTCCGCATCCCGCTTGACCGCATGGCGACGCCGCGCTTTCACGAGATGCTGGCCGATACCCTGCTTTCAGCGCAGGCGCGAATCCAGGGAATTCTGAACCCGGAAGTCGTCGCGCGATGGGTCACACAATTTAAACAACCCCTGACAGCCAAACAATCCAGCGAGATCAGCCGCGAAGGCTTGTATCAACGCATCTTGATTGTTCTTTCGCTGGAACTCTGGCTCAGGAAAAACAACTTGAGTTGGTAATGACTTCGGTCGCCACCATAAACCATTCATTCAATGAGCACTCGTTATCCACGTCTTTGTTTTGTCGGCCCAATGATCGGGCATAATCCGGGGCATGTCGTCACGCAAGGCCAAATCATTTCGGGGCATTTCAAACAGTCCGGCTATCCAGTGACGACCGCGTCTTCGCATCCGAACCGGTATGTCCGTCTGGCTGACATCGCCGCAACAATCATTCGGAAGCGAAAGGAGATAGACATCCTGATCGTTCACGTCTATTCCGGCGCCAGCTTCGTGGTCGAAGACATTGCCAGCTTCCTGGGCAAGCTCTTCGGATTGCGAATGATTATGTTTTTGCACGGCGGCGGGATGCCCGAATTTATGCGGAAGTACCCGAACTGGGCGCGGCGGGTGCTGGCGCGCGCGGATGCGATCATCGCGCCTTCGCCCTATCTGGCCAAAGCCGTCGAACCATACGGATTCAACGCGACGATCATTCCAAACGTCATCAGTCTGGCCCGTTACCCGTATCGTCACCGGCGGCAATTACGCCCTCACCTGTTCTGGATGCGCAGCTTCCACGAAGCGTGGAATCCGCTGATGGCCGTGCGCGTGCTGGCGCGGCTGCGCGAACGGATTCCCAATGCCACACTGGCGATGGCCGGTCAGGACAAAGGGCTTCAAATTGAGGCTCAAAAACTGGCGGAAGCCCTGGGCGTCGGCGACGCCGTGCGCTTCGCGGGCTTTCTGGATATGGCCGGCAAAGTGCGCGAAGGCGAACAAGCCGACATCTTCATCAACACCAATCGCATTGATAACATGCCCATCGCCGTCGTCGAAGCCTGCGCGATGGGCATGCCCGTTGTCGCCACCGAAGTCGGCGGCATCCCCGATCTGTTGACCAACGGGCAAACCGCGCTGCTGGTCCCCGACGAGGACGAGGAGCGAATGGTCGAAGCAATCCTTGCCCTGCTCAATGACCCCGATTTAGCCGGACGGCTTTCCGTCAATGGCAGAAACCTGGCCGAGCAATCTTCCTGGGAACAGGTGAAATTGAAATGGGAAGCAATCTTCCAACGTATTCTCCCCTAAACTCAGGAAACCCCGGCTGTCACCCAAGCCGCCCTCTTTTCTATAGCATTTAAGAAAATGTTTTTCGTCTGCCAAACAACCCGTCGCGCGCCGAGCATGGAGTTCAGCCTTTAGGCTGTCCGGTTTCCGGGAAAGGTACGGTCAAGAAATCCGACAGCCTAAAGGCTGAACTCCATGCTCCTTTTTCTTGATGTCTATAATGGAAAAAAACTGATGTGTGGTCTCTGCGGCATCGCTTTCCGCGATGCGAATCAAATCGGTAGCGAACATGAACTGCTGGCAATGCGCGACATGCTGCATCACCGCGGGCCGGATGACGCAGGTCATTATCTGGCGCCCGGCATTGCGTTAGGCTCCCGCCGGCTGGCGATCCTGGACCTTTCGGAACGGGGGCACATGCCGATGTCCACGCCGGACGGGCGCTATTGGATCGCCTACAACGGCGAGGTCTATAACTACCGCGAACTGCGTCCATGGCTTGAAGCTCGCGGGCATGAGTTCAGGTCCGGCACGGATACCGAAGTCCTGCTTTACCTATACGCCGAAGAAGGCCCGCGCATGCTGGATCGGTTGAACGGCATGTTCGCCTTCGCAGTGTGGGACGCGCAGGAGCGCAGCCTGTTCGTCGCGCGCGACCGCCTGGGCGTCAAACCATTCTATTACGCCGTGCGCCCCGAAGGACTCTACTTCGCGTCGGAAGAGAAGGCTCTGTTTGCCGCGGGCGTGCCGGCGCAATTCGATGAGAGAAGCTGGGAAGAACTGCTTCTGTTCCGGTACGTCGCCGGCGAACAGACGCCCTTTCTCGGCGTCAACCGCCTGCTGCCCGGCCATTACCTGACCTGGCGGGAAGGGGAACTGAAGATCACGCGTTGGTGGAACCTGGCGGAAAGGGCGCGGGAGCGGCGCGAAGAGTTGCCGAAAGACGCCGTCGCCTGGTTCGGCGAAATGTTTGATGATTCGGTTGACCTACGGCGGATCAGCGATGTGCCGGTCGGCGTGTTGCTGAGCGGCGGGCTTGATTCCAGCAGCATCGCGGCTTCGCTGGCATCGCAGGCCGGTTCGGATGTCGCCACGTTCACGGTGCGATTCGATGAAGCGAACTACGACGAAGGCCCGCTGGCGCAAGAACTGGCGACCAAGTGGAAGATGAGTTACAACGAACTGCGCATTGCCGGAAACAACCTGCTGGAACAATTGCAGCAGGCGTCATGGTTCAACGATGAACCGCTGGCGCACGGCAACGATCTGTACCTGCTGGCAATTTCGGCTTACGCCAAATCCAAAGTGACGGTGTTGCTGTCAGGCGAAGGCGCGGATGAGATGTTGGGCGGTTATATCCGCTATCAGCCGTTACGGCATCCCGGGTTGCTGAACATGGCTCGTCCCATCTTGCCATTCCTCAGCCCGGCGCTGCGCCTGAATCATCGGATGGAGAAACTGGCCCGGTTCCTGAACCTGGGTTCCATCGAAAACTTTATCCTGTTCAATGCCTGCGAACTGCTCCCTGAAGACCTGGAGTTTTTGGATCGTCCGCTCGATCAACAATTCGTCTATCGGCAACAGGCGCTGGAAGAAGCACGGCAGTTGTATCCCAACGAACCGATGCGACAGGCGATGTACCATGATCATCACACTTTCCTGGCGTCGCTGCTGGAGCGGAACGACCGGATGACGATGGGCGCATCCATTGAATGCCGGGTGCCTTTTTTGGACTATCGCCTGGTCGAGATGATGGCGGCCCTGCCGACGCCGACACTGATTTCCGGACGGCACACCAAACACCTGCTGCGGGCAGCGCTTGGCCATCGCCTGACGCCGGCCATCCAGCAGGGCCGCAAATGGGGCTTTGGCGTCCCCTGGTTTCGCTATTTCCGCGAGGTTCCGGAATTGCGCGAGATCGTCAGTACGCTGCCATCCCTTGATCCGATCAAGACAGGCCCCTTTGTCAAACCGAAGCTGCAATCCCTCATTGGCGAATTTCTCAACGGCGACAATCGCCACGGAGAATTGATTAAGCAGTTGGTGATGATCGCGGTTTGGAAACAGACCTACTTTTCGGAGTTGCAAAACCGGCAGGCCACACTGACGCCAGCCGCCGCTGTCTGAGGCAACTCACACGACTGAGTAAACACTGAGAAAACACTGACGTAAACATGACCCAGACCACCGAGCTCAGAGCATTGCAGAAAGACGATCTGATCGCCGCAGCGCGAATTCATCTGCTGGCCTTTCACGACAGCGCCTTGACGGCATTGGGCGAGGGTGCGGTTCGGCGCTACTATCAATGGCAGCTCAGCGGGCCACACGACGTTTCCGCGTTCGCGGTGTTTCGCAATACCGAGATGGCGGGGTTCTGTTTCGGCGGCGTCTTTCGCGGCGCTCTGTCCGGCTTTCTGCAAAAGAATCGCAATTATCTGGCCTTGCGTGTGGCGACGCATCCCTGGTTGATCTGTAATCCGTTGTTCAGAGATAAATTGCGAAATGGCCTGAGCGTACTGCGCCGGTTTTCCAAGCCTCCCACCCAAGCCCCCCTCCCCGCTCAGCCGAAAAAAAAGGCATTTGGCATTTTGGCCATTGCCGTGAATCCGAATTTTCAAGGACAGGGGGTCGGCAAAATCCTGATGCTCGAATCGGAAAGAGCCGCCAGAGATCGCGGCTTCGAACAGATGAGCCTGAGTGTCAATACCGCGAATCATCAAGCAATCCAATTTTACGAGGGCTTGGGCTGGCAGAAGGTGATCAAGGCGGGCGTTTGGCAGGGCGAAATGACCAAACAGTTGAAGCCGAAGTAAACTGACAACAAATGCTATCCTAGCAAGGTGCCCCATCACGACCGAAAACACACCACTGAGAGGATAAAGAATGAAAATCTTGATTACAGGCGGTGCCGGATTCATCGGCTCGCATCTGGCGGAAAAGTGTCTGGAACATGGGGACGAGGTCTACATCATTGACGACCTTTCAACGGGCGCAATGGAAAATATCTGGTCACTGAAAAGCAATCCGCGCTTCCACTATTACATTGATACGATTCGCAACCGCCAATTGATGGCCGAACTGGTTGATTTATGCGATGTGGTTTATCACCTGGCCGCCGCCGTCGGCGTGCGTTTGATCGTCGAAAGCCCTGTCAACACCATCGAAACCAATATCGCCGGCACTGAGATCGTTCTGGAACTTGCCGCTAAAAAAGGCAAGCGCGTGCTGATCACTTCCACGTCGGAAGTTTATGGCAAGCGGGTCAACATTCCGTTTCGCGAAGACGAGGATTTGATTATGGGGCCGACGCACATGGGCCGCTGGAGCTATGCCTGTTCCAAAGCGATTGATGAATTTCTGGCCATCGCATACTGGAAAGAAAAGAAAGTCCCGGCTGTCATCGTGCGGCTGTTCAACACCGTTGGCCCGCGCCAGACAGGGCGATACGGCATGGTAATCCCCAATTTTGTCCGGCAGGCGCTCAGCGATGGCGAGATCACTGTTTACGGCGACGGGTCGCAAAGCCGTTGCTTCACGCACGTTTCGAACGTGGTGGATGCGCTGATTAAACTGGCCAACACGCGGGAAGCCGTCGGCGAGGTTTACAACATCGGCAGCCAGCAGGAAGTCACCATTCTGCAACTGGCCGAACGAATCAAGGAATTGACCGGATCGAAATCGCCAATTGTCTTTGTTCCTTATCAAGAAGCATACGAAGAAGGCTTCGAGGACATGATGCGCCGCGTGCCGGATTTGACCAAAATCCATCACCTGATCGGGTATAAACCAACGTATACGCTGGACGGCATTCTGGAAACTGTAATCGCCGAACAACGTGCCAAGCTTGGCGCGGCAACAGCGCAGGCAGGGGTACAGGCAGGGGCTTAGGCCGAGACGTTATGAACACACTGCCACAGGTTTCCGTCATCATTCCCTGCCGCAATGAACGCCAGTTCATCGGCCCCTGCCTGGATTCGATTCTGGCCAGCGATTACCCGCCCGCGCGGCTGGAAATCATTGTGGCAGATGGAATGAGCGACGACGGCACGCGCGATGTGTTGCAGCAATACTGCCAACACCACGCTTCAATCCATTTTGTGGACAACCCGGGCAGGATCGTCCCGACCGGGTTGAATCAAGCTATCCGGATGGCCACGGGCGAGGTGATTGTGCGAATGGATGCGCACACGCAATACGCTGCTGATTACATCAAACAGTGCGTTGCGGTGCTGGCGGAAACCAATGCCGATAACGTGGGTGGAGCATGGCGCACCAAAGCCGATGGCTATTTGCAGGAAGCCATCGCGCTGGCGTGGCACTCTCCGTTTTCAGCGGGCGGAGCGCGTTCGCGCGATCTTAATTACGAAGGGCCGGTGGACACGGTCATTTACGGTTGCTGGCGCAAAGACAGGCTGATGGAACTGGGATTGTTTGACGAAGAATTCGTGCGCAACCAGGATGATGAATTAAGTTTGCGCATTACGCGTTCGGGCGGCGTCATCTGGCAATCTGCGCGAATCAAATCCTGGTATTCACCACGCCCTTCGCTGGCGGCGCTATGGCGGCAATATTCGCAATACGGATATTGGAAAGTGCGTGTCATCCAAAAGCACAAAATCCCCGCCTCGTGGCGGCACTTGATCCCTGGCGTCTGGCTGGCCAGCCTGTTTCTGCTGCTCGCGCTTTCGCCCTTCAGTCACCTGATTGCCTGGCTTCTAGTAATTCACATGGCGTCCTATCTATTGGCCAACCTGGCAGCAACCTTGTTGACTGGACGCCGCCCACAGCACCTCAAATTCCTGCCTATTCTGCCGTTCATCTTCGGCTGTTATCACCTGGGGTATGGATATGGTTTTCTGCGCGGGTGCATAGACTTCATTCTGTTGCGGCGTGGGGCGCGCGAAAATTTCAGAACCATCACGCGCGGCCCTTCGCCACAGCAGGGGAATTGACCCCTCCCCATCATCCCGCCATTCTGATCTGCCCAATTCCTACGCTCTCACCTGATGATCATGAGAAAGTCGTTGACCGTTTCAGCACCCGTGGGCTACACTTTCGCGCGTCGATGATCCTTCACAATTCCCCGTACATCATCGTCACGCTTGATCAATAAAACTCCGTTGTTTCCCAAATGTAGTCCGATATTAAATGGTCAACACTGACGGCCATCGCAATCGCCCCCTGTCCTGACAATCAATTTCTTCCGTGCCCCTTAGCGTGAGCAATCCTGAAAAAGGTTGCGCCTTGTAGTGTGTCCCGCACTTTCAAAACCCCAAATCCGCTGATTCCCTAAATTGGCTTTTTTCGCTAATGAAGACAGTTCTTTCTTTGCGCCGGGAAAAGCCGTGGCCTTGTGCCATTCGCCTGCTTCAGACAAATGCGGCTTGTCCGGCAGGAAGACTGCGGACATAACAACAGATATTACCCAAGCAATATTTTATGCAGTATCAAGCACTACCCAACAATCGAGAGTTGAACAATCGGCATTTCCCAAAACTTACATTTGAATCGTGGCGCTTTTCGGCAGTCACGTTGCTTCTGGTTTTATTGATCAGTGGCTTATTCGCGCTCAAGCGCACTTCAGCCCAAAGCTCGAACCCAGTGACTTTGAGCGCGACTCCCATTGCCCCAACACAGGTGCAATTAAACTGGCGCATCAATTCTTCCAGTTCGATTACGGCAGTTCGCGTCTTACGTTCTTCTGGCAGCTCTTCACAATTATTTCAAGTCGTTACCAACGTTCCAGTCACAACCACCAGTTACATTGATCGGACTGTAACCGCCAATTCAATTTACAATTACCAGATTCGGCTTGTGCTCAGCGGCAGCAATCTGATCTCACCGCCGTCCAACACGGTGACCGTGACAACACCGATAGATCCATCGGCGACTCCAACACCGACTCCAACTCCAACTCCTGTTGCGACGCCGACACCCACACCGACTCCAACGCCTGTTGCGACACCGACACCGACGCCAACACCAGTGCCAACGCCGATTCCGCTGCCGGTACCGTTACGGAATCTATACGTTGCGCCCAACGGCAGTTCGGCAAATGATGGCAGCCTTGAGCGCCCGATTGATCTGGTGACGGCTCTGTCGGCGACTGGTCCGGCGCGTCCTGGCGACGCCATCTGGCTGCGCGGCGGCACCTACAGCGTGCCGAATGCCAAACTATCGGGCACGGACGCGCCGCCCTTCATCAGCAAGCTAACCGGCACGCCCAACGCGCCGATCATGCTGCGCCAACAACCGGGCGAGCGCGCCACGATTATTGGCGGCATGCGCATCGAAGGCGCGTGGACCTACTACATCAGTTTTGAAATCACCAACACGAATCCCGACCGCACGACCACGCGTCCGACAGGGCTGAATGTCTTCGGTGATCACGTCAGATTGATCAACTTGATCATCCACGATTGCGGTGACGGCATCGGGTTCTGGCAGCCATCGGAAAATTCCGAAATTTATGGCGTCATCACATATCACAATGGATGGGAAGGCCCGACCGATTTTCGCGGCAATGGGCACGGACTCTATTCGCAAAATCTGACGGGCACGAAACGGATCGTTGACGTCATCTCGTTCGACAATTATGCGACCGGGATGAAAGCCTTCACCGAACACGGCAACGTGTCCGGGTTTTATTTTGAGGGGAACATTTCGTTCAACAATGGCTCTCCGGCGGTGCCGCGCTCGGAATACGATCGCCTGGACAATATGTTTGTCGGCAGTGGAATTACACCATCCACGGGTATTACCTGGCTCAGTAACTACACCTACCATCCGCCCAGCGCGCGGGGTAACAGCTTCCAACTCGGTTATACGTCCAGCCGTAATAACGACATCATCGTTCGTGATAACTATTTCGTTGGCGGAGTTACCGCAATGGGATTTATTTCCAACTGGGATAGTCTGACGTTAACCGGCAACACCTTTATTTCGAATGGTGACTTGTTGGTTATTGTCCCCGCCAGCGGACGCACTGCGGCCAACTATCTGATAGACAACAATAAGTATTTTTCCCAAGGCAGCCCGTACCCCTTTCGCTACCGAGACGAACAGAAAGCCTGTAACTGCGATTTCCCTCAATGGCAACAGATCAGCGCACAAGATCGTAACAGTCAGGTGATCAGTCACCCGACCGGTAACCGCGTTTTCGTCCGCCCCAACCTATATGAGCCGGGGCGAGCCAACATCGCTGTGTACAATTGGGATTTGGCCAGTCAGGTCGCAGTGAATGTCTCGAACATTTTGCGCTCGGGTGACCGGTACGAAGTTCGCAGCCCGCAGAATTTCTATGGCGCGCCTTTGGTGTCAGGCGTATACAACAACACGCCGTTAATACTGCCAATGACCGGTTCCACCACCAGTCCCGAATTCAACGCGTTCGTGCTGATTACATTGTCCGGCGGCAACTCCTTCCCTCCCCCAACACCCACTCCGACTCCCGTCCCGGCGCCGACACCGACACCAATACCGACTCCTACGCCCACACCGAAACCGCCCGCGACTCCAACTCCAACTCCAACACCCACGCCCACGCCCACACCGAAACCAATCCCCACAGACGTTCCTGCAACTTCGGCAACAGCAGTCCCGCTGGATACGGAAGAGCAGAAGCTGCTGGAGCTGATCAATCAATACCGGCTTCAATCCGGGCGAAGCCCACTGGGCGCGGCAATCACGCTGGCTCAGGCCAGTGACTTTCTGACGCGCGAAATGGCCGTCTGGAATTACACAGGCAAAACTGACCGGCAAGGACGCGGCCCAGCGGAACGCAACCGTGATTACGGGTATCAGGGAGGGGCAGCGCCGATTGACGAAGATGCTTTGGTGGCGGAAGGAAGCGCGACAGCGCAAGAGATCTTCAATCTTTGGCGGGCATCAGCAGCAAACAATACCCTGATGTTGACGCCCTATTGGAAGATCGCAGGAATTGCCCGCTCACTGAATCTGAACACGAACCGCTGGCATTGGAACATCACGTTTGCCGCGTATTGGGACACGACCATCCCGCTGCCCGGCGAAGATGGAGAAGGGCGAATTGATCAAAACGATCTGATTCGCACACGCCCGCCCGCTGATTCCATGCTGGCAGATCACCGCTTCAGCGGATATGGCGATGATGGGCGTTCCTACGATCCGGTGCATTGCGATCCGGACAGTAATTCCCGCCTCTGCTGGCACGACCCCGCACCACAAGGCAACGCTCGCCTCGATGAACAATCTGCGCCTGAAAACCTGATCGGCACCTGGAAGATCATGTACACGGTCAATTCATTGGGCATTGTGCATGCCAACCTCGATGAATGGGATCGAACCGGTTTCACGATGGAATTTCAAATCAATGCTGATGGCACGTGGACAATGAAAGGCTATCGAGCGTTTCAAACTCCTCCGGCGCTTGAATCCGGCACTTGGAGGTCTTCGCATAATGCGACCCGCAACGAAGAATCCGTCACCTTTATCAGACAAGGCACCCTGCCTCAATCTACAATTCGCATTCACGCCGTTAGTAATCAACTTACTTTCTTCGCGATAGATGGCGGCGGGATGATGAAAAACTTTCTGCGCTACGTCATTGCGGACAGTGATCACAAAGACGATCCGCAGGTCATCTTCGTGCCGAAAACGTAAATCTCAACCACGGATGAACACGGACGAACACAGACAGGATTAAGACAATTTTCAATCTGTGTTTATCTGTGTCCATCCGTGGTTTGTTTTTTGTCAATTCACCGCCGCCGAAGCCATCGTCATAAATGCGCTGAGCTCATCCGCCAGATCGCCATCGCCGTCGAGCCGCTGCATCAGAATGATGCCGACCAGTTCCTTCTTCGGGTCAATGAAGCCGTAGGTCTTCCACAATCCGCCGTGGCCATAAGTGCCGATGGAATTCAGCCGGAACATTCCTTCCACGTTCCGCACCACAGCCCAGCCCAGCCCATACCCGATGCCCGGCGAAAAGCCCGCTTTCAATTCGCCCGTATGCACCTGCGTCATCAATTCCACCGTGGCTTTCGACAAGATGCGCTTGCCGTCAAGTGCGCCGCCATTCAGCATCATCTGGTAAAAGCGAAATAGATCGGGCGCGGTCGAATACAATCCAGCTTCGGGCGCAGCGTACTTTGCGCCCGCGCGATAAAGATCAACCTCCGCCTTGCTCAGCTTATCGCCGTCCAGTTTGTAGATCCTCGCGATGCGGCTGCGCTTCGTTTCAGGCACAAAGAAATGGCTGTCATTCATCGCCAGGGGTTTGAAAATTCGCTCTTCCAGAAATGCCTCGTAGCTTTTGCCCGACACCACTTCAATAATGCGCCCCAGCATGGCAATGCCCATATTGCTGTAGCTCCACCGCGCGCCCGGCTCAAAATCCAGAAAGCGCGTCGGGAAGGCGTCCACCGCATCCGCCAGCGTGCGGTCGCGCTTTTCGAACAACTCCTTGAAGCCATCGGGATACCCGCTGCCCATTCCCGAAGTGTGCGTCATCAGATCGCGAATGGTGATTTTGCGTTTGGGCTTGCGGACTTCTTCCAGGTCTTCGCCTTCTTTCTTTTCGCGAATCTGCAAGTTGGCAAAGGCGGGCAGAAACTTTTCGACCGGATCGGTAATGGCCAGCAAGCCATCTTCCGCCAGCATCATCACGCCCACGCAAGTAACCGGCTTGGTCATCGAAGCGATTTGAAAGATCGTGTCTTCCTTCATCTGGGCGTTACTTTCCAAATCCTGCACGCCGACGGCGGAAAGCTGAACGACTTTGCCGCGATGCGCCAGCAGCGTCACCATCCCCGCCGCGCGCCCACGATCCACAAACGATTTCATTCGTTCCGGGATTCGCGCCAACCGTTCAGCATCAATACTGACAAGGCTGGCAGGCAGTTTAGCGGGAGCATCCGGAGTCTTGCCTGGTTTGGCTGATCTGTTTTTAGATTGAGGTTGGACTGCGATGCTGCTTGCCAGCAACAATACAACGCCGAGACTGAAGACTGTCAACTGTTTCATTTCTTCGCACCAATGTATCTGAATCTCTTGTCTACAGCGGCTGCCCCCATGCACGCTGGGCAGCCATAATCCGACGTGCGAATGCTACGCCAGACGAAACGATCCGCAAAGCCACCACGCGCCATCAACACAGAGGCGGCGCAGGCTGGATGCCGGTCATTAAATTTGATGTGGGCTTTGTTCTAAGGCAAGTTCTCAAGCAACGCTTGCTCAATCGAGCGTATGTCGAGGGTCATCGTGCGATCTGTTTTGGTCAACTGAAAGTAAGATAACGCGATGGCCTTAGCCGACGAAACCGCATGTCAGACTTATTTTTTTTGCCCTGTGGAGAAATCGGTACCAACAAAACCAAAAAGTCGGTCAATGCGTAAAAGCTTCGTTACGAGCAGCTTAACTTGCGAGTAACACACTTATGACCATGCCTCACTTATACGTTAAGGCATGTATTTTATTTGATTCAGCCGTGAACATTGTGCGGAGTTGCTCGCCTTGAAGGTTTAGCTCTCCGTGGCTACCCATAATAGAAATTCTCTCAATCCGAAATTTCTCATTGAGATGGTACTCGTCAATTTTTCCATCTACTAAATGGTAGTGGCTCAGTGAAGAGAGAGAGCACGATGCAACCACGTGTCAGTAGC
>JBBQVH010000021.1:0-70440 GCA_038211695.1 Blastocatellia bacterium | reverse complement strand
CGTTTCCGTCAGCGATCTGAAAGGCGCGGTGCGGCTGCCCTCAATCAAATGCCGCTTGCGATTGGCCGAAGTCTACGACCGCGTCGTCTTTCCTCAGACAGCCGAGCCCGCCGACAAACCCAAAGCTCGAAAGAAGTCCGCGACAAAAGCGAAGGCACGAAAGAAATCAGTTTCGAATGGAAGAAAGTAGTCGGACTGCTGCGCCAACGAATGCCGCTCACCTACCAGCGGCAACATCAAACTTGCCAGAACAAAACACATCAACAAAATACGCACACCGTAATGCTGCATCGGGAATTCTCCTTACCGAGTAGAGCGCAGACACTTCGCTAAATGGCTCATGAAGAATAGAAGTATTTGGGCGCGGGCATTATCCGGTAGGCTTAATGAAGTGACAAGATTTGCAAACTGAATTATTCAAACAAACCCAGGGCAGCTTATCGCGGTTCACGGCTGGCGTTCCATTCGACCCAGCAGACGCGAAGGGCTTCACGATCAAAGCTGGCTATGAGACACTCCGCCGCGAAGTCACCGCCAAGTTGCCAAGCGAAAGACGCCGTCGCCAGCGCCCCGGCTATCAATGGGCGCGAAATCAAACCCGGATGGCGAAAAGACAACGAAAACAAAACTTCTCTTGTGCAGCCGGGTGAGGTCAATGCCCGGGTGAGGTCAATGCCCGGGTGAGGTCAATGCATGGATTACTTACTTCTCTTCGTTCTGGTGCTGTTGTTGGCTGCGACGATCGCGGTCATTGTGTTGATCTATCGTTACACCTGGCTGAAGGCGCGAATGCCCGTGCTGGTGCAGCGAGAGTTCAATCAGTGGAAGGGCGCCGCCGAGTTCGAAATGCAGGAGCGCATCCGCGACCGCGTTGAACAGTGGCGCGACCGCGAGGCGCTGGCCATCCAGGCGGAGGCACAGCGTGATGCCATGGCCCGCGCGCACCAACTGTTTCGGGATTGGTGCCAGCAGGAAATGGAAAACCTTCGCCGCGAACAGCGCGAACTGGCCGACCGTGAAGCCCAGCAGCAACTGGCCGAATGGAAGCAGAAGCAGGAACAGACCATCCGCCAGGACGCCATTCAACGCAGCCAATCCGTCACCACGGGCAAGATCGTCGAACACCTCGTTCCCTACCTTCCCAACTTCAACTTCAATCCGAAGGACGCGCGCTTTCTTGGCAGCCCGGTGGACTTCGTCGTTTTCGATGGGCTGAACGATGAGGACGAAGATCATATCCGCAACGTCGTCTTCATCGAGGTCAAAACCGGAATGTCCGTGCTGACGCGCCGGGAACGATTGGTGCGCGATGCGATTAAAGCCGGACGTGTCCGCTGGATCGAATGGCATGCCAGCCGTGAATTGCAGCACTTGGGATTGGCGACGCCCGGACAATTCGAGTAAGCACCGTAAAAAGCTCCACAACTTTTGCCCGCCAACTCTTGCCTCGCTTACCAGAGCGTTGTACCATCCGCGCGTCGCACAGCTTAGTAGGCATGAAAAATTAACTTCCCGATGTGGGACAAGATGGCATCTTGTCCCACGACAGAGGATGCGCCGAAACCGGGAAGTTAAATTTTTACGCTCACTTAACTAACGGCCACATAACAAAACTGAATCTAACCTGGAGGTCAGCCATGACACCTTTCGCCATCGCCCTTTGCGCAGTCCTCTATTTGCCCGCGTCGCTGAATCATTTCAGCTTCGCGGATGATTTGGATCACGTCATCTTTGAAGGCACGGTAAACGATGGCAACAGTCATGCGATCGCTGGCGCACGCATCTTCGTCAAACACGCGGCCAGCAACAACGAACGAATGATGACGACCAATCAGGAGGGACGCTACCGCTTCAGTTCGCTCGTCCCGGGAGAGTATGAACTGCGCGTGGAAGCCACAAACTTTCAAGCGGCGAAGATCGAAAAAATCAATGCGATCGCGGGCGCGAACATCCGGCGCGACTTTCGCCTGGCGCTCGCTGCCATCACCGAACAGACAACGGTCACCGCCGAGGTCAATTCAACGCTCATTGACACGTCGCGCACGGTTGTCGGCGGCACGGTGACAAAGCAGGAAGTTGATGCCCTGCCGACGGAAACGCGCAACCCGCTTGATCTGGTCTACACGCTGGCGGGCACGTCGCCGCCTGCACTGACTGAAAAAGATTTGGCCGAAGGCGACCGCAAAGACGGCTTCCGCCGCACGCCCGAAGAAGCAGGCATCTTCAGCCTGACCGGCGGCACGCCCTTCTCCAACAATCTGACGATTGAAGGGTTGGACAATAACGACGACCGCGCGGCGCGCGAACGCTTCGTGCCCTCGCTGCACGCGGTCGAAGAAGTTCAAGTCATCACCAATCAGTTTTCAGCGGAATACGGACGCGCTTCGGGCGGGCGCGTAAACTTGCGGCTGCGCGGCGGATCGAATCAATTTCATGGCCAGGCCTTTTACTACTTCCGCGATGAAAGCCTGAACGCCAATTCTTATACGCGAAATGCTGATCCGGCACGCGGCACTCGCCTTCCCTATCAAAATCAGAATCCCGGCGTCAGCCTGGGCGGCCCAATCAAACGCGACCGGCTCTTTTTCTTCACCGCCTACGAATACGATTACATCTACGACCGCACGGAAATCGCGGCGCTGGTTCCGGTGACGGCCAATCCCGCGTTCGCTTTGCCAAAGCCGACGGGCGCGAATCTGGGCTTCACGGCGCTGGACAGAAACGGAAAGCCCGTGGTGGTCAATGACGGCGCGGCAGTCGGCCTGTACGACGAACAAGTGACGACGCCACGCGTCGCGCACACCTGGCAGACTCGCGGCGATGCTTTTTTGAACGCCAATCACAATGCCTTCGCGATCTTCACGCTGGCGCGCAATCGCGACGAACGAGGCTTTCCCGGCGGACGGCGCACACTCGACACGCTGCGCAAGACTGGGCGCAACAGCCAGTCCATTGCCGTCGGAGACAACTTCGTGCTTTCGCCGCGAATCGTCAGCAACGCGCGGTTTCAATTTTCGCGCCTGATCCCGGCGGACGCGCCGCCGAATGACAATCCTGTGGTCATCATCACCATTGACGATCCGCGCGATGTGAATGGCAATGGCAACGTCAATCCGCTGACGCGGCACGGCAATCTGACTGCCGGTTCCAGCAACCTGGGCGGCACGGATCGCCGCGAGACGCGCTACCAGTTTCAGCAGACGCTGAATTACACGCGCGGCGCGCACAGCCTGCGGTTCGGCGCGGACATTCAAAACATCCGCTCACGCTTCATTGATCTGAGCGATGCCACAGGCACTTTCAACTTCGCCTCGCCCGCCGACTTTCTGGCGAACAAACCGTCGCGCTATCAGCATCGCTTCTTCACCAAATCAGAATTGCAAAACACGTATGCCGGAATCTTTGCGCAGGATGATTGGAAACTGCGGCGGAACTTAACGCTTTCGCTGGGACTGCGGTGGGATAACGAAACGATTCTGGAAGATCGCAATAACTTCGGGCCGCGCCTGTCGCTGGCTTGGTCGCCACGCGAATCACATAAGACAGTGGTGCGCGCCGGGTATGGCATGTTTTACAACCGCGCGATGCTGCGGACGCTGGACGATTTTCTACTGACTTCCCAAACCGTCGCCGTGGATACAAACGACGACATTGCCAAATCGCTGCTGACCGGCCTGCAATTTCCCAGCACCTTGAAAGCCGATGACCCGCGCGTCAAACAGTTCGGCGTGCGCGAAGCGGGCTTCCTGCGCCGTTTGCAATCCGGCTTTCGCATTCCGGAAAGTTACCAGGCGACGTTTGGATTTGAACGTGAACTGGCGCGTGGTTTCAAAGTCGAGGTCAATTACGTCTTCAATCGCGGCCTGCATCTGTGGCGCGAAGTCAATGTGAATGCCGCGCGTTTGCCCACGGGCTTCAGCAACTTTGCCGCTTACCTGACCTCGCGGGATTTCGACAACCGCATTGATCCGGTCACGGGCAAGCGCCCCATCACCGCAACCGGCAACGCCGACATCGTTCGTTTCAACCAGAGCTTAACGCCGACCACCACTGGCAAAGATGGCGGCCAGACGGTCGTCACCTTCGGCTTGAATAATCCTTCAACAAGCAACGCGACCAGCGGATTGAAAGCGGCGCTGGAAACGATTCGCCGCTTCCGCCCTAACCCAACTCTGACGCAGGTTGAAGAACTGCAAGCGCGCGGCAACAGCCAATATCACGGCCTCAGTGTTGAAGTCACACGGCGGCTGACAACGCGCGGTTTTATTCGGGCCAGCTACACCTTCAGCCGATTGACCGATGATGGCGCGTTCAACACATCGTCGCCGCTGGTGGTGGGAGACTTCCGCCGCGAAAACTCCTTGAGCCTGCTCGACGCGCGGCATCGCGCAGCCATCAGCGGTTACTTCCAAACTCCGCGAAAAATCGGTGGTACGACGCTCGCGGCGACATTCAATTTCGCGTCGTCGCGGCCTTTCAGCATTGGCGCAAACGGCAACGACCGGAATTTGGACGATATCAACAACGATCGCCCGAATTTTTCTGGCGACCCGGCTTCGATTGGCTGGCGTGCAAGCTCTGCTCCGCTCAACCAGACACTGGCCGATTCCTTTTCGCTGCCGACAATCGGCACGGTGGGCAACCTGCCACGCAATGCCGGACGCGGCCCGGCTTCGCACACACTGAACATCCGCCTGTCGCGCGCGATCCGATTTACCGAAAGCCGCAAGCTGGAATTTCAAATTGAAGCATTCAACCCCTTCAACTCAACGGTCTTCAATTTCGGCGCGGAGTACGTGGACTTTGCGCCTTCGCTGCTGAGCGACTTTCTGGTTCCCCAACGCACCATCAAGCCGCGCACATTACGCGTTGGGCTGAAGCTCCACTTTTAGCAGGCGGAAAAATACGGGCTGGAAAAAATTGAGGGTGGAATGTGGCGCTTGCCAATCATTCCACCCTTGAGTTTACAAAATGGACAGGACTCCCCAGAACCATCCATTTTGCTGACGGCGCCGAAATCCCCATTCCGGTGCCGTTCCTGATGCTCTTTCCTGCCTGACAGCGCTGAGCCATCAGACGAGCGGTACATTGGCACATTAACCCGCGTTTTCCTTCTTCGGCGATACGTAGAATTACGTAATTTTATCAAGAACATCCTAACTTACCGGTCGGATAGTAAAAGGGCTTGCTGAAATCTGACGCTGGGCTATAATGCGCCCGCTGATCCGCACTTGGTGATGCAATCAAGCATCACTCAAATCAAAAAGTCGAATAGACAAAAAAAGAAAAATCGCAGGAGAAGGTTCTCTCACCAAAGGCTAGCTGAGGATTCCGAGAGTGAATATGGTTCGGAGGATCATGGTGAAGATGGCGGCTTAATCCGCTTTCTGTTGAAGCCCTGAGTTCTTCCGCGCCTCGTCTCAATTTTCAATCAACCAAGGAGAAACTTATGCGACGTTCCGCCAGCTACGCGTTTTCAATCTGGCTATTGCTTTCAACCCTGACGGCTTTTGCCTTCGCGCAAGCCCCCGTCGGGACCATTTCCGGCACAACCCTGGATTCATCGGGTGCTGCCATCCGCAATGCCGCGATCACAGTACGCAATAAGGCGACCAGCGCCGAACGCAATCTAAGGTCTGATGAAGATGGCACCTTTTCCGCCCCCTCTCTGCCCGCGGGCGAATATGAAGTGACGGCGCAGGCCGACGGCTTCCGTACGCTCTTGCGGGAAGTGACTGTCGCCACCGGCAACGTTCTTAAAGTTGAGATGAAGATGGAGGTCGGCCAGAAGACCGAAATCGTCACCATCGAAGGCGCAGGAGCCGCACAACTCAATTATGAATCGCACTCGATTGACGGCGTCATTACGCGCCAGAAGATTCAGGAATTGCCATTGAATGGCCGCAGCTTCCTGCAATTGGCATTTCTGGAACCGGGCGTGACGGCCTCGCCCGGGTCGACTTCGCAATACAACTCGCTCTTTTCCGTTTCGATCCTCGGCGGAGCTGCGAACAAGACCGCCATCACGGTTGACGGCGGTAATATTCGCAACTCCATCGAAGGCAATACGGGCATGAACTTCTCGCAAGAAGTCGTGCAGGAATTCCAGCTTTCCGCAAATAACTTCGACCTTTCAACCGGCATCACTTCGGTCGGGGCGGTCAACATCGTCTCCCGCACCGGCGGTAATGGGTTCCACGGTTCGGGCTATTACTTCTTCCGCGATCACAACATGGCTGCGAATCCGGGCTTGGGGCGCAACCCGCTTGCCCCCGATCCGTTTTTCGCGCGCCGCAATCCTGGCGTTTGGGTCAGTGGCCCAATCATCAAAAATCGCCTCTTCTTCTTCACCAACTACGAGTACACGAACCAGGCCGGAGTTGTTACAGTGCAACCCGATGTGCCCTCTGTTCGTGGATTGGCTGGCGCTTTCGCAACTCCCTACAAGGGCCACCTTTTCAGCATGCGGCTTGACTGGAAGGCCAGTGACAGACACAACGTATTTGCGCGCTATTCACATGACCAGAACAAAGGCTTTGGGCCTAGTGGTGGACAGCCGCTGCCGTCGAACTGGGTACAGAACAAAAATTTCTCTGACCAAACGGTGCTTGGTATCACATCATCGTTGCGCCCAACTTTGGTCAATGATTTCCGCTTCAACTACACTTACTGGCAGAATCGCAATCTTTTTGCCGATCAGACCGTCTGCCCAAATTGCCTGGGCCTTGGCTTGCCAGACATCTCGCTGGCGGGTTCGAACTTCAAGGTTGGCAATACCTCGAACGCCACGCAAGGGCGCGACCTGCGCCGTTACACATTTACGGACAATCTGACTTGGGTCAAAGGCTCACATCGCATTCGCTTCGGCACTGAGATTGAGCATGCTCCGGGTACGGGCTTCTGGGGCTATTGCGATCCCGGTTGCGTGACGCTGGCTTCGCCGGAATACCTGCGCAGCCTGCTTCCAGCAGCGGCCATAGCAGCATACTACCCTAACCTGCCGTCCGTGATTCGCACCAATGCCGATTTGCTGAACTTGCCGTTTTTGGGCGGTGTGGTGGGTGTGGGTAATCCAAGCCAGCCACCACCGTACAACATTGATAAGGCGAAGCAGAACAACCGGCTACGCTTTTACGGGCAAGACTCCTGGAAGATCAAGCCGAGCTTTACGCTCAATTACGGCTTGGCTTGGAGCTATGAGAGTACGCTAGTCAATACTGACCTTGACAAACCGAAGTACTTGGCACCGCTTTACGGCAGTGATCTCAGTCCGACGCATAACAACTACAAAAACTTCTCCCCATCAATCGGCATCGCCTGGAATCTTGGCCATGACAATAAAACCGTCATCCGTGCTGGTGCCGGTTTGTATTATGATACGGAACTGCTCTATCGCCGTTTGCAAGAACGCGCCTTTATTGGCCCGGTAGGCAATGGGCGCATCCAGTTCCCGGAGAGCGGGTTTACCATTCCGGCTGGTTTCCCAACTATTCTGGACTTCGGTGCGGGCGGCAGGCCGGTCGCAACCGGAGCACCCGTTCCGCGCAGCCTGACCACCCTGACGTTAGGCCAGTTCCTGCAAATTCAAAACGCGCAGATTGGCGCGGTGAATCAAGTCTTCGGGAAGTTATCCAACGACCTGTCGGTGCGGAACATTCAACTCAACAAATCAGCTGCCCAGCTCTACCCGCTTGATTACCCGGTGCAACACAGTTACCACATGAATATCGGCATCCAGCGTGACCTGGGGCATGACATGGTAATCACGGCAGACTTCGTGCGACGCGTGTTTCTCAACACTCTGCTCGACGAAATTGATCTCAACCGCTTCCAGCGCCGCATTAACGGCGTGCAAACGCCGGTCATCCCCAAATGCACTGATGCACAGGTTGCGGCCCGCAATCCAAACGATCAATGCTCGGCCGGCGGCATCAGTTTCTGGGTACCAGGCGGGCGGGGCACCTACAATGCACTGCTGATCAAACTGGACAAGCGTTTTTCTAAGCGCTACCTGTTCACAGCTTCGTATGCGCTGACCGGACAGCAGGGCATCAATGGCATCGCGAATCTGGATAACTACTTTCAGACCTACGGGCCGCAAGGCCCTCGCCACATTCTGAACGTGTCGGGGCTGGTAGATTTGCCGTGGGGTTTCCAAATCGGATTCATCTCGTCTATGAGTTCAAAGGGCGCATTGAATCCGTCGGTCGGCGGCGTAGACCTGGACGGCGATGGCAGTGGTTCCGAACCGCTGACCTCGGTCAAGGGTTATAACTGCTTCAACCGGGGCTGCGGTAAAAGCGATCTGGCAACGGCAGTGCAGAACTGGAACGCGCGATTTTACCCGAATGGCCCCAGCGTCGCTGATTCCGCATTGCCTAAAGATGCGACCTGTCCATTTGCCGTAGGGGATGCAAAACGGACTGGGTGCAGAACTGTTCCCTTCTTAACTCTGCCTGCCAGCTATGAGCTTGGCGATAACTTCAGTTCGCAGGACGTCCGACTGACCAAGAGCTTTACGTGGAAAGACCACTATAAGCTTTCAGTCTTCGGCGAAATGTTCAACGTCTTCAATATTGCTAACCTGACCGGCTATAACACGACCCTTACATCGGGCGCGGCATTTGGCCAACCGACCCAGCGCGCATCGCAGGTCTTCGGCACAGGCGGTCCGCGTGCATTGCAGGTCGGCGGACGCATCAGTTTCTAACAACTGATTTTCCGGCTGGTTGATTCAACCGGCCAATCCCAAGCGGGGCGGGTTGCGAAACTATAAGAGTTTCCAGACCGCCCCGCTTTTTTAGCAGCAAGCAGTTGTGGCAACTTGCGCTTGAATCGTTCATCTCTGACAATCGCGCTTCCGAAACAATCATCAATACTGGCAATACATCTCAAACAAAATAGATTCTTAGGGGAGAAACAATGGCTCGCAAGTCTTTCGCAATCCTGGTCATCACGGCTGTCAGCATCACAACGCTTGCTCTGGCTGCCTTTGCACAAACAAAGCAGAAGGCTAATCAACAAGCCAAACCGCAACGCATCGTCATTCAGCCGAATGGCCTGCCAAAGCCTTTCGCAACCGAATCGGTGCGCAATCCGCCGAAGGTCGTTGCCGCGCCGTCGGGGGCCAGGCTGGAAGTTCCCGCCGGATTCGATGTCGCGGTCTTCAGCGAAGGCGATTACAGAATTCCGCGCTGGGTAAAAGAAGGGCCGAACGGCGACCTGTTCCTGGCCGATTGGCAAGCCAACACGATCTATCTGCTGCGCGACCTGAACAAAGACGGCAAGATTGATAACGCCACCGAACGCTTTACCTTCACGACGGAAGTGAATCGCCCGTTCGGAATGGCGATTCAGAAAATCGGCGCGGAGACCTGGTTTTACGTTGGCAACACCGATTCAATCGTGCGTTTCAAATATCAAGTGGGCCAGACCAAGCTGGAAGGCAAGCCGGAGAAATTGGCTGAAGTGCCGACGGGCGGCCATTCGACACGCGACATTCTATTCAGCAAGGACGGCAAAAAGATGTACGTCTCGGTTGGTTCGAATTCAAACGTCAACGAAGGCGAACCGGAGATTCGCGCTGCAATCAACGAATACAATCCCGACGGCACGGGCCATCGCATTTTCGCTTCCGGCATCCGCAATCCAGTCGGATTGGCATGGAATCCAATCAACGGCCAGTTGTGGACGGCAGTCAACGAACGCGACCTGCTTGGTGATGATCTGGTTCCCGAATACGCCACGTCGGTCAAAGACGGCGGCTTTTATGGCTGGCCGGATTCGTATATAGGCAGCAACCCTGACCCGCGCGTTAAGAATCCTCGCAAAGAACTGGTTGATCGCGCCATCGTGCCGGACGTGTTGATTGAACCACACTCGGCGGCGCTTGGCATCGTCTTTTACACCGCCAAGATGTTTCCGAAGGAATATCAGGGCGGCGCATTTGTTGGGCTTCACGGCTCCTGGAATCGAAAGAACCGCACCGGCTACAAGGTCATCTACATTCCGTTTAAGAACGGCAAACCCGAAGGCGGTTACGAAAACTTCCTGACCGGCTGGCTGCCCAGCGAAGAGTCGCCGGAAGTCTGGGGCCGTCCAGTCGGCGTCGAAGTCATTCGCGATGGGTCATTGCTGGTCGTGGACGACGGCGGCAAAAAAATCTGGCGCGTGACTTATAAAAACAAGAAGTAACCCCGGTCGTTTTCAATTAATTCACGCAAAACCGCAAAGTCGCGAAGAGAGCTTGGCAACTTTGCGGCTTTGCGTGAGAACGCAATTTCACGAATGACAAGAATCACTCAAAAGTTTGAACAACTGAAAGCTGCTGGCTGCAAAGCCTTCATCCCATACATCACTGCGGGCGATCCCGATCTGGCCACGACCGAAAGCCTTTTGCTGGCGCTGGCCGAAGCCGGTGCGGATGTAATCGAACTCGGAGTGCCGTTTTCCGATCCAATGGCGGATGGACCGGTGATCCAACGCGCTTCGGAACGCGCGCTGAAAAATCCTGTTGGGGTGGCTGAAGTGCTGCCAATGGTGAATCGCCTCCGCCAGCATTCAATCGGGCGCGATGTGCCGATCGTACTCTTCACCTATTTCAATCCGCTGATGCAGTTTGCCAAAGAAGATGTCGGCAAAAAGCTAAAAGCCGCAGGCATTGATGGCGTGCTAATCACGGACTTGATTCCCGAAGAGGCAGAAAGCTTCGTGGCCGAGATGCGGGCGGCAGACATAGACAACATTTTTTTGATCGCGCCGACATCAACTGATGAACGCATCAAGCTGATCGCCGAACACAGCAGCGGATTCGTTTATGTCGTCGCGCGCACGGGCGTGACAGGGGTGCGGGATAACATTTCGATCACCGTGAATGATCTGGTGGGCCGGGTGCGGCAACAGACTTCCCTGCCCGTCGCTGTTGGCTTCGGCATCTCAACGCCGGAGCAAGTCCGCGAAGTTTGCGGCTACGCTGATGCGGCAGTCGTTGGCAGCCGTCTGGTGCAGGAGATCGAAAACAACATCGGCTCGCCAAACCTGGTTGAGCGCGTGGCGCAACTTGCTCGCGAGCTGAAACAAGCCTGTTAACCCCCTGGGATCGCGAATAGTTGAGAGCTTTATCCAGACTCATCTATCAGAAAGCCCGTAATGAAATTTGACGCGCCGATTCTTGAATTCGATCCCGCCCCCGATGCAGCGATCAATCCGCATCTGGAACGCGTGGATATGCCGGAACATTGCGTGGTCTGTTTCTTTCAGGATGTGATTACGCATCTGGTCGAAACGCATCACGCCCGCGTGCTGTCCCATCAACGCAGCGAGATCGGATTGCATCCGCTTTACGAAATTGATTTCAAAGGCGAACGGCTGGCGTTCTTTCATCCGGGAGTCGGCGCTCCGCTGGCTGCCGGGCTGCTGGAAGAAGTGATTGCGCGCGGCGGCAGAAAGTTCATTGCCTGTGGCGGCGCGGGCGTACTGGATCGAGAGATCGCAGTCGGTCACGTCATTCTGCCCCTGTCGGCCATTCGCGATGAAGGAACGTCGTACCATTATTTGCCGCCAGGCCGCGAAGTCAGCGCCAGCGCGGAAGGCGTTGCCGCGCTGGAAAAGACTTTGCAAGCACACAATGTTGAGTACCTGACCGGCAAGACGTGGACGACTGATGCGCTTTATCGCGAAACTAAATCGAAGGTTGAACGGCGGCGCGCCGAAGGCTGTTTGACCGTCGAGATGGAAGCCGCGTCGTTTTTTGCCGTGGCGCAATTTCGCGGAGTGACTTTTGCTCAACTGCTGTATGGCGGCGACGATGTGACCGGAGAAGCCTGGGATTCGAGAGATTGGACACAGCAGGCGACAGTCCGCGAAAAGCTTTTCTGGCTGGCGGCTGAAGCTTGCCTGACGCTGTAACCCGACGTTGTAAAGGATGGCGGATTCAACATGAGTGGTGGCAACAGCGGCAACACGCCGCACGAACAGGCAATGCAGGAGATGGGCCAATGGCGTGTGCGCATTGACGAAATTGATCTGCAACTGGTCAAACTCTTTAACGAACGAACGCAATGTGCCATTGAAATCGGCCACGTCAAAAAGCGGCTTGGGTTGGAGATTTATTCCCCATCGCGCGAAGCGCAGGTCATCGCCAATGTGACGGGCGCAAACACCGGCCCGCTTGACGCCGAAGCCATTCGCCGCCTGTTTGAGCGCGTGATTGACGAAGCGCGCCGCATCGAACGCATAGAGGCAAGCAAGGGAAAAGATGAAACCACGGATGAACACAGATAAACACAGATAAACACAGATATTCGGTCTTGCCTGATCGGCGTTCATCTGTGTTCATCTGTGGTTATTTCCAGAGTTGAAACTATGATTATCGTAATGGAAGAAAACGCGGCGGAAGAACAGATCGTTCGCGTTGTTGATCGTTTGGTCAATCTGGGATTCGACATTCACCGTTCAACGGGATCGCGCTACACCATTCTGGGCGCGGTCGGTTCGCGCATTGCCGATGTTCGCGAATTGGAGTTGCTGGAAGGCGTCAACAAAGTTGTCCGCGTCAGCAGTCCTTACAAACTGGCAGCGCGAGCATCGAGAGAAGAGGGTAAATCCGAAAGCACTCAGATCAAAATCAAAGACGTAGTCATTGGCGGCGATCAAGTCATCATCATTGCCGGCCCCAGCGTTGTCGAAAGCCGCGAACAGATCGAAACCATCGCCGTTGCGCTCAAGGCTCAAGGCGTTCGTATCCTGCGCGGCACGGCCTTTCGTTCCAGCAATGATCCATACGGCTTTCAGGGCCTGGGCGAAGAAGGGCTGAAGCTGCTGCGCGAAACCGCAGATCAGCATTCGATGGTGACGTTTTCGACGATCACTGACGCGGCGCAACTGCCGGTGTTCGCCCGTTACGTGGACATTATCCAGATATCCGAACGGAATATGCAGAACTACGCGTTACTGCGTGAACTGGCCAAGCTGGACAAACCACTGGTGCTGCGGCGCGGCACGTCTTCCACCATTGAAGACGTGCTGCTGTCGGCGGACTATTTAATGCGCAGCGGCAACCAGCAAATCATCATCTGCGAACGAGGCATCAAAACCTTCGAGACTTACACTCGCCACACGCTGGATATTTCGGCCATCCCGATCATCAAGAAGTTGTCGCACCTGCCGGTCATCGCCGATCCCAGTCGCGCCACGGGTCGCCGCGACAAAGTTCCGCCAATGGCGCGTGCCGCCGTCGCTGCGGGCGCGGACGGATTGCTGATTGAAGTTCATCACGACCCTGAACGCGCCCTGTGCGACGGGGCGCAAAGCTTGCCACTCGACCAATTCGGCAAACTTGTCGGCCAAATGCGTATCATCGCTTCGGCGGTGGAAAGAAAGCTGTAGCTGCTTCTTGGAAAATGTGGTGCGCCCACATCCTTGCGGGCAGGTTGTCTGGCGAGCCAAGCCCGCTAGGAAGTGGGCGCACCAGCAGATTTTCATCGTTTCCAACGGTACCCCACGATAATTATGTTCAATCACGTTTGCATCGTCGGCTGCGGCTTGCTGGGCGGATCATTTGCGTTAGCGCTGCGGCGCGCTGGATTCACTGGGCGCATTACGGCTTGCGGCGGTTCGCGTTCGCCACGGCTGGCGGTGGAACGCGGCGTTGCCGATGCGATTGAAGAAAGTTTTGATCGTGGCGAAATGTGCCAGGCCGATTTGATTTATCTGGCTGCTCCCATCGGCGCAATTATTGATTTCCTGCGAACAAAATCGAAGTTCGTCAAACCAGGCGCTCTGATCACTGACGCAGGCAGCACCAAAACAGAGATTTGCCGGATCGCCCGCGCCAGCGTTCCAGCGGAAGTTCACTTCATCGGCGGCCATCCAATGGCTGGCAGCGAAAACACCGGCGTGGATTATGCCCGCGCCAATTTATTCGACAGAGCGACATACGCGCTGACCCCGGATGCACAAACAAACCCATTGCAGCTTGAGCAATTGAAATCAATCATTGAAGCCATCGGCGCGCGGGGGTTGTTGACTGAACCGGAAGCACACGATGCGGCAGTTGCATTGATCAGCCATCTGCCGCAATTGACCGCCAGTGTGCTTTCTTCCCTGCTGGGCGCGCCCCACGACGGCGAAGTGGCCGACCGCGAACTGGCGCAGCGATTGGCCGCCACCGGCTGGCGCGATATGACGCGGCTGGGCGGCAGCGCGTGGAGCGTCTGGCGGGACATCTGCCTGACCAATCAGCCGAACATCTCTGAAGCGCTGGGCGTACTGATCGGCGAATTACAGTACTTGAAAGAAGCTCTTGATGTGCGTGACTTCAATCGCGTGCGTGAACTGTTCGCTGCCGCCAATCAATCTGTTGCCGAACATCGCGCCGTGCATTACACGCCGTTCGACAAGATGTAATCCCCAATCACATTCCCCTGGAAAGGAAGGCCCCCTGTGTCCACTCAACTTACCTTGCCGCAAATCTTCACGGAGGCGGAAGCAATCGCACGAGATGCGCAATCCACTTTCGGCCACTTGAATGCCGAACAACTCAACTGGAAACCGAGCGCGGATCAATGGAGCGTGGCGCAATGCCTGGATCATTTGATTTCCGCCAACCGTGCTCTCTTTTTCCTGGCGTTCGACCAGACAATCAACGGCACCAAGCAGACGACATTCATCGAACGGCTGCCGTTGCTGCCTGGATTTTTTGGATGGATGGTGTTTAAAGCGATGGCCAGCAAACAAAAATTCAAAGCCCCGGCAAACATTGTTCCTTCGGCAAGTACGCTTGATCCTCAGATCGTCAGTCAATTCGTCGCGCATCAGCAGGAAGCGATAAAAAAAATGAAGGCAATTGAAAAACTCAATCCGGATAATGTCATCATCACTTCTCCATTTGCTCGCTTTGTTACTTACAGCCTGCTGGACGCCTGCGGCATTATTGTGGTGCACGAACGCCGCCATTTCGCTCAGGCTGAACGCGTGGTGGCCACCGAAGGCTTCCCAAAGTCATAACCATCCTGATAAAAACCGTTGTAAGATGCAGGTATGGATTACAGCAACATCATCACAATTGAGCCTGGCAAACGTAGTGGCAAACCGTGCATTCGCGGTTTGCGGATTACGGTCTATGACATTCTGGAATATCTGGCCGGAGGGATGACCGAGGGGGAGATTCTGGAAGACTTCTCCGAATTAACCCGTGAAGACATCAAAGCCGCTCTCGCCTTTGCTGCGGATCGTGAACGCACGCTCTTTGTCGCCTGAAAGTGAAACTACTCCTTGATGAAAATCTCTCTGATCGAATCGTCGCGAGAATCGCGGATTTATATCCCGGCTCTACGCACGTCAAAACTATCAACCTCACGCAGACTGACGACGGAGTGATTTGGAAATTCGCGGCACAGCAAGGCTACACGATTGTTTCAAAGGATTCAGACTTCCGGCACCGAAGCATTCTATTCGGGCATCCTCCAAAGTTTATCTTCCTGCGGGTTGGGAATTGTCCAACCTCATTGATCATTCGTCTCCTGCGCAAAAATTATGATGTAATTGACGAATTCATTGGCGACGCTGGCAGAAACCTTCTAGTGCTTTCAGCCTGATCCGGCAAAATAACCGCATCTTTCTCCCGTTTGGTAATCAAGGTATGAGTCATCCTCTGGAAACGCCTGCCGTCGAAAACACAGTACAAAATCAACCAGCCGGCTTTTGGGCGACGCTGCGCGAAGCCTTTGCCGGTTCGCACCAGAACTTCACCGAAGGCAGCATTGGGCGCGCGATCTTCCTGCTATCGGTGCCGATGGTATTAGAGATGGCGATGGAATCTCTGTTTGGCATCGTCAACATCTTTTGGGTCGGCAAGCTCGGCAAAGATGCAGCCGCTGCTGTCGGCATTACCGAATCGCTGCTGACGATTGTCTTCACGGTCGCGATGGGATTGAGCATGGGCACAACGGCGATGGTCGCGCGACGCATCGGCGAAAAAGACCCCGACGGCGCGGCGCGCGCTGCCGAACAATCCATCCTGCTCGGCATTCTTGTTTCGATCCCGATTGCCCTGGTTGGCCTGCTGTTTCATCGCCCGCTGTTTGCGGCGATGCATGCCGAAGCAGGCGTGACAGCGGCGGGCAGCGGTTACATCTCTGTCATCTTCGGTGCGAACGTCGTCGTTATGTTGCTGTTCCTGATCAACGCGATCTTTCGCGGGGCCGGCGATGCAGCGATTGCGATGCGTAGTTTATGGCTCGGCAACATCATCAATCTGATTCTTGATCCGCTTTTGATCTTTGGCCTGGGGCCGGTCCCGGCAATGGGCGTCAAAGGATCAGCCATTGCGACGACGATTGGACGCGGCATTGCGGTGATCTATCAATTTTCGCGCTTGCTGGGCGGGCACAGCCGCGTACCCGTGCGGTTGGCGCACATGAAGCCAGACTTCGGATTGATGCGGCAGTTGCTGAAGATTTCAGTCGGCGGCATGTTCCAGATGCTGGTGGCGACGGCAGCTTGGATGGCGATGATGAGCATCGTCGGCCTATTCGGCAGCGCGGCGCAGGCGGGATACACGTTTGCCATTCGCATCATCGTCGTGGCAATTCTGCCTGCCTGGGGCATGAGCAACGCGGCGGCGACGCTGGTCGGACAGAATCTGGGCGCGGGCAAACCCGACCGCGCTGAAAAATCCGTCTGGTTGACCGGCCATTGCAACGCGGTGTTTATGGCCTGCGTCACGGTCTTGTTCGTATTCTTTCCTGAATTCCTGATCCGCATCTTCACACAGGACGAATCCGTCATTCCCTACGGCGTGGATGCGCTGCGGTACATCGGTTACGGGTATGTGTTTTATGGCTATGGGATGGTCATGGCGGCGTCATTTAATGGCGCGGGCGATACGTATACGCCGACAGTGATAAACCTGATCTGCTTCTGGCTGATTCAAATTCCGCTCGGTTATTGGCTGGCCAAACCGTTGGGCTGGGGGCCGAAGGGCGTCTTTATCGCGGTCACGATTGCGGAATCAACCTTGGCGGTGCTGGCGATGATTATCTTCAAACGCGGCAAGTGGAAAGAGCAGCGCGTCTGACACGAGGCCGGGAGCGCCGAACGCCAGTTCGGCGCTCGGTCGGTGATGATGGCCAAGCGCCGAACTGGCGTCCGGAGCTCCCAGCAGGGATTTAGACGCCGTGCCGTTGATAATCAATCGAGCCATTGCCGCCGCCCGCCAGCAGCAAAGTTACCGCCATCGCCAGCAGCGCCAGCGTATATTCGAATCCGCCGTTGGTCAGAAAGAAGCCGCGATTCCAATGCACGCCGAGCATTGCGACGCTCATCACCGAAGCGATCAACACCGCGCCCGCGCGAGTATAAAAACCAAGAAAGACCAGCAGGCCGCCAATCAATTCAGCAAACGCCGCCGCTGTCAGCCAGGCCCACGATGGTTGCAGGTTGAATGGCGCATGGCCGGAAGTCCACGCAGCCAATCCTCTGCCGCCCCAGATCGGCGCGACTTTCTGCATGCCATGCACAATGAAAATCGCGCCCAGCGCCAATCGAACCGGCAGCAAAACCCAAGTCCCCGTCGTCGCATTCAAACGTCTCGTCATTACTGAATTCCTTCAAAAAGAGAATGGAGTTCAGACTTCAGCCTGCCGGATTGTTCGGCAAGCAACTGAAGGAAAGATTCAGGCTAAAGGCTGAACTCCATGCTCTTTCATGCTTTTCACTGTCCGATCTGCCGTTGCCTGTCGCGTTGAATCGGTGAACGCGGCGCAGCAGCATCCAGCGTAATCGTGATTTCGCCGGCATCATCAATCGTCGCAGTCACCGTCCTTGTTAAACGGCCATACACCGCCGTGACATTATAAGTTCCCTTGAAACCACGCGCGGTAAGCTTGCCTGCGGCATCCGTTACGCCGCTCGCATTCGTCCACCATTCGCGAAAGAGCAGATCGTTATAGGCCAGCGCGTTCGGCTTCGAAGACCAATCGGCGCGGTACATTGCCCCCAGCGGCAGCCAATGCGACTTTTCCCAGAATCCCCACATCAAAAAGTCCGTGAACTTCGGCTGGCTGAAAATCATCGTCATCACATCGCGCGTGTATTCGGCCTGCAAGTCTTCGTCGGCGATGTTAAAGTCGAACTCCGTCACGGCCAACTGCACCGGCAAGGTCGAAAAGCGTTCGATGATTGTCTGCATCAACGCGGGCGGCGTAACGCGGTCGAAGTGGCCCTGCATTCCCACGCCGTCTACCGGCGCGCCGTTGTCCAACATCCATTTTGTCAGCGTAAACAGATAATCCTGATGCTTCACGTCCGCGCCGCCTGCGGCGATGATGTCGTAATCGTTGACGAACAGCTTCGCCTGCGAATCCAGATTCCGCGCCATCTGAAACCAGCGAACGATCTCTTGATTGCCCAGCTTACCGTTGGATTGCGCAACGCCATTGACGCCGCCGATACGCCCCTGAATGTCATAGTTTGTGTACGGCTCATTGACCACATCCCACTGATAACATTTGCCGCCCGCGTTTTCAGGTTTCAGAATGTCGGCAAAGTGCTGATCTATGCGCGCCTTTAATGCGTCGCCAGTCAGGGTGCGCGCATCCACCGGTAGATTGCCCGAACTCGGCCAGATCAGATTGTGCCCGCGAACAGTCAGGTTTTGATCTTTCAACCAAGTGAAAGTGTCCATCGTCGCCTGCCGGTTCCACGTCCAGCTTTCCCAGAACGGCCACTTCAGATCGTTCTCCAAAACCGTCGTTGTGAAGTGCGACGAAACGCGCGAACGATACATCTCTCGATCCGCCGCCGCCTGCCCGTTCCCGGCCAGCAACTGTGCCGTCACCGCCGAACCGAACTTGAAGGCGTGATTGGTCTGCTGAACAAAGACCTGCGCGTCGGGCAACGGATTGCCGTCCCGGTCGCGCACGCTCACCGTCAAATCGCCTTTGCGAATCTGGTTGATGCGCTCGTTCGCCGCTACCCGCCATGCCGCGTTCGTTTCGCCGCGTCCCGGATAGTAATACTCGATCTTGAATTGTGCCGGGCTGACTGATGGGCCGTAATTCGTGAGCGCCACGCCGCCAATTTCGAACTTCTGCGGGCCGTAGGCAAAATGAAACACCAGATGCGCTTGCCCTACGCCGAAATCCGCATGCGCCGGAAAAGGCAGTTGGTAGAAACGCCATTCGCTGCCATCGTTCGGGAAGTTGATGCTGAAGGATTTGTCATACGGATCACTGTCCCGTTCAAAAGTAACCTGCGCGCGAATCACCGCACTGCCCACCGGCTCCAGTTTGCGCGCCCAGAACGAAAGCAACAGCACATCACCTTTTTTCACCTCCGTCGCATTCTTCCACCCAAGCGCTGAACGAAAGACGTAATCGGAATCGCCATTGGCTGTGAATTGAAGAGCTTGAGAAAACGGCTGCCCCGCGACATTGACCACCGCCGTCGAACCGCCCACCACCGGATCAATGTAGCGATAAAACCCGCCATACACATTCGCTGGCAGCACTGAAGCCGGCGTCACCTTCACCGGCGGCGTCTTGCCCGTATTGGTCACGCTGATGCCGCCGATCTCGAACGTTTGCGGGCCGTAGGCGAAATGAAACGCCACCTGCGCTTCGCCCGCCGCATAAGCCTCAGCCGCTTTGAACGGAATGCTGTACTTCGTCCACGTGTCGCTGTCGCAGGGGAAAGTCGTATAGAGAGATTTGGTAAACGGCGCATCGGCCTTCTCAAAACCGACAAAGCCGCGAATGTTGTTGCCATCAATCGGCGCGACTTTGCGCACCCAAAAAGTAATCTGCAGATTGTCGTCCTGCTCGACGGCTCGTGCCGTGCGAAACCACAGTCCAGCGTCATATCCATTCGCCGAAGTCCCGTTGACCGTCACCCGATAAGCTTGGGAGAAAGATTGGCCACTAACTGCCATCGGCGTGGCAACCGAGTTTGCCCCAACGCTGCCGCTGAAATCATAAAGGTTCCCTTGCAAGATCGAACTTGCGCCTTGCGCAAAACTCGATGACACAAGCAAGCAAAGGAAACAGAGCAATTGGATAACCCGGTTGAACCATGGTGCACGGTAATGTGCCCGGCGTAGACGCTTCGAAATTTGCATAAGTTTTTTTCTATCGTTCGACCGTTCGCAGAATTGATGCGCAAGTGTAGCCGCCCGCCGCCTTTGTGTGTAGCCCCGAAGCGGCATTATCATCGCCGCGCTTTAAACTGGCTGCCTGGCTGGCTGCCTGGTTGGCTGATTACTTCCCGGCCATCCAATCAACGTCCTGCAATTCGGAACAATTATGAAAACACTGATACTCATCATTTTGCTCATCGCCCTGCCCACCGCAACCGCGCAGACGCCGAAGAAGACTGCGATTCGCGTTGATCCCGAAGTTGAAACTGCCGTGATGAAAGTCTTGGATGAATATATGGCTGCCTGGAACAAGAAGGACTTGGAAGCTTGGGAGCGGACATTCCACTTTCCGCATTACCGCCTGGCCAGCGGCAAGATGAGTGTTCTGGAAAAGCCGGGTGAGCAGGACGCCACGCAAATCTGGCAAGCCATCACCGATTGGCATCACAGCAAATGGGATCGCCGACGCATCGTTCACGCTTCCGCCGACAAAGTTCACGTAGACACGAAATTTACCCGTTATCGCGCCAACGGCTCCATCATCGGCTCTTACGAATCGCTCTACGTCCTGACCAAAGAGGGCGGGCGCTGGGGCGTCAAGCTTCGCTCCAGCTTTGCGCAGTAAGATGGGCGAACAGCCGCCCGCTCCTGCCTCTTGTTACGTGGCGACGATTAACCGTGCCCAGCCTTTCGCAAGGCTTTGTCATTACCGAAATCTTTGCACGTTGGTGAAACCGTTCTTCATCGCGCATCAATTCCCCGTCATTGCCCATATCTTTGCACGTTGGTGAACCCATTCTTCGTCGCGTAGCGACGGTTTGAACTTAGGCCGGCGTTTTAACGCCGGTTAAGCGAGAGAAGAATTCCCAGTCGCATAGCGACGATTGAGTCAGCCCCACACGTATCGTTCGTCGTAATCAACGTCGTGCTTCTTCAAAAACTCCAGGTACTCTTCCTGAAAACTAATCTTGCGATGATGTGCGCGTTGGTTCTGAATGTAGCGTTCCACATCCGCCACGATTGATTTATTGACGGTGAACGCGCCGTAGCCATCCTGCCAGGCGAAGTTACGTAGCTCCGGGAATTCGGTATGTATCCACAACGAAGACCCGCCTTTGAGCAATTGCGCAATCTTGGCGGGCGCTAAAGTCGGCGGGGCCAGCACGAGCGCGTGAATGTGATCTTCGACTCCACCCACTTGCAAAGCCGTCATCTTGTTGTCACGCGCGATGCCGCCGATATATTCCCACACGCGCTGCTCGATTTCGGGCTTGATGTAGCTGACGCGATTCTTGGTGCTGAAAATAATGTGGTAGTACAACGATGTGTATGTATTGGCCATAACTTTTTGCTCAATCGTCGCTCTTCGCCGCGCTAGAGGCGGCTGAGCATAGCCCAGTCCTTCAGGAACGATTCAGCCGCGTTAGCGGCGGCTGACCTTAGCCCAGTCCTTCAGGGCTGGGGAAGTCAGCCGAAGGGAGTCCGCGTCGCGTAGCGACGATTGAAACTCGGCAGACGGCTCAACCGTCGCTACGCGACGCGGGAATCTTTTGCCATCGCATGCAGGCCATAAATGACCTGCCTACGGTCAAACGCCGCTACGCGGCAGGGAGATGGTAATTTCACACACCGCTGGGAAAAACCGAAAGCGAAGCCGGTCAGGAGCGGTTCGAGTCAACTTCATTCAAGCTCCCCCTCACTTGTCCTTGTCGTCTTCAGATTCCTTCTCCTTCCCGATCAATTCAGGATGCGAAACCGCCATCAGAATCAGCGCCAGCGCTTTGGCTTTCCCTGCCTCACTGCTGTAATGCGAGGTGAGCGCGCGCAGTCTGCCTACATCGGCAACCGCCAGCTTTGAGGACAGGATTGATTCGAGTATTTTGTCTCTGTCGTCATCTGAACCAAGCCCTTCGATGAAGCTGAAAGTTTTGTCATACAAGGTCCGGTCATTGGATGACTCAGAAAACTTGGCGTAAGAGGCAGTAAGCGCTCTCAGAGTATCGGCTTTGGAGTTAGAGACAGAAAGCCCTGCATGAAGATTGGCGTTGAAGGAATCGGCTCTGTTCCGCTCCACCGTCTTCAGCGCTTCCGACAGCAGTCTGCTTGCCTTCTCTTTGTCTCCGAGCTTGGCGTAAGACTCAGCAATCGCGCGTAGAGCATCGGCTTTGAAGGAATAATTACTCATCCCCTCCACCGTCTTCAGCGCTTCCGACAGCAGTCCGCTCGCCTTCTCTTTGTCTCCGAGCTTGGCGTAAGACTCAGCAATCGCGCGTAGAGCATCGGCTTTGGAGGAATCATCACTCATCCCCTCCACCGTCTTCAGCGCTTCCGACAGCAGTCTGCTCGCCTTCTCTTTGTCTCCGAGCTTGGCGTAAGACTCAGCAATCGCGCATAGAGCATCGGCGTTGGAGAAATCATCACTCATCCCCTCCGCCGTCTTCAGCGCTTCCGACAGCAGCCCGCTCGCCTTCTCTTTGTCTCCGAGCTTGGCGTAAGACTCAGCAATCGCGCGTAGAGCATGGGCGCTGTGATCCATCTTCAACGCTTCCGACAGCAGTCTGCTCGCCCTCTCTTTGTCTCCGAGCTTGGCGTAAGACTCAGCAATCGCGATCAGAGCAAAATCGGAAGTGATCCGCCCCGCCGCCGCCTTCAGCGCTTGCGACAGCAGCCTGCCGTCTTTCGTTGTCTCTCCGAGCTTGGCGTAAGACTCAACAATATCGGTCAACTCAGAGTTTTTGTCGAAACCATCACGGATACTCTCTGCCGTCTTCATTGCTTCCACCAGCAGCCCGCTCGCCTTCTCTTTGTCTCCGAGCTTGACATAAGACTTAGCAACCGCGCCCAGGGCACGGGCTTTTGAGAGATCATAACTGATCTGCTCTTTGATCCGCTCTACAACCTGAAGAGCAAATTGTGAATCTCCCGCATAAGCGAAAGCCTGAGCGATGACTGTCAAAGCCTGATCATCTTTCAGGCTGTTGCCGTAATCACGCAGGTCCCTCTTGATCAAATAAGTTTGCCACGCATTGCTGTTCCACCCGATCCATCCGGTTACTGCAAGCAGGATCGCCAATCCCACGGCGGCGTACCGCAATCTGAAACGCCGCTGGCTGACGGCCAGCAACTCTTCCTTCGCTTGCCGCTCTTTTCCCCAGGTGACAAAGCGTCTGTGTTTGTTGATCAACCGCAATTCAGACCACGAAAACAGGTAGCGCGAATGGCGTCCGTTGCCGAGCCATTCGTTGGCGCGGCGGTCGAGCAATTGATCGGCACGGTCAGTCTCAGTAAGTTCTTTGCCCGCCAGCCGCCGCAAGGCCGGGATCAGACGTTCGTGCGCCAGTTCGAACTTCTCCTCTTCGCTTTCCGACGACGGCGAGATCAAACGCACATCGCTGCGCGCAAGCCACGCGACCGCCTCTTTCATCTCGGCGTCGTTGATGTCGCCGCCAAGTTTTTGGCGCAAAGCTTCTACGTTGAGCGCGCCTGCGCGGGTGTTGCGTTCCAGGTCGGTCAGCGCCAGCAGGACTTTGATGGCGGCCTGGCGGCGCGCTTCGGTTTCGCGCACGGCCAGCGCGCGCGTCAGGTATCGTTCGAGCAGACCGTCCACGCCGCCCAGCTTTTGAAACGTCGTGCGGTTGAAGGCGCGGCCATCCCGGACGGGCTGGCCCGCGATCATCCACGCCAGCACCTGAATGTCCACGGGCGAAATCAAACCATCTTCGGTATCGGCCAGTTCCTGCCGCGTCATTTCGGAGATGAATTTGCGGTCGTATTCCAGGCTCTCTTTTTCGGCCAGGAAGCAGAAGACCTCGGTCGCTTGATCCGGCTCGAACCGCTCCAATCGAAAGCTCTGCGCAGGGCTGAGCGAATATCGCATCGCCTTTTGCAGTTCGTTCAACCGGTCCAGGAAATCGCCGCGAATGCAGAGCAGGATTTTGACCGGCGATGACTGCATCTCGATGAACCAGCGGGCGAGCGCCTGCACAAACGGCTCGCGGTCTTTTTTGCGTTTGCGATGGACGAAGAACTGCTCGAATTGATCGAAGAGCAGCACGATGGGCGATGCATCCTGCCGCGCGGCTGTGTCGAGTAGGGTTAGAAAATCTGCCGTATCGGCTATGTCATCGGGAAGCGGCAGATGTTTCAGGCAGGCCCGTTTGACCGACTCGAACGGATCGAGGTCGCTGAATTTGACGTAGACGCAGCGAAGCTTTCGCTCCTCAAACTCCGCCCACAATCCGGCTTGCAGAAAAGAGCTTTTCCCCGCGCCCGACTCGCCGCTCAGCACGCCAAAGCGGAAGCTCGTGTCGTTGATCGCCTGCAGGCATTCGGTCAAATCGTGTTCGCGCTGAAGACGGGCGAAGAGCGCCGCATCGTCTTTGGTGTAAGGCAACAGCCCTTTGATGGCGCGGCTCTCGCTTAGGTCTCGGAGCGGCTTGTCTTTTGGCCGAGCGCGCCAGGCGGCCACCACGGCGGCAACGAAGACCGCGCCGATCACCAGCCAGAAATACAGCGTGTAGTGATTGGGAAGCTGTTTGATGCCGAACAGCTCAAGAATCTTTGGGAAGAAGACCGGGTTGAAGGCAGTGAAGAGCAGCACGTCAAGCAGTAGAAGCTTTGTCGTCCGGTTCTTGCTGCGCAAGACTTCGACGATCCAATCAACAAACTTGTTCGACTTCTCAACCGCCTCTTTGATGGCCTCGGTATTGGGTGTTTTCTCTTCTGCCATTGCGGCCTCTCTGCCGAAGTAACTTGTGAAACGCGCGCCATCCTAAGCGTGGTGAGGTGAGGGTTCAAGCAGAAAGCACCATTACAAGATAAATGGCCTTCAGCCTGCTGACAGACCTTCCCGCGCCGGATACAATCCCTGCCATCCACAAACAAGGAGATCACCAAACCGCATGCACCTGCTGAGAAGAATCTTTTTCCTATCGCTGATCGTCGCTTTGACGTTCACGGCATTTGCGCAAAGTCCTGCGCCAGGCATTGTCAAAAGCGAGTTTATCTACGAAACCGCGCCGTACCCCGAATGCCACGCTTCGACCATTGCCGAATCCAAAGGCACGTTGGTGGCAGCCTGGTTTGGCGGGACAAAAGAGAAAAATCCGGATGTGGGAATCTGGGTTTCGAGAGTTGAAAACGGCAAATGGACGACACCAGTGGAAGTCGCCAATGGCGTCGAATCGTCCGACAAACGCTACCCGACGTGGAACCCCGTACTGCATCAACCGAAATCCGGGCCGCTGTTGCTGTTTTACAAAGTCGGCCCTGACCCATCGAAATGGTGGGGGATGATGATGACTTCGGCGGATGGCGGAAAGACTTGGAGCAAGCCCGTGCGCTTGCCCGACGGCATCGCCGGGCCGATCAAAGACAAGCCAGTGGAATTGGCGAACGGCGATCTGCTCTGCCCTTCCAGCAGCGAAGACAAAGGCTGGCGCGTCCATTTCGAACGCACCACTGATCAAGGCAAAACGTGGCAGCGCACCGAGCCAATAAATGACGGCAAAGAGTTCGGCGTGATTCAGCCGACGGTTTTCTTTCATCAAGGGGGCAAACTTCAGGCGCTGATGCGCAGCCGTCAGGGTGTGCTGGTTGAATCCTGGTCAGACGACAACGGCAAGACTTGGGGCAAGTTGATGGCGACTTCGCTGCCCAATCCAAACTCTGGCATTGATGGCGTGACACTGAAAGATGGGCGGCAGTTGCTGGTCTATAACCACGTCATCACGAAGCCCGGCAAATGGGGCGACCGCGCGCCGCTGAACGTTGCCGTCAGTGAAGACGGCAAAACATGGAAGGCTGCGCTGGTACTGGAAACCGGCCCGGCATCGGCGGAATATTCCTATCCGGCGGTGATTCAAACCGGCGATGGGCTGGTTCACATCACCTACACCTGGAACCGCAAGAAGATAAGGCACGTCGTCATTGATCCACGAAAGCTGACCTTGCGCGAAATGAAAGACGGCCAGTGGCCGGAATAGACGGCAACAACAGCAAGCAACTTCTTCGTCCGTGTTCTATTGATTGTGGTTACTCTGGAAAACTTGTGAGGTGATGATGAAAAGAAAAACCCCCGCAGCAATTGCCTTCATCCTGGTTTGTTGTTCGCTTGGCGTGGCCGGATTCGGGCAGGACAAAAAACCACCAGTGACGAAAGAAGAGATTCTGACGTTTCTGAAATCTACCTCCAGCCCCCGGCCCGGCACAGACCGTCGCATTGAACAGGGCGATTTGGCGGGGGAAATTGAACAGCGCGGCGTAGCCTTTCCCGTCACCGAACAAACGCTGGAAGAGTTGCGCAAAGCCGGGGCCAGGGCTTTTGTGCTTGATGCCATTCGCAATACGGTCAAAAAAGAAGAGCCGCCACGCTTAAATGAGGACACGCCGCATCTGAAAACGGTGGAAGCGCCCGCCCAAGCTGCCGCCCCTGAACCGTCGGAAGAAGAGAAAGAGAAAGCTCGCGCCGCCGCATTCGCCAGGCTGCCGTTTCTGGAACAGGCACGGTATTACGCGTTGGAATATGTGGACGATCTGCCGGACTTTATGGCGACACAATTCGTCACCCGCTTTGCCCAAAAGCCCGGCGACAAAGATTGGAAGAAAGAAGACACGCTGGAAATTGAATTGTCTTACCGCACCAAAGGTGGCGAAAAATACCTGCTGACAAAGATGGACGGCAAACCTTCCACGTTGAAATACGAAAACCTGGGCGGGTCAACGTCCACGGGCGAATTCGGATCGCTGCTGACCGCCGCCTTTGCCCCTCAATCGAAAGCCGAATTCAAAGAGGTCAGAAAAGAAACCTTCCGCAATCGCCAAACCGTGGTGTACGACTTCAAAGTGAAAAAGGCTTTTTCGGCAAACCGCATCATAGACAAAAGCACGTTTCAGAGCGTCACCAGCGCTTATCAAGGCACGGTCTGGATTGACGCCGAAACCAAACGCGTGCTGAGAATCGAACAAGCCGCGGAAGGCATGCCCGCCAACTTTGCAATCACTCTGGCTGAAAACTCCATTGAATACGATTGGGTTAAAATCGCCGATCAGCCCTATCTGCTTCCGGTGCGCGCAGAAGCGCTGTTGGGCAGCGACCGCGAACGTTACTACATGCGAAACGTGATCGAATTTCGGAACTACCGGAAGTTCGACACCGACATCAGAATCGTGCCGGACAAATGAAGCCTGCGCGAGTTTAAGCCTGTTGAAATCAAAGACAGGAGCGTTGTCCCGGGTACGCATCGCCTCCGGCGTGCAGGCGTGGACGAAAAAAAGGATGGATTCAACCAGTTTTCCGTCCACGCCTGCACGCCGGAGGCGATGCGTACCCGGAATTTATTTTTTCAGCCAGGCGTCTGAGATGACGACTTCGACTTCGACGGGCACGCGTGGCAGAAACTCTTTCGCCCCGGCAATCATTTCGTGCCGGACAATTTCTTTGACTTCTTCGGCAATCGCCGCATCGCATTCGACAACCAGTTCATCGTGGATGGAATTGACGATGCGCGCGTCCAGGCCAAGCAAGCTATCATCCAGCAGACGCATCGCACGTTTGAAGATGTCCGAAGCCGTGCCTTGGATTGGCGCGTTTTTGCCGACACGGCGCAGCGCGGCCAATTGCGACCGGTCATTCGTATCCAGGGAAAACTTCCACATTCGTCCGGACGCTGTTCGCGAGAAACGATCCCGCACGGCGCTTTCAGCAGCATTGTGCAGAAATCGCGCAACGCCCGAATACGCTTCGAAGTAACGGTCAATCATGCCCTGCGCTTCCTGCACATTGATCCTAAGGCGGCTGGCCAGGCCTTCGGCGCCCATCCCGTATACCAAGCCGTAATTCAATCCCTTTGCGCCTTCGCGCTGGCGCGGAGAAATGTCTGCCAGAGGAATCTTTAACATTTGCGAAGCCGTCGTGCGATGCAGATCAGCGCCGGAACGGAAAGCCTTCAGCAACGCCTCATCATTGGCCATATCGGCCAGGATGCGCATTTCGATCTGCGAATAATCCGCGACCACCAGCTTGCACCCCGTTGGCGCGCGAAAGCACGATCGGTATTCGGGCGTGTGCGGGATTTGTTGCAGGCTGGGCGAAGAGGTCGTGATGCGCCCGGTCGGCGTGCCGATCTGCCGAAAGTCCGGGTGAATCCGCCCGGTCGCGGGGTTGATGTATCCCAGAATGTTTTCGCCAAACGACGACAGGTTCTTGCTCAGTCCGCGATGTTCCAGCAGTTTGGCGATCACCGGATGCTCGTCAACCAGCCTGCTCAGCGTCCATTCGCGCGTGTCCGCGATTTCGATACCGATACGCGCCAGCGCCTCTTTGACCTGCGACGGGCTGTCCAGATTGATCAGTTCCGGCTCGCCAAACAGATTCATCTGCGCTGCGCCCGCGCCGAGAATCTGTTGTAATTCGTCGGCAACGGCGTCGCGTTCGATGGTCATCTTGTTCATCAATTCGCGCCAGCGATCCACGTCCAGATGAACCCCCGCCAGTTCCATTGCCGCGATGGATAGCACGCAGCCGAATTCGATTTCCGCTGTGATCAGCAAATCTGTTTCATCCAGTTTCGCTGCCAGCTTATCGCGCAGCGGCACCAGCACGCTGGCATCGCGCGCCGCGTACTCAAGCTGATGTTCGCTCAGTTCGCCCGACCAATTGCTGCGTTGCTGTTCTTTGTTTATCTCTAAGTCGAGGTAGCGATAGGCGACAGGCCCCAGGCCGTGACGATCATTTTCATTCCCGGCGCTGATCAATGTGCTGGCCAGATAAGTATCGAATATCCCATTCAGCCGCACGCCGCCCAGGTGCCGCATCAAAAACTTCGCATCGAATTTGGCGTTGTGCGCAATCTTGACCGGCTGTTCGGCGGCAATCAATTCCAGTATGGGTTTTAGCTGTTCAGGAGCGAATCGGAAGCAATCAATAACGTAGGAAGTTTGCGGCGAGGCCAGTTGCAATAAACGAAGCTTCGAGGTGTGCGGATCAAGACCGGTCGTTTCCGTATCCAGGCCAATCGCGGGCTGAGCGCGCAAATCCTCAGCGATCTGCGGCAAGTCATCCGCGTTGGTAATCAATCTGTAGTTCGTGTTCATCAGACACTAAGAGCAGGTGCCCCTCTATCGTTCTCTGTACACTCTGGACGATTTATCGCGAAACAGGAAGACCAGCGCGATCCCGGCAACGAAACCGCCGACGTGCGCCATATACGCTACGCCGCCGCCTTCACCGCCAGTTCTGACCTGCCCGAAGCCGCTGATAAATTGCAGCAGGCCCCACAACCCGATGACGATCAGGGCAGGAACCTCCGCGATCCTTCCCCACATCAATACCTTGACCGACTGGCGCGGGAAGGAAACCAGATACGCACCCAGCACGCCCGCAATTGCGCCCGATGCGCCCAGATTCGGGATCAATGAATTCGGCCCGAAGAAAATCTGCGTTGCGCTGGCCAGCAAGCCCACCAACAGATAGAAGACCAGAAATCGCGCGTGCCCCATCAGGTCTTCGACGTTATCGCCAAAAATCCATAGGTACAACATATTGCCGCCGATATGCGCCCACCCGCCGTGCATAAACATCGCGAAGAGCAGCGTCAGATAGATCGGCCAGGGGCCCGGAGCAAGATGCACGCTCCCGCCGCCAATCGGATAAACGCCCACCAGATCACGCCCCTGCGTAATTTCCGCCGGCACATAGCTGTAGCCATTGGTGAATTCCGGGTTGGCCATCTGGTAAAGAAAGACCAGCACATTCACACCGATCAGCGCGTAGGTTACGACCGGCGTAATTTTGCGCCCCGAATTGTCATCACCGATTGGGAAAAGCATCAAACCTCCACTTCCGGATTGCCGGTTACGATAAGCAGATGCTGCCGATGCGCCCCTTCGGCATTCGCAATCCGCAATCCGCAATCACCGTGTCCCCCACTTTAATTTCGTTCTCAAGACCTCGTAATAATTGCGATTCGTCGGTCGAATCAGATCGAATGTCGTCCGGCTACACTTCACCGTGACTTGATCGCCCTGCTGTATTTGGATCGGCACCTGTCCGTCAATCGTCAGCATCAGCTCTTGGTCGGCACGTGGAAAAAGCAGTTCCACAACGCTGTCGCCGGGAACCACCACCGGGCGGTTCGACAACGTGTGCGGGCAGATAGGTGTCAGCAAAATCGCGGACATGCTCGGATGCACAATCGGGCCGCCCGCAGAAAGCGAATACGCAGTCGAACCGGTGGGCGTCGCAACGATCATCCCGTCCGCGCGAAAGCTGTTGACGAACATTTGATTGATGCGGCATTCGATTTCGATCATCCGCACCGGCCCGCCCGTGCTGACCACTGCGTCATTCAATGCCAGCGACGAATTGATTTGCCGGCCCGCGCGCGTCAGCACCGCTTCCAGCATGAACCGGCAATCCAGAATGAAGTTGCCTTCATGCAAACCTTCGAGCGCAGTGAACAATTCCTCCAGTGTGAATTCGGTCAGGTAGCCCAGGAAGCCGAAGTTCACGCCCAGCACCGGCACCTGCCGCACGCCGATAAATCGCGACACGCCCAGCATCGTGCCGTCCCCACCCAGCGAAACCAGCAAGTCCAGGTCTTCGGCTAACTCTCCATCCTGTTCAACCAACTGTTCGCATGGCATCAACGGTGCCGGTTCTTTGATGGCGCGCGCCTTCAATTCAATGCCGCGCGCTTCACACCAGGCGTGCAGGTCGCGCACCACGTCCCACGCCGCAGTTTTTTGCGGCCCGATGACGACACCAATTTTTTTCAATTCCAGCGAAGGCATAGTCTTGATTGAATGAGATCAGGATATACAGGCCGTCAACTGTGGCGCGAGTTGCCTACTCGCGCTGGCACGCTATTCCAAAGGTGCGAGTAAACAACTCGCACCACAGTACGGATCAGTCAGCCATCCTTAATGCTTTCGACAGATTTTGTAATCCCATCTTGACATCTTCCGGCTGGACGGCAAACCCCAGGCGAAAGTGTCTTGGAGATTCAAAAAACTTGCCCGGAACGATGGATGTTTCGAATTCTCGCAGCCGGTCATGCAAAGGTTCACTGTCCGCTTCGCGTTTCAGTCGCGGAAAGACGGTCATCGAGCTTTTCGGCACGACGCATTCCAGCAAATCTTCGTGTTCGCGCAGAAACTGATGAACCAGTTTGATGTTCGGCTCCAACATGGATCGCGTACGCGCTGCCAACTTGTCGAGTTGCCGGAAAGCCGCGACCGACAGCGTGTCACTGGGCACTGATCCCACCGCGCCAAACAGATCGTTCATCCGCCGCATCTTTTCGGCCAATTCGGGCGCGCAAAGAATCCAGCCGCAGCGCAGCCCGCTCAAGCCGTAGCTTTTGGTCAAGCTGCTGGTCGTGATGAACTGCTCACCCCGCGTCGCAACGCAAGGTTTGGCATCTTCAAACAGAATGTCGCGATAGACTTCGTCCACCATCACCTGCGCGCCAACGGCGTCGGCAAGTTCGCCGATCTGCTTCATCGTCGCTTGATCCACCGCCACGCCGCTGGGATTGTGGGGACTGGTAATCACGATCAGACGAGTGCGCGGCGTGATCAATCCGCGCAGTTCATCCGGATCAATCCGATAGCCGTTTTCGAAGCTGCGCGAAAATCGTTTGACCTGCGCGCCCAGATAACCCGCCGCTGCCAGCAGCGGATCGTAGGCGGGCTGTTCGATCAACACTTCATCGCCGCGTTCGATGACCGTCGCCATCGCCAGAAAGTTCGCCATCGAAGTCCCCTGCGAGATGACGACGTTTTCCGGCGCAACGCCGTACTTCGCCGCGATGGCTTCTTTCAGCGGCGCATAGCCTTCGTGATTCGGCCCGTTCACCGACACGTCATCCAGCGTGATCGTCAGGTCATTCAAATCACAACCCAGAATGCCGCTGTTCGCCAGATTGTATCGAGAGGAAACTTGCTGCTTCGCCCAGGTCATATACACACTGTTTTTCATTGCCTACCTTTCAATAACTCCATGATTTTGATTTGGCCGATACTTTCAGCCAATGTCATTGCTGTTTCACCAACCTGATTCTGTGTATTCAAGCTCGCACCTTGAGTGATCAGAATTTCAACAACATTGATATGGCCGTTGAAGGCTGCTTTCATCAAAGCTGTTTCGCCATCCGCATCTTGAGCATCAAGTTTTGCGCCCGCTGCGATTAGTTCTTTCGCAATATCCAAGTAGCCAGATGAAGCCGCCGCCATCAATGCGGTTCTGCCAGCCATCGGCCAAGCGCCTTGAAAGTCCTGAACATTCACACTCGCGCCCTTGCTCAGGAGCAATTTCACGAAGTTCAGTCCTCTTCTTCCAGCAGCAGCTACCATCAGAGGCGTCAGACCATGATCATCCGTTAGGTTTGGATCAGGCCCACGGCTCAAAAGCAATTCAAGCAGCGGCAGATCATTCGTCAGGATCGCCCCGATCAACTCTTCAGTGGCTTTTCTTTTTGCTTTACTCAACTTCTAACTCGCTTCCACAAATAAAAGACCGGCACACCCGCACCTATAATCAACACACCAATGCGTGCGTTCTTCCAATCGGCAATGAATGTATTGATGACAATGCCAAGCCCAAAAAGAATGAACAGGATCGGCACCAGCGGATAAAGCGGCACCGGCTGCGGGCGCGGCGCGTCCGGCATCGTGCGGCGAAAGACCATCAAGGCAGCGCCAGCCAGCGCAAAGAAAATCCAATCCGCAAAGACCGCGTAACCGACCAGTTCATCGTACCGGTTCGAGATGGCGAAGCACGCTGCCAGAATCCCTTGTAGCAGAATCGCCGCTGTCGGCACCTGAAAGCGCGGGTTCAGCCGTCCCAGGGATTTGAAGAAGACCCCGTCCGCTCCCATCGCATAGTAAACACGCGGCGCCGAAAGCAGCGCCAGATTCATAAAGCCGAAAGTCGAGACGACAATCAGAAAGCTGATGGCTTTTGCGCCAAACGGCCCTGCCAGCATTGCCGCGACATCCGCCGCCGGAGTTTCCGTCGCCGCCAAGGCAGATGCGCCCAGCACGTGAACGTAAGCAAAGTTCGCCCCGACGTAAACCACGATCACGCTCAGCACACCAATCAGAATCGCGCGCGGCAGATTACGCAGCGGGTCTTTGACCTCTTCAGAAACGAAGTTCAGATTTTGCCAGCCGCCATACGAAAACATCGTCGGCACCAGGCCCGCGAAGAAAGCAGACACCAGTGTGAAGCCTTTCAAGTCGGGCGGCGCCATCGGCTTCAGAGTAATCCCCGAATGTTTTGTCAGCAGAAACGCGCCGACCACCAATGCCGCAATCGCCAGCGTTTTGCCGAAGGTAATGACATTGATCAGAATCGCGCCTGGCTTGATGCCTAGCGCGTGGAAAGCCGCCAGCCCCAGCAAAATCGCAATCGCCACCGGCGTCACAAAGCTCTCAGGAAATCCAAGCAACGGCTTCAGGTACTTTGCGAACGCCACCGCCACGCCTGCTGTTGCGCCCGATTGAATGATGAACAACAGCGACCAGCCGTGCAGGAACGCGACCAGCGGATGAAAAGCTTCGCGAAAAAAGGCGTACTGGCCACCGACCTTTGGCATGACCGTGCTCAGTTCGGCGAAGACAAAGGCACCAGCCAACGCAAACGCGCCTCCCGCAATCCACACGGCCAGAATCAGAAATGGCGTGCCGACTTTTTGCGCGACGATGTGCGGGTTGATGAAGATGCCGGAGCCGATGATGCCGCTGATGACGATCATCGTCGCGTCAAACAGGTTCAATTTGCGGGCGAAGGTTGAAGCGTCGGGCTTTGAAGATGGCACTTGGGGCGAGTCTCCTCTTTCAACTTGCTTGATCGAACTTTCACCTGCGGGCAAACCGCACTCGCGTCTCCGTCGCGACAACGAAGCGGTCAGCCAATTGATCGGCGTAATTTTCCAGCAGGGCTTTGATGATTGTGATTTTAGCGATCGCGCGTTGGTCATCTACGCGCACGAAAATAATGCCGCGATGTGAACGCCCTTCACGATAAACCTTCTCTCCAAAATCTTTGTCGGCAGTGATCAGAATCCAGTTTTCCGAATAAGCCATTTCGAGGATTGTGTCGTCGTCCATTCCACGCGCTTCATCAAACACAGAGAAGACATCGTGCTGTTGCTCTCGCAACCAATCCGCGACTCTTGATCCGGCGCATTCGTCAACCAGAAAACGCATTTACGCCGCCTCTGCCACCAATGGCATGAATGAAGTGTCTTGCAAAGCCTTTGTCGCAAAAAGCAAACAGGCTTGAATATCGTCTTCTACCAATCCCTGATATTCGTCCAGAATCTCTGCCTTTGTTGCACCGTGCGCCAAAAGATTAAGAATGTATTCAACTGTTAGCCGAGTGCCAGTGATGACTGGTTTTCCGGTCATCACTTTCGGGTTTATGGAAATTCGTTCAAGCAATTCAAGGTCGCTCATGGTTCAACCTCCTTGTTTATAAAACCTTCAAAACCGACTGCATCTTGTCATGTACCAGGGGGAACGGCTTCGCCGCGTTCCAGCAACACTTCGATGTGAAGGGCGATTGCTTTGCGGATATTGGCCAGGGCGTCATCGCGCGTCCGGCCCTGACTGATGCAACCTGGCAGACTGGGAACTTCCGCGACAAGGCAGCCATCTTCTCCGGGATAAAGAATTACTCTTCTCATTGTCTTTGCACCTCCGTTGTTTGCGTTCGGATTTTTTCGCGCGTTGCCAGTCGAATCAAGCTTGCATATTTTTTGTCGAAGTCCTGCGCCAGCTTACAAAGCTTTCAGCACTGCCAGCATCTCGTCGTGAACTTTGCCGTTGGTGCAAAGCAGGCTGACCGAATGATTGTCGAAGGGCGAGCCGTCCAGTTTGGTCACGCGCCCGCCAGCCTCTTCGATGATGACCCACCCGGCGGCCACATCCCAGGCACTCAGCCCATGTTCCCAGAAGCCTTCCATCCGGCCACAGGCGATGCAGGCCATATCAATTGCCGCTGCGCCCAGACGGCGGACGCCCTGCGCATGATTCAAGAATTCGCGCCAAGCGGGCAAATACTCTTCCATGCGTTCGCGCACGTCGTACGGAAAGCCGGAGACGACCAGCGCGCGTTCCAGCGTTTCAATTTCTGAAACGCGAATCTTTTCGCCATTGCAGGTCGCTCCCGCGCCGCATTCGGCGGCAAACAGTTCATCGCGGTTGGGGTCGTAGATCACGCCCGCGACAGACCGGCCTTGGAATTCAATTCCAATCGAAACCGCGTAACACGGGAAGCCGTGCGAAAAGTTGGTCGTCCCGTCCAGCGGATCAATGATCCACGTGTATTCGTCAGCATTGGATGCGTGCGCGCTGGCGCCGCTTTCTTCGGCCAGAATGCGATGCGTGGGGTACTGCGATGCGATGAGCGCTTTGATGTGGCGTTCGCTGGCCAGGTCGGCTTCGGTGACGAGGTTGATGCGGCCCTTGTGTTCGATCCGGAATCCGCGCGCGGCAAAATCCTGCAGGATCGCTCCGGCTTCGCGCGCGGCTCTGATAGCTAATTCGATCATTGTTAATTATCCGGTAGTGGCTCAGTGAAGAGACAGAGCACGATGCAACCACGTGTCAGTAGCCCGCGCGTGAGCAAGGGCTGGCCTGGCGTCCGGCGGCCCTCCCTCACGGTCGGGCTACTGACACATCTCCCCCACATGAACCACTACCAATTATCCGTTGTTTGTGGTTCGCAGTAGGCGGGATTATCGGCTGACAACCAGGCAGTGGCAACCGATAGTTGGCAGCTTCGGCTGACAACGGCGATCCCCGGGTACGCATCGCCTCCGGCGTGCAGGCGTGGCAGGAGAACCCAGTGGAATCCACCACATCTTCCGTCACGCCTGCACGCCGGAGGCGATGCGTACCCAGAATTCAGCTTCGACTGATGATGCTCGCGGCCAGCAGTGGGATCATCAATTCATGATGGCCGGTGATGCTGTAACCTTGCCCCGCTCCACCGGCCACCGGGCGGCGCACGACGTTGGTTAGCGGACGATAGTGTTGAATGAAGTCAAAATTGGCGGTGGTGAAGTCCTGTAGCGGATGGCCCAGGTTGCGCACCACGGTAACGGCTTTCAGAAAGATTTCGGGCAAGGTTACCGCCGAACCCAAATTCAGGTAAACGCCGCCGCCATTAAGTTCTCGGACAATTGAAGTGAAGAGTTTGAAATCGCGATACGTGGCCGAGCCGATGGCTGCGCCGTCCGCGTGTGGATGGATGTGAATGATGTCGGTGCCGAGCGTAATGTGCGCGGTGACGGGCACACGCTGCTTATAGGCTTCGTACAGCAGCGAAGATTCAGCATGCGGCGGGTTCATGTCGGCCAACCTCTGCCCGACCGCTTCACCAACTCCACAATCTTCCGCCAAGGCTTGATTGATTGCCTGATTCAGTAAACGGCCTGTCTCTTCAGCCATTCCGAACGCACCGGAGCCAAGCGCGCTGTCCACGTCTTCTGATGTCCAGCCAGCCAGTGCAATTTCAAAATCGTGAATCACACCGGAACCATTTGTCGCCAGCGCCGTAACGAACCCACGCCGCATCAGATCAATCAGAATGGGAGCGAGGCCGGTTTTAATAACGTGGCCGCCGAAGCCCCAGATAATCGCGCGCCCTTTGGCTTTGGCTTCGACGATTGCGGCAACGACGGCGCGCAAGCTTTCCGCCGCCAGCAGGTTCGGCAGCGAATCCAGCAGCACCGCGACGTTGCGCGCCTGATCGTCGGTCAGCGGTTTCGCAAAATCGCGCACCGTCACCTTGCTCGGCCTGTCATACAGCGAGTACGTGGCGATACGCGAAAAATCAATCGGGTCTTGGTTGTAGATGGACATCACGCCGATTGTTGCAGCGTGAAGTTGAAAGTCAAGCTGAGATGCATGACCGCCGGGAAGGCGAAACCATTCTTCTCACTGTTCGATCACGAAGCCACGATGCTTTTACAGAGGACATAGTTCGTCTTCAACCAGTTGGCAGATGATGTGACTGACGGCGATATGAACTTCCTGTATGCGTGGGGTTTCTGTGTGGGGAACGGTCAGGGGCAGATCAACCAGCCCTGCCGCCTTGCCACCGGTATTGCCCAACAGCCCGATGGTTTTGATCTTCATCTCGCGGGCTTGTGTGATGGCTTCGATAATATTCGGGGAATTGCCGCTGGTGGTGATGGCCAGCGCGATGTCGCCCGGGCGGCCCAGCGCCTGAATCTGGCGGGCAAAGACGAAATCGAAAGAGCGGTCGTTACTGATCGCGGTCAGCAGCGACGAATCAGTCGTCAAGGCAATCGCCGGCAGCGCCTGCCGTTCGCGTCCCATCTTGAACGCAAGCTCGGCGGCGATGTGCTGGGCGTCGGCAGCCGAACCGCCATTGCCAAAGATCAACAGCTTGCCCCCGGCCCGCATTGCAGCAACGATCCAATGCGCGGCCTGCGCCACTTCGGCAATCGAATGCTCAAAGAACCGGCGCTTGGCGTCCAGGCTCTCATCCGCCATCGCGCGAATCTTGCTTTCCATCAATACTTGCCGGGCCTGCTGATCCTGCTGGTCATGATGATAGGGGCTTGGTTTTGCTACGGTCATAAATTGTTCTTTTGAAAACTACTCATTGATGACGAATGTAAATTCCTGCCGTCCGATGCGCAAGCGATCTCCCGGTTTCAGTTCGGCGGAATCCTGTACACGTTGGCCATTGATCCAGACGCCGTTGCGGCTCCCTTGGTCAACGACTCTGAATGCCTCGTCGTCACGAACAATTTCGGCGTGGTAACGGCTGACGCGGTCATTGTTGAGCATGATGTCGTTATCTTGATTGCGGCCAATGCGGGTCAACCGGCGGCGCAGATTGAACTGCGAATCGCCGCGTACCGACACCAGAACCAGCCGGGGATCGGTGGAGTTGTCCTCTTCTTCGATGGCGACGTAATCAGCGACGGTGATCTGCTCGTCCACCGCAGTTGGCTGCGTGTCCAGTTGAGCATTGGGGAACTGATAATTTTTCGGCGGGCTGGTGACGGTCTGCCGTTTGATGGCGGCTGACAATCCCATCTCTTCCAGATTCAACCGCGAAGAGACGAATGCTTCGGGCATGGCCTTCAGGATTTGTGTGTTGCTCGCGCGCTCCGGCGCCAACAAGCGATATTGATTCGACAGCGCGTACCGCACCAGCGCACGCACACGCTGCGTCAGGTAAGGCTGTTCGGCCATAATCTCCGTCAGATGGCCGCCAACATTGCGCACTTCATTGATCTGTCCCAGAAATTCGCGGATGTCCAGTTTTTCATACAGCTTGATGCCGACGCCGAATTTGAGCATCGTGCTGACTGCCGTCGTCAACGAACGGCAGGCGACAAAGCCCGCGCGATCCGCCGTGAACTCCGTGCGATTGATCCAATCGCCAAAAATGACGCTGTTGAGCAGTTTGCCAATCACGGGCACATCCGCTCCCAGTGGTTTCAGCAACGTCCGCAACCACATATGCCCCGCCTGCATATGGCCAATTTCGCGCCCGATAAAAAACTGCAAGTTGTCCGGCTCCATCTGATCCACCAATGACGAGGTCAGAACAATGATCGGGTGCCGCCACATCCCCAGCGTGTAGATGTTCATTTCCGACGAACGTTTGACGTACAGCGGCACGGGCGCGCGCGACAACCGTTGCGCCGCGACCGTCGCCAATTGATCAAGCTCTGAAAACTGCCGCGCACTGACACGCACTAGCGTGCCGAAGGCGGCGCGCTGTTGCAGCTTGACGGTCAGGATGTAAACACCCAACCCGGCCAGCGTAATCGTCAATGCCTTCAGACTGGACGACCAGCTTTCGGGAAAGAAGACCGTCACCAGCGCGTAAAGCGAAAGAAGAACGACGAAGGTCAACACCAGCGAAAGCAGTTCGCCGGGATAACGGTAATCGCGCAACCGGACTGCCTTGTGTTGCTTGATTCCTTCTTGCTGATTGTCTTTGCGTTCTGAAATGACGTCGCTTGCCATTGCGGGAAGCCCTCGTTGTTGTTCGTGTAGATTCGGCATTATAAGCAAAAGGCCCGGTTCAAAACAGTTTGCCTGATCTCTTTTTGCGTTTTGCTTTTCCTGTCGCCTATCATTTGGTCAGTATCAACGCTTTTCCAATCCAACAAAGAGAGAATTAAAAATGAAAAGAATTGGCTGGTTGTTCTTCGCTACGTTGCTGGTGTGTTCTGTCGCCGCATCCTCATCGCAATCGCCCCACCCGCTGCAAATTTTCTACGTTGACGTGGAAGGCGGCGCGGCCACCTTGATTGTCACTCCGGCGGGTGAATCCATTCTGGTGGACGCGGGCTGGCCAGGCTTTGATGGCCGCGATGCGAAACGCGTCGAACAGGCCATGAAAGCCGCAGGCATCACACAAATAGACCATCTGGTCATGACGCACTATCACGTAGACCATTTCGGCGGCATTCCTGAACTGGCCAAACGCGTCAAGGTCGGCAAGTTTTATGACCACGGCCCGATGAAGTCGTTGGATGAAGACAAAGACTTCGCCCCCAAATACGCCGCCTATCAGGCCGCAACCAAAGGCGAGTCCGTTACGCTTCGCCCGGGCAGTTCGATCAAACTGAAACAAGCCGCAGGCGCTCCGCCCATCTATCTGCAATGCCTGGCCGCCCGCACCGAAACCGTGCCGGGAAAAGCGATGGCTGGGAAGCCGGACGCTGCTTGCACCAGCGCTGAGGTGAAACCCGACGACCCGTCTGACAACGCGCGCAGTGTCGTTCTGCTGCTGCGCTATGGCGCGTTCGATTTTCTGGATAGCGGCGACCTGACTTGGAACATCGAACAGAAACTGGTCTGCCCGCAAAATCTGATCGGCGAAGTTGACCTGTATCAGGTCGCGCATCACGGTATGAGCAGCAGCAACAATCCGGCTCTGCTGCGCAGCATCAAACCCACTGTCGCGATTATGAACAACGGCGCGCGCAAAGGCGGTTCACTAGAAACGGTCAAAGCCTTGCGCGAAACGCCTTCAGTGAAAGACCTGTGGCAAGTCCATCGCAACGTCACCAGCACCGCTGAACAAAACGCTCCGGCGGACTTCATCTCCAACCTGGAAGAGCAGAACGACGCAGCCAGTATGATTCGCGTGTCGGTGGATGCAGTGAAAAAGACGTTTACCGTAACGAATGATCGAAACAAGATGAGCAAGAGCTATCCAATCAAATAACCCATCTCAAAGCAAAGTCAGGTAATAATGGCTGTAGCCCTTATCGACAGCGCGAAGATCACTGATTGGCAGTCATTCCACCGTTTTTTTGCTGTGGAATTGGGCTTCCCAGATTTTTATGGCAACAACATGGATGCCTGGATTGACTGCCTTACTTACTTGCGCGATGACGATGCAATGAGTCGTTTCATTTTGCAGCCGGATGAATATTTGGATTTGGAAATTGTAGGAGCCGAGGCGTTCAACCGCCGCACTCCTGAACTGATGGATGCGTTAATTGAATGCACTGCGTTCGTCAACCAAAGGTATATCGCGGCACGAGGGCTGCCCGCGATTAGGCTGATTTTTCTGTGAGCTTCAAACTATGAAAATTCAACTTCTCAAAATTGCGCACGCCAGATCGGGCGATAAAGGCGATACGTCCAACATCGGCTTGATCGCGCTCAGGCCGGAGTATTACCCGGTCATTGCGCGCGAAGTGACCGCTGAGCGGGTCAAACAGCACTTCGCCGGAATCTGCAAAGGCGCGGTCGAACGCTACGAACTTCCCAATCTCGGCGCGCTTAATTTTCTGCTGCACGAAAGTTTGGGCGGCGGCGGAACGGTTTCGTTAAAGACCGACCCACAAGGGAAAACGCTCAGTTCTGCATTGTTGAGGATGGAGATTGAAGTCGAGGAAGGTGTGATTGGTGGTTAGTGGCCGGTGGTTCGTTGTCAGTGGCCAGAGCCGACCGACAACGAACCACTGACCCTCTCTACTCTCTGGCCCGTGCCGGAGCCGGTGCATATTCCGGGATGGCAAGGGCGTTGCCGCTGCTCATGGCAGAGTGTTCGGGCGCGCGACGATATTCATAATCCCCCGGCACCAAAGCGCCACCGGTTTCTTTCGTGAAGACCAGCTTGCCGATCTCCGGCGAGAAATCCACCGTCAGCAGATCGCCCAGTCCCACCTGCCCGGTCGCAATCAGATTCGACAACGGATAAACCAGGAAGCGTTCGATGGAGCGCTTCAAATGGCGCGCGCCGTATTTGAAATCAATGCCTTCGTCGAGCAGAAATTTTTTGGCGGCGTCCGTGCATTTGAAGACGAACTTGTCACCCGCCCCACGCATCACGCGATCTTGCACGGCTCTCAATTCAATCTCCAATATCTGGCGCAGATGTTCGTCGCGCAAAGACCGGAAGACGACAACCTTGTCAATGCGGTTCATAAATTCGGGCGAGAACTTGCGCTTGGCCGCTTCTGACGCCGTTCGATAAATTTTCTGATCCACCTCGGCATCAATCACGCCGCTTTTGGGCGCAAAGCCAATGCCCCCCGAAATCATATCGCTCATCTCCCGCGCGCCCAGATTCGAAGTCATAATCACGATGGAGCGCGAGAAGTCCACGCGGCGATTGTCGCCCAGCGTCAATGTCGCTTTATCCAGAATGCCGAGCAGCAGTTGCCACAGGGCGTCGCTAGCCTTTTCAATCTCGTCGAAGAGCACCAGGCTGAGCTTCAGATCGTCCGTGTGCGCGCGATCTATATTTTCCTGCGTCAACATCGGCGAGGTTTCGCGATGGCCTAAATAACCCGGAGGCGAGCCGATCAGCTTGGCGATCTCATGCGAGTGTTGAAACTCGGCACAGTCAATCTTGGTGATCAGGTTGGGGTCGCCGAACAGGACTTCCGACGCGGCTTCAACCACGCGAGTCTTGCCCGATCCGGTCGGCCCTAAAAACAACAATGTGCCAATCGGGCGGCCAGGATGCGACAGTCCGGCCAAAAAGATTTGATATAAACCAGTGATCCGCCTGACGGCGCGATCCTGCCCGACAATCAAGCCGGTCAGCTTGTCTTCGAATTCCTGCGCCAGCGGACTTTTCAGATCGGGATTAAGGTAATGATTGCTCGGTGCCTGTTTTTGCGCGCTGTTCGTCATCGGCGTTGTCCCCCTTTTACGACGGTTGCCGCAGAACGGTTGACGGTTAATAAAAGCATGATCGTTTCTATAAGTTATTGACGATTCGTAATCGAATCTGCTGATGATCAGATCGTTTGAAATTTTCTTTCCTTACATCTCGTTCAAACCTGAATCTTTTCAACGCTCAAAGGCTGGGGTGATGTTTTCTTCAACCGGGCCGCATCATACTCAAACCTCCCCTGCCTTGCAATCACCCTGAAATTCAATCAACCGGCACGTACTGCGAGGGCTAGTGACCGGCAAAATCATCGCTACTCTATCTTGCGCACATCGCGGCAGGCGGCAACAAATCGTTCCACCAGAGAGCCGGCGCCGGTAATCGCCGTCCCCACCACAACCGCGAATGCCCCGCAATCAAAAGCCTGCCGTACTTGTTCCGGCGAACCAACGCCGCCTTCGCAAATCACCGGCACGGTCAACCGATTCGCCAGTTGTTCCAGCAGGGCCAGCGCGGGCAGCGGCGTGTCGCGGCTTTCCGCCGTGTATCCGCACAGCGTTGTCGCGACAATCGCGGCACCGCAATCCGCCGCATACAGTCCTTCGTCAAAGGTTGCGACATCCGCCATCACAGGCCGCCGCAATTCCTCCTGAATGCGGCGAATCAAATCTTCCAATCGCTCACCGCGCGGGCGCGGCCTGCGCGTCGCATCCATCGCCACAATGCCCGCGCCGCTTGATGCCAATTGGCTGGCCTCTTCGAAGGTCGGGGTGATGTACACATCCGACGCGTCGCTGACGACTTTTTCAATGCCGATGATGGGAAAGCGAACGCGCGCGGTGGTTGCAGCGACGTGCGCCGCCGAATTGATGCGCACACCCGCCGCGCCATTCTGTTCAGCAGTCAACGCCAGCGCAGCGATAATCTGCGCGTCATCCAGCGGTGACCCTTGCGGCGCCTGGCAGGAAACAATCAATCCGCCGCGCAGTTTTTCAATTTCAGGGTTTGTCATCTTTGTGTGTTTGTCTTCGCGATATTTTCAAGCAATTGGGCAGAGAGTGTCTTTCCGATCTGGCCGGCTTGCCGATACGCCAGAAGCAGCGCACCCACGTCCGGCCCAAAGCGCGGAGCAACGATTTGCGCCTGTGGCAATTCGACAGACAATTCCGCCGTAAACCGCGCCAGCAGTCTGCGGCTGTTGAAGACGCCGCCGCCATATGAAATTTCCAGCGGCTGCCGTTCCAGCTTCAATCCGTGCACAACCTTCATCGCCAGACTGCTCAACGCCCGGGCGGCTTTATCCATCAACCCGCGAGCCATGTCATCGCCTCGTTCCGCCTGTTTGCCGACGCGTGCGGCAAACGATGCCAGTTCATCACGCGAAAGCTGACCGGCATAAAAATCCTCAGCGATGGCTTTCAACGTCGGACGGCGAAAATGCCGAAGCAATTCTTTCTTCAATGCACCTTCGCCTCCGCCATCTTCATGCATCAACTCAATTGCCAGCGCGTCGCGGGCAATAGCAAAGGCGGCACCGTCATCGCCAAACATATACCCGTGCCCGCCAGCGCGAGCGAACTTCCCTGCCTGAGTCCATCCGCAAGCGACTGATCCGGTGCCGGCCAGCACGATCACGCCTTCGTCGCCGGCCAACGCTCCGGCCAATGCGCCCGGCGCATCGTGGCCAACTACCAAGTGATCCGAACACAGCAGTTCGCTGACGATCTCAACTTTGTCCTCCGGCTCGCCTGTCATGGCCAGATGCGCGCTCGCAAACCTGAAATCAAGCAGCGCTCTCTTTTTCAACAAACCTGCCTGCCGCAAAGCTTCTTCAACCGACGTTGTCACTGCGCTGATCAACCGTTCGCGCCCGCCGAGTTCGCGTGTGTGATTTGATGGGCCTGCGCCGCCCTTTCCCAGAATTCTGCCTCGCCCATCCGCGACCAACGCGGTCGTGTGGCTTTGTCCGCCATCCACGCCCAGAAAGAGACTTGTCATCTTGCCGCCTTCTTTCCGGCCACTGACCGCGCCAGCAAAATTTGATAAAGCAGAGGCGAGAAAGGAAGCTGCGTCAACGCACGCGCAAAGGCATGTGCTTCCAATTCCGCGCGCGGCGAAGAAGGCCGCCGTTCAATCACGTGAAACAGTTCATGCGCAACGGCCACTTCACTGATCTTTGCTTCGGTGAACCACGCCTGCTCAGTTTCGCCCGCCCACTGCTCCATCAACTCGGCCAGCGAAGTCACGGCATCGGTATTGACTCGGATCGTCGTTTCATCGTGTTGAGGCGGAAACCAGCATTCGGCCAGATAGATCACCTTGCCTTCGGCCACCTGCCAGGATTCACGCAGAATGCGGCAGCCAAGATCCGTGGCAATCACTTCCGCGCTCTGTTCGCCGTGGTGCGAGCGCAAGCGGTGCGCCGATAAGCGCGCATGGTGACAAGCCTCCGCAATCTCAGATTCGTCCAGGCGGCAATGTTTTTTGAAAATGATCTCATCCGCGTCGCCATAAAGGCGCAGCAATTCGTTGAGCGAAGTGAAATCTTGTGCGACGGTAAATGTCATCGGCCTCATCCGAAGTCCTGTTGCAATGATCGTATCTTCCGCAAGATGCCGATCAGCAGTCTTTGACGCTTGTTCAATCATCCTAAAGGCAGAGAAATCCGTTTGTCCACCCGCAAAGTTTTCCCGATGCGCGCACGCTCAAAACAAAACCGCGAAGCAAATCGGCGGATTCACATCGCGGTGTGGAGGCGGCAGTTGTTGATCGAGCGTTTGATTTCACAGCCCAAGCTGTTGGCTGCTGAGGTAGTAATACAGCCCCTGGCGTTCCATCAATTCATCGTGTGTTCTCTGTTCGACGATCTTTCCTTTCTCGATGACTAGAATCAGGTCGGCGTCGCGGATTTCGCTGTGTCAAATCAGCGCCGAAGGAATAAGTCCCCACCGACAAGGCTGAATTCTCACTATCGCTGAATCGCGGACGCTGAAAATCTCGCTTTCATTCCCCGCTACGCCTATACTCCACGCTAGCTTTGCCGAAATCTTTGGGCTTTCCTTATGCCTTTGTTATTGCGCTGGCCGGGTGGATTTACATTCTCAGCACAAATCAGGCAAAGATAGTATTGTGGGGCATTGCCTTGATGATCGCGGGTGTGGCGGCGCATCCGTGGCAAGCGAAGCTGAAGAATGAATAGCCGTTTATCGTAAAAATCAGATGAACAAAAACGCAAATATCAAAACTACCAAGTGGGATGTCGTCACTGTCGGCGATGTCTTTCTCGACCTTGTCATGGCAGGGTTCCGCAACTGGCCGCAACCGGGCGAAGAGGCATTTGCCAAAGAGATGCGGCGCGAAATTGGCGGCGGCGCAGCCATCACTGCGTGCGGTTTGAGCAGGCTGGACCAGCGCGTCGCATTGCTGGCCATGATCGGCAAAGACTCCGGTTGGCTGACCGAACGATTGACGGAGTTCAAGGTTTCGCCGGATTTACTGCTGGTCAACCATCAGGATTCCGGCGGCCTCAGCCTGAGTGTTTCAACGGCACAGGATCGTGCTCTATTCACCTACACTGGCGCCAATCGCGAATTGCAGCCGCTGCTGCTGACCAACCCGGCCATCAGGCAGGAACTGACCAGAGCGCGTCACGTGCATCTGGCGCTGCCGGCCAATCCGGGCTTGCTTTCCACCTTGTCAAAACCTTTGCGAGAGGCCGGCATCACGCTGTCGCTGGATGTCGGGTGGCAGCCTGACTGGTTAAACAATCGCCGTAATTTACAGGCGCTGCGCGAACTTGATCTTTTCATGCCCAATCAACGCGAAGCCGAATTGATGACCAAGCAATCGGAGCCGGAAGGAATGATGCGCGCGTTCGGCAAAGCGGGGCTGCGCGGCGTGGCGTTGAAGCTGGGCGAACGCGGTTCGATGTTGCTGTGGGAAGACAAGGTCTACAGTTGCCCGCCGATGACGGTCAAATCGCGCGATACGACGGGCGCAGGCGATTGTTTCGACGCCGGTTTTCTTCACGCCTGGCTGGCGGGCGCTTCGCCAATCGAACGATTGCAGTTGGGCAATGTCTGCGGCGCGCTTTCGACCCAGCAACTGGGCGGTGTTGACGGCCTGCCAACCTCGCGGCAACTGAAGGCGTCACGGCTTAAAGCGTATAAGAAAGCCTGATCGGCGCGAAACGCTCTGACCCGTGCCGTCTGCACTACGCCGAAGCAAACCAGAGCCGCGACATGTTTTCTTGAAACACGCCGCGGCTCTTTCATGATGCAATCAATTTTTCTTTGAAGAAGAAACGTTATATGCCGCTCTCCTCAAAATTCCTCACCTTGAGTCTCCTTCTCAGGAACCAAGCCACCGGGGAGATCAAGGTCCCACTGCTCTGGCAATGGTTGAGGCCCAGGGCGTATGCCCGCAATATCCGGGTCTTCGCCATCAAATGAAGCGGGTTGGTCTGCCCTGCGCTCTTTTGATTCAACTCGGCGCGTTTCTTTCTCTCTTTGTTTTTGCACGCGCGCTTTTTCTTTCTCACGTTTTTGAAATGTCGGCCTAGATTTTTTTGCCATCCGCTAATTCCTCATCTCTGGTTTTCGGTTCAGAGTTACAGGCTCCGGCAGCATTGAAAACTCAGGAGCCTTAACTTAAAAATATTGCTCTATTTAGATTCCTCGCCCTTCACATCGCGCTCAGGGCTGGCCAGGTTTTCTTCACCTGGTTCTTTTTCTATTGATTCTGCTTCTAAATCTTCTTCGTGGAGATCGCCGGTATCTTCGTAAAGATCATCCACATCATCGTCGAAATCATCCACGTCGTCTTCTCCGCCAAAGAAACGGCCACGGACCATTTCCCGCATTGGCCCTTTTTGTGGGCGCTCCGGTCTCGCCCCGCCTTTGCCTTTATTGCGCTGCGGGTGCGGCGATGCATCAGGGCCGAAATCGCGGCCACGCTTGCCGCCTGCCGCGGGCGGAGGAGCAACATCCGGCCCGGCGTTTACGCCGCCAGGACGGGGCAGCGTCAGACGAGGCGCCGAAGGGCGAACCGGTCCCGCGCCTGGCGGACGGTCTTCTCTGGCGCGCGCTTCACTAACCGCCATGGGCCGGCCCTTAAACTGTTGGTTATTAAATCGGCGGACGGCGTCTTCGGCGTGAGCGCGGTCGGCAAACTCAACGAAAGCAAAACCGCGCACTTGTCCCGTTTCCCGGTCGGTCGGCAGTGAAAGATAAGACACCGGACCGGCGGCGGAGAAATACTCTCTCAACTCGGCTTCGGTCACGTTATACGGCAGGTTCCCAACAAATAAACGAACAGGCATGTTTCCTCTTCAAATTGCACAAATCCATAATACGCAGCCTCGATAAAGCTTTAGTCTGCCCTTCGAACATCTCGTACTGTTTTTTTCGAATGGTCATAGTAACTTATTGCCCCCTCGCTGGCGACAGGGCTGTACTAAAAAAATCAGGCTCCGGCTTTTATCTGCCCAGGACTATGCGGACATTGTGTAGCGGCGCGTCACCGGATAAAACGATTTCTAAAGAAGATTGCATCTCTCCGTCCAGTTCCACGCTGGCAACCCCGCGACAGACGCCGTGGGGGTTTTCGACTTTGATCTGATAGCGGGTCGCGCCTCGGCGATAGGTAATCTCAAATTCGCGCCAACTGCGCGGAATGCATGGGTCAATTCGCAAACGATCTCCATTCAGTTGAAAGCCGAGGATAGATTCAAGCCCGGCCCGATACATCCAGGCCGCCGAACCTGTATACCAGCTCCACCCGCCACGCCCCGTATGCGGCGGCACGGCATAAATGTCACCCGCCGCCACGTAAGGTTCGACACGATACCTGTGCAACCCGGCGCGCGTGGAAGAATGATTGATCGGGTTCAGCAGCGCAAACAATTCTCCGGCGCGGTCGCCGTCTCCTAGCATCGCGTACGCAATCAACGTCCACAGCGCTCCATGCGTGTACTGCCCGCCGTTTTCGCGGACGCCGGGCACGTAGCCTTTGATGTAGCCGGGGTCATGCGTGCCGTGATCGAAGGGCGGCGTGAACAGCAGCACCAATCCGTCACCCCGGCGAATCAGGTATTGTTCGACCGCCGCCATTGCGTGCGCCGCGCGCTGTTTGTCCGCCGCGCCGGAAATCACGCCCCAGGATTGCGCAATGGAATCAATCCGGCAGTCATCACTCTGCGCCGAACCGAGCGGCGTGCCGTCATCGAAATAAGCGCGGCGGTACCAGTCGCCGTCCCAGGCGTTTTCAAGCGCGGTCTTTAGCTTAATCATATGCGCGCGATACCCGGCGGCGCGTTCGCCGTCTCCACGCAGGTCGCAGAATCCCGCGAAGCTTTCGAGTGTGGCGTGAAGAAACCAGCCGAGCCAGACGCTCTCTCCCTTGCCGTGATTTGCGACACGATTCATTCCATCGTTCCAATCGCCTGCGCCCATCAGCGGCAGGCCGTGCTCTCCGGTTGCCAAACTGCGATCAATCGCGCGTTTGCAGTGTTCATAAAGCGAGGCTTGTTCGGTGGAGACCTGTGGATGCAGATAGGAATCGTCTTCGCCTTCGGCCAACGGTGGAGCTTCGAGGAATGGAATGACTTCGTCGAAGATGGCGGTGTCTCCGGTGACGCGGGCGTAAAAGTCCGTGACATAAGGCAGCCATAACAGATCGTCGGAAATCCGCGTGCGGACGCCACGATCCGTCGGCGGATGCCACCAATGCTGGACGTCGCCTTCTTTGAACTGATGCGCGGCGGCCCGCAGGATTTGTTGGCGTGCCAATTCCGGCTTGGAATAAACCAGCGCCATCACATCCTGCAATTGATCGCGGAAGCCGTACGCGCCGCCCGATTGATAGAACGCTGAACGCGCCCAGACGCGGCAGGTCAGCGTTTGGTACAACAACCAGCGATTAAGCATCAAGTCCATGGCCGCATCCGGCGTGTGAACTTCGATGCTCGACAGCATTTCATCCCAGGAATTCACAACGTGGTCAAAAGCTTCGTTGACGGTTGCAGATTCCAGGTAACGCGCAATCAGTCCGCGAGCATTGTCCACACTGTCGCATTCGCCAAGCAGGATGATGACTTCGCGTGTTTCGCCCGGGGCAAGTTTCAGGACGCTTTGCAACGCCGCGCACGGATCAAGCCCTGCGCCAAAACGCCCATCTAGTTCCAGCCGGCGGAGCGCTGCCGGGCGCGCGGTGCTGCCGTTGCGTCCCAGAAAAGATTTGCGGTCACAGCTTGCGCTGAGGGGAGTCGGACTGATCGCCGTGAAAAACACACGGTTCGCAAATTCGTTGTTATAGGCATTGCGCGCGAAGATTGCTCCCGACTCCGCATCGCGTTCGGTGACGATGAACGGCGCGGACTTTTCGCGAATGACGCCGAGAACAATTTCATTGTAGGTCGTCACCGAAACCCGTCGCCGCCGGTCGGTGCGATTGTGCAAGCGCAGCCGGGAGATTTTGACCGGCGCATCATGCGGCACGAACATCGTCAGCTCCTGCGCGATGCCGTGACTGGTGTGTTCGAATCGTGTGTAGCCCTGTCCGTGGCGGATGACATAGGCTGGCGCTTCGCGCATGGGCAATGGAGTCGGCGTCCAGACGGTTCCGGTTTCTTCGTCGCGCAGATAGATCGCTTCGCCGGGCGGATCGCTGACCGCGTCGTTCGACCAGGGCGTCAGGCGATTTTCGCGGCTGTTGACAGACCAGGTATAGCCCGCGCCCGACTCCGTCACCTGAAACCCAAAATCCTTTCCGTTGGCGATGACATTCGTCCAGGGCGCTGGCGCCCACTGCCCTTCATTCAAAATCGTGACGTACTCGCGGCCTTCGCGCGTAAAGCCGCCAAGGCCATTGAAGAATTGCAGATCAGGGACGCCCGCCGAAGCCTCTTCCGGGTAAGTGCGCGCGGCAAAGCGCGGCACAAAAGGCGAGGGCAGTTTGTTTTCTTCCACCGGGCGGCGGGCCAGTTGCTCTTCCAGGGTTCCGCGGTCGGCGACGAAGACCGCTCGCGCGACGGTGTGCAACAGAATCTTGTCCTGATCAGACATCGTATCCGAACGCAGCACGTAGAAGCCGCCCGATTTGCCCTCCAGCGTTTGCAAACCCGTCGAGCGAATCAGCAGATGAATTTCGTCCTGCAAGGTCTGCAAATAACTGGGCGGATGGTCATTCAGAATCACCAGGTCAATGACCATCCCTTTCAGCCGCAGATATTCATGGCCGCGCAGAATCTGACGCACCGTATCAATGTCATCTGTCTGGCCGATTCGCACCAGCACGATCGGCAAATCGCCGCTGATGCCATACTTCCACAATTCGGATTGCGTTTGGTTGTTCATCATCAAAACGTCTGAACGCGGGCGCAACGAGCTGTCGGAATACAAGACGCGCCCAGCCAGACGCTGAAAGAGATGGGCTTCGCCCGAAGTGATATTCAAATGGCGCATTTCGATCTGCGCTTTTGTCCACGCCATCCGTTCAACGCGTTCGAAGATACTCACGTCGTGGTACTTATCTGCCAGCATCAGGATGTGTTCGCGCGAATGGGCGACTGCGGTTGAGAACGTGATGCGCGCAGTCTCATTCGGTTTCAGGCGCACGCGGCGGCGCAGGCTGAAGATCGGGTCCAACACCGTGCCGACGGTATTCGACAAAGGACGATCTTCAACCACCGCGATTGGCGCGCTGACGTTATGCCCGCGGCCCAGAAAACGCTGGCGGCTGGTTTCGTACTGCACCGCGCCGACGGCTTCGCCTTCCACCACAACCGTGTGCATGGCAAAGATCGTGGGTTCATTCGGAGAGCGCGGGCGGCGACGCGCGACAATTGCGTTTTCTTCGGCAATGAATTCGGTTTCGATGAAAAGGTTGCTGAAGGCTGGGTGCGCAACATCGGCAGCGGGCGTTGCCAGCACGACCTCGGCATAACTGGTCAATTCGATTTCACGCACGCGCGGCGAACGGTTCGTGACCGTCACGCAGCGCACTTCGGCGTTGTCTTCCGGAGAAACAACGATGTCCATCTGCGTCAGAATGCCCGCGTCCAGACGCTTGAACACGGCGCGCTCTTCTGTAAACGTCACTTCATAACTCTGCGGCTGGCGCGCAACCGGTTGATAGCCGGTTGACCAGAGCGTGCCGCTCTGCACATCTCGCACGTAACAGAAGCTGCCCCAATCATCACGCGTAACATCTTCGCGCCAGCGCGTTACGGCCCAGCGTGTGTCTGCCCCACTTGAATCTATCGGATTGCCGCACATCGAAGAACCTGATCCCGCCGAGGTCACCATCACGGAATAAACGCCGTTTGAAAGCAACTGCGTTCGCGGCGTTGGCAGATTTGGCGTGTCGTAACTGATGGCCAGCGGCGCGGTCATCGTGCTGACAATGCGCCCTCCCAGCACTTCTTCAGTTCGCAGGTGAACGGCGGATACGCCCTGCGGAATGCGCTCCTGCAACAACAGCTCCGTCGCCTGAATCAATGGATCGGCGTGAAAACGTTGTTGCATGGCGTCGCCGTGCAGAACATTGCCGAGCGCGATCAGGCTCATTCCCTGGTGATGAGCCATGAAGGATTTGATGACGGCCTGTTTCTGGTTCTTCTGCAAACGCTCCGGCGTGTAATCAATCGCTTCGTAAAAACCGTACCGTGCCAGCGCGCCAATCTGCGTCAGCCGTTGCATGTTTTGCAGCGCCGCGCGGGGCGCAACCATCGAAGCCAGCAGCGTCGCGTAAGGCGCAACCACCAGGTCTTCGCTCAACCCGCGCTTCAACCCCAGGCCCGGCACGCCGAACGGCCCGTATTGAAAATTGAAGTGCACGTCCCGAGCGTTGTAGGCCGATTCGGAAATTCCCCACGGCACGCTCTGTTCGCGTCCGTAAGCAATCTGCCGGACAACGATGGCTTTGTAGGTCTGGTCAAGCAGGGTTTCAGCGTAATCGCGTGTGACCAGCAAAGGCATCAGGTATTCGAACATCGTCGCCGTCCACGAAACCAGCGCGCGCCCGGCGCCATCCACCGGCGTCAATTGCCTGCCCAGACGAAACCAGTGTTCCTGCGGCACGTCGCCCTTCGCAATGGCGACCAGACTGGCCAGGCGCGATTCCGACGCCAGCAGGTCGTAATAAGAATTATCGCGCCGTCCGTCAGAGACGTTATAGCCAATGACGAATAACTTGCGGTCTTCGTCCAGCAGAAAACGAAAATCCATCGCTTCGACCAACCCGTCGCAGGCGTGCGCCAGCGCGGCGGTTCGCTGCCGGAATTGCGCGGCGGTGTCCGCGGTTCGTTGAATCAATGCGCCGAGCGTGTCCAGGCCCCGAAGCGGCGCTTCACGTTCAGAAGTTTCCAGGGCGGCAAGTTCGGCTGACAGCAATTCAATTTCAGCCACCGCCCACACGCATCGTTCGTCAATTTCGTTGACGGCGGGCACTTCGCTGAATTTCCCCGCAATCGCCAGCCAGCGTGCAATCAGATGCGGCAATTGTGGCGCGGCACGTTCGATCAGCGGTGTCAGATGAGTAATTCGCCACGCTTCCCACGGAAAGAGCGTATCGAAGTCGCGGCGCAAGGCGCGCGTTTGATTCAGCAGCAGCGCGATCCAACAATGGAATTCCGCGAATCCTTCCGCCGCATTTGCGCCCTGCTCCTGCTCCATCGCGTGCGCAATGTCTTCGGCTTCGCTGGCGTGCGCGGTGACATCTGCAAACAACTTCGCCCACGCGCCTGCCTCTGCTTCAGGCAAGCTTTTCATCGCTTCGACCAGCGCGACGCAAGCTTCAACTTCCTTGTTCAATTCCCTGGCGGTCACGACCTGCGAACGCCCTCCGCTGACACTGATGCTGGCCCCGATTCGCTTCACTTCTTCACGCAGCAGCGCCAGCGTGTCCGTCAATCCATCCAGCAATCTCCTGTCAAAAATCTTCTGCTCCGGCAGTTCAATCGCCGCCTGTTTGAGGGCGATCAGATGCGCGGCAAGATTCCCGCTGTCCACCGTCGAAATGTATTGCGGGGCCAATGGCGCCAGCGTGTTCGTGTCATACCAGTTGAACAGGTGGCCCTGAAATTTTTCCAGCTTCCCGACCGTGGCCAGGCTGAGTTCCAGCCGTTCGATTGTTTCAAGCAAACCCAGGTATCCAAAATCGCGCGCGGCCACCGTTGAAAGCAGCAACAGGCCGACGTTCGTGGGAGAAGTACGGTGGGCAATCAGCGACTGCGGGTCTTCCTGAAAATTGTCAGGCGGCAGCCAGTGATCATCCGCGCCGACGAAGGTTTCAAAGAATCGCCAGGTGCGGCGGGCAATCAGGCGCATTGACTGGCGCTCCTCATCACTCAATTCCCGATTTGCTTCCTTCAGAGAACGCCCGGCGGAACTGACAAAATAAGCGAGCAAGGGGGACACGGCCCACCCAATCAACAATGGAGACGCGACAAGTAATGAATGGGGGCGGAGCAGCAGCAGCAGCAGCGCCGCAAGGATTGCGAACAACGTCGCCGGGTACATCAAACGCCAGAAAGCCGCGCGATCGTGACGGCTGCCGCTTTCTGTTTGCGCCGCCGTCATCCATTCCAGCAGATGTTTGCCCGAAACCAGTTTGCGGTAAGCGACGCGCGTAATCGCGTCAACCATCATCCGGGCTTGATGCGGCAGAAAGGCCAGCGTCAACATCACCTGTTTTGTGTTGGCGCCGAAATCACCCCAAACGTGCCAGAAATAACTCGACCACGGCACGCCGCGCGGGTGCGAAAACAGGCTGGTCGTGACATGGGCATAAACCGGAAAGCTAACCACCAGCAGCGCGAACAGCGTCCACCACCATGGATTTCCTGGAAAAATCGTCCAGGCTGCAATCAACCAAACTAGCAACGACGGCGCGACCAGGCTGCGCCGCAGATTATCGAAAATCTTCCAGCGTGAAATCAGCGGCAGCGTATTGCGAACCAACGTCCGGTCTTTGTTGGGCACACGCGGCAACAGCCACCGCGCAATCTGCCAGTCACCGCGCGTCCAGCGATGCCCGCGTTTGGCGTAGGTGTCGTAATGCGCCGGATGATCGTCCAGCAATTCAATGTCGGTCACCAACGCGGCGCGGGCATACAAGCCCTCAAATAGATCGTGGCTGAGCAGCGCATTGTCCGGCACGCGGCCATCCAGCGCCGCCTGAAAAGCGTCAACGTCATACAAGCCTTTGCCGGTAAAACTGCCTTCGGCAAAAAGGTCTTGATACACGTCTGACGCAGCGGTCGAGTACGGATCAACGCCGGTGTTGCCCGACAAGATGCGCGCAAAACGCGACCCGGCGCTGCTTTCCAGCGTCACGCTGATGCGAGGTTGCAGAATGCCGTACCCGCGCACGACGCGCTGAGTTTGCGAATCGAATTGCGCGCGGTTGAGCGGATGCCGGATGGTCGCGACCAGTTTGCGCGCCACATCGCGCGGCAGTTGCGTGTCAGAATCCAGCGTAATCACATAACGAATGCTGGCCAGCAATTCAGCCCCGGCATCGGCCACAACGAAACTGGTATTGGCCGCGCCGCGCAGCAGACGATTGAACTCTTCCAGCTTCCCGCGCTTGCGCTCCCAGCCGATCCACTTGCCCTCCGTTTCGTTCCACTGACGACGGCGGTGAAACAGGTAGAAGCGTTTTGCAGCAGCAATGCCTTTTTGCCCCCCTGGCTCGCCGTCCTCCGATTTGTCCGGCGCGTACCGCGCATTCAGTCTTGCGATTCCCTCCAGCGCGGCGTCCAGCAACAGATCATCATCCGGCATCTCTTCTTCCGGCCCGTCAGCGAAATCCGTCAGCAGCGCGAAAAAGAATTCCTTGTCCTGATTGGCCAGAAAATGAATTTCGAGTTTTTCAACCAAGTCCGCCACCCCTGATGAACTCGTCAACATGGTCGGCACGACAATCATCGTGCGCGCGTCCACAGGCACCTCGGCATCCGCATCCATCTTCGGCAGGACGTGTGGCTTGAGCGTGTGCGTCACGTCCCAGTTCAGCACGCTGACGGCCAGATCTGTGGCGGGAATCAACCCCAGCAATGCAACGGCAAACAGGCCAACGGGCAGGCCAACGGGCAGGGCGCCAGCATAGCCGGCAAGATAAACCAACAGCGACAGAAACAATCCGGTCAACAACGCGAAAACGCCCAGATAGAAAAGCGTCGGGTGAGCCAGCACCGCGCGTTGCGCGCTTTCGCCCAGCGAAGGCCGGTATTGAAACTCGCGCTCCAATTGAGCGCGTCCGGCGTCAATCAAATAGTAGCCAACGTGCGAACGTGCCCGTCCTTGCGGATCGCCCTGATAAGGCTGATCAGCCTTATCAGCCTTATCAGCCTTATCAGCTTGATCAGATTGCTTTGCCAGTTCGACGGCGCGTCGCGCAACCTCAAGTTCGTGCGCGCGCGCGCGCCTGGCAATTCGTTCGATGATGTGGCGGTATCGGTCACGCGTCGCAAAGTCCATTTGCGCGTAAATGCCCGCCGGATCGCCAGCCAGAATCGGTTCGGTCAGGCTGACGCTTTCAACGAAACGCGGCCAATTGAGCGCCGAAAGCTGCCTCATGCTGGTGATGATATTGCCGACCGTCACTTGCGAGGCGGCTTGCCGCTGATGTTCGAAATGAACGATCTGTTCAATGCTCTGCTGCTGGCGTTGGGCTTCACTTTCGATCCATTCGACCAGCGGCATGACATCCGGGTCCTGATCGCGCAGGCGTTGCGTCAATTGCACGATGAACGCCCGGCCCGTCTGTTTGCGTTTCCCCAGCCGTTGAATGATTTCGGCAACGGTGGTTTTCTGCTGGTCGTCCGTCGCCGCCAGCAAACCATCGGCCAGCGCGTCAGCTTCCTCACGCTCCTCGCGCGCGGCAACAACGCGTTCGGTTAAACGCCGCAGATTCTCAACCAGTGCCAGCCGCAAGGTGATCGCCACCGCCCACAATTCGCCGATTGTCAGTGGGGTGATCTGTTGATAGGCGCGAATAAACCGCTGAAGCGCGTCGCCGTCAAAACGGCTATCGGTATGAGCGATAAATGCGAAGGCGATGGAGTAGATGCGCGGGAACCCCTGCATCTCGCCTGTCGTCAGTTTCGGTAATTGGGAATAGTAACTCTGCGGCAGGTCTTGGCGGGTCTGACGGAGTTGTTCTTCGACAAGATGAAAATTATCAACCAGCCATTCAGCGGCGGGAGAGATGCCTTGTCCCGCGATGGCTGCTTTGACAAGCACCTGATACGCCGTTGCCAGCCGCCGCCCGTTGTCTTCAAACCGTGGCAGTAACCGACGGCCTCGTTGCGGCCTGTCACTGACCTGATGTTCGGACGCCAACGTTACGGCATATTGTTCCAGCCGCTCGATGCTGAATAACTCGGCCCGAATCGGTTCTTCATCGCTCCATTTGCCCGGCTCTGCGAAAATACCGTCATCGCTGGTTCTATTACGTTTCATTTATTCCATTATACATGGCCACCCCCCTTCGCCCGCTTATGGAATAATGATCTTGGATCGGTCTGCAATGGCCAACCCGGAACGCCGAGCACCGACTCAGCGTTCCGGTCAGACTTATGCAAACGCCGATGCAAACGCCGAGCTGATGCTCTGCGTTTGCAACATCAACCCGCCTTTCTTTTCATCAACACATCCAGCAGTTCAGCAGCTTTGGTGCGCCCGCCGTGCGATTTACTGATCTTGGAAAAGAAGACGATCCCTTTCTGATCAATCAGGAAGGTGGAAGGGTACGCCGTTTCGCTGGGCGCATCCCAACGTAAGCCGTACTGGCTGGTAAACTCGTAGCCCGGATCCAGCAACAGGTCAAAGTTATCGGGCAGCTTTTTATCGGCCACGAATTCCGTGGCGCGCATGCCCAAATTCTCCGCCGGGCCTGGATAAACCAGGATCACGCGGACCTTGGCGTCCGCAAAGCCCTGAGCATTTTTGACAAACTCGTGCACCTGCTGGTTGCACAACGGGCATTGGTATCCGGGATAGCCTCGAAGGACGACCAACACGACCGGAGCTTTTGCAGTCATCTCTGAAAGCTGAACACGCTTTCCCTGCAGATTTGATAAGGTGAAATCGGGAGCCTTTTCGCCAACCGCGGGCGGTGTGGATACGGTGTGTGTTGCAGCGGCAGTTGCCGCCATCAAGAAAGGCAGAAGCAGCGATAAAAATATACGTTGCAAAGCAATCATCTCCTTGTTCATCGAATGTTGTTGACCAGGCGTCGTGTCAAGCACGCCCTCTGGCCATCTGTTTGGCGCATCAATATATCTGGCAATGTCTTTTGAATATTCCCGGCGCGATCACTTTTCAGTCGTTTGAAAGAAACAGAGCGGGAACCTAATGTGGAAGAAGATTCGACAAACACCACAATGACATTGTGGCTGAATGGCTACTGGGTGAGTAAATTGATAGGTGTACTGCGCTTCAACGTTATGGCCGACGCTTTACAAACCAGACGCCAGTGACTGTCAGACTCTTTGACCGAGCCATACCCTGAGCTTCGTCAATGCTTTCGGCATACTGACCATTTTCTCGATAAATTCGCAGGATTTCAGCGCCAAATCCGCAGGCGGGGCCAAGGATACGAAGCTTGGGGTCTTCTGTCTTGTATTCGTAAGGCTGTTCGCCGGCGACAAGACGCGCCGCTGCATCATCAAGGTCTACCAAGGTAATGAGCATGGTTTTTCTCTGCGATTCCATCACCAATCAGGAATCACCCGACTACTTGTCAGCCAACTCTGTCACTTTGCGAAAGTGGTAGCCCATTGCGGCCAGCCGGATGGCGGCTGCCAGATTACTCCGATGATGAATGGCGGCCAGGCGCAGGTACCGCCAGAATTCGCCCCGTGCGGAATCACGCACGCCCAGCGTCAACACTACACGAACAAGGGCTTTCAAATCACTGGCAATCCCATCACGCCGAGGCTCAGGCGTTTTCGCGACGATCCGCTCCAAACAATCGAGCGCCCGCTGATAGTATTCGCGTGGACTGTAGATCGTTTGCAGGATGGATTTGTAACCTTCTATCAGCCGCGTCGCATCCATCTTCGGAATAAAATTCAGCGAGCCATCGGTGTTGTTGCCTGTGCTTTCTGTCAGCAACCTTCCTTCCCGTTCCAGCCTGCGCCACAATTGCGTTTCGGGCAGCGCATTGAGCAGACCGACCATGGCCAGTGGGATTGCGCTGTCACGAATAAATTTGACCTGCCGTTCAAAAATATCTTCCGGGTCGTTGTCGAAGCCGACAATAAATCCGGCCATCACTTCCATTCCGTGGCTTTGAATCTTTCTGACTGAATCCAGCAGATCGTGCCGCGTGTTCTGAAGCTTCTGCGTCTCTTTCAGGCTTTCGGTAACGGGCGTTTCGATACCCAGAAAAACGCGGCGGAATCCTGCCCGCTGCATTCCCTTAAGCAGTTCATCATCTTCGGCCAGATTCACGCTCGCTTCGGTGATGAAAGAGAATGGGTAATTGTGACGCTCCGACCACGCAGCCAACTCCGGCAATAATTTTTTGACGTTGCGTTTGTTGCCGATAAAGTTGTCATCAACGACAAAGACCATCCCTCGCCAGCCAAGCGCTAACAGCGTATCCAACTCGGTCAATATCTGTTCGTTCGTTTTCGTGCGAGGAACACGGCCATAGATTTCGATGATGTCGCAGAACTCGCACTGAAACGGACAGCCGCGCGAATACTGAACCGACATCGCGCTGTATTGCTTAAGGTTGGCAAGGTGGAAATCCGGAACGGGTGCAGAGGTGAGCGCGGGCCGTTCGGCAGCTTGATAGATCCGTTTCGGCTCGCCAAGTTCGATGTCGCGCACAAACTCTGGCAAGGTCGTTTCCACTTCGCCGAGAAAGATGTGGTCGGCTTCCGGCAAGTCTGCGGAATTGGTCGTAATGTAAGGCCCGCCAACAACGACGCGCTTTCCATGCGACTTACATCGTTCGACAACCTGACGAAGCGAATCCTTCTGCACCAGCATGGCGCTGGCAAAAACAATGTCCGCCCATTCGATGTCCGCTGGGTTGAGCGGCTGGACATTCATATCCACCAATCGCCGCTCCCAGGTATCCGGCAGCAAGGCCGAAACCGTCAGCAAGCCAAGCGGCGGAAAGGCAGAGCGTTTGCCCTCAAACGAGAGCGCATAACTGAAACTCCAGTAGGTTTCGGGGAACTCGGGATAGACGAACAGTATCTTCATCAGATTTACTTCTCTATGAACTCGGTCTGATTCAATCAATATTTCCGTCGGGCAATATTTGCGTCGGGCAATATTTGCGCCCGGCTTTAATCACCTGGCTTTGGCTTTGGTTACCTGCTCGTTGCCGGGCGCGCAGACGTAGCTACTACAACAGCGTCGGTAATCGTTGCCTGCGGAGCTTCGCGCTTGATCAAAATGATTGCATGCTCGCAGTTCGACCGGTTGTTGTAGCCTTCACCTGAAACGGCAATAATTTTCCCGTTGTTTGATTGAAAGCGCCAACGGAAATCGCCGGTAGTGTCTTGATAGATTTCAAATTTAGCCATCTCATCCTTCTGTTATTAAAAACCCGCGGGTGTTCATCATCAAACTTCACGCGGAGCCTTGAGCGCCTGGTTGATCTGTTCTTCGGCGGCGCTTTTTGCCAAGCCCAGGACTTCAGAGATTTCACAGACCAGCAACCGTTTCGCTCTTTCCAGCACCTGGCTTTCACGGAATGACAAGGGTTTCCTTTCATTCAGCTCCGTCAGTGATTCAACAACTTCCGCCAAATCAAACGCCGACCCGGAAGCAAGCAGTCTCATATTTTCACGAGCACGCTGCTTCCAGTCGTTATCAATCTGGCTGGTCTTCATTAAATGAGCCAGCAGCTTCGGAATCTCGGACCGATTCAGCAATGGCCGCAGGCCTACGTCTCCGGCTTTTTCCACAGGGACAAACAACTCGCCGCCGCTGTCGTCCAGCAGCGCCAGACGATAGAAGCTCATTGGGTTGCCAGCCACTTCTTTATCCACGACAGCGCCAATCAGACAGGGGCCTTGACTCGGATACATCACCTTACTTCCAACGCTAAGTGCCACTGATATCTCCTTCCTCAATTGGTTGCATTCATTTCAACCGTGTTGAATCGGCTTTCCAAATTTCGAGTGGCAGGAGCCAAAGGAACGGCCAGAGTGGCTTTACCTGGTGCCTCTCGGCTGTGCCTCCACTCAATGCCAATTAGAGTATGACCGCGTTGCCGTTCTTCAAGATTGCCAAATCAGAATGGGTGCCGTGTTTGAGCCTTAGCTAAAATTTGTGCGAATGGATGGGGATATTCCGACAGAAGATTCGGTTCGAAGCTTCATCAGGCGGCTGCCTGCGCTGAAAGGAAGGAGCGAGAGAATCGCAAGTAACGCCCAGACCAAACCAGTTTGCCGGAACGTGCCCGGTGTACTTCCGGCAAGCGCAAACAATACGATGAAACCGGCGACCATTCCCATCACCATCAGGAGGAATTTAGGGTTGGGAAAGTTTGCGCCGGAAACGGCTTCGATGTGTTCCAGGTTATCTTGGATAAACATTATCTGCTCCTCGGAAGGTTAAGCTGTACAACTTCAGATAGTCTGGATGATTCCAGAGGAGCTGACGAAGAGAGTGAGCTAAGCTCGATTCACAATCACCATACGCTCAGCAGGTGATGCCGTCAACCAAGGCATATTCAAGCCTTAGTACTTGTGCATGCATTTGTTTTTGGAAGCCTGTTGGCATCCAACTTACCCGTTTCTAAACACGAGTTCTTCTAACACTTACCGTGCCGAACCGCTAAAAAGAAGAGATAACCAGGAAATAAATCCGACATCATCAGCGCTTGGCCACACGTCATCCCTCGCCATCATGGAAAGTTTGGATTTGATGATTGTCCTAAAAATCGGCAGCCGAGATGCCTGTGCATTGCTCGCTATTCTGCGACCGGCATAAGTAACAAAAGATGCACCGGGGATCGCACGAATCCCTGCGCTGTGATTGGCGTAAAGACGATTCCTGATCGAAAATAACCACCGGCTTCTTTGCTGGGAACCAGCCGCGAGTTTTGGACTGCCTTGTAACTTCCTTGAATTTAGCGCATCCTGCCTTCAGTTCATTCCTTCTCTCGCACAGCGACGGTGACGCGCTTCTGCCTTTCAATGTTAGTAGTGGCGTAAATAGATAAATAAGTCCGGGAGCAGGTAAAATCACAACTTCAGAAGCTGCTCCTTAGGGCGCCCGAAATCAAGCCTTCGCTGCTACCGTACTCCGAAGCCACTTTAATTCGAAGCTTCTCTCAATCCCCTTATCGGGGAAAAGGTACTCTTTTATGTCCATGAAACTTTACGTTGGTAATCTTGCGTTCCAGACGACCGACGAAGATTTGCAGAATCTCTTTTCACAGGCCGGTACGGTCGAATCAGTTTCGCTGGTGACAGATCGCGACACGGGCCGTTCACGTGGCTTTGGGTTTGTCGAAATGTCGTCGAAGGCTGAAGGCGAAGCTGCCATCTCGCAGTTCAACGGCACTGAAGTCAGTGGCCGCAGTCTGACCGTGAACGAAGCCAAACCGCGCGAGAACCGCAGCGGCGGCGGCGGATTCGGCGGCGGCGGCGGCGGTCGTAGCGGTGGCGGCGGCTACGGCGGCGGCGGCGGCGGCGGACGGTCGCGCTACTAAGCCACGGCTTGAACTGAGCGATACTGTTTGAACAGGGCGCTCTTGATCGTGCATCTACGATCGAGAGCGCTTTGTGTTATCTGTGCCAGCCTTTACGAACGGTGTTTGCATCGGCGGAACAGATCGAACCCACAAGTGAATGGCAAATACCGTAATGAGGTGAGTTCATGAAGTTGTGCGAGTTTTGTGTGCTTCAGCAATCAGACGGCCTTTGTTCTAAAGGGCACAAGCCCCCCCTGAAAATGCGGTGCGTGGACTTTGCCCCCGGGATTGAGCGGTTTTGTGCAACCCCTGCGGACTATTCAGGGCATGAACAGATAAAGCAGATGGCTTTGTATTTCGGCTTCGCAGGAAAAGAGCTCAAGCGGGTAATGGCAATGAGCGAAGCTGCGAGAAGTTCCGAAGCGGTGAGGCCATAATGTGGTGGAAATTACGGCAGTTGAAGTCGAGCAATGTTCAAACGCGACGGCGCGCGATAAAAGGGCTGAGCAAATCGTAGGATACTCGTGCACTGGCGGCCCTGATGACGGCGCTCAATGACCAATCTTACTTGGTGCGCAAGGAAGCGGCGCGAGCGATTGGGGAAACCGGCGACGCACGCGCCGTAGGGCCACTGATCAACTTGATTGAAGAAAGCTTTCATTACGCCATGGCCAGAACTGCGGTCGGCGCATTAGAAGACGTGCTTGGTCGAGCTGCCACTGCCGTCATTTCTGAAGACATGCAGGCGGCGGCGATACTCGGCGATATCAACGGCATTTATTACACGCGCCAGGAAGGTACTGCCTGGTTTTCTCATAATCGAGCCGCGCAGCCCTGGGCAATGGACTGTTCCAGGGTCAGAAGGCTCGCGCATCAAGAGTTACTTCGTCGCGGGCTGATGGCCTGAATTGCGGCAAGTCGTTACCTGGAATCAATGTAGAAAGGCGAGAGTGTCTATGGAACAACATCAATACACGATCGGTGACCGGATAGATCAGTTATGTGTGGTCTGCAATGAGGAGAAGGGCCACGTGGTGCTTTCAGTCGGCAAGCGTGGGCAGATTACGCGAGTCAATTGTCCGCAATGCGGCAAAAGCGGCAGATTCAAAATCAACAAGGCTGAGAAAGTGACGCGCGCTTCCGTTGGAAACAGCCCGCCTTACGATTGGACACGCACATATCGCAAGGGTCAGGCGATGCAGCATCCGAAATTTGGCGCAGGTGAAGTGACGGCGCTGATTGAGCCGAAAAAGATAGACGTTCTGTTCTCGGATCGCGTGCGCAGGCTTATTCATGCGCGTGACCGTGTGTAGCGCTCATCATCAGAACCTAACCAATAGAAATTTGCGAACAGACAGCAGGTGGATTCTTTCAGCCAGTTGTCTGACAAAAGACTCGTGCCGGCCTATGGCCGGCTTGTTGTTTTTCCAGTCCATGAGTAAAGCCTGCACTCACGACAGCAGCGGCTTGATAACGTGTCCATGCACGTCGGTCAGGCGGCGCTGAATGCCGTTGTGATAGAAGCTCAAGCGTTCGTGATCAATGCCGAGCAGGTGTAGCAGTGTCGCGTGGATGTCATAAACTTCTGTCGGGTTCTTACGGTCAAGCGGTTTGTAGCCGAACTCGTCGCTTTCGCCGTAGCTGATGCCGCCTTTGATTCCGCCGCCGCACATCCAATTGGTGAAGCAATATGGATTGTGATCGCGGCCTTTGCCCGCCTGGCTGGAAGGCATCCGCCCAAATTCAGTCGTCCACAGAATAATGGTGTCTTCCAACAGGCCGCGCTGTTTCAGGTCTTGAATGAAGGCCGCACAACCCCGCGCCATTCCCGTGGCCAGTGGGCCGTGGTCGCGGCGAATGTCTTCGTGCGAATCCCAGTTGCGGCGCGGAAAGCCATTATCGTTGCCGCTCCACACCTGGACGAAGCGCACGCCGCGTTCCAGCAGCCGGCGCGCGGTCAGGCATTTCTGGGCAAAGTAAAACGTCTCTTCTTCGTCGTTGATCTCTTTCGGCCATTCTCGCGGGCCGCGATCCAGGCCATACAGCTTCAAGACATGTTCCGGCTCGGCCTTCAGGTTCAGGGCTTTAGGCGCGGCCATCTGCATCTTGGCGGCGAGTTCGTAACTGCGAATGCGTCCTTCCAACCGCCCGTCGCCTTCGTGCGTTGCGGCGTGCGCGCGGTTGATCTCCGCCATCAATTGCTGCGTTGCCGCTTCGCTTTCCAGCGTGATGTAGTTGCCGGATTTGTGCGAGAACAGATCGGCGACGGGTTCGGCAGTTCCGGGATAAATCACAGTGCCGCTGTGTTGCGCGGGCAGAAAAGCTGAGTCCCAATTCTTCACGCCGTTCGAAGCCAGCCCGCGATGGTCAGGCAATACCACGAAAGTCGGTAGGTTGTCGTTCATCGAACCCAGGCCATAGCTGACCCAGCAGCCCGCGCCGGGAAAGCCGGGGAGCAAAAAGCCCGTCGCTTGCAGCAGCGTAGCCGTACTGTGGACGCCGGATTTGCTGACCATGTTGTGAACGAAGGCAATGTCATCCACCACGGAACCGAGTGCAGAAACAGGTTCGCCGAGTAGCTTGCCGCTTTTGCCATAGGGCTTGAAATCCCAGACGGGTCGCAGCCAAGGGCCTAATCCATCCTGAAAGGTTTCGACCCGTTCGCCGAAATCGCTCGGTTGCCCATGGCGTTTAATCAGTTCAGGCTTGTAATCAAACAGGTCGAGATGACTGGCCGCCCCTGCCATAAAAAAATGCACCACGCGTTTGGCCTTCGCCGCCCCTGTTTTTGCTGGATGATGCAGTTTCCCGCCGGGCAAGCCTTCCCCCGCCAGCACCTGGTCGCGATCAAGCATCGAAGCCAGCGCCAAGCCACCCAGGCCACCACCGGATTGCCACAGGAATTCGCGGCGTGTTGGCAAGCGGTTCAGATTGCGATGATGGAATAAGGAATTGTTAGACATGTATTCTTTCAATTTTTAGCCGGGCGATGTTGCCCAACGATCGTGCGCCAGACAATACAAGACAGGAAGTAGAGACGCAAAATATTGCGTCTCTACTGATCTGCATCTGGCGACATTCCGTTTTTTTTTTGCAGCCTCCGGGTCAGTTGCATATACTCGCCGCCCTGATTGACCGATTTCCACACGTAATCTGACCGACAATAACCAGATGAGAATGCACTGCGACGGGCGAAAAATTCGAGGGCGCGCGGCACTGGCATGTGCCCTGTTTTTTCTTGGCTTAGCCTCGACCGCGTTCGCACAGGAATACGGCTTTGACGTTTGGACGACCGCGAACGGCTTGCCGCAAAACACCGTGACGGGAGTCGCGCAAACGCCGGACGGTTATTTGTGGCTGAGCACGTTTGACGGGCTGGCGCGGTTTGACGGCGTGCGGTTTACCATCTTCGACAAGGGCAACACCAAAGGCATCGTCAATAATCGGTTTGCGCGGCTTTTCGCCGACCGGGAAGGCGCGGTTTATGCAGTTACGGAAAATAACGTAGTGACGGTTTATCGCAATGGCGTTTTTAGCTCGTATTCAGATTTTGCAACTTCGAGCGGGCCTGTTGCCGCAATTGTGAGTGATGCCAAAGGGAACATCGTTTTTGAAACGGCGAAAGGATATTACGCGCTGCAAGGCGACCGGTTTGTGCTTACACCCGACCAAAAAGAACCGAACAGCAAACAGAATTATTGGCAGACTTATTGGGGGAAATCCGGCGCCAAATGGGTGATTGAACGAAACCAGACCACGCGGCAACAAGACGGACGAGCAACAACCTATCCGCTAAAATTAACGGTGGAAGAGCTATCCACAAGTAGCAATCTCGCACCTTATGAAGATCAGCATGGTGCATTATGGCTGAGAAGAAGATCTCCCGCTTTCGAACTCTGGCGCTTGCAAGCTGGCCGGGTGACCGTCTTTACGAAAAAGGAAATCCCTGCCTTAAACGAACTCTTTCCGAATCAGGTTAAGGAAGACGCCGACGGTAGCATCTGGTTCCTTTTTTCAGGTCTTACGGTGCCCAAGCTGAGCCAGTTTGTGCGCTTCAAAGACAATCAATTCACGTCGTATAAGTTGAACGATGTTGTCGGAGCAACCGCCAGCCTCACCGACCGCGAAGGCAACTTTTGGTTGGCGACTACAACCGGATTGCGGCGTTTGCGACGAACACTGATCTCGACGCTCTCCGTCAAAGACGGGCTGAACAGCAACGAAGTCTACCCGCTGCTCCAAACCAGCAACGGAGATATTTTCATCGGCACAGTCCAGGGCGTGAATCGTTACGCGGGCGGGAAAATCTTGGATTTGAGATTGAACTACGCGACGGGCGTTCCGCTTTATATGAGAAGCTTGTGGGAAGATGGCCAAGCGAAATTATGGCTCGGCTTTCAAGGCGAAGGAGGATTCGGGCGATTTGAAGCGCCTTCATCCGTAAAACGAATCGGTAAAAACATTCTTCCAAACGGAGCTACCGACTTTACCTATGACCAGGCAGGTAACATTTGGATCGCGACGGAAGAAGGCTTATTCAAATACAAAGACGATCAGGAACTCGCACATTACACTACCACCGACGGCTTGCCGCACAACGCAGTAATCACCATTCACTTTGACCGCAACGGCAATCTTTGGGTGGGAACGTATGATGGGTTGGCGCAGTTCAAAGGCAGCAGATTTATTAGCCACAACGCCGAAGCTGGCAGCCCGAATGGGTTTGTCCGTGTGATCTACGAAGACGCTGACGGCGTGCTGTGGTTTGGGACGTATGGCGATGGTCTGGTGCGATACAAGGGCGGCAAGTTTTTCAACTATCGCGTCGAACACGGGCTGTTCAATAACGGCGTCTTTGCCATTCTCGAAGACAACCGCGGTAACTTCTGGATGTCGAGCAATCGCGGCATCCATCGCGTCAGTAAGCAGGAACTCAACGATTTTGCCGAGGGCAGAATTCCCAAACTCAACAGCGTTTCTTACGACGAAAAAGACGGCATGCTCAACGCCGAATGCAACGGCGGCAGGCTGCCCGCGGCCATCAAAGCCAAAGACGGCAAGTTTTGGTTTCCGACAATGGGCGGCGTCGCCATCATTGACCCCGAAGCCGAAGCCGTAAATCCCCAGCCGCCGCCTGTCGTAATAGAGAATCTCGCCATTGACCGCAAAACAATTGACGCACAACTGCTGCAATCCGCAATCGGCATTCAGAAAGTTTGGCCGCAATCTGCCATCGAATTGAGTCCCCAACAATCGCAGCTTGAAATCAATTACACGGCGCTGAGCCTGCTCAAATCGGCGCAGATCAAATTCAAATACAAACTCGAAGGACTGGAAAATAACTGGACGGAAGCGGGCACGCAGCGCAGCGCGAATTATTCTTATTTGCCCGCTGGCAGCTACACCTTTCACGTCATCGCCGCCAATGCCAACGGCGTTTGGAACAACCAGGGCGCAGCCATCAGGATCATTGTCCATCCTTATTTTTATCGTACCTGGTGGTTTCTTTTGTTCCTGGGTTCAGCGATTGTTGGCACGATCTGGCTGATTGCGCATGCTCGTTTGGCGCAGGTGCGAAAAATTGCCGAGGCCAAAACGGCGTTTTCGCGTCAACTCATCACTTCGCAGGAAGCCGAGCGCAAACGCATCGCCGCCGAATTGCACGATGGACTGGGACAAAGCTTATTGGTCATCAAAAATCGCACGACGATTGGCAAAAAGATGGCGAACGATGGCGAAAAAATGCAGGTGCAATTTGACGAGATTTCCAAAGCCACCGGTCAAGCGTTGGAAGAAGTGCGCAGCATCGCTTACAACTTGCGGCCTTATCATCTGGAACGGCTCGGTCTAAGGGAGTCAATCAATGCGATGATCGAAAACGTCCGCGAAGCGACGGGGCTGGAAATCAACGCCCGTGTTGCCTTGTTTGACGAAGTCTTTTCCAAAGACGACGAAGTGACGTTTTATCGCGTCATTCAGGAATGTTTGAATAACATCATCAAGCACGCCAACGCGACCAACGTTGAAATCAGCCTGGTGCAAAACGAAAAAGAAGTCAGCGCCCGCATTCAAGACAACGGGCGCGGGTTTACAGCCAAGACTGACGACCGGGCGCAAACCGGCGGCTTTGGTTTAATCGGCTTGGTTGAGCGCGTTCGCATGCTTGGCGGCGCACATTCGATTGAATCCGAGGCAGGCAAAGGAACGACCGTTACATTGCGCATCCCTCTTCACGAAGAAAAACATGACGCCTGACAAGATCAAAATCTTTATCGCCGATGATCATCCGATTTTTCGCAGCGGCTTGCGCCAACTGATTGAGACCGCGCCGCAAATGGCAGTCATCGGCGAAGCCAAAGACGGCGCGGAAGCGATTGAACGCTTGCTGGCGTCGCCCGCCGACGTAGCCTTGTTAGACATTGACATGCCCAAGGCGGACGGCTTTGCCGTGCTCACCGCTCTGCGCGAAAAAGGCCTCACCTTGCAGTTTGTCTTTCTGACGATGCACAAGGATGAACAGTTTTTGAACGCCGCGCTTGATCTGGGTGTGAAAGGCTTTCTGGTCAAAGACAGCGCCGCCGAAGAAGTGATTGATTGCATCAACGCCGTCGTCAACGGAGGGGAATTTATCAGCCCGCAATTAACCAGCCTGCTGCTCAAACGGCTACGCCACGCGCAAGAAAATCCCGCCCCGCCATCCCTGCTCGACCAGTTGACACCCACTGAGCGCAAAGTATTGAAGCTCATCGCCCAATTCAAAACCAATAAAGAAATCGCCGCCGAACTTTTCATGGGCGTGCGCACCGTCGAACAGCATCGCCTGAACATCAGCGAAAAATTCAACCTCAAAGGCCGTCATGCCCTGGTGAAGTTTGTGACTGAGAACGTTGACCGACTGAAAGATAAAGAGTAACCCGGTTTTCTCGCCACTTAGCCATTGGCCACTACTTTTCAACCCGCATCCGTATTTCTACGGAGAAAAATACCGTAGTTATACGGAGGAAATACCGTAATACATCGGATACCCAAAGCCACCCAACAGCGCCATTCTCCCACCGTCCATACTCCGCAGAGTACAGAACATGTAATGACAATCCTGATTGTGGAAGACAACCCATTGATGCGCGCGCTGATCCGCGAAACGGTGCGTGAATTCGCCACAATCATCATCGAATGCGCGGACGGCGACGAAGCCTTCGCGGCGTATCAATCGAATCTTCCCAACTGGGTTTTGATGGACATTCAAATGCTACACGTGGATGGGCTGACCGCCAGCAGACAAATCAGAGCCGTTTACCCAAACGCGCAAATTTGCATTGTTACCGATTACGGCGATGCCGCGACGCGCACCGCCGCGAAAGCGGCTGGAGCAAATGCTTTTGTCTTGAAAGAGAACCTGGAAGAGTTACGTAACCTGCTCGGCGGTAAAACTTAGCTGCTGAAACTGCCGCTTACCCACAAACAACGACAAGGAGAAACGTCATGTCACGCTTTCGCAATTTGAGCCAAATTACACTGTTCGCCCTGCTCGTGCTCGGCGGTGTCTTGCTGGGACTTAAACTTTTTGGAAGCCAGAACGTGCACGCGGCGCACGCCGTGCCCGTTACAGCCAACGCCGGGCATCGAGCGCCTGGCATAGTGGATACCCTGGTCACCTTTACCGTGACCAACGCCGATGACAGTGGCGCAGGTTCGTTGCGATTAGCCCTGACCAACGCCAATGCCGTGGCGGGCGCGGATACCATCGTTTTCGACCCCGCGTTCTTCAACACGCCGCGCACCATCACGCTGACCAGCGGCGAACTTCCGATTACCGATCCCGTCACGATCACCGGCCCTGGTGCCAACCTGCTGACACTTTCGGGCAATAAAACCAGCCGTATCTTCAACGTTGCAGCCAGTGCGCTGACAGTCACCATCAGCGGGCTGACGATCAGTAATGGTGTGACGGGACAATTTGAAGGCGGCGGCGGCATTTTCAGCCAGAGCAATCTGACGCTGACCGCGTGTGGCATTGTCAACAACGTGAGTGTTGGTAGTGGTAGCCAGGGTGGTGGAGTGTCTATGGGCGGCGCGGTTGGGACGTTCACAGGCTGCACTTTCAGCGGCAACACGGCGGGGGGCCGTGGCGGTGCGGTCGCTTTGGGGAATGCCATCGGGGCGTTTACCAATTGCACCCTCAGCGACAACACGGCGAGCTTTGGTGGCGGCATCGCGCTCTTTAACACCGCTGGTGAACGGACGCTGGCCGTCACGAACTGCACCGTGGCAAATAATAACAGCCCTAGCACAGGCGGCATTCTTGTCGAAGTCGCGGCAGGTTTAACGACCAGCGCCACGCTGCGCAACACAATCATCGCCAACAACACCGGCCCCAACCTGACGGGGACGCTCGGCGGCGTGGCCAACGCTACCACGATCAAATCGTCAGGCTACAACCTGACGAGCGACAACTCCACCACGTTCCTGAATCAGGCAACCGACCAGACCAACAAGG
>JBBQVH010000020.1:0-70572 GCA_038211695.1 Blastocatellia bacterium | reverse complement strand
TGACGCCTATGCTAGCTTTCATTTTCGGTCCTCCTGATGCTCTCGACAAGCTACAAACGAGGTAGTCTCTCGTTTTATGGAGGGCCGATTTTATTGCAGATATTACATTTATCGCTACATCAGGACGAAATTACACCCATGTGGGAAAGGAAAATAAGCCTGGAAATGGGGGAGACTTCCGAAACTGTCTACTAGTGAGTCCTGTCGAAAGATACTGGCTCAGTATTAGTTGCTCTGATTTAGTTTGTTTCCCCGGTTTATTTCTCAGGGTGCGAAATATCCCGCCACATCCACAATCGCGTGCAGGTTCCGTAGCCGCACCAGGAGTACAAGAAAAAATGGGGCATTGAAACTCTGTTCGGAGCGTTGAAATCGCGGGGCTTCAACCTGGAAGAGACGCACTTGAAAGACCCCGAACGTCTCTCTCGCTTGCTGGCGTTACTCGCTCTCGCTTTCACGCTGGCCTTTCTCGTCGGCCAGTGGCAAGCGACTCTCAAAGAACTGAAACTCAAAAAGCACGGCTATCCGCCCAAAAGCATCTTCCGCCTCGGACTCAATCTATTGTGCCGGTTAGTAACTAATCTCGAACACCTCGATCTTATTGCCTGGCGGAAGGTTATTAGCCTTTTGTCCTGTAGTTAGGCCGCCAACAGCGCGCGAAATGCGCCCTGAAGCGCTTGAAGATACGCGTCAGATAGCTTGATCGGAAGAGCCTGCCGCTTGGGTGATGTCAGTCAAGGACTGTTCCCAAAATTCCGATTGGCGAGGTGATGATGGCCACACTCGCCATCACTGACAAGGTGTTGATCCTGCGCGGCCAACATTGCGTCTTTGGAATCAAGGAAAGCACTTCGGTTCAGAAGTAAAAAGCTTCAGCGGCTGACCCGGAATGTGTGCGGCGCGGCGGTGATCGGCAGCAGGATTTTGTTTGCTCCGGAGGCTTCGCGAACGGCATAGACCTGCGCCTGATGTTCCCCGTTCGGCAGGTTCAGGGATTCAATCGAAATGTTGAAGCCGTGATTGGGCTGGGTCGTTGCGCCGGTTCGCACCAGATCATCGCGCTGCTGATCGGCTCGGTCTGTCGCAATGAAGTTCCCGTCAATGAACAACTGCACTTCGATGGATTGGGCGGGCGATTGCGGATTGTGAACCCAACCGGCGATGCGCGTTTGATCGGCGACATCAATCGCGCCGCGCAACTGCGGACTGAAGGTCGAAAAGCCGGCGAGCGTCGCCACCAAACAGACCAGTACAATTTCGACAAACGATTTGGCGATGACGGCGCGCAACAGCTTTGTAGCGATTAAATTCTGCAATTGTCTTCACTGCAAACCCGCTCCCTACCGGTCGCGGTACTGTATCCATCAACCTTGAGCCTGAATCATCGAATGCGCCATCCGGGCCAATGCCAGAACGCGCTGGTCGAAGTTCGCAAAGCGTTCATCGTGCGTCTGGCCGACGTGGTAGCGGTAAAAAATCTGCTGAATGACGACCGCCAATTTGAACAGCGCAAAGGTGTGGTAATAGCCGATGGACGATAGATCGCGGCCCGAACGTGCGGCGTAGCGTTCGACAAGTTCCGCGCGCGTCATCCAACCTGGCAAGGTCGTCACGCTGCGCAAACTGTCGGCAAACAATTCGTCATCGCTCGCCTCCGGCCAGTAACAAAGCAGCAACCCAAGATCAATCAGCGGATCGCCCACCGTGCACATCTCCCAATCCAGAATGGCCACGATGCGCGCGGGGTTTGCGGCGTCCAGCATCAGGTTGTCCAGTTTGTAATCGTTATGCACCAGCGTCGGCACGGGCGTGTCCGGCGGCAGTCGTTCAATCAGCCAGTGCGCGGCCTCGGTCATCTCCGCCAGCTCAGTTGTTTTTGAACGCTCCCAACGCTTCGCCCAGCCTTCCACTTGTCTGCGAACGAAACCTGCCGGTTTGCCAATGTTAACCAGCCCCGTGGATTGAATGTCTACCGCGTGCAGGTCGGCCAGCGTGTCTACGAGGCTTTCGCTGATCCGATGCCGCAACGCCAAATCTTCGCCAATCTCCGGCGGGATATGTTGCCGCACCACAATGCCGCGCCGCCGTTCCATCAGGTAAAACGGCGCGCCAATGACGGCAGCGTCTTCGCACAGCACATACGGCTTCGGCGCAAGCTTGAAGTGCGGATGGATCGCCGCTAGCAGCCTGTATTCGCGCGGCATATCGTGCGCGGTCGGTGCGACGGGGCCGAAGGGCGGGCGGCGCATGACAAATTCCAATCCGCCGAAGCGCACACAATAAGTCAGATTGGAATGGCCGCCGGGGAATTGTTCGACTTCAAATATGGCGTCTGAATCAAACGGCTCGCCGTCCAGCTTGGGCGGCAGATGTTCGCGCAGATAAGTTTCCAGCGCGCTCCAATTCAATTCTTCGCCAGTGCGAATTGGTGCTGTATCGGTTGATGGCATAGGCTCAGTTATTCCGTGTAGTTATTTCAGAAACCCGCTGCGACCGCTGAATTGCGCGCTGAGTTTATCGTTCAAAGGATCGTCCAGCGCAAGCAGCCAACGCAATTCAGTGCTCACTCGCCGCTGTACATCTTCACCTAACAATCGTTTTTGATATTGCTGCTGCGGTTGATCGCGGCGGCAGTAAAAACTGTGCAGCGCCAGCCGTGGTTTGCCTGTGCAATTGGCCGTGCCGCCGTGCCATAGATGTGCGTTCATGACGACGACGGTTCCCGCCTTTCCGGTCAACAGCTTTTCGTTCGGATGCGTTGCTGCCGGATCAACCAGCGCGTCTTGTGGCAGTTTGCCCGCGCGATGCGTGCCGGGCACGTAACGCGTCGGGCCATTTTCTGTCGTGAAATCATCTAGCATCCAGATGATGTTGCAGACCGAATTGCCGCGCTCATCCGGCAGCGCGCCTGTGTCGCAATGCAGCGGCTGCGACCATCCGGAATGCGAACGCGCCGATCGTGCGTTCAGGCTGCTCAGCTTGAACTCCGCGCCCAGCACTTGCCGAACACAAGCCAGCAGCTTTGGTTCGGCAATCGCACGTTCAAACAGTTCGCCGGAATTAACCAGATTGGCTAGCCGATCCGTGCATGGCTCCCGTTTGAATTCCGTCCCGGCCTCGTCTCCCTGTTCAGCAAACAGTTCTCCGATGCGGCGGCATAACTTCGCGACCATTTCGGGCGGGGCAAAACCTTCCAGCACCAACAGCCCTTCCTCATCGAGTTGCTGCCTTTCAACGTCGTTCAAATATAATTGTGTCTTGTTTACCATGATCTGAACCTTCGTTGTTTGGATGTTACACGATGGCCGCTAGCGCCGTCATTGCTGGATAAATTTAAGTGCTGAAGAAGGAAAAAGGTGAGGTAATGGCTGCAATTAGCGACCTGAAGAAAGACATGGTCGAACAGTAATTCGTACTGGCATGCGCGCCGCGATCATCGCAAGTGCGCATGCCAGTACATTGCCATCCTGTTTGAATGGAGCGTTAAAGTTAGGGCTTCGCCGCCAAGCCGGTCGCGCGCTCAATGAAGTCCGCGATGTTGTTGTGCAGCATGACGCGGTCTTCATCGCGCAGGTACATCATGTGTCCTGAATTGTAGTAATTCAGCTTGACGTTCTTTTGCAGCTCTGCCGGCAGGCCCAGATGCGTCATCGTGAACTCAGTCGCGAAAAACGGCGTCGCCATGTCGTAGTAGCCATTTTCAACCTGCACCAGCAATTTTGGATTGGTCAGCATTGCCTGTGTCAGGTCGTTCTGTGAATTCGGCGCGCTGGGGAACCCTCCACCACCACGCAGAAAGCCGCCGCCGCGCGTCCAATTCCACGCACCGCCGCCGCTGCGATTGTTGTATTGCTTGTCCTTGCCGAACTTCAATTCATCGTGGTTGTACAGATTGACGAGCGCAGTGTAAGCGCCGCCCACGGCTGGCCCTTCCGGGTCGCCCTGCGCTGTTTCAGCCAGCAGGTTCCCCGTATACGCCGTGAAGCGCGCGTCAATGCGTCCGCTGGTCAGCCCGCGTCCGCGCAACAATTCGACGTTGAACTGACCGAGCGAAGGTCGCAGATTCGCCTTCAGCAAATACTCTTCGCCGAGGCCGGTAAAGTAAGAAAGTTTCTTGGCGACAGCGGCCTTCTGCGCGGCGGTCAAGGCGCTGCCTTTGAACAGAGCATCGGCATACTCGCCCTGCGCATATTTGCGCGCCTCTTCGATGAATTCAGCCTGATTGGCCGGGCGATTTTTGAGCGCCTTGTGATACCACGCGACAGCAGCGTAGCTGGGCAGGTAAAAGATGTAAGGCCGGTCGTCGCCAGCAGCAAAGGTGATCGTGGCCAGGTCAAGCACAGAGGAAATTAAACAAATGCCGTTCAGATGCATGTTGTAGCGGTTCTGAAGCAGGTTCCCCAGCACCGCCGAACGAAACGTCCCGTAGCTTTCGCCAATCAGAAGCTTCGGCGAATTCCAGCGGTCGTTGCGGCTGATGTAGGTGGCGATGAATTGGCCGAAGGCCGCCGCGTCCTCATCCACGCCATAAAAATCGCGCTCCGCCGCTTTGCCCGCCGCGCGGCTATAGCCGGTGCCCATCGCATCAATAAAGACGAGGTCAGTTTTGTCCAGCAGGCTTTCGGTGTTATCCACCAGCTTGTACGGCGCGGGCGGAGTGAATTCTCCGTTCACTGTCCAGGCGCGGCGCGGCCCGAATGCGCCCATATGCAGCCACATCGTCGCCGATCCCGGCCCGCCGTTATACAGAAACGACACCGCACGCGTGCTGGGGTCTTTCACGTCGCTGCGCGTGTAGGCAACCGAATAGAGCAGCCCGGTCGGCTCGCCCGCGTCATTCTTGAGCAGAGTGGTTCCGGCGCTGGCTTTGTAAGGGATGGTTTGTCCGCCGATTTGAATCGTGTGTTCGGTGACAGACCATTCTTCACGCGGTGTATCGGCGGCGGCGGCGCGCGCTTCGGGCGACCGGCCTTCAGGCGCAGGCCCCTGTGGCCTGCCTTGCTGTGCCTGTGTTTGCAGGCTCAGGCCGCAGGCGAATAACACGGCTGCGGCCAGTAGCTTCATGATCTTTGTCATCTATTCGTCCTCCATTGAGTTGGGCATTGAATTGGGCATTTGATCGGGTGTGGCAGGCACTCAAGCGGCACAAGGCATGCACCCCAGCGCGCCTGACCTTTTACATAACAAGTTGCTTGCGGAGCGCGGATTTTATTCATCGCGTTCCGGCAAATCAAACATTCGGCGGGAATAGTTTGCCAGACTTTGCATGACATGGAAGTGTTGGAGATTCCAGCCAGTAAGGAAGCTGCGCGCTTCTTTACTTTGCGAACGGGACGTTCGCGGTCCACACCATGGTCCATACAATGCTACGGATCTTCTCTCATCGCTTTTGCGCAATCACGCCGCGGATGAAGCCCAGATTCTTTTTCATATCGTCTTCGACCGAACCGCTGGGCGCGTCGCATTCCAGTTGCGCCCATTTGTCGAAGCCAATGTCAGAGAGGGCATCAACGACGGCGGGAAAATTGATCTTTCCTTGACCGAGATAGTTCGGGTTGTCTTTCAGATGAACTTCGCAGATGCGCGCGCGCCCAAGCCAGCGAATCTCTTCGATGATGTCGAAGCCGTTCCCAGTTGAATTGCCTACGTCGTAATAAGTCAGCACGGCGGGCGATTTGCTGCGCTCCATAATCCTCACGTTGTCGCGGGCAGAGATGGTGTCTTCCAAGCCCAAAATCACGCCCGCTTTTTCTGCCGCCGGAGCGACTTCTTTCAACGCATCGCCGACGTAATCTATCTCGGCTTGCGTCTTCAGCGCCCATTTGCCGAAGAAGGGCACCAGGACGACTTTGACGCCCATCGCTTTGGCAATCGGAATGCATTCGGCGACCCAGCGCTGGCCCAAAGGATCGGACTTCAATCCGTTGACATGCAGGATGTCCAGGCAGAGCGAAGTCAGCGGAAATCCCGCGCTTTTGGATTCGGCCAGGAAGGCTTGTTGCAAAGCCTTATCGTTCAATTCCATTTTCCGTCCAACGCTGATTTGCACACCGTCGAAGCCGATCTTTTTGGCCAGCGCGACCGATTCGGGTTTGGCCGTCAGCTTCAAATTCCAGTCAGGCGCACCAATGCGAAAGCGCACGCCTTTTTTGGCGGCATAAGTGATGAGCGATTGACCAGCGAAAGCAGCCGCGCCGAAGCCCGCCGCGCCTCCGTGAAGAAAATTGCGTCTTGAAATCTTCATTCCATAGCTCCTATTCCGCTTCGTGATCAGCATTTGCCGGGACGAGCCGAAGTTTTTAGGTTGGTACTTCCGGACTGGGTCTTTGGCGACCTCTACAGCTTGGCCGAATATTCGCGATCAAACTCACGGGCAAACATCTCGACCTGCTGCGCAGTTTCGGCCTCGCTCCAGTCCAGTTCCTTTGCCATCAATTCAGCCGCGACAGGCGCGCAATCCAGCGAGGCTTCGCCCGCCAGCATCGCCAGCCGCGTTCGCCGCGCGAATGCATCAGCCAGCGTAACAGCCATCTCGTTTCGCGCGGCATAGACAATCTCAGCCTTGACGTGCGGCAGATCGGCAACCAGCCGGTCGCGCAAAGATTCGTCATTCCGCATCAACCGAATCAGAACATCGAAGTTCGACCCGTAGGTGAAGATTAAATGCCGCGTGATGTCCATCGGCAGTTCGTAATGCTGCGCGATCTGCTTGGCGGTCATTTCCAGTTCGACGCGGCTCATTTCGCCACCGCTCAGGGGAATGTCAGCAGTTGTTTTTTCACCGGCGGCTCTTCCCAATCGTTTCAACACCAGATCAATGCCGTGTTCAGCCATCACGCGGTACGTCGTCAGCTTGCCGCCGCCAATGGAGATCAAGCCGTCAGCGGTTTCGATCATCTCTTCTTTGCGCGATACGGCGCTGGTGTCTTTGGCATTGGCGTCGGTAATCAGCGGACGCAGGCCCGCCCAGGCAGAAATCACATCCGCGGGGCCGAGTTGCGCATCAGGGAAATAGGAGTTGATCGCATTCAGGATTTCGGCCACCTCTTCCACTTCGGCGTGCGGCGAATCTTTGCCGCCTTCGTAATCAGTGTCGGTCGTGCCGATGTTGACGCGGCCTTCCCACGGGACGACGAAATAAAACCGATGGCCGGTCAGCGACGGAATCAGCCACGCCGCGCCAACGCGCAACCGGTCAGCCGCAACAGTCAGATGAATGCCTTTGGCCGGTCGAATCTTTTTGCGCAAGCCATTCTGGCTTTGCCCGCCCAGCTTTATCGTCTCTTCCATCCAAACGCCGGTCGCGTTGATCGTCACCTGCGCGCGAAGCTGAATCTGTTCATCGTTCAATTCATCGCGCAACCGTGCGCCGGTGATTTTGCCGTCAGTATTGCGCAGAAAACTTTCGACTCTGGCGTAATTCGCAATCGCTGCGCCCTGTGTGTGAGAAGCTTTGACGGCTTCGATCACCAGCCGGGCATCGTTCGTCCGCCCGTCGTAATACAAAAACGCGCCGCGCAACCCCCTGGGATCAAGTTGCGGCGCAAGCTTCAATGCTTCTTCCCTGCCCAGCCGGCGGTGCTTTGCAAAGTTGTGACGGCCCGCCAGCAAATCGTACAGAAACAACCCGGCGCGCATCTTTAACGGATGATCGTAATTTCGTTTTGAATCGGCATAGATCGGAATGACGAACGGACAGGCTTCGACCAGATGTGGCGCGGTGCGCGTCAAAATCGCGCGTTCCTGCAAGGCTTCGCGGACCAGGCTGAAGTCGAACTGTTCCAGATACCGCAGCCCGCCGTGAATCAGCTTGGTCGAACGGCTGGAAGTCCCGGCAGCGAAATCGCGCTTTTCGACCAACGCCGTCTTCAGCCCACGCGCAGCCGCGTCCAATGCCAACCCCGCGCCGGTAATTCCGCCGCCGATAATCAGCACGTCGAAGACTTCCTGTTTGAATTTTTCGAGCGAGGCGCGGCGTGTGCGCCAGGAAAATTCGTTCATAAATGGAACCATTTGAAGGAGAGATTCAACTTTCACCGCCCGCCGAAACTGCGCGTAGCATAGTCATTTGCCTGCCCATTGTCACTGCTGCGGGCACTTCGGCTGCTTGATTTTATTGGCTCGCTCAGGTACTTAAATGATCAGTAGTTTTGCCGCGAGGACTTAAGCGGTCGTCTCGCGCACCAGCCGCGAAATTTAATACGCATTTGCAGATAAAGTTATCGTGCTGGAATTCTTTACTGGGAGCCTTATGAAAACTCGTCTTTTTTCAATCCGCCATTTTATTTTTATTCTCTGTCTTGCCATTGCGATCCCTTTCGACACCATTGCCGCCGCATTTGATGTGACCATTACTGTGGAACCGATGGCTTTCGCCGCCAAACAACGCCGCCGGTCATCTAGCAAAGCCAAGGCCAGCGCAAGAGGCCGGAGCAGCAAAAGCAGTAGTAAGAGGATCAGCAGGAGCAGACGCGGCAAAACACCCAGCCGGGCATCTGCCGTCGTTGCTCCGCGCACGTCGTTCGACAAAGTGATGTCGGACAATCGCGGCCTGCTCAGCGAAACCAACGACGCCGAACAAGCAGCCGCGACGATTGAAGAACACCCCCTGCGCGCGCACGTCAAATTCCTGTCAGATGACCTGCTGGAAGGCCGCGGCACCGGCGCGCGCGGCGGAATGCTGGCAGCCAAATACATTGCTTCGCGGTTTGAAGCCCTGGGGCTGGAACCGGTGGGCGGCGAACGCAGCTACTTTCAACAGGTCCATATGATTGGTTCGCGTCCCGACCCGTCAAACCGGCTGGTGGTCAAAAATGGCGCAGGCTCCAGCGAATTCAAATTCGCCGATGATTTCGTCGGCGGCAGCGATCTGGAACAAACCGAAGTGCCGATCACCGGCGACATTGTCTTTGTCGGTTACGGCGTCCAGGCACCCGAAGCCAACTGGGACGATTACAAAGGTCAGGATGTGCGCGGCAAGATTCTGCTGATGCTGGTCAACGATCCGCCCGCCACTGCCACTGAACCAAACCTGTTTGGCGGCAAAGCGCTGACCTATTACGGTCGCTGGACGTACAAATACGAAGAGGCCGCACGGCGCGGCGCGGCAGGCGCAATCTTGATCCATACGACAGAATCCGCCGGATACGGCTGGAGCGTCGTTCGCAATTCCTGGGGCGCGGAACGATTCGGCCTGCTGCCGGATGCCAATACGCCGACGCTGAAATTGAAATCGTGGGTGACGGAAGACGCCGCGCGAAAGATCATTCAGATGGGCGGATTTGATCTGAATCAACTGCGCCAACAGGCGGCTTCGCGCAGTTTCAAACCTGTCACGCTGAACGCCAGCGTGGATATGACGCTGCGTTCGCAGGTGCAGCGGTTGACGTCGCCAAACGTCGTCGGCATCTATCGCGGCAACGATCCAACACTGAAAAACGAATACGTTGTCTATTCGGCCCACTGGGATCATTTGGGCATTCGCCCTGATCAGCCAGGCGACAACATCTATAACGGCGCCGTGGACAATGCCACCGGCGTCGCCGGAATTCTGTCCATCGCCAGGGCGTTCAACGCGCTCCACATCAAACCGAAGCGTTCGATCCTGTTCATCGCCACGACCGCCGAAGAGCAGGGCTTGCTGGGCGCGGAGTATTACGCCCGCAATCCGCTGGTTCCGCTGAAAGACACTGTCGCCAACATCAACATTGATTCGATGAACGTGCTGGGCCAGACCACAGACCTGACGCCGCTTGGCGCGGATCGTTCAACCCTGGGCAAGATCGTCGAAGAAGTCGCCAAAGAAAACAACCTTACCGTTTCGCCTGACGCCCATCCCGAACAAGGTTCGTTTTATCGTTCGGATCATTTCCCTTTTGCCAAAGCAGGCGTTCCGGCGGTCAACTTCGAACCCGGATCGAAGTTCGTCGGTCACAGCGAAAAATGGGGCGAAGAGCAATTCGCGGACTACAACGAACACCGCTACCACCAGCCGTCTGACGAATACAGTCTGTATTGGAATTTCGCGGGAATGATTCAGCAGGCGCGTCTGGCCTTCCTGATCGGCCTGCGCGTGGCCAATGCCAATGACACTCCGCAATGGAACAAAGGCGATGAGTTCGAACGGGCGAGATTGAAATCATTGGGACGGGCGCAGTAATCTCGCTCTGTGATTGAGGAGGCTTTATGACCAACGAAGAGATGCTACGCGAGTTTTCAGCCCTGCCGCCCGAAGGCCAGCGAATCGTGACAGAGATTGTCTCTGCTCTGCGGCAACGCTACGTCAATAAACAACCGGCCGGCCGGCCGGAGTCTGTCAATTTGCTCGCGGAACCTTTTATCGGTATGTGGAAAGACCGAGAAGAGACGGCTGATAGTACCGAATGGGTTCGCAATCTGCGCGAACAAGAATGGGAAAACAGTGGCATTGATCATCGTTGATACCGACATCCTGATTAACGCCGCCAACGGCGAAAGCATCGCCGCCAACTGGCTTCATCAAACCAGTCAGAGCGCAACGCTTGCGATCAGCGTCATCACGCAAATGGAGATATTGGTCGGATGTCGCAACAAAACCGAATTGCGCAATACAGAGAATTTTTTGCGAGCGTTCCAGGTTCTCAAAATAACCCCTGGGATATGCGACCGCGCAGTCGCCCTGCTGCGGCAATATCGCCTGAGTCACGGATTGCTTATGCCCGATGCAATCATTGCAGCTACAGCCATCGAACATGGCGAGCAGTTCATCACCAAAAATCAGCGCGATTACCGCTTCATCACTGGCCTGAATCTACTGCCTTATTCATAACTCTCCGCCTCCTCCTCTTCATCCAACACAATCTCTTCAGGCGAAAGGATGACGACCTTTCCGTCCTTCCACACGGCAACACTTTCTCCAAGCTTCTTGTGCCGGAGTAATGCTTCACGCACGGCGTGGCGGAAAATTCCTTCGATCTCTTTGCCGTGAGTAAGGAACAGTTTTTCAGGAATGGAGATTTCTTGTTTCATTTCGCGATCTCACAAAAACTCTGCCACAAATTGGGCTGAATTACGATTTCGGTCTTCCCTTCTCCGTTGGCCATCAAGATAGGGTTATGAAAGGCGGAGTTGTCATAAACTGCCCAGCTATCAGCAAGCGGTTGGTAAAGCGAGAAGAAATTCTTGATACCTTTTCGATAACGACGCCGGATTGTTTCTTCGGGAATATTGTGGCCGCCTGAGGCCACGCGCCGCCGCACACGCTCAATTGCAAGATCAGGGCTGCTGAGCCAAATAAACATCAAGTTGACTCGATATCCGTCTCGGCAAAGCTTCTCAAGCCGGGCTGCATAAGACCGCGTTGCCAGCGTGGTCTCAAACGCAAAGCTCTTTCGCTGTTCAGCCAGTTCGCGCAGACGTTTGAGCATAATTCGTCCGGCTTCAAATGCTGCTTGTTCAGACTGGAAAGCTGATAATCCTTGCGCAATGGTGTCCGCGTTGACGTATTCCAGCAAACCAAGCCAATCACGCAACAGATGCGGCGCAAGTGAAGTTTTACCCGCGCCATTCGGGCCAGCGATGATGACAACTTGGCTGTTCGATTTTTTATTCATCGTCTCGCGTAATTCTTATGCTTTCTCCAACCCCGCGAACTTCTCCACCATCTTCTTCTGACCATAACCTGGAAAGTTGATTGTCAGTTTGACGTTGTCGTCCTCGCCTTCGCGTTTAACGATCAGGCCGACGCCGAATTTGGCGTGGCGGACGCGCGTGCCAACCGTCAGGCCGCCGCCGCGTTTGGAAGCGCCGCTGCCAGAACTTTCCGCACGGCTTTCGCTTTTACGTTCACGCGGTTCGAAGGCACTGGAATCCACCTTCTTCCCTTGCCGGGCAAAGAAATCGCGGACGCTGTCGGTGCTGTTGTAGCTCTGGCCTTGATAGTTGCTGGTGCGTTTGACAGCAGGCGGCGCGGGCTTACTGGGCTTGCCTGTTAGGGCATCAAGCGCAGTGCGGTTTTCAATCGTCGAAGGCTTATTGGCATATCGCAGCCAGCTTGGGCCTTTGGATTGGTCTTCGATCAGCTCAAACGGAAACTCATTTAGGAAGCGCGATGGTTCCGATGCCAATTCTTCGCCGTACACGCGCCGCTTCAGAGCGTGGGTCAGGTACAAATATTTTTCAGCGCGCGTGATGGCGACGTAACACAGGCGGCGCTCTTCTTCTAATTCAGCCTGATTATTGCTGGCGCGCGAATGCGGAAAAAGGTTCTCTTCCAGCCCTGCGATAAAGACCAGCGGAAATTCCAAGCCCTTGGCCGCGTGCATGGTCATCAGCGTAACCTGGGCTTCGGCCTTGAATTGATCGGTGTCGGCAACCAACGCGGAATGATCCAGAAAGTCGCGCAAGGTTTCGCCGCGCTCTTCCGTTTCCGAGGCAGCGTTGACCAACTCTTCCAGGTTCAGCAAACGTCCTTCGGCTTCTTCGGTGTTCTCTTCTTTCAGCGCGCGTTCGTAGCCGCTGTCAATCACCACCGATTTGACGATCTCGGAAATCGGCTCGTCCGGTTTTTGCACCTTTTCAATCAGGCGATTGACGAGGTCTTGAAACGATTTCAAGGCGTTGATGGTGCGCGCAGCCAATTGATTCTGATGGATGACCTCGGCAATGGTCTCCCAGTGCGAAAGGCCAAGCTCTTTCGTTTTGCGCTCTATTTCGTCAAGCGTGGTTTTTCCGATACCGCGCGCGGGACTGTTGATGACGCGCAGCAGCGCGATCGAATCGTTCGGATTCAAGGCCAGGCTTAGATACGCGACGATGTCTTTGACTTCGGCGCGGTCATAAAAGCTGAATCCGCCAACCAGGTTGTACCGCAGGCCCGCGCGGCGGCAGGCTTCTTCAAACGAACGGGATTGCGCGTTGGTGCGATAAAGCACGGCGGCTTTCAGATCGGGTTCCCGGTTCAGGTGCTCTTCGATCTTACCGGCAATCCAGCGGGCTTCGGCTTCGCCGTCGTACACCTGCGCGTAGCGAATCTTGTCGCCGTCGCTCGAGTTGGCGCGCAGCAGTTTGTCGAAGCGTTGCGAGTTGTGCGAGATGACCTTGTTGGCCGCGTCCAGAATGCGCGCGGTCGAACGGTAGTTGTCTTCCAGCTTGATGACTTTGGTGCCGGGAAAGTCCCGCTCGAAATTCAGAATGATGTTGAAGTCAGAGCCGCGGAATTTATAGATGGACTGGTTTTCGTCGCCCACCACGCACAGGCTGCGGTTGTGCCAGAAATCTGCAGGCCGCGTGGCCAGGTTCATCGCGATGTCACCTTCAACGATCAACCGGGTCAGGCTGTACTGAATGCCGTTCGTGTCTTGGAATTCGTCAGTCATGACGTGGCGGAACCGGTTGTGATAGTAGCGGCGGGCTTCTTCGGATGTGCGCAGCAACTGCACGGCGCGGATCAGCAGATCGTCAAAATCCAGCGCGTTCGATGATAGCAGGCGCTGTTCATACAGCGCATAAACGCGCGCGATGGCCGCCCGCTTCTGATCGTCAATCGAAGTCTTGCCGGCAAAAAGCTGCGGGTCTTCGCCGCGATTCTTGGCGCTGCTGATGTTGGTTTGCGCCACGCGCGCGGTCAGTTGTTTGTCGTCGAAGCCGCAATCTTTGATGCAGCCGCGCAGCAGTTTCTGTTGATCGTCCGTGTCATAAATCGTGAACGACCGCTTGTAGCCCTTGCCCAGCTTTTCGATGTCGCGCCGCAGAATGCGCACGCACAATGCATGGAAGGTCGAAATCAGTGGCGAGCTTTGGCGTTGCGTCCCCGCCAACAGCTTCTCCACGCGCTCTTTCATTTCGCCTGCGGCTTTGTTGGTGAAGGTGACGGCCAGAATGTTATCCGGACGCACGCCCGCCGTTTCGATCATATGCGCGATGCGAAAGGTGATGACGCGGGTTTTGCCTGATCCGGCACCGGCCAAAATCAACACGGGGCCTTCGATGTTCGTGGCGGCTTCACGTTGCGGCGCGTTCAGGCCGGACAGATAGTCTTTACTTACTGCTTGCATCAATAATTCCTTCTCTTGGGACTTCGGTCAGATTCGTTTGAATTCTTCAATCGCCTTTTGCAGCGACTTAAACTTTTTGATGAACGGATACATTTTGTTTTCCATATCATCAATCTCCTGACACTTCTTCAGGATTTCTTCAGCGCGTTCCTGCGGAATGACAACGACACCGTCTTCGTTAGCGACGATGATGTCGCCAGGGCGCACCATCACTCCGGCGCATTCAACCGGAACGTTGCGCGCAACCGTCGCATACCTGCCCACCGCCGTCGCCGGAGACATCGAACGCGCGTAGACGGTCAAACCCATCTTGCGCAAATCAGGAACGTCGCGCGCAGCACCGTCCAGCACCATGCCCGCCATCTGGCGAACGACCGCCGCCGTGCCCATCAGATTGCCCATCGCCGCAATGTCCAACGTCCCTTCCATCACGATCACACCGACTTCGCCGGGGTTGGCGTTGTCAATCATTTCAACCGAATGCTTTGTCGAAAGCGCAGGCGTCGCCTTTTCAGGCGGCGCGGGGCGCACCAGCGAAGTGACCGCGCGCCCAACCAGATTGCCTCCGCTGACGACTTTCATATCGTGCGACATAAAGCCACGTTTGCCCGTGACCAGTTCGACGGCGTCGGCGGCGGAAGCAGCGTAGGTCTTCTTGAATCCGGCGATCAGCGGATCATCCGGCGGCGCGCCTTTTTTCGTTGCGACCTGCGCAAAAACAACCGATAGCGCAGCCAACGCAACAATCAGGATTGCAGCGGTTAACCAGGTTCGGCGATTGTTCAATATCTTTTTCATCATTGATCCTCTCTCAAACAAGTTGGGTACTGCTCCACTCTCACAGTCCAAGTTCCTTTCCAACCACGTTCACACCGGCGACCATATTTTGCAGCTTCTGCCGCGCGGCCCAGCGCGCCGTCTGGCTCAATCCGCAATCCGGCGCGAAGGCCAGCCGATCCGCAGGCGCGAACTGCAAACAGCGGCGCACGCGGTTGGCAACATCGGCGACCGATTCGATGTAATAACTTTTCACGTCAATGATGCCGACGGCGACATCTTTGCGCTTGGCAATCTCACTGATGACTTCGATCTCGGCGAATTCGCGGCTGGCCATTTCCACGTGAACTTCGTCTACCTGCATGTCCAGAAACGCCGGAAACATCGGCGCGTAGCTTCGCAATCCCACCGCGCGGCCTTTGTAATTGCCAAAGCAGAGGTGCGTGGACAAGCGGCAACGGCCCGCAACCGATTCCACCGTGCGATTGAAAATGTCCACGAATCGGCGCGGGTCTTCGCGATGCGCGTAACAACTCATCGAAGGCTCATCCACCGTAATTTCGCGGCAACCGGCTGCCACCAACGCTTCCAGTTCGGCGCGGACGATGGGAACCAGCGCTTCGGTGATGTCGAACCGATCCGAGTAACGATCACCCGGCATCAACCTCCCACTCAACGTATACGGCCCCGGCACACTCGCCTTGAGCGCGATTTCAGATTTCAAATTTCGGATTTGAAATTCTGCCAGCCGCTTCAATCTCTGCCATTCTTCAACAACACCCAGCCCGTGCGGCGCGGCAAGCGGGCCAATGATCCGGTGTTTGCCGCGCTGATCGTGCGCGGGCGGGCCGAAGCGGCGAGGCTGCGCGGGTTCCATCTCGAGGCCTTCCAGAAAACCATAAAACGACAGATTGAAATCCAGCCGCGTCTGTTCGCCGTCCGTGATGACATCCAATCCGGCGGCCAGTTGATCGTGAACCGCCGCGATGACCGCGTCTTCCTGCAATTCGGCGCGATCCGCTTCGCCGAATTGATCCAGATGCTGACAGGCAAATTCCAGCCAGCCGGGGAACGGATAGCTGCCGATGACTGTTGTTCTCAAGGGACGTTCTTTCATCTTTTCTTCAACTCACAGACCAACCTGCGTCCACCGCCAGCACTTCGCCAGTGATGTTTCGAGCGCCATCGCCCAACAAAAACAGCGCCGCCTGGGCGACATCTTCTGCTTCGATCAAATCCTCGGCCAACGGTTGTTTCGTCTTCATCAATTCCAGAATTGCCGGATCGTTCTGCGCACGCGCGCTCATCGGCGTTCGCACCAAACCGGGCGCGACAGCGTTGACTCGAATCTTATGCGGCGCGTAATAAGCCGCCATCGCTCGCGTCAAGCTGACAATTGCGCCTTTGCTGGCGGCGTAGGCGTGCGTGGCAAAATGCGCGGCTTCGGGCGCAACCGCCAGGACGCTGGCCATGTTCACAATCGCACCGCGCGAACTATTCTCTGTCACCGCCTGCCGCAGCATCTGATTGATCACCTCGCGGCACATCAGGAACGTCGTCTTCGCATTGTTATCAAAAGTCGTATCCCAGCCTTCGACCGAACACTGGTGAATCGGCCCATCCCCGAATCGCCGTCCGCTGATGCCCGCAACGTTGAACAGCGCATCAATCCGGCCGAACTGCGCGATGCAGGCGGCAACGGCTTCGGCCACGGCTTCGGGCATCGTCAGATCGGCGACGTAAAAGCCGCAGGGCGTCTCGTCAGCGCGCAGTTCTTCGGCTAGTAAGCGGCAGCTTTCTTCATCGCGGCTGATGAAAAAAACTGCGTGGCCTTCGCGCGCGGCCAGCCTGATTGCCGCTGCCGCGATGCCGGACGAACCTGTAATGACGTAAACCTTCATTATTGGATATGGAGCATGGAGTTCAGGCTTCAGCCTGCGGTTTGTAATTCAGGCTTCAGCCTGTCTTCACGCTGTATCGAGTCAGCCTAAAGGCTGCGTTACGAACTGCAGGCTGAAGCCTGAACTCCATGCAGGTTCACTATTGATAAAGGTGCGCCAGACTGCGCCGGTACGCTTCGTAAAATCGTTCAAGCTGCTGCGCGGCATCCGTGTTGCCGACGAATTGATGGCTCGGCAGCAGTTCGGGTTTGATGCCGCGTTCAAGCAGCAGCTCGGCCACGCGCGAACGCAGCATATTCATAATCATCCCACCCGTCACCGTCGAAGTCGGCCCGGTGCGCCACTCCAAACCTTCCAGTTCGATGACGCAATCACCCGGTGGACAACCGTTGTCAATCACCACATCGGCGCAATCAATCAGCTTCTTCCCTGAAGAATGCGCCGGGACGGACTCTTCACAATGCCGTCGCGAACAGATGCCAATCACCGGCAACCCGCGTTTCTGCGCGCCCATCGCCATTTCGACAATCACCGGGCGAATGCCGCTGGTCGAAATAACGATGAAGGCATCATGCTTGCCAAACTTGAAGCCTTTCAAAATCTCTTCGGCGTAACCTTCGTATTTTTCCAAATGAAGCGGCGCGCGCAATCCGTTCGTGCCGATGATCGAAGCGTGATTCGACAGCGCCAGTTCAACCAGCGCGACAAAGCCGGGAAAGCAGCCCTGCCGCGGCGTCATCTCTTCGCACATCATCCGCGAATGGCCGTTGCCGAACAAAAAGACCAGGCCGCTGTTGGCGATGCTTTCGGTGCATATTTGCGCCGCGCGTTCGATGTTTTCCAATTGCGTTTCGCGCAGGTGGTGGAGCAGCGCAAGTGTTTTCTCGAAATAGGTAATGGATGCGTTCATATTCCCGTCTGAGTTTTACTTCAGTAAAAAATGTCGTCAGCCCTGGGAGCGCAGTCCTTCCAGGCTGCGGGTCGTAGCTGGAAGATCGCTTCGAATACGAAAGGGTGAGTTATCCACGTCCCGCAGCCTGGAAGGACTGCGCCCCCAGGATTTATGCACTCTCTTCACTCGATCAGCGGCACGGTTCGCTTTTCGCGCGCGCTGATGACAGCCGTGTCCACGATCTGCTGTCCCAACCGGCTGGTTGCCAATGACAACGGCCCGGTCACAGCTTCGCCCGTTTCCAGGCAATGGATTAGATAGTTGACGACGTTGTCGAAGGGCGGCGGCAGTTCGTCAATCGGAACCGCTTCGCCTTCCGGGTGCGCTTTGGTCTGGACGCGGAGGGCCGGTTCGTAATCGAAGCTGCTGATCGTGCCTGCCGATCCGACAATCACGAAGCCGCATTTGGGCTGCGTCTGGTGCGTCCACGGATCAGTGAATGTGCCCCAGCGCGTCTCCATCTTCGACAGGCCACAATCGTATCTGGCAATCGTCACGCTGTGTTCGTCAACTTCCAGGCCGTCGGGTTGATCCACCACGGTGGTGATTTCAATCGGTGGTTTGTTGTTATGGAACCAACTGCCGAGCGTTGCGCCGTAGCCCAGATAATCCAGCAGCGAACCGCCGCCGCTCTCGCGTTTGTACCACCAGCTTTCCGGCTTCTGGCGATTGACCTCTTCTTCGCTGACTTCCACCTTGTCGGCCAGATGGTACAGCGGGCCGCGATTGCCGCCGTAATGATGAATCTCGATCACATCCCCAATGCGGCCTTCGTCAATCACTCGTTTGGCGGTGCGGTGCGAACGGCTCCAGAACAAGGGCCAGTTGACGACCAAAGTTTTACCTGTTGCCGCGACCGCGCGGATCATCCGGTCGGCATCGGCCAATGACGCGGCCATCGGCTTTTCCATCAGGATGTGCGTGCCGAAAGGCGCAACCTGTTCGACGTAATCGGCGTGTTTGGCTGTCGCCGGGCACAGGATAACGATGTCCGGCGCGGTCTTTTCCAAACACTGGTGGACGTCGGTGAATTGCTGTCCGGCAGCAAGGTTGAAATTTCCGGCAGCGCTCTGCATCCGTTCCGGCTGTTCGTCGCAAACGGCAACGATTTGGGCGCGCGGATGGTTATGGGCCTTCCGCAGCAGATCGCCCATATGCATATGGTCGAAGTTGATTCCGGCAATCTTCCAGATTTTCATTGGCAGGCCTTCATCGGCAGGTCTTCACTGGTTTATTCGAGTTGATTGAAGCGTTATGCGGGAAGGGCAAACTTAGGGGCTTTGCCGGGGAAATGCAACCGGTGTTTTCATTTGCTATCATCGCCGACCCGACACAGGAATTCAGACTATGAAATCAACAAAAGTAATCAACATCATCGGTGGCGGTCTGGCCGGATCAGAGGCCGCGTGGCAAGCGGCAAGGCGTGGCGTTCACGTCCGTTTGTTTGAAATGCGCCCGCTGCGAGAAACCGGCGCGCATCGCACCAGCGATCTGGCGGAACTGGTGTGCAGCAATTCGCTCAAATCCGAACAGGAACACAGCGCGCCGCGATTGTTGAAAGACGAATTGCGCGCAGGCGGATCGCTGCTGGTTGAATTGGCGCGCGAAACATCCGTTCCCGCGGGCGGCGCGCTGGCCGTGGATCGCGAAAAGTTTTCGCAGCTGGTGACCGAAAGAATCTCCAATCATCCAAACATCGAACTGCGGCGCGAAGAAGTAACAGAGATCAATACCGATGAAATCACCGTCGTGGCCGCTGGCCCGCTGGCTTCGGCGGCGTTGTCGGACGCAATCGCGCGACTGACAGGCGAAGACAGGCTTTTCTTTTTCGACGCCATCTCGCCAATTGTGGACGGCGAGACGATCAATTACGACGTGGCGTTCAAAGCCGCGCGTTACGGCAAAGGCGGCGACGATTACGTCAACTGCCCGATGAACAAGGAAGAATACCTGAGGTTTTACGAAGCCCTGCTGGCCGCTGAAACCGTCAAGCCACACGACGGCATGCACGAAGCTTTGGAGGACGAAAGAAAATTCTTTGAAGGCTGCCTGCCGATTGAAGAACTGGCGCGGCGCGGCGTGGACACCCCGCGCTTCGGCCCGATGAAACCCGTGGGCTTGCCCGATCCGCGCACGGGCCGCGAAGCTTATGCTTGTGTGCAACTGCGGTTGGAAGACCTGATGGCTGATGCGTACAACATCGTTGGCTTCCAATGTCATATGAAATACGGCGAACAGAAGCGCGTCCTGCAATTGATCCCCGGTTTGGAAAACGCCGAATTCATCCGCTTCGGCCAGATGCATCGCAATACTTACATCTGTTCGCCGCGCTTGCTGCGCGAAAGTTTGCAAATGCGCGAACATCCAAACGTTCTGTTTGCCGGACAGATATCCGGCATTGAAGGTTATACCGAAGCCATGGCGACGGGAATGATTGCCGGAATGAACGCCGCGCGATTGGCACAGGGGTTGGAAGTTTCTGGCCCGCCGCGCGAATCCGCAGTCGGATCGCTGGCTTTTTATCTGGCCAACGCCGACGCCAAAAACTTCCAACCGGCAAACACCACATTCGCATTGTTGCCGGAACTGGAACCCGCCATTCGCAAGCAAACGAAACGTAAAGCCGACCGCCATCGTATCCAGGTCGAACGCGGCTTGAATGCCTTCAACGAATGGCTTCGGCAGATGGGCGAAACAAAGCAGGCCGCACAGACCGCTTGAGAGCAAGGAAAAAAAACTGATGAACACCCGAAAGCGATTTCTTGATGGAGGGCGATTGGTACAGGCCGTGGCATTGCTGGTTGCCTGCTGGTTGATGATTTTACCGCTTTCCGCGTCCAGCCAAAGCGGGCGCGCGCCGCAAGACCCGAAAAAGCCCAAGCCCGAAATCGTGCCGCCCAATACGCCGCAACCCAAAGTCCGCACGCCCGAAGAGCATCAGCAGAATCCGCCGAAGAAAGATCTGAACAAAGATGATGAAGACACCATCCGCATCAACAGCGATCTGGTGACAGTCGTCACAACGATTTCGAAAAAATCGCCAACCGATTCGCTCAATCTCAAGCGCGAAGACTTCGAAGTGCTGGAAGACGGTGTGCCGCAGGAGATTGCCAACTTCGCGCGCGATGCCGAACAGCCGCTGAATCTGGTCATGTTGTTTGATTGCAGCTTGAGCGTGACGCAGAAATTCGGTTTTGAAAAACGGGCGGCTTCCAAATTCTTCGAGCGTGTTATGCGTCCGCAAGACCGCGCCGCGCTCTTTTCCGTTTCAACCGATGTGGCCGTCGCCCAGGAGTTCACGAACAAAGTCCCGCTACTGACCCAGGCCACCAAACAGCTCAAGGCGCAAGGCGCAACATCGTTGTATGACGGCGTGTATCTGGCTTCTGAATATCTAAAAAACGCGAAAGGGCGTCGCGTCATCGTGATCGTGTCCGACGGCGGCGACACGACCAGCCAGAAGGGGTTGCTGGCCGCGCTGGGCCAGGCGCAACTGGCGGATGTGCTGGTCTATTCCGTCTACACGGGTAATTTCGGCGGGTCGCAGAATCTGCGCGATCTGGCGGGCGAACGCGCGTTGGAAACTTTAGCCAACGAAACCGGCGCGGAACTCTATCGCCCCAAAGTCACGCCCGGCACGCAGGGGGATGAGATGGACGAACAGTCTTTGAAGGAACTCGATCTGGCGTTCGCCAGTTTGGCGGAACAACTTCGCACGCAATTCATCCTCGGCTTTTTTTCAACCAACGAAGCCCGCGACGGCGCGTACCGCAAACTAACCGTCAAAGTGAAAAAGCCCGGTTACAAGGCGCGCGCGCGCGCAGGCTATTACGCGCCCAAGGGATGAAGCGGGTATTCACTCGCCCAGAAGAGCCTGCAAAAACCTGCCCGTGTGTGAGGCTGAATTCCGGGCAATCTCTTCCGGCGTGCCAACCGCGACGATTTCGCCTCCGCCGATACCGCCTTCCGGCCCCAGGTCAATCACCCAATCAGCGTTCTTGACCACATCCAGGTTGTGTTCGATGACGATCACCGAAGCGCCCGATTCCAGCAAGCGGCGGAAGGACACAAGCAGTTTGTTGATGTCGTCGAAATGCAGCCCGGTTGTCGGCTCATCAAAAATGTAAAGGCTTTGACCGCCCGCCTTTTTCGACAGATACGACGCCAGTTTGACGCGCTGCGCTTCGCCGCCCGACAGCGTCGTCGCCGATTGGCCCAGCCGCAGATAGCCCAGACCCACGTCTTCCAACACCTTCAATTTCGCGGCAACGCGCGGCACCTGCGAAAAAAACGCGATGGCCTCGCGAACAGTCATCTGCAGCGTTTCATGAATATTCTTGCCTCGATATTTGACATCGAGGATGGACGATTTAAACCGCTTGCCGCCGCACTCTTCGCAAACCAGCGCGACATCCGCCAGAAACTGCATCTCGACCGTCACCGTGCCATCGCCGTCGCACACGTCGCAGCGCCCGCCGGGCACGTTGAATGAAAAGTGGCTGGGGTTCAGATTGCGCGCCTGCGCTTCGCGCGTCGCGGCAAATGTTTCGCGGATTACATCGTAGGCTTTGATGTAGGTCACCGGATTCGACCGCGGCGTGCGCCCAATCGGCGACTGATCCACCAGAATGATGTCGTCCAGAAACTTGCCGCCTTCGATGGCTGCAAAATCGCCGACCGCGCCCGTCCAATCGCCACGCTGTTTTTTCAGCCCGGCGTACAAGCATTCATGCACCAGCGTGGATTTGCCTGACCCGCTGACGCCCGTAATGCACACGAACTGGCCCAGCGGAATCGTCACGTCAATGTTTTTCAAGTTATGCGCGCGCGCGCCGCGAATCACGATCTGATGCTTGCCCGCCGGGCGATGTTCTTTGGGACTTTTGATCTGCGCTTCGCCGCGCAGATATTTGGCGGTCAGCGAATGTTCGTCTTTCAACAGGTGATCAAAATCGCCTTCGAAAATTACGTTACCGCCCAGCTCGCCCGCGCCTGGCCCGATGTCCAGAATATGATCGGCGGCCCGCATCATTTCGGCTTCGTGTTCGACCACCAGCACCGTGTTGCCAATATCGCGCAGATTTTTCAGCAGACCGATCAATCGTTCGCTGTCTCGCGGGTGCAAGCCAATGCTGGGTTCGTCCAGCACATATAAAGCCCCTACCAGAGACGAACCCAGATGCGTCGCCAGTTGGATCCGCTGCGCTTCGCCGCCCGACAGCGTCGAAGCCAGCCGGTCGAGCGAGAGGTAATCCAGCCCGACATCGTCCAGAAACTTCAACCGCGAACGAATCTCTTTCAACAACCGGTCAGCAATCGCCGCTTGCTCAGCAGTCAATTCCAATTGATCAAAAAAGACACGCCCATCTTTGATCGAAAGGGCAACCACTTCCGGCAGCGTCTTGCCGCCAACGTATACATCGCGCGCTTCCTGGCGCAGCCGTCCGCCTTTGCAATCCGGGCAGCGCGTATAGCCACGATATTTCGACAGCATGACGCGGACGTGCAGTTTGTACTTTTTTGTTTCCAGCCAATCGAACAATCCTTTCACGCCGTCAAATCCAGTGCTGCCCTCCAGCACAGCTTGTTGCTGATCGGTCGGCAGCGCGGCAAATGGCACGGCCATCGAAATGCTTTCACGCTTGGCAAATTTCTTCAGTTCATCGCGCCACCATTCAAACTGCGGTTTGGTGAACGGCTCAATCGCGCCGTCCGCCAGCGACAACTCGCGATTCGGGATGACCAGGTTCATATCCAGCCCGATCGTGTTGCCGAAGCCCTGACACGTTGGGCACGCACCAAATGGATTGTTGAAGCTGAACAACTGCGGTTCTGGCTGGACGTAATTCAGCCCACAGTTTTTGCATTGGAACTTTTCAGAGAAGGAAAGTTGCAGCGCCTCTTCGGCCTGATTGCTGCCAACGGTCTGAATTACTGCCTGCCCATGCCCTTCGCGGTAACAGGCTTCAATCGAATCTACCAAGCGGCTGCGCATATCGGCTTTGACGGCCAGACGATCCACCAGCACGAAGACATTGTCGAAGCTTTTGCCAGTGAAGCTGTCGGGCGTTTGCAGTTCGACGGTTTCGCTCTTGGCAGCGTCATACAGGCGCGTGAAGCCGCGCTGCATCAGGCTCATCAAATGGGCCTTGATGTTAATGGCTGGCGCGGCTTTGCTGCGCGTGCGTTTGGTCTTGGCGCTTCCCGCTGCTGCGGCGGCGACTGCCTGTTCGTTGAATTCGGTTCCCGCTGCTGCTGGAAACAGCACGAAGAAGCGCGTGCCTTCGGCGAGTTGCATCACTTCATCGGCAATGGATTCAGGCGTATCGCGTTTGACCACCGCGCCACACTGACGGCAAATTGTGATTCCCACGCGGGCATACAGCAGACGCAGGTAATCAAAAATTTCAGTCTGCGTGGCGACGGTCGAACGCGGATTGCGCGTGGAGTTTTTCTGGTTGATGGCGATGGCCGGACAAATGCCGATGGCTTCGTCAATGTCCGGTTTGTCCATCCGTTCCAGAAACTGGCGGGCATACGCCGACATGGATTCGACGTACCGGCGCTGGCCTTCGGCATAGACCGTGTCGAAGGCTAGCGAAGATTTACCGCTGCCGCTGACGCCCGTGACGACTGTCAGTTGGTTGATCGGCAGAGAAAACGTGATGTTCTTCAGGTTGTTGACGCGCGCGCCGCGAATAATGATTGCTTCCAGATTCAACATCCAAACTCCCGCGAATCGCTGACACACTCACACAGTCAGCATCAGCCAAAAATTTTGCCCGGACAAGAATCACGAATTCTATTGGACAAGGCCGGGGCTGACAACCACGGGAAGTTCGGCGCGCGTCGCGGTTAGATCGGGGTTTCGATCATGGCCATGAGAACATCTTCCGATTCACAAGCTGCTGTAGTCAATAAAGCCTCTGTTGATCGAAACAATCTTGCGTCCGGTGCGGCGGAAAACGCCAATGCCATCGCGGCTGCCGTCGTCATTGGTATTGCCTTCGATGGTGATCAGCAGACCGCCTTCGACGCGTTCGACCAGGCCGCTGTGGCCATGCCCTCCGCCAGTATCAATCACAAAGATGTGGCCGGGTTTGACCAATTGCGGATTGTTGGCGGCATTTTCAACCTTGATGCGTGGAATGCCTTTGATCCCGGCTTGGTTCCAGTGATCCAGAACGCCGGCAGTCTTGATCATCGGATTCGCGCGACCCAGTTTTCCCGCCGCTTGTTCGAAGCAGAAGAACATAAACGCCACGCACCAGGCGAAATGTCCGGCGGGATTGAGGCCGACCGACTCGAGATATTTATCCACCTGCGGGCCGCGATTCGATCCAAGCGGAACTTCCATGACGCCAATTTGGGTGGCAGCGAACTCCAGCATTTTGGTCAGCAGCGGCGATGAGGCCAGATTGCTGATCACCACGGAACCTGCGCCGAAAAACAACGGCCAGGTCAGCGCGCCAACTTCTCCGTCAACCACCAGCGGGGATCCGTCGGCGGCGGTGAAGCGCGATTGAAAGAGGCGGACGGCGTTAAAAGTTTGCCCGCCGAATTGGCTGTCTTCGTCTATCGGGCCGCAGCCGAGTTGGTTAAGGCGTTGTTGGATGGCGAGCACGATGGCCCGGTCTTCGTCATCCCTTTTGATGATTCTGCCGGGAAACGGCAAAGGCGTTGGATTGATATTCATCTTGACTCTCTTTCGTCGAGTGGCGTTGGTTGAATAACAATTGGTTTTTGTCGCCGTCAGCCGGCAGCGCTGGCTGAGTCACAAGAAGGCTGGATGTGAAAGTGACCCGACTTCGCAGACTGAAGGCGACAAAACTTGAATTCGCATTTCACTGGTTATCCCTTCCACTTGCGCGGAAGGAAACATCAGATGGCTGTGTAGAGTGAAACCACTCCCACGCTGAAGACGCTGCTCGTTTATTCAATCGAAACTAAACCTAATGCTGAAGACGCTGCTTATTCGTAACCGTCAGGCAGGTTGATGAAGCGTTCGGCATGCCTTATCAAGCCCGTTAACTGTTACCACTACCCATTCAAGAGTAAGCCGGAATCAGTTTCATCCGTCTTACTTGCTGCTCTACCTGTATGTGGCAGTCGAACCGGAAACATTTCGTGAGTAACTGACGAAGGTGGAAAAAATATTGGGCAGAGAATGAATCTACAGAGAAGGGGAAGTGGGAGAGAAAGCCTAGTGTAGTTTATGGAAGAACTACCGATCGCGAACCTTAAAAGAGTAATCGCCAATATAACTGGGAGAGTTGTCTGCGCTAACCCCGCGGAGTGTAACCTGATAATCACCGATGGACAGTTTGGCAGCAGGTACCTTCCACGTCACAATTAGTAGCTTGCCTGCTGCCGTTTCGGCCTTGAGCGCACTGTCGGCCAAAACTTCGACGTTTCCCTCATCCACCCTTTGCAAGCTGGCTTGGTAGCGATCGTACTTCCCGGCCCCGGCTTCAAGCTGCAACTCGACCGTTTGGGTACCCGCGCCGACGATGGCTTTGGGCATCTCTCCCTCACTCCTGAGCCGTCCAGGCTTGAGTGCGAGCGAAGCGGTGATCGGACCGACAAACACAGGCGGGCTTGACTGGCTGAGGACGCTGCCAGGTTTTTCTGATGAGGGACGCAGGGCCGACCACAAGCCGGTAGCGCCAATAATCAACAAGGCGACAATCGCGGCTCCGGCCAAGGGCCCGTAAGCGCGTAGCCCGATGAAAACGGCTTGCCACCAGGGTGGCGCCTCTTCGCGCGACGCGGACTGACCGGGTAAAGAATTCCGCCTGAACTCAGGTTGAAGAAAGCGGTCAAGCTCCAGTTCTTGGTGGCAATCAGACTGTGTCAGGAAATGGCGCTCGAATCGCTCACGGTTGGCAGGCGCGAGCCGGTTTTCCAGATAATCGCTGGTCAGTTGATCTTTGGCGTCGAGCAGTTCGATAAAGAGTTCGTCGTCGCTGAAGTATTGCTCCTCCAACCGATCTTGCTCATCCGAAGACAGGTCGCCCAATAAATACCGGGTCAGCAAAGCAGAGTTGTGAGACAGTTCACCCATTAAAATCTTCCTTCATACTTATGTGGTCAGATGGCCGAAATCATTTCAATTTTGGTGGTCCTTTCTCCCGGCAATCTGAATAACAGATTTTCAGTTTGTCCCGGATTCGGCAGATACGAATTCTCAGCGCCAACAGCGTAAACTGTAGACGTGCTGCCATTTCCTTGCGCGCCTCGCGGTGGGGCCGATTTCCGTGATCCCAATACTCCAGAATCATTTCCCTTTCTCCAGCCGCAAGCTCCTGCAAGCAGTGCTGGAAACACGCTTCCTGTTCTTTCCGCAGCAAGGAATCCGGTGGCACAAATGGCGGCACCGTCAAATCATCGAGTGACACGCGACGGGCTTCAGGCTTTTTCAGAGATTCCATCCACACCCAACGAGCCAGGCCATAACAGAAACGCAAGACATCGCGCACGTCTTCGCCCTCAGCGATCTTTTTGGCCAGGCGATTAAGAGTCTCGTCGGCCTGCTCTTCGGCGTAAGAGCAAGCCCGCGCTCTGAAGTATTCCAACAGTTTGAGCCGCAACAATTCATACTCTTCTCCCGCGCGTTCGCGGTCGGGATTGAGGCAGAGTAAGAGCTTGTCAAAGTTTTCCTGGGTCGGGAAGGAGGTTGCCATACCGTTTTAGTTTTTCGTGGATGATCGTTGAACCTTGAAGCGGCGGCGATTGTATCCGCGACACGGCGGGCAGTCAAAAAAAAGCAAAAACTTGAAACCCATGGGCCGATGGCCGTTCGACTGATTCCAAACAGCAGTTATAGGTGAGACGGAATTGCCTATTACTGGCACCCTGATTTACTTATTTCCATTCGCCTTGTAGCACGAACGCTGCCCAATAATAAGGCGCGTGCCACCGGTCGTCCTGCCAGAGTGATCTCTGTGCCTTCCTAAGGGCGGCGGCCGGCGACAGTTTGTCTTGCAGTAGATGCCAGTAAAAAAGTTTCATTAACCTGGCTGTCGGTTCGTCTTCAACCTTCCACAAACTCGCCATTACCCGCGCCGCGCCGGCGTACATAAATCCGCGCGTCAGCCCGACCAATCCTTCTCCCTTAAACTCTTTGCCCAACCCCGAATCGCAGGCGCTTAGCACCACCAGTTCGGCTGGCAGGTTCAGGTTGTAAATGTCGTGCAATCGCAGATAACCATTTTGCGATTTTCCTTGCCGGTCAACCAGCGAAAGCACGATTGCCGAGAGTTCCGGATTGTCACGGTCAAGAATCCCGTGCGTGGCAAAGTGGATGATTCGGTACTGGCTTAATTCCGGGCTGGTCGCTTTTGCGAGGTTAGCGTCAAAACCCATCGCAATCAGCCGATCCGACGCTGATGTGATCTCCTTAATTGCGCCAGCTTCCCTCTGTGTTCCAGGCAGCCGATCGAAGCCGCCATCGCGCATCAAGTTGAGGCTGCCAGATAAAGGTGATGAAGATGAAGGCGGTGAAGATGGAGAACGAAGGGAAACAACTTGATTCGCTGACGCGCCTTTGAGCTTCCCCATCGCCTCAAGCACGCGTAAATCGTCAATGTCAAAGACCGGATCAGCCAGCACCGCAACAGACTTGGGCGCGAGCCGCCGCCCAGCCGTTTCGCGCCGCAGCACGGCCAGTGTGGATGCTGACGGCAGATTGACGATTTCGTGTTCGGCAATTAGTGGGACAAATTGCAAATTGCGAGACTGGCGGTCTCTTGATCTTTCATTACGAGGAATCGGAAGGGCGTTGAAGGGGATATATTGCAATACCCCATCCGCCACGACCAGCAGCCGTTTGTTGCCGAGCTGCCCGGCCACCGGCTTGAGTATCAAGCCACTTAAAACTGCTGCCTGACGCCAATATTGCTCCTCACGCTGCCGTCCAAGTTGGGAGGTTGCGGATTCAGATGCGGACAACAACTCATACACTACGCGTGCGGGCTTTTCTATCCTGGCGCGACCGGGCAACTCATAACTTTTCACCGCGGTGCGTGACACTACCCAAAGGTAGCTGCGCTCGCTTCCCAACGAATACTCCAACAGCAGCGTATCGTCGTCGAGCATCTGCTGAATTTCTTTCAGACTAGCTGGCTGCGGCTGCGTCAGTGCGGCATAGCGCGGGCTTTTTGACCTGATCAACATGTCGACGTTATCGCGCTGGGTACTGAGAGCGTCAATCTCATTGGCAATTGTCAGCAACTCATTGGCTGGGACTCCGGTATCAAGCAGCTTTATTTTTTTTTCTGTCAGGGCGCTAAGCTGACCCTGCAACACGCGAGCTTGCTTGAGCAAATCAGGATCCGCCCCTTGACGAATATTGGCACCGGCTTCGGCCAACAACTCGAGCAAGCTGCGGGCGTGGGCGCGCTCGCTGGCCTCCAGCGCCTGGGCGTTATACTCCGCCGCTGGTTGGCGCTGGTGTTGGCGCATAAGCAGCGCCACGAAGAACTCAAAGTATTGCTGGATGGAAGCAAAGTAAGTCACGCGCAATTCGTGACTGGCGACGCTGGCTCGCAACACTTCGATAATCTTTAGCGCGGCTTCAATGTGGGAGCGGGCAATCACCAGGTTTCCGCGGTTAGCCTCCACTCGCGCCAACTGATAAAGCGTTTCGGATTCTGCAAAACGGTCACCTCGGCTGCGGTTAAGCGCCAAAGCTTTGGTGAAGCATGCGCGAGCTGGGCCAGTTTCACGCATGCTTTGATAGAGCTTGCCGATTTCGTTGAGCGCGTATGACTCTCCCTGCCGCTCCCCTCCCGCTCGATGTAGTGAAAGCGCCTGTTGATAATAGGAAAGCGCCTGTTTTTTGTCCCCCAGAGAGTTATAAATCGCGCCGATTTTCCTGAGCGCGTTTGATTGATATTTCTTATCAGCCAGGGCTTTCGATACTGAGAGCGCCTGCTGAAAGTTGGCCAAGGCCTTCTGGCTATCCCCTGCCAAGTGATGCAACCAGCCTATTGTGGACAAGGTGCCGGCTTCATTCGCCGGACTTTCTATTTCCTGCCAAATGTCCTTCGCCTGGCCGAAATAATTGAACGCTTTGTCGTGATAGCCCAGGTCCTGGTAAACGCCTCCGATATTTTGAAGGATACTCGCTTCCCAAAAGCGATCCCCGGCGGTCCGGATGACGGGCCGGGCCTCATCGTATAGGTTGAGCGCCTGCTGGCTCTCTCCCAAAATTGCTTTCAGCGAGGCGATGGCCGCGCGCGTAAGCGCTTGGCCGCGCGAATCGTTGACGGCGCGCCAGAGCGCTATTGCTTGATCGAAATGGCTGATGGCCTGCTGCGTTTCTCCCAAGTCAGTGTAGAGGTAGCCCAGAGATAACAAAGTCATCGCACGCCGACGACGGCCACCAAGGCGCTGCCAGATTGAGAGAGCCTGCTTGGCATAATCCAGCGCCGTCCAACGCTCGCCATAGCCGTAATAGACCTCACTCAGGCAATTGAGCGCTAGCGCTTCTTGACGGCTGTCACCTGTGTTCTGACTCAGTTCGTTGGCTCGGCGGCCATAATCAAGGGCTGCCGAGTAATCACCGAGGTGAATGTATACATAGCTGGTGTCGCTAAGTAGTTCACTTTCCAATTCGGCTGATCGCACTGGCCCCAAGAAAGACTGTGCTTGCTGGTAATGAGTAAGAGCTTGGCGGGGCTCACCCAGCAGGTAGTAAATTTCGCCTGAAGCTTTCAGCGCTTTGGCTCTTTCTTGATTCTCTTCGGCCACCCGCCAATGATTCGCTGCTTCCTCGTATTTCTGGATGGCTTCTCGATTGGCTTTGACCTCTGACTGTTTCCGCAATCGTTCTCCGGCTGTGAACGCTAGTTGTCCGGCGATGCGATCTTTATCACGCGTTTGAGCGGGACGAAGCTCCTCAACTTTCAGCTTATAGCTTCCATTACTGGCGTCCCTTTCCAAGGAGAATGCTTCCAGACGATAAAGCCCATCTGTTATCGCAAGCAGAGAAATCGTGGTTGTCTCATCTTCACGGCCTTCAGTTTCGATTGCTAGCCGGCCATCCGGTTGGTAGAGCGCGATACCGACATCCACACTTTCTTGTTCTACTCGCAGGCGCAAGTATTGGCCAGCCGCAAGGTGAAACCGGAAGGCCTGACACTCGCCCGTGGAGATCTGCCGTTGGAAATCAAACCGCTTGATGTCAAGCTGCGTCACGATTTCGTGATGTGCCCCGCGACAAGAATCACTAGCCAGTAATAAGAAGAGAATTGAAGCGACAAATAAACTGAGACGCGGGCAACGCGGCATCCACACCTTTCCCAGAAGGCCCAATTTACCTGCTTGATGCTTAGGTAAGAGCCTGATCCAAACCAGGGTTGTCTTGAGCCGTTTATGCATCGCGTCTCCTGACTGCGTTGAGGAGAGCGCCAAGCTGTACATTTTTCACGATCCGACAGCGAGGCAGACCATCAATTCTCTGGCAGCTTACATCGCGGATTCTTCCACTGCTGTCATGAATGCATCGGCGCAATCATTCTCGTATTTGAGAAACTCGTTCGGCGGGTTCTTGACCATTGGGAAAAGGAATGCTCCGCCTTTGGTGCCTTCCAGCCGATTCGTTTTCGTGCCTTCCAGCCGGTTGGTCCTGACGCCCTCCGCGAAGCCCACGCCGATTTCAGTTTCCACTGACATAGGAAGCTGATTCGGCTCCCCGTCTTTATGGCACCGATCCTGATTAGGCGGGCGCTGAGTCCGCTCCCCATACACGGCGAGGAACTCATCCCAATGGGTATCGCGAGCGAAAGACAGGTTTTTGTAAAATGGCAGATTCCTGTCCAGATCGGGTTTGGCCCATGGGAAATAGATCGAAAGGCCTTGAGAATATTGGAAGGCCGCGCCAGTGTAGCAGGAAAGCAAGACTACATTCCTGACAGCCGTTTGAACTCCAACGCAGGCCGTCCTGACGTTTGGGTCCTCACAGTCCTGTACCAATAAACCGCAGAAATCCCAGAGATCAACGTACTGATCAAGCTTGTAGGATTGCGCTCGCCAGTGCGCCAGTAAAACGGCGTTTTCAACTTTTCGGTCTCCCGCTCTCAGTTTGTCGCGTAGGGTGACGGCCAGCGTTTCCATGGCGTTCTTTAACTCTTCCATTTGCGCCAGGTCGCATGCCGCCTGATCCACCGAAACGCCACACATCGTATAAGGAGCGTAAAAATGGATGTATTCCTGAACGATCAGTCGAGCCAGCGTTTCCGGCTTCATCGCCAAATCGTTTTGCAAGGCTGTCAGAATTTGCCGGTAAGGCCAGCCGGCGTTGCGCGCAAACCCTTCTGCGCCGACCAAAAACTTGACGTCATCGCGCAATTCGTAACCGACCTCGGCCATGCTCATCAGGCAGCTATCCATGCCAAGCACATCAATTGGACGTTCTAAGCTTTGGCGCGCTGACGAGAGCACCGATCTGATGTCGGGAATGCTTAAGGTGCTTGGCGGGTTGTTGGACGTTAAGAAATCTCCGACAGCACCACTTCCGTGGCCTGACAAAACAACCAGATTGAAACATCCTTTATCCAGTCTTTGCTCCAGGAATTCTTCCAACAACTCAGAATCCGACAATCGCTGGATTAACTTGGGATTTGAAAAGAGAGACTGTCCAAAACCAACAAAGCGGTCTCGTCCGGGCCGGACTTGAGGCTGATTTTTGAAATCGAAAAGTCTGATCGCGTCACCGGAATCAAACTGGGCAAATACATCAAGCCCTTCCCCCACCTCGGCTTCCAATATCTCTGTGAGCGTATAAACGCTCTCTTCCTTGAGATTGTTATCCGCAGCCAGGTAGATCAGCACCTTCCAAGGCTTCTGCGGTCCATCTGACGCCGGAATGGGCTGACCTGCTGACTGATTCGAGGCTGAGGTGGAGGATACTTTATCTGTTAGTTTACTGGCCATAATCATTTCCTTTCCTGGTCTTTCCCTCGGTTGATGCTTGGCGAACTTGTTGACTGAAAGCGGCGACCTTCAGTGTCTCCCCTGACACTGAATTGTGTGAAGCGGAAAACTGCCTGCCACTTTCCGATCAAAATGTTTGCTGCTTGGTAGATAAATCTGAGGTGACTCGAAGCCGGGCGCACCTTATGCCAAGCTCAGAGCACTGTCAATTTTTTGAAGTGTGTCACAAGCAGCGCCCGTTTTTGGCCAATCACCAGAGCAAGACAATGGGCATGTGGTTATGGCTCAAACTATGCGAACTCGTGATCAGTGCGGAAGCTTCCCGCGCCGAGGCTTCCCTCTATGATGTGTCGGTTATTGGCGAAACATTTCATGGGTCGCGACAAGTATTGGCAGATGAAGTGCGGCAATTCGCAAACAAACAGCCAAGGACTATTTTGCCACTTGCGTACTCAGCTTGCCTTGATCTTCATAATTCCGATAACTCTGACCTTTGTAGTAGACTTGCGCCCGCCCTGAATTCCAAAAACACGTGGGAAGTTATGGATCAATCACCCGAAAATATTAGCGACCGATATTGCCTCTATGAACCGATTACGCCGCATATTCAAACGATGCGCGTGTTATTGGTTGATAATCTCGTCGCCGACGAGAGCCAGTATTCCGAAGCTGCGCATCATGAAAAAGATTTCCACGCCGGCAAGTGGGTGCGGCTGGAACGGATGATCGCCGGAATGGCGATGGCCAATATTGAAAACAACGTCCGCAAGCTGATCCGCCAGCCCGAAGTCCGGACAATTCACCTGTCACAATTGAATGAACAGACCGTGCGCGAATTCGATCCCGACGCGATTGTTTTAAGCGGCACGCTGCGCGATTTCGATCTGTATGACCCGGAAATGATCGAGGGCTTCAATCAATTCATTCGCCAGACGCGCGTGCCGGTGATGGCCATCTGCGGCGGGCATCAATTGGTTGGGCAGGCATTCGGCGCTGTCATCACAACGTTTGATGGCAAACTACCCAGTGAAAAACGCAGTGGGCGATTGATCGAATACCAATACCGCTTCGTCAAAATTACCGATCCGGCAGACCCGATCTTTGCAGGCATTGACGACCGCCCGGGCGCGCGTTGGCAGAAATACACTGAACGCAAACACCTGTTGCGCATCTGGCAAAATCACGGGCTGGAACTGGATCGTTTGCCGAAAGGCTTCCGCAAGCTGGCGCGCGGTTATTTATCCGAAGTGCAGATGATGGTGCGGCGCACAGCGGAACAGTTGATTTATGGGGTGCAGTTCCACATCGAAAAATCTTTCCAGGACTGGCAGACAGACAAATACTGGGATCACCGCAATGAAAGCCGCGACGGGCGGCTGTTGTTCGACAACTTCCTGATCGAATCGCTGCGTTTTCGCGGCAAAGAATTCAACCTGGCGAACGGTAACGGCCCATTGCCCGCAGCGGAAACAGCGAAGGCGGCTGCGGCAGGCGGAACCGCCGGGCTGCCCGCAACGGGTTTTTAAGCAGGGTTTGAGTTGATGAATCAAGAGCGAATCAAAATCAATGTGCTGCTTTTCGGCGCGTGTCGCGAAGCGGCAGGCATCAGCGAATTGGGATGCGATTTGAATGTCCCCGCGACCGCCGCCAGCGCGTGGGCGGAAATCAAACGTCAGTTCCCTGCGCTGGCCGGTTTCGAGCGAAACGCGCTGGTCGCCGTTAACGAAGAGCACGCGCGGATGGATCACGCGTTAAACGACGGCGACACGCTGGCCATCTTCCCGCCGGTTTCGGGCGGTTAGTTGGCTGAGTCCTAAAGAATTTTATGCTGACCTTTTTAAGTCTGTTCCTGCTGTTCTGGCCGCTGAATACCGAAATTCAAGATGGCGCGAAGATTGACGCGGCCAAGCTGCCTCGCACGGCGGCGACGGTTCGCGAATTCGTCCCATCAGGCTGGACGATTGAAGCGCAAGTCGAAGGCGATCTGAACAAAGATTCGATCCCCGATCTGGCCGTTACGCTGGTCGAACAGATGCCTGCCAACGCCAACAAAGACTATCCTCCCGAACGGCAACGCGCGCTGCTGCTACTTTTCAAAACCGCTGATGGCAAATTCAGCCGCGCGGCATTGGCAAACAAAGTATTGGCTTGCACCCGCTGTGGTGGAGCTTTTTATGGCGCGGTTGAAACTCCGGCCAACGTCGAAATCAGCAATGGCGTCGTCATCGTCAAACAGGAATACGGCTCGCGCGAGCTGACAGAAAAAACCTTTCGCTTCAGATACGAACCGGAGTCCGGGCGCTTCGCGTTTATCGGCGTGGACGTAAAAAGCTTTGACCGGATGTTGGGAAAGGGCGTCACGGAGAGCAGCAATTTTCTGATTGGCCTAAAAGTTACAATGAAAACGCGACTTGATCCGCAAACAGAAAAAACCGTCAACGTCTCGAATACACGGCAACGCATTCCATCGGACAAGAAGTTTATCGAAGACGTAGCCGCCGACTACCAGTAAGATGAGAGGCATATGAGTCAGGACGTTTTTGAAATAACGCGCGAACCGATAGACAAGCTCGGCTTGGAACAACGACTGGTGACTGGCGCGACGGGCGCTGTCGTGACCTTTGACGGCGTCGTGCGTGATAACACCAAAGGCCGTTCGGTGCTGACGCTGCAATACGAAGCCTACGAACCAATGGCCGTCAAAGAGATGCAGCGCGTCGGCGAAGAAATCCGCGCACAATGGCCCGACGTTGAACGCATCGGCATCGTTCATCGCTTCGGTGAATTGAAGATTTCGGAATCGTCAATCGTAATTGTCGTCAGTTCGCCGCATCGTCGCGTGGCATTTGAAGCCTGCCGCTACGTGATTGACCGGGTCAAACAGACTGTGCCCATCTGGAAGAAAGAGATTTTTGAAGACGGCGAAGCCTGGGTTGAAGGACAAAGGCCAGACACGGCTTCTTCCTGATCGTTTTCTCACGCACACAGTCCGCTTGCCGCTGCCCGATAAATTTTCCGACTTTCCTTAAAGCTCGCCGTCTAACCCGTCGGCAGTAAAAATCTGTCAACACACGCTAGCGTTAAGGCCGCTACCCCCGGCACATGCAATGCGGCCTGAATAAACAGATTGCCTGACAGGGGTGAAAACGTCTGACCAAGGCAAAAGAACGACCGAAAAGAGGAAGGCAGATCTGATTCAGGTTATGGAGATCAGCGACGATCAGATCATCGAGCGGACTCTCGCCGGTGATACGGATGCGTTCAGCTTGCTGGTGCGTAGATGGGAACGGCCCATTTACGGCCTGTCTTTGCGCATGCTGGGGCGTGATGAAGACGCGCGGGATGTTTGTCAGGAAACCTTTCTGGCTGCATTTCGGAATTTGCGGAAGTTTCGCGGCGACGCAAAATTCTCTTCCTGGCTGTACCGCATCGCGCTCAATGCCTGCCATTCGAAACTGCGCAAACAGAATGGCGCGGTCGAACGTTCGATTGATCAGGAAGACCAGGATGGGCGCAAATTTGAACTGGCCGATGCAGAAGCTGAACAGATGCCGGATCGAATGCATCTGGATCAGCGCGCGGCGCTGGTCAGAAAAGCATTGCAGGCGCTGCCCGCCGAGATGCGACAGGTCATCGTGATGAAAGAGTACGAAGAATTGACCTTCGCTGAAATCTCGGAGATTTTGGATATTCCGGTCAGCACGGTGAAATCAAGGCTGTACACGGGACTTCAGCAAATGCGCGGGCGGCTGGAAAAAGTTCGCGCCGCGCTGTGAATCGCAGGAATCAAGACAGGAGTTACAGAAGAGAAGTAAGGAGACATAAAGCCATGAAAAACAGGAATGAGATGAATTCCCAATCTGCCCAAGCTGCCCAATCCTCATGCGACCGCAAGGAAGAGCTGGTCGCTTATCTTTACGACGAAGCCACCACCACGGAGCGCGAATCGTTTGAAACGCATTTGAAAGAGTGTGATCCGTGCAGCGCGGAACTGAATGCTTTCGGGCGCGTGCGCGATGAACTGAACACTTGGCAGGTGGGATTCGCGCCGCGCACTGAATGGGTTTCGCCACGCGGCAAAATGGAAGTGTTGCGTGAATTGATCGGTTTGTTTCCCGTGTGGGCGCGCAGTCTGGCGATGGCGGGCGCGGCGGCGGCGGCGATCCTGCTGTCAATGTCAGTCATCGGCACGCACATCAACGTCAACCAAGGTAATTTTTCAGTGAACTTTGGCAAAGCCGATGCGGCTGAAAAAAATAGTAATGTTGCCGTGGCCGGGCCATCACAACAACAGATTGAATCGCTGGTCAGTAATGCAGTTGCCGCTGAGCGCGAGAAGATTCAGCAGGACTATCAAACTCAGTTCGCCAGCTTCAAACATCAGCTCGACACTGAACACAAAGCTCGTTTGCAAGCCGTTAGCGCAGAACAGCAAGCCAGGCTGGAAGCAACCAAAGCAAGCTTGAGACAAGAGATCAAGAAATCGAATCTGCAACGCGGTTCCATCCGTTCGTTCTTCGCAATGGAGGATGATCGCCAAGACCCTTGGAGTGACGTGAAATGAAAATAGACCGAAGCAGCCCGTTGCGTTCAGCCTCAATGGCCTCAGTAAAATTTTCCGCCGTTCTTTGCTCGCTTGCGGTGCTGTTCGGATTTTTCTCTTTGAATGCGAGCGCAGCCTTCGCCCAGGCAGTTCGCCGCCCAGGCAAAATGCAGCAGCGGATTCAGAAGAAGATTGAAAAGCAGAGTGGAAGCAAGCTGACGCCAGACGAAGAAGCAGCGACAAACACAACCAAGACGCCGGCAACCGGAGTGAAGCAGGATGGCGCGCCGGTGCCACAGCCAAACAATCTTGATGGGATTCGGGACCGCGGAATTCTTAGCCTGTTCAGCCGCGAAGAAGCTCAACTGGTCATCCCCGGATTTGGCCGCCCACCCGCGCTGCTAATCGTTTTTCGCCAACTCAACTTGGTGCCTGAGCAGAGGGATAAAATCAGAGCCATTCGCCTGCGCATTGGGAATCATCTCGCGGTTTTGCAAAAAGACCGGGCGCAACTTGATCAACAAGTCGAAGAAGCTATTTACGGCGAGAACTTTTCGATGGAAAAGGTAGATCAACTGGCCGCGCAAGCAGCGGAAAAGCAGGGCGAGATCATCAAGCTGCAAGCCAACATTGAAGCCCAGTTCCGCCAGATTCTGACGCCTGACCAGTTTTACGTCTTCCAGTTTTTGATCGGCGAAATGGTGTTGCCACAGCGCCGACTGAATCCGCAACAGCAACAGCGTCGTTTCGGCAACCCACAGAATCAGCAGAACCGTCCGAACAGACCCCCACTGGGTCAGGACAATTGACCGGCTCCAAAATGGCGGCCAGGATGGCGGAATGATGCAACGAATCGTTCCGCCATTCGTGTCTTCAATCCAGCCCACCGCTGTAAAAACCTCGCAAAAGTTTTATCCTGACCGTATGACCACCTTGCAATCCGAAGCAATCAAAGAACAAGCGCGCGTCCTGGGGTTCGACAAAGTCGGCATTGTGCCCGCCACTGCGTTAACCGAAGAGGGCGAGCGTTTGCGCCAATGGCTGGCGCGTGGTTTTCACGGCCAGATGAAGTATATGGAGATGGGGTATCTGGGCCGCGACCCGCAACAGCGCCCACAGAAACGGCATGACCCGCGCCTGCTGATGCCTTCGGCAAAGTCCGTCGTCTGTGTCGCGCTGAATTATTTCAAGCCCGGAAAGCATGTGGATTCGCCAGATACCGGCAAGATTTCGCGCTACGCCTGGGGCGACGATTATCACGATGTGCTGCGAGATAAGCTGAAAGCCTTGCTCGGATGGATTCAAGAGCGCGCTCCTGAAGTGGAAAGCAAAATCTGCGTGGACTCATCGCCGATGATGGACAAGGCGTGGGCCGTGCGCGCAGGAATCGGCTGGTTGGGCAAACACTCCAACGTCATCACCAAAGAGTTCGGTTCGTGGGTCTTCCTGGGCGAATTGCTGCTTTCGATTGAGTTGGAATATGACTCCTTCATCGAACCGGATCATTGCGGCAAATGCACAGCCTGCATTGATGCCTGTCCAACCGGAGCAATCATCGCGCCGTATCAGGTGGACGCGACGCGCTGCATTTCCTACGGCACGATTGAACTGCGCGAACCTGAACTGCCGGAGCCGATCAAATCAAACCTGGAAGGCTGGGTCTTCGGCTGTGATATTTGTCAGGATGTTTGCCCGTGGTCGCGGTTTTCAAAAGAAACCGGCGAAGACCGCTTCACGCCGCGCGAAGGCATCGTTGAACCGAAGCTGCTTGAACTGGTCGTGATGTCTCAGGAAGAGTTTTCCGCGCGCTTTCGCCGCAGCCCCATCAAACGCGCGAAACTGGCCGGGCTGAAGCGCAATGCTGAAGCTGCGCGGCAAAACTCGGCCACGAAAATTTGACGACTGTCGGAAACCTGCATAGACTCCCACCGTTCCGCACTTTGCCACTCCCTGGTTGCCGATGTCTTATGGACGATGCCTACGAATCCTGGCCCGAATTGCCCGGCCTGGAAGAAAGTTATGCCGACGAATTCGGCCTGATTCACCCTGACGTTTATCGAGCCGCAGGAGAGTTATGGCCGCGAGCCAGTCGGTTTTCGCTTGCTCAACTCGGCGATTCGGCAACCGGCCAGCGCCTGTTATTCAAAGCCGCCGCACAAGTCTCGCAACACGCCCTCAATAATTCAGAACCTATACTCAACCTCAAAGCTTATCTCTGGCGCAGCTTCGAGCGGTTGGTGTTTGAAGATCGGAAAAAGACTCAGCGACAACATAGCGCGGACGATGAATTGGATGGTTTGCCGAACGTTCGTTCTGACAAGATTGACGACCGCATCTTGTGGGATGAAATCCTGCAACAAATGAATCCGCAAACCCGGCAACTCTTCCGGTTGCGCGCGCTTGATTACAGTTACGAAGAGATTTCTCTCTTGCTCGGCAAACGCGCCAACGTTCTGCGCAGCCAGATTGACAAAGCAATCAAGAAACTTGGGAAACAATTCAAGCACTGACTCCTCACGATCCCTCCTCGTCAAAATTATTTTTCGCCGCTAGGTGCGTTTTCACCTTTCCGGTCCTCTTCCGGTTGTAAGAAGAAAAACCATGAAACTATTGCATCGAACAAAGGATCGTTCGTCCGAAGAAATTTCGCCCGAAGCGGATGCATTTATCGCTTCGGCGCAGGATCACTTTGCCCACGCCTTCCCCAACCCCGGGCGCGCGGGGTGTCCTGGGGACGGCGCAATTCAAGCCGTCGTCCAATCGGAGCAAGTGCCTAGCGACGTGTTACAGGCGCATCTGTTCGGCTGTTCGGAATGCTTCAACGAATACCGCACCGCCGTGCGAGCGTGGCGGGAGCAGAAAAAACCTGCCGCCGATCTTGACTGGCGCGCGATCTGGGGAACGTTTTGGAACTGGCGCACCCTGGCGGGCGCAACCACTGCCTTGCTGCTGCTTTCGGCGGGGTTGTGGGTTTGGTTCGCATCGTCGCCGCAATCAAATCAAGTTCGTTCTCAGCCGTCGCTGGCAGCTTCGGTTGTGGCCGAAAACATTCAACCGGAGCCTGCCGGCACAATTTCGCCAACGCCCTTGGCCGGCACACGGCAATCATCTGTAAACAAAGGGAGCCTGCTGGCCCTCAATCGCGACCTGAACGATTACCGTTCGCTGGGATCGCAACGGCGCGGCGGCGGCGAAGCGGAATCGCCAATCCCGCTTCCGCGTGCATACATTCGATTGCTGCTGACCTTGCCTGAAAACAGTCCGGCGGGAAGTTATCGAGTCAGTTTGCTTGAAGACGGTCGAACGCGTGACGCCGTCACCGCGCGCAGCCGCAATCGGCAAACTCTGCAAATCATTCTTGACCTGCGCCGCGTTGTCGGTTCGCAAGCCAGGCTGAGCATCGAACGCGCCGGCCAATCTGATGTTTCGCCGCTAGAGTACAACGTGGAAATTACGCGGCCTTGATCTGTCCGAGGATGCTTGATGCCCAAAGCCAAAACTTCAGTTCGATTCGTCAGCCTGTTCGCCGCCGCCCTGATCGGCGGTTGGTTAATTGGCGCGACAGCCACAGGCCAGCAAGTGCCGCTGCTGGTTGCCAGCCAACGTGTCGAACGCGAATGGGAAGGCGATCAGCCTCATCTTTACCGGCTCCATTTGGAAGCCAGGCAGTACGTCAACCTGCGTTTGGATGTTTTGGGCGGAAAGTTCTATTACAAGGCGGAACTGTTGACTCCCGATGGAAAGCGCATTGAAGGCACTGACCATTGCAACGAAGCTCCCGGTCAGGACTTTCCTGCCTTGTTGGCCATTGCGTCGGTGACAGGCGATTACACGGTGGAGATCAGCGCGACCAGGAGTGTGCGGCCCAGCACCGCGCCAGCCCGATATGTTCTTACCGTCACCGCGCTACGCAGTTCTAACGAACAAGACAAAGATTACGTCGAAGCTTGGCGTTCCTTCATGGAAGCACAGCGCAACCACGGCTTGGATACCAGCGATGCTACGGCAAAAGCAAAAACGCTTTATCTCAAAGCCCGCTCGCTCTTTCATCAGTTGGGCGATGTCCAGCTTGAGCGGAAGGTGCTTTCGATGTTGGCCGACATCCACAGTACACTCGGCGAGTACAAGCAAAAGGCCGAGGTTGCCAGGCAGGCAGTGATTTTAGCGCGAACACTGGGGAGTGCTGGTAGCGAAGCGGACGCACTGATGTACTTGGGCGAGGCTTACATAAACCTCAGCAACTATGCTCAGGCACTCGACACTTTTCGGCAGACGTTGCCGCTCTGGCAGTCGCAAGGAGAAAGAGCTTCCTGGGGAGCAGGCTGGGCATTTCATTCGATGGCCGTTTGTTACCATGTGCTGGGAGAAAGACACAAAGCGGTTGAATACTACGAAAAGGCGTTCAAAACTTACCAGGCAATAGATTACAGCCCGCACGAGCGTTATCGCGGTTCCGCTAGCGCGGCGACCAATCTGGGCAGGACCTATTTGGCGCTTGGTGAGACACAGAAAGCGATTGATTCATTAAATCTCGGGCTTGAAAACTGGAAGAAAGCGGAAGAGCGCTGGGGCGAGGCGCGCGTTTACTATTACTTTGGCGAGCTGTATTTCTCACTCGGCAATTGGCAAGCAGCCCAAGACAACTACGATCAAGCACTTCGCCTGTGGCGCATTTCAAATCGCCCGTATGACATTGGCAATGTGCTGCAAAGCCTGGGCAAACTCTCACTCAAGAACCACGATTACACTGCCGCCGCGCGTTACCTGAACGAAGTGCTCGAACTTCGCCTCAAGCATAAACAGCGGCGCGAACAGGCTGACGCACTCGCGTTGTTGGGCCAGCTTTACCTCGCCACAGGCGCAACGCAAAAAGCACTTGAGTGTTACAACCAGGCTCTCGCGCTGTGCCGTGAAGTTGGTGCGCGCGGCAGCGAGGCGGCTGTGCTCAGCGATCTTGGCGAGACGTACTACGCGCTGAGCGATAAACAGCAAGCGCGCGAATTTTTGCGGCAAGCCCTTCAGCTTCATCGCATCGTGCAAGCGCCTGAAGGCGAGGCGCAGACACTGTATTGGTTGGCGCGCGCCGAACGCGATCTTGGTTCACCAGGCGAAGCGCGCCGCGACATCGAAGCCGCCGCGACAGTCATCGAATCCTTCCGCGCCACGGTCGTCAGCCAGGAATTGCGCACGTCTTATTTGGCCAGCGTGCGCGACTACTATGAGCTTTATGTTGATTTGTTGATGCAGGAGCCGCGCAAGCAAAATGAACGCGAGGCGCTGCGCATCAACGAGGCAGCCTCGGCGCGCAGCCTGCTGGAATCCTTGCGCGAAAGCCGCATTGATCTGCACCAGGGAGTTGACCCTGCGCTGCTCGCCCGCGAGCGCGAGCTTCAACAATTGCTCAAAGGCAAATCCGAATACCAGGCGCGGCTGTTCAGCAGCCAGCACACGCCCGAACAAGCCGCCGCCATCGCTGCTGAAATCAAAACCATTGTCGGCCAGTTGCAGGAAACTCGCTCCCGCATTCGCGCCGTCAGTCCGCGTTACGCCGCATTGACACAGCCTCAGCCTTTGACCGCCGAACAAATTCAACGCGAATTACTCGACGGCGACACGTTGCTGCTGGAATACGCGCTGGGCGAAGAGCGCAGTTACGTGTGGGCGGTTACGCCCACTGCGCTGACCAGTTACGAATTGCCCAAACGCGCCGAGATCGAAGCGCAATCCGAACGCGTGTACGCGCTGTTGACCGAGCGCAACAAAGTGGTGAAAGGCGAAACGCCGCGTCAGGAGTCGCAGCGCGTTGCCCGCGCCGACGCTGCGCTGCCCGCGCAGGCCGCAGCCTTGAGCCGGACGATTCTCGGCCCCGTCGCCGCCGAGTTGGTCAAGAAGCGATTGCTGGTGGTGACGCAAGGCAAGCTGCAATTCATCCCCTTCGCCGCGCTGCCCGAACCGGATGGTTCAAACAACCCGCAATCGCCTATTCCGTTGGCTGTCAATCACGTAATTGTTCATCTGCCATCGGCTTCGACGCTGGCCATGTTGCGAGAGGGACTGAGCGGGCGGCAGCCTGCGCCGAAAACGATCGCGATGCTGGCCGACCCGGTTTTTGAATTGAGCGATGAGCGATTCGGGAAAACTCGCTTGCGAATCGAGCCGGGTACTTCGCGGCCAACTCCCGCGCATCAATCGCGTGAGTTGCTGCGTGCGGCGGAAGTCTTCAATGAGGAGGGAGAGCAGTTGGTGTTTTCTCGTCTGGAAAACACCGGGCGGGAAGCTCGTCGGATTGCCCGTCTTGTGCCCCAGAATCAGGTCATGAAAGCCGAAGGCTTCGATGCCACGCGCGCCAAAGCCATGAGCGGCGAATTGAGCAATTACCGCATCGTCCATTTCGCCACGCACAGCTTCCTGCACAGCGAACACCCGGACTTATCAGGCGTCGTCCTTTCGCTGCTCGACAAACAGGGACAAGAGCAGAGCGGCTTTTTGCGTCTGCACGATATTTACAACCTGAAGCTCTCCGCTGACCTTGTGGTGCTGAGCGCCTGCCGGACGGGATTGGGCAAAGAAGTCAAAGGCGAGGGGCTGATGAGTTTGGCGCGCGGCTTTATGTACGCGGGCGCGCCGCGCGTCGTGGTCAGCGCCTGGTCGGTGGAAGACCGCGCCTCGGCAACATTGATGGTCAAGTTTTACAACCACCTGCTCGGCCCGAAAAAACTTTCCCCTGCCGCTGCTTTGCGCGCCGCGCAATTGGAAATGTGGCGCGACCGCGAATTCGCTGCGCCATATTTCTGGGCCGGGTTCGTGCTGCAAGGAGAGTGGCAGTGAGGCCATATATTGGATTCCTTGTCCTTTATCTCAAGCGTTCGATTTGTACTCAACGAATATTGTCAAACAGCGCGCGCGCCTGGGCCTCGGGCTTGGCACGCTTAACTCAACCCGCTTGCGGCCTCACGGTTGCAGCATTCCTTTTTATGGAGATCACGCAATGAAGAGATTCGTCATAGTTGCCGCAGCCACGATGATCTTGGCTACATTCATAACCCCACGCACGTTTGCGCAAGACGCCCCTGTCGCCCAATTGTCATTTGAAGAGCAACGCCAGAAGTTTTTCGAGTTTTTTGGTCCCCGCGAAGAACGTGCGCGTATCACCAAGCAGTTTCGTGCAATCTTCAACACGAAGATCGAAGCAGCAGCACTGGACATCGAAGTCGTCGAGGGATCAAAAATGGGCAAGGCCACCTTCGTGCCCGCCGGAGAAGTAACAATCACGGCAAACCCCACAGGCGGGGCCAACAACTGTAGGCTTCGAGCAGCAGGGAACGATATCGCCCAGGGTTTTGCGGGATTCGTTTCCTTAAAGCTTGCTGTCGGCAGTCCGCTGACCATTACCGGCTATTGCGATACCCCGGGAGCAGAGCCTATTTCGGATTCGTTTTTCATTCAGGTTTATAAGCCGAATGGGCCTGGCACAATCGCCGTGTGCGAAAAGGGGGCGCAGATCAAGCACGTCAACGAAGCGGTGGTGGTTTTCGTCGAGCACAATTTGGCCCCAACCAGCGTTATTTTCGCAGCGTCGGGCGGGGTTCCGTCGTTCGATCCTGCGGGCACAGTGGGCTACGAGCGTTCCTTCACTTTTTCTTCGGCAGGAATCAAACAGATCAATGGAGGCGCGATGGATTCGCGTGGTGTAGTCGCCGCCACATGCGAGGTGATGATTTTGTCCTCACCTCGATTGACGGCACCGGCACGTAATTAGCCAACCGCCCGCCCCTTCTCATCCTCCGGGGATAGCTCGCTAGTGGATGATTTCGGAAGTGAGTACCCCATCTTCTGTCCGACATCTTCTGTTAAGCCATCGCCGACACTGAAAATGTTGGACAGAAGATGGGGAATCACTTCTAGAGACTTCCACTAGCGACTTTTGCCGGGAAATATGTCTTTGATGGTTTGAAACGCGGTGCTTGGCTGCATCTATCTTCTCTACAGTTCACTTGTCGCTCTGCCAATCGAGCCGCCCGGATGCCAGGCGTTATATTCAACATAAGAGATGTTTTTGCGCGCCTGCAACTCAATGCTCAGTGCAGCCAGCACGTATATTTGCGCCAGAATGCTGGCCCGTGGTTCGAAATTCAATGGGCTGCCTTCGCATTCCACGCCGGCATATAAAAACTCATCGCTCTCGCGGGCCAGCCACGAATTCGGATTGCCTGATACGCCGACAACGCGCGCGCCGTTGTGTTTCAGCGCCAGAATCGCGGCTTTCAACTCCACCGTCTCGCCGCTGTTCGATAGCGCAATCACCACGTCGCCCGGCACAACCTGTCCGGCGCTGCCGTGAACGCATTCGGTGGCATCCAGAAAATAAGTTGGCGTGCCGACGCTGGCCAGCAATGCCGCAATGTAACCTGAGACGTATTCGGGTTTGCCAATGCCGGTGACGTGAACGCGACGGCCTTCTTTTTCAGCCGCGATGATGAAATCCGCCACTCGTTTGAAATAGGTGTCACCGCCAATCTTCGCGCGCAGTTTGGTCAGTTCGTTGATCGCCGTATCAAGAAAGAAAGGAATCGCATTGTTGTACGGCGAGTTTGAAGCGACGGCAGGCTCAGCAGGTTTAGCAGCATGACCGGCAGCGTCGAATTTCGCTCCGTCGTAAAGCTCAAACACGCGCTCGCGGCTGTGGTTCAAATCGGGCGTTGCGCCGCTGATTTCACAGCACGCCGCGCCGCAGGCATTCGCCAGCCGCAGCACATCCGGCCACGCCAAGCCGTGATGCAAGCCCGCCAGCATGCCGCCCAAAAATGCATCACCTGCACCGGTCGAATCCATCGCGTTGATTCGATAGGTCGCAACCCGCTCATTCAATTCATCCGAAGCAATCGCGCAGCCTGCTTCGCCATCCGTAATGATGACGGCACGCGCGTGGTATTTTTCCCGCAGAATTTGCGCGGCCAGCAGCGCGTCGCTTTCGCCCGTAATTTCAATCACAGCGGCTTTTGACGGTTTGATGTAATCCGCCAGGTGCAATGCTCGCTCAAATTGTTCCGCATTGCCCCCCGTGCTTAATGATTTCAGCGCGTCGCTGCGTGGAATGTCCACGTCCAGCACGGTAACAACACCCGCTTCGCGCGCAATTTCCAGCACCGCGACCACGGCATCCAGCGGCAATTGCGAAATCTCAGTTGAAACCATTTTGGCGCTGCGGATGTAATCGGCGTGTTCAGCGCGGATGGTTTCGCCGGTGGTTTCGCTGGTCGCCGCCGGACTCATATAGATCGCCCGCCCGCCAATCGTATCCACGAAGATGTGCGCGAATGAAGAGGACGACCCATCCAGCGTGATGTGTTTGTCCATGCCGTACCGATCCATTCCCGCGCGCAGGAAGCGTCCATATTCGTCATCGCCCTGTTTGCCGAAGATGCCTGTGCGCAAGCCAAGTAACGAAGCCCACGACAGATGATTGAGCGTCACGCCGCCCACCAGCATCTTCACTGCTTCGCCGCTATTGTGCTTGCCCAGTGCGATCTTCTCTTCGCCGCCAATAATGCGCGGCGTGCGGTAGATCAGATCCACCACCATCGAACCGATACCCACCAGATCAAAACGTTTTTCCATAAGCAATCGTCAGCTTATCGGCTCTCCCATTTTTTCAGGGCTAACAATGTCTGAAGCTCCAAGCACCTCGATGCCGACCAACGTGCGGTTGTGATAATCGAAGACCAAGCCATTCTCCAAATCGTCATCCGTACGATTCGGCTCAAGGTCGTCACGAAATTTCAGATAGAGCGTGTCGGTCATTTCATCGTAACTGATGCGGGCCGGAAGAGCAGGCATCTCGACCCGCTGCGCCGCGCCAATCAACATTGCACTTGGATTGATTTTCATTCTTCGTTTGCGCGCCATATGACTTGTTTCCGATTGTATGAGTCTTTGAAATACGCTGTGATGATGAAGCCGTCGGTGCGAGTCACCTCTTTGTAGATTACTTGCAGGTAGCCTCTGCGGCCAAAAGCGACGACCGCGACCAATACTCCACCCGCGCCCTTCAATAATAACTCAGGAGATTCTACTGCAATGGGCACATCTTCCTCGTAGCCACGCATGAAAGGACGAACTTCGATGATGTGTTCCCACCGCTCATCAGTCAGCCGGATGGTGACGCCGTTGACCGATTTAGCCGTGCCTAATACCATCCATACTCTCCATTGACTGATTTACAAATGGTCAATGATGACGTTGGTCATGGCCGTCGTCTTGGCCGTGCCGCCCAAATCAGGTGTCAAAATGCGGCCATGTTTGATGACGGCTTTGACCGCGTCGCGGATGCGTTGCGCGGCTTCCAGTTCTCCCAAATGCTCCATCATCATTGCGCCGCACAGAATCAGCGCCACCGGGTTGACGCGATTTTGCCCGACCAGATCAAGCGCCGCACCGTGCGCCGCTTCGAAGATCGCGACGTCGTCGCCAAAGCTTGCGCCAGGCGCCAGGCCGAAGCTTCCCACCAGCCCCGCGCATAAGTCCGAGACAATGTCGCCGTACTGATTCGCCATCAGCAGCACATCCAAGCCTTCCGGTTTGGTCGCCAGTTGGTACACGCATGAATCAATCATCGCATCGTCGCATTTGATCTTCGGGTATTCGCTGGCAACATCGCGCGCCGTGCGCAGGAACAAGCCGTCGGTCAATTGCAGCACGTTGGCTTTGTGAATGATGCTGACGCGCCGCCGCCAGCGCTGGGTGGCGTATTCAAACGCGAAGCGCGCGGCACGTTCCGTGGCTTTGCGTGTGGTGATCTTGATCGCTTCGGCAGCATCGTTGCCAATGCAGTGTTCATAACCGCTGTATAAATCTTCCGTCAGTTCCCGAATGACGACGACGTTCAGCTTTGGCGCGTGCGCTTGCACACCTTCAAACGCGCGCAAGGGCCGCACATTTACGTACGCCCCAAGTTCGATGCGCATTGCTGTATTGGCATTCGAATAGACGCGCTGCGTATGATCGCCGTGCGAGATGACGACCTTGTCTCCCATCTTTTCGATGATGACGGGACCTTTCAGCGCAACACGGCTGGCGCGAATTTTCGCCACTGTTTCAGCAGGCAGCGGCATACCAAACTCTTTTTCGGCTTCACGCCCAACCAGCGCAAAGTCCCACTGGCATTTGACGCCGGTCGCTTCGATCACGCGCATCGCCGCATCGCAAACTTCCGGCCCGACGCCGTCGCCGCGAATGACTGTGATGTTATGAGTCACGGTGCTGAGATGGAGGGACGGAGAGAACGAGGGATGGAGGGATGCACACCTTCTGTCTCTCCCTCTCTCTGTCCCTCCGTCTCTCTGTCTTTACTTTCCTTTCTTCAACATTTGTTGGATCGCCGCTTCCACCAGCGGAACCATGAGCTTGTAACCTTCCGCGTTTGGGTGCAGTCCGTCGGCAGCCAGATCGGCTTTGAGCATTCCCTTGTCGTCAATCGTTTTGCTGAAATAGTCCAGATAATTATGCCCGTTGGCCTTGCAGTAATTCTTCAGCCATTCATTCAGCTTCAGAATGTTATCGGGCGAGCGGCGTTCGGACATCTTCGTTTTGCCATAATCGTGAATTGGCAGCACGGAAGAGAAGATGACTTTGATGTTATTGGCCTTGGCCAGTTCGGCCATCGAAGCGTAATTGTTTTCGATCATCTCCAAAGTCATCGGGCCGGTGTTGCCCGCGATGTCGTTGGTGCCGGCCAGAATGACGACGGCTTTGGGTTTCAGCGCAATCACGTCAGGACGGAAGCGAATCAACATCTGCGGCGTGGTCTGGCCGCTGATGCCGCGGTTGACATATGGCTTGCCGGGGAAATACTCCGCCAGCTTCCAAACATCAGTGATTGAATCGCCCATAAACACTACGCGGTTTTCGTTCTTATCAGGCTCGGCCAGCTTGGCGTTGGCATCCTTGTAACGGTTCAGTTGTGGCCAGTCCTGCATACGGCGTTGCATTTGATCAATTCGCTGTTTCATCGCTTCGGGCGAATCAGGCGCAGCCTGTGCTGGTTGTGTTTGCGCCTGGGCAAACGCGGTGGCGGTCAAGACGAAAAGGCAAAGCGAAAAAGCAAAATGACGAAATTGCATTCAGTCTCCTTGAATGAAGTTATTTGGGAATAATGACCAATCCTTACGGCGGATGGATCATCGAGAAAAGTAGGAGATCGTGAGCGACCGCCATCCGCGCATAGTTAAGGGCGCTCGCTCACGCTCGTTTACTGCACTGTGTATCAAGTTACTGTCCTTCGCCCGAAGCCGCAGTAGCACGGCTTTGTGCCAGCCAGACAGTAAAATGGCTTCCTGACGCGCCCGCCGAAGCAAACGGCACCAGCCGCAGCGTGACGCGATCACCCGCGCGAAACTTTCCGGACTCCTGCGACATCACGGCCTGCGTTTCAAAGACGGGCAATCCATCGGCATCGCGATAGCTGACGCTGGATTTCAATTGCGGCGGACGATTGGAAACAGCGACCGACGTGATTGAACCAAGCTCCTGGTTGAACTGTTCATCCACTGCCAGCACTTGCGGGCCGCGAACGATGGCTAGTTTGCCCGCGCTGCTGCCTTCGCCGGGCACAATCCGCGTGGGGATCGCGAAATCCAGCGTGATGGTTTGTGTGCGGCTCCACGTTTGGCGCAGCAGGTAATAATCGCCCGGCTTCGTTTTGAAGCCCGCAATGTTCGACCACGCGGGCACACGCACGCGCAACGTGAACTTCATCGGCTTCGGCACGGTGACTGTGATCGCCACGCGGCCATCAATCGGATAGGCCGTCTGCTGTTTGACGATGACTGTCTCACCGCCCACTTTCAACGAAGCATTGCTGGGCGTGAAGAAATTGACGACGACGCCATCGTCACTGGTCATATACGCCAATGTCGGCAGCATCGCCCAACCGCGCGGCCCGGACGACGTGCAACAGTTCTGTTCCGTCTTGTAAGGCTTCTTGCCGTCCAGCGCCGTGAAATAAGCCCACGCCGCGCCATCCGGTCGTTGTGCAGCAGCCAGATGATTGTAGAAAGTCTTTTCCAATTCGTCGGCGTAACGCGCCTGTCCCGTCAACCGCAGCAGTTGTTGCGTCAGTTGAATCCACGTCACCGTGACGCAGGTTTCGGCGATGTTATCTTTGTCGTCGCTTAAAAATTGGTGCGCGTCGGTCCAGTGTTCTTTGCTGGAACCGCTGCCCGTAATCAGCAGTTGATTAGCCGCAATGTCGTTCCAGGCGTTGGTGGCTGGCGTCAGGTATTTTGCATCGCCGGTCGCACGGTACAGTTCGCACAGGCCGACCAGACAAGACATCATTTCGTAGGCTTTGGCGTTGGCTGTCTGTTTGACAGACTTTTGCGTGTTCAGCGCACTGATCAGCTTCGGCCCTTTGTCTGCTTCCCAGTGTTCGGCGATGAAGCGCGCAAAATCCAGATAGCGTTCGTCCCGCGTCGCGCGATACAGCAACACCATCGGTTCCATGACGCTGCCCGACGCCATCCCAACGTGCGTGCTGCGTTCGTTGATGTCCAGCTTCCCTTCCCTACCGAAGGTCATGATCAGCAGATCGCCGATCTTCTTCGCCGCGTCCAGCGCCGCCGCATTGTTCGTATACGTCGCGTAAGTCACCAGCCCGATCAAATCGTATTTGTGAACCCACACATCCCACTGCTGCTCTTTGCCCATCGCCCAATGCGCGCCGTTGGCGTAGGTGCCCAAATAGCCATCAGCCTGCTGCGTAGCGATCAGTTCCGTGGCCACACGATCCAGCTTGGCTTTAAGCTGCGGGTCTTTGGTATAAGCCCAGGCCAGCGTGGACGCGTGCAACCATTTGCCCACGTGTTCGCCCACCCAGGCCTGTTTGCCGGGGCGATGCTGAAAGCCGCCCAGTAAGTCGTCTTCGTTTTTGGTCAGCAGCCGTGCGCGTTCGTTCTTCTGGCAGCGTTCGCCCAGAAAGCCCTGCAACTGCACCGCCCCCGCATCCGCAGGCGAAAAACGGTCAGTGGCAATGCGCGGCGTTTGCTGCTCGCTTTGCGTCAGCGCCGGACTGCTGAAAACAATCAGGGCCAGCAAAAGAAGGCTGTGGGTCATCCATCTTTTCATTCGCGTGTCTCCGTCGGATCAGTACGTTAAATCGAGAATTCAGAACTTCGGCAAAGTCCGGAAGCGCAAAGCGTCCCGTTTCGTCATTTGCCTCAAGTCGCAATGGCGAATCCGCGCCCAGCGTGCTTGGACGCAAGCCATTGAAATTTTGTTACGTGTGAACCGATCTTGGTTTTGATGATGGCGATCATAAGGGATTCCCGTCGCCAGAAGCGAGTGCAAGCTACCACGACCCGGCGCGGTTTGGCGATAGCCGAGCTACGCCAGCTTAAAGCAATGCAGGCTTAGTATTGTATCTGCCAAACAGATTTTGCCCATTTGGCCATCTGCTCTTGCCTGCTTCTTACTTGTGAAGGAGTCCATTCAGGGTAATTAATTCTATTAGTAATTTGATACTTGCTTGTTTGATAAACCGGCAGCTTCTCTACGTACAGAGAGTTCTGACAATCCTGACTGTTTTTGCTTGGTTCCAGTAGCGTGTAATTTCCAAGGCGAAAGATAAAACTGGATTGTTCTTCCGGTTTGAAGGACTGCTCCCACTCAGGAACAGGGTTTTCTGGAAGGATATGCTCTATTGTTCCAAAGTCATCTTCGTAATTATAGGCTTGTGAGGCAATTTGGTTCTCTAACGAGTATAAGATGTAGCGAACAAGTTTCCGGCTGCGCTTGGTATTGAGCGTTTTAGTTGAAAATGCCCCCACAAACTCTTCGTCACTTGGATAAATTTCTTTCAATTCACGCTCGACTTGAGCAGCCTTGGTAATTGCTCTGGAAAAAATTCTCCGCGCCGCCCGGTTATACACCCCTTCCTGTACCTTGGGGTTTTGCCCTGCAATTACATTGTAACGTAGGGAAATCACAACGCATGCACGTAAAACTCGCTCGAATTCAAGAGGAAGAAGTTTTTCATATGCGACCAATAAAAGCGGATAGCATTGAGTAACATTGAACAGCTTCAATTCCTGAATATACCTGCGAGCTTCTTTATTTCTTGCCCACAACTCATCGCTCGGGTCTTCAAGTGCAGCATATACTCCCGCCGTTTGTTCTAGTTCATTGAGCAATCCGAATGCTTCATCTCGTTTCTTTACCGTCTCTCTGAGAGATTTGAAGAGCCGTTCCTTAGTAACCAATTCATTTCTTGAGTTCCAGTAGTAGCGTAAGAATTTGGGGAAAGCATCCAGGTCAATAATTTGAATAATACTCTCCCATTGCTTTTTAGCGATCTGTTGATCCAAGTCGCTGGCTGAAGACAGAGAGAGAAGGTAGTTTTTCAATAAATCTGTTGTCGTCAGCTCCAGGCCACGTGCGTTCAAGGTCTCGAACACGGTGTAGGCATTCAACTCGTCCTCAACTAAGATCTGAATGAATAACATTTTTTCGGCAACTTGATCACGAATAAATCCAGCCAAAGTCTCGCCGCTTACTTCATCACCAAAATACTCTTTAACTTTTCTGTAAAAGTACTCAAATGCACGCCAGAGTAACTTGTTGGAATCCTTATGCCTATGCAGATTAATCGGCTTCTGCAAATTAACCAGGCAAGTTTGATAGAAAGAGTCATTATTTTCGTTCAAAAATAACTTACTGGAGTAATGCAATGAAACTTCATCTTTTGCTCTGACATACCTGTTTCCAATTAAGTCTTTCCTTTCTCTGTTCTGCTCAGGCTCGTTATCTTCGTCAATCAGGTCTTGCAATCGTTGAATTACGGCTAACGCTAAAATACTCAGAGTGGCCAATCGTTGCTGTCCATCAATAATGCTGTACGTATCTTGTCCTAAGGATTGAAGCACGACGGCTCCCATGTAATGTGGATGACCGTGCCGCTTTAACGCCACAATGTCTTCCCACAATTCGTCCCAGTTCTCTTCCTGCCAAGAGTAATCTCGCTGAAAAATTGGTACCTTGTACTTCCTGCCGTTAGTAAATATCCCATTCAAGGTGGGAGTGCTTGTCTGCAGCAAATTATTCTTTGCCATGTGCTCCTCTCCAAAGTCAGCAACCCGGCTGTCAGAGCTTTACGAAGAAGTAAAGCTCTGACAGCCAAGGAGCATTATGCCTTCACATAAATCTCCGCCCCGGCCTGTTTGAACTCTTCCGCCTTCTCCGCCATTCCTGCGGCGAGCGCTGCTTGTTCGTCCATCTCTTTCTGTGCGGCGTATTCGCGCACGTCCTGCGTGATCTTCATCGAGCAGAAGTGCGGGCCGCACATTGAACAGAAGTGCGCGGATTTTGCGCCTTCCTGCGGCAAGGTTTCGTCGTGGAATTCACGCGCGGTTTCGGGATCGAGCGACAAATTGAATTGATCTTCCCAGCGGAATTCAAAGCGGGCTTTGCTGATGGCGTTATCGCGGAGCTGCGCGCCGGGGTGGCCTTTGGCCAGGTCAGCGGCGTGCGCCGCGATCTTGTAGGCAATGACGCCATCCTTCACGTCTTTCTTGTCGGGCAGACCGAGGTGCTCTTTGGGCGTGACGTAACAGAGCATCGCCGTGCCGAACCAACCGATCATTGCCGCGCCGATGGCCGAGGTGATGTGGTCGTAGCCAGGAGCGATGTCCGTCGTCAGCGGCCCCAGGGTGTAAAACGGCGCTTCGTGACAAAGCGCGAGCTGCTTGTCCATGTTTTCCTTGATCAAGTGCATCGGCACGTGACCGGGGCCTTCGATCATGACCTGGCAGTCGTATTCCCAGGCGATCTTGGTCAGTTCGCCCAGGGTTTCCAGTTCAGCGAACTGGGCGGCGTCATTGGCATCGGCTTGGGAGCCGGGCCGCAGTCCGTCGCCAAGCGAAAAGCTGACGTCATAGGCCGCCATGATTTCGCAGATGTCGCGGAAGTGGGTGTAGATGAAGCTGTCATGGTGATGCGACAGACACCATTTGGCGATGATCGAACCGCCGCGACTAACAATGCCCGTCGTGCGTTTGGCCGTCAGCGGAATGAACGGCAGCCGCACGCCGGCGTGGATCGTGAAGTAATCAACGCCTTGCTCGGCCTGCTCAATCAACGTGTCGCGGAAGACTTCCCAAGTCAGGTCTTCGGCTTTGCCATTGACCTTTTCCAAAGCCTGGTAGATCGGCACGGTTCCGATGGGCACGGGCGAGTTACGAACGATCCATTCGCGTGTGGCGTGGATGTTCTTGCCGGTGGACAAATCCATTACCGTGTCCGTGCCCCACTTAGTTGACCAGCGCATCTTCTCGACTTCTTCTTCAATCGAAGAAGCGACGGCGCTGTTGCCGATGTTGGCGTTGATTTTGACCAGGAAGTTGCGGCCAATAATCATCGGCTCGGTTTCAGGATGGTTGATATTGGCCGGGATGATGGCGCGGCCACGGGCGACTTCATCGCGGACGAATTCGGGCGTGACGAATTTGGGAATGCCCGCGCCGAACGATTCGCCTTTGTGCGTGAAGTAAAGATCATTGCGGTCGAGGCCTTCTTTTTCAAGTTCCGCGTAGATGTTTTCGCGGTACTGATTTTCGCGAATGGCGATGAACTCCATTTCGGGCGTGATGATGCCTTTGCGAGCGTAATGCATCTGCGTCACGTTGTGGCCAGGCTTGGCGCGCAAGGGTGCGCGGCGCAATCCGGGAAACTCCTCCAATTTGCCCTTCGATTTTTCGCGGGCGTAGGTTTCCTCTTCCGGCGAACGATAGCCATTGTCCACAGGTGTAACGTCGCGGCCTTCGTATTCTTCGACATCTCCGCGCGCGATGATCCAGTCGCGGCGCAACGCGGGCAAGCCATCGCGCACATCGCCGTTGTAAGCCGGATCGCCCCATGGCCCGCTGGTTTCGTAAACGTGAATGGCGTCGTTGACTTCGATGGAGTCGTTGATGGTTTTGGTGACGTGCTGCGTGATTTCGCGGAAAGGCACTCGCACGCCTGCCAGTTGCCCTTCTTTGTAGATTCGGCGCGAAGCCGGGAATTGATGCTCGGCGTTGTGGCCGTTGCCATTGTTGTTGCCGTTTGTTCCGTTCGAATGTCCGTTTGAATTGCTATTGTTTCCGTTGTTCATTGTGTTTCCTTTCTTCCTACGACGGTATTAACCGTGTCAGGTTCCAAGGGTCTTCGCCTTATCGGCGAACTCTCAGCCGATTGCGCGGCTCCCCTGAAAAGATTGTTATTTTGATCTTCTCTTGAATTTCCCCACCATCTTCGGCGGTGGCAACAAGTCGGCAACGTTGACCAAAATGTCCGGGAAGGCCACCAGAGAGAAGCTTTGTCCGGCGATGTAAGTCTTTTTGCTGCGATACCCGTCCAGCGACGGATCGCGGTAGTCCTCCAGTTCGCGCGTCTCCGTATTCAAGATGCAGTATTGGATGATTCCAGCCTGCGCGTAGAGCAAGCTCTTTTCGTTGCGGTCGTAGCGCAGCGAACTGGCCGAGACTTCCAGCGCCAGCAAAATCTCCGCCGGCATGGGGTGATGTTCGGCATAGTCCTCTTCGTCGAAGACAGCCAGAATCAGGTCCGGTTCCGGCTCGGTATCGTCGCTCAAGTGAATCGGCTTTTGAACGCGGATTGCGGCGCGATCATCGAGATGCCGGAAGAACCACAGATCGGCGCGCGAACTGGTTGACGCATGTTTCGTACCTTGTGGACTCATAACGCGAATCTCCCCGTTGATTAACTCCACCCGTTCGTCAGGACGCAGAATGCCCGCCTCCGCCATCTTGTAATACTCCTCGACAGTGAAGCGGCGCGGGGACGGCGTGAGCATTTGCTCCGGCTGATTTGCCGTTCTCTTTCGCAAGCTTTGCGAGTTGACTCTTGTGGACATAATCCCCTTTCCGGTCATCTTCAGATTTTAGCGTCACGCGACAAGAGCAAAATAAATCCTCCGCTGCCGCCGTTTAAATTCAAAGGCTTCCACTTCTCAACACAAGCCTGTTTAAGCTCTTTCCGGAGCGATAATTTGGTATGCGTTTGCAAGACTTTAAATTCTTGTGGGTTTATTGGCGAAGGGCCGGTGTGGGATCGCTCCATTATGGCCTTTGCCCCTCCCTGTGTAACCCCACGAAAAACAAAACCCTGCGATGAGAGCGTATTGAGTTGTTTAATCGCTTTTTCCGAATCACCGAGGCTCGCCAGCTTATATTCATACTGAGTTTGCGCCGCCTGTTCTTCGCGGACTAACAATGTCTCCGGTATAAATGAACTGGTGACAAAATGAAATCCTTCTTGTCCCGCCAGATTGATCTCTTTTTCCAACGTGGAGATTTTGTAAGTTGAGAGTAATCGGTATTCGCGTTTGGCAACACCGGCTTCATCTTCACCGCGTTTCAACAAAATGGTGTCGGTCAACACCCCGACCGGACTAAACCCTCTGGCTTTGGCTTGAGCAAGTAACTCCGGCCATTTCCTTTCATCTTTCTCAACCATCAACTCGTAATCTTGCGAAGGAGGCGGCACACCGATGGCACGTTCCCACAATAAAAACGGAGATATTGATCGGTTGATTGCAAATAGGGAAAGTCCTGAATGAATGAAGCTTGCGCGATAGACAAAGCCGTTAGCCAGCAGGTCCTGTTTCTGTTTTATCAGATTATCGGCGCTCAAGGCTTTGTACTCGTATAACTGATCGGTCGTAACACCAAGGGGACGTAATAACAAAACGGTTAGTGTAGAAATGCCAAACGCTTGCGAGGCTTGTTCAAAACGAAATCCTTGCTTCGCTGCCTCGTTCAACTCTTTTTCCAGTGTTGCTGCTTTTGTAGTCGCTATAATTTGATATTCAACCTGACCACAACTTTGAGCGAAGATTACAAGCTGGCAGAAATGAATGGTAATTCCTACCCAAACGCTAGTCAGCAAATTCCTTTTTATGGTTTGCCCCATTTCTCACCCTCCAATGCACGACATTGTCCTGAGCGGTTGCACAAATTCGGGATCGTTGATGTGATGGCGCTCTTCTTTCTTTTCCACCGTCGCAATAATGAAATCAATCAAGTCATCGCGCGTTGCGCCTGTCCGCAGCAATCGTTTGATGTTGTGTTCGACGGTTGAAAACAAGCATGTGCGGATCATTCCGTCGGCGGTTAATCGAATGCGGCTGCAATGGCCGCAGAAGGGCTGCGAGACCGGATTGATGAAGCCGACTTCGCCCGGTGCGCCGTCAGCAAATTTCCATCGCCTTGCCGTCTCGCTCAAATTCTCCGACTTGACTCGTTCCAGCGGGAAAGCTTCGTTGATGCGCGCGCGCGTTTCTTCACCGGGCATGACCATTTCGCGCTTCCAGACTTTGCCGTTATCCAGCGGCATGAATTCGATGAAGCGGACGCGGAGGTCTTTCTCGCGGGCGAATTCGGCGAACTTGATTGCCTGATCGTCGTTGATGCCGCGCATCATCACGCAGTTAATCTTGACCGGAGCAAGTCCCGCTTCGACTGCGGCGTCAATTCCATCGAGCACCTGCTTCAATTCGTTGCGCCCGGTCAGCAGCGCGAACCGATCCGGCGTCAATGAATCCAGACTGATCGTGATGCGCTGCAATCCGGCCTTCTTCAAACCTTCGGCGCGGCCTCGCAGGAAGTGCGCGTTGGTGGTCATGGCCAGGTCGGCAACGCCAGGGATTTGGGCCAGACGTTCGACGACACTTTCGACATCGCGCCGGACCATCGGTTCGCCGCCCGTCACGCGGAGTTTGTTGACACCAAGCGAGACGAAGACTTCGGCCAGCCGGATGATTTCTTCGTAACTCAGAATTTCGGATTTCGGCTGCCACTCCATCGCCTCAGTCGGCATGCAGTAGAAGCAGCGAAAGTTGCAGCGGTCGGTGACGGAGATGCGCAGGTCGCGAATGGCGCGGCCAAAACTGTCTTTTAAAATAGTTGGTGAATTCATTTGCTTGCCTTTGGAATTGATCGGCCCGTATTCTAACAGCCGCCAATCGAAAGTCACACAATCAATCTCTGGAACAATCGAAGGAAGAGCATCAATGGCTGAACTAATCGAACCGAAGATCATTGCGCGCTTACGCCAGATTCTGGGCAAGGACGGCGTGGCGTCGGATGACGCCGAACTGATGGTCTACGAATGCGACGCGATGACGACGCATAAATCGCGCCCGCTGGCCGTCGTCTTTCCGCGCACGACCGAACAGGTTTCACAAATCGTCAAACTGCTTTCGGCGAATGGGATTCCGTTCGGGCCGCGTGGCGCGGGCACCGGATTGAGTTCCGGCGCGATTGCGACGGGCTGCGAAAAGGGCGAACGATCCGTGACGATTGAAATGGCGCGAATGAATCGCGTGCTGGAAGTGGATTACGCCAACCGTCGCGCCGTCGTGCAGCCCGGTTTGGTCAACGTCAAACTGACCCAGGCCGTCGCCGCGCGCGGGTACCATTACGCGCCCGATCCTTCGTCGCAGACCTCCTGCACCATCGGTGGCAATGTCGCTGAAAATGCTGGTGGCCCACACTGTTTGAAATACGGCGCAACAACCAATCACATTCTGGGCGTCGAAGTCGTGCTGCCAACGGGCGAAATCGTCAACTTTGGCGGAGCTGGAGCCGACGCGATTGGCTACGACCTGCTGGGAGTGTTTGTCGGCAGCGAAGGCACGATGGGCATCGTTACCAAAGTCACCGTCCGCCTGACACGCAACCCGCAACTGGTCATCACCTTGCTGGCAGATTTTCCGGACATCAACGACGCCAGCCGCGCTGTGTCGGCGATCATCGCCGCCGGAATGCTGCCCGCCGCGCTGGAGATGATTGACAAGGTGACGATCAACGCTGTCGAAGATTCCATTTACGCCGCAGGTTACCCGCGCGATGCGGCGGCTTGTTTGATCGTGGAATTGGACGGATTGAAAGCTGGGCTGGAAACGCAGGCGAAACTCGCTACTCAGATTTGCTACCAACACAACGCCCGTCTGGTGCGCGAAGCCCGTGACGAAGTCGAGCGCAAGAAATTGTGGGCCGGCCGCAAAGGTGCGTTTGGCGCGCTGGGCCGCGTCAGCCCGGACCTGCTGGTGCAAGACGCCGTCGTCCCGCGCACCAAACTGCCTGAAACCTTGGCCGGGATATACGCCATCGGCGCAAAGTACAAGCTGAAGCTTTCGACCGTTTTCCACGCGGGCGACGGCAATCTGCATCCGAACCTGAATTACGATGGACGCAATGCCGAAGAAGTCGAACGCGTCCACGCCGCCAGCAAGGAGATTATGAAGCTGTGCGTGGACACCGGAGGTTCGATCACAGGCGAACATGGCGTCGGCGTGGACAAGATTGATTACATGCACATGATCTTTGATCAACCGTCGCTGGATGCGATGCTGGCGGTCAAAGACGTATTCAATCCGCTGGGGCTGTGCAACCCGGGCAAGGCGATTCCGGCGCAGAAGATGTGCCGCGAGCATAAGAAAGGCTTCGATTTCGCCGCAAACTAGGAAGCAAAAGTCCCGGCAAGGCCGTCAGCTATCTAAGGCTCTACCGGAGCTAATGTCACAGTCAGGCTTAGCTTTTACGCGTCTGTTCGCTCATGAATAAGGCGGGCAGGGTCTTCAGAATAATTTTCAGGTCGAGCCACAATGACCAGTTTTCAATGTAGTAAATATCCAACGCTACCATCTGCTGGAACGACAGATGGTAGCGTCCACTGACTTGCCACAAACCGGTCAATCCCGGTTTTACGTCCAGCCGTTTGCGGTGCCAGGCTTCGTAACATTCGACTTCGTAGGGAATGGGCGGACGGGGGCCGACCAGACTCATCTCGCCTTTGAAGACGTTGAAGAGTTGCGGCAGTTCGTCCAGGCTCGTTGCTCGCAGCCATCGCCCAATGCGCGTCAGCCGCGAATCATTGATGAACTTGTAGCTCGGCGCGGCTTCGGTGCCCAGATTGCTGTCTCCTTGTTCAGTAATAACGCGCTTCATGTAGTCGCGATGCGCTTCATCAACGCCGGCGTCTTCCAGCATTGAGCGGAATTTGTAGAGCAGGAAAATCTGGCCGTCCATCCCGACGCGCTCTTGCCGATACAGCAGCGGGCCGCGCGATTCCAGCTTGATCGCAATCGCAATGACCAACCACAGCGGCGCGGTCATCAACAAAATCAGGAAGCTGACAATCAAATCAATTGAGCGTTTGAGCAGTCGCACCGGCCCCGACAGCGGCTCTTCGAACAATCGCACCATTGGCACCGCGCCCAGTTGTTCGATGTAGGTTTTGCGCGGGATGCAGTTCAGCAAATTTGGCACGACACGAAACGTCACGCGCGCGCCGCGCCCGCATTTGACCACCGTGTCAAACAGCATCTGCGCCGGAATGTCAGGGTCGGTGATCAGAACTTCGCCGATTCCGTACAGCCGTATGAACTGATGCATCTGGTCGTAACGGCCCAGCGTCGGCCACGATTGCAAGGCGTCGCTGACGGGCGGCGCGCCGTCAGCGGTGACGAAACCCACGACGCGGCGGCCCAGGCGTGGATCGTGCGCAATTTCGTTAATGCACATTTCGGCCACGCCATTCGATCCGACGATCAGGATTGGGATGACGTTGATGTGGCGGCGGCGGTAAAACGTTTGCAAGCTGCGCAAGCCCGCGCGGTAGACGACAAAAACAGCCAGGCTCAGCGCGAAGTACAAAATAAAGACGACGCGCGAATACGAAAACGCCGCGTAAGTGAATCCGCCACGGTAAAAGAAGGCCAGCACCGTCACCAGCAGCGCATTGATCGAAACTGCTTTGAATATCTGGATGAAGTCTTCGGCAAAAGAGAATTCGCCCCGCACGCGGTACAGACCGCGATACCAGAAGGTCAACACGTGGATCAGGGGCACGAAATACAGAACACTCAGGTAAGGCGCGAATTTCAGCGGGAAGGCATAAGGCAGCGAAAGCGCGATAGTTCCAATCTGCTTTTCCATCCACAAGAACAGCGTTTCTTCAGGATGCCGCAGCCAATAACACAGCACGAAAAGCGTCGCGGCCAACAGGCTTTCAAACACGATCAGGCCGCCAGTGATCAGTTTGATGGCGTGTTCGCTGAACGGCAGGATCTGCGCCAGCGCGGGCCGACACAGTTCGGCCTCATCCGTTGACGCTGTGGAAAATGGTTTGCTGTTCGGCGGAGAAAATGACGACATGCCTTACTGCCTTGTTGCCTGTGATCTTTGGTGATGGGGAAACGGGGAGCGATCTTACTGCCAACCTGTGCAAGGCTTCAACACAAGAATCAAAAATCTTCGCGGGACGATGTTCAATATCAGGCGGCCTGCGTTTGCCCGCCTGCATCGCTGTGGCAGAGGCATAGCAAAATAGCCGCCACGTTGCGGATCAACTTCAAATAACGTTCCGCACGCAAGCTGAAAGAGGAGACGATGAATGGAGTGAATGACATCGAATCATATCGTTCATCGCTCGCGGCATTCGTGGTTGACACGCCTTGAACCGCTACGCTACTTTGCCCGACTTCAAGCGGCGGCTCTGATACACGCTAATGCCTACTGCTTGATTCCAATAACACCCAATAACAACTTCGACAGGAGAAGAACTACATGGCTATCAAAGTAGGGATCAATGGCTTTGGCCGCATCGGACGCAACGTTCTGCGAACGGCGCTGGGAGACAAAGAGATTGACATCGTGGCGGTCAACGACCTGACCGACACCAAAACGCTAGCGCATTTGCTCAAATACGATTCGATCCTGGGCAATCTGGATCACGAGGTTACTCATACTGAAAATACAATCACGGTCGCGGGCGACACGTTCCGCGTCTTTGCCCAGCGGGACCCCAAGCTGATTCCGTGGGAAGAGGTCGGCGCTGAAATCGTCATCGAATCCACCGGACATTTCACCGACCGCGACAAGGCTGCGCTTCATCTGCGCGGCCCGGTCAAAAAAGTCATCATCAGCGCGCCCGCCAAAAACGAAGATGTGACCATCGTGCTCGGCGTCAACGAAGGCGTTTATGATCCGGCCAAACATCACGTGATTTCGAATGCTTCCTGCACGACCAACTGTCTGGCACCGGTCGCCAAAGTCATTCACAACAAATTCGGCATCAAGAAAGCGCAGATGACGACGATCCATTCGTACACGAACGATCAAGTCATTCTGGATTTTCCGCACAAGGATTTGCGCCGCGCCCGCGCCGGTGCGCTTTCGATGATTCCGACTTCGACCGGCGCAGCCAAAGCCGTCGCACTGGTGCTGCCTGAACTGAAAGGCAAATTTGATGGCATCTCCGTCCGCGTGCCGACGCCGAACGTTTCGCTGGTTGACGTGGTGATGGAGCTTGAAAAAGACACCACGACTGAAGAGGTCAATGCCACGCTGAAAAGTGCGGCCGACGGAGAGTTGAAAGGCATCCTGGCTTTCGAGACCGCGGCACTGGTTTCGATTGATTTCCGTGGCAACTCCAATTCATCCATCGTGGACGCTGACTACACCAAAGTCATTGGCGGCAATCTGGTCAAAATCCTTTCGTGGTACGACAACGAGTGGGGCTATTCCTGCCGTGTCCGTGATTTGATCAAGTACCTGGCGTCAAAAGGGCTGTAGTTTCCCGTCAGATGGCAAGCTTCAAACAACAAAAGCCACAGCAGAAGTGTCAACCTTCGCTGCGGCTTTTGTTTGAAGCGGGAGACGGGACTCGAACCCGCGACGTCCAGCTTGGGAAGCTGGCATTCTACCACTGAATTACTCCCGCAAATTTTCAGCGGGCGTAAAGTACCATAGGCTTCCAGGGGCCGCAAGACGCTCAACCATCAAGAGTGCCCTACCAATTTTTATTGCTTCCAGAGTTGTCTTTGACGAGATGGGGAAAGGCCGGGCGAATACCAAATTCTCCCACTTTTGAATCCCTTGTTTGCTTGACACTCCTTCAGGCCGTTTGGATAATCCAACTCGCCTTAAGTTCCAATCCTTCCAAAGTTCTATTACACAAAAAGACAGGCAAGAAGTTTTCGCGATAAGCTTTGCTGAGCCGGTTATTTTTAGCCCCCAAATCTTGAGTCTCGGTGAGCGAGGTGAAATGAGGCTGTGCCCGATCAACATTACAATCTTGTCCCGGCGCAAAGGCGCCTACGCAGCGGCGTGCATCTGCCTTGCAGTTTGCTTGCTGGCCATCGTCAGCGCCCGCTCGGCTTCACCCAGGCGGGCAATCCGGTATGACGACCTGCCAGTGCAGCTTTGCGCGTGGCTGAAGGGGCTGAACATCGGGCGCGAAAGCTTCGCATCACAAATTACCGCCATCAATCGGCAAACGGACGAGCGTGAATTGCGCGGCGAATATGATCATTTGATCTTCTTCCTGCTGCAATCTTCCCGATTCACTAACTATTCGAAAATCGAACCGGCGCTGAGCGCCTACGAATTCACCCAAGGGTTGACTGACGTGGAACGCGCGCAATTTCTGGCAGATAGATCAGCTTTCCAGCCGCGAGGTGAGCGAGTGCCGCAACCGGTCAACGCGCGCATCGCCGATTTCCTGACGGCGCTGACTAAGCCCGGCAATGACGAGCGGTTGAATTATTTCAGCGAGTTGTTGGGGAAAACCGCGAATCCCACCGTCACGCCAGCGCAGCATCTGCAAGCCGAGTACGCACGTGCCATGCGCTTTCTTTATCGCAAAGAGTTCGCTTCCCGCGCAGTGAAACAAGAAGAATTGGCTGCGTTCGTTGCTTCGCTATATCAAGATCGCGGCCACAGCACGGACACGCAGATCGAGGCCAACTTTGCCGTCTACACAGCGCTGGCAGCATTAAGAGCGGAAAGGGCGGAGGGAAAAGCCCAATCGCGTGATGCCGGAATCAATAAAGTTTTGATCGTCGGGCCGGGCCTGGACTTCGCGCCGCGCACCGACCTGATTGACCTGTTCGGCCCGCAAAGCTACCAGCCGTTTGCGGTGGCGGATGCGTTGTTGGGCTTGAAGCTGGCAGATGCGGCGCGGCTGCAAATTCACTGCGTTGACATCAACGATCGCGTCATCGCGCACCTGCAAAATCTGCGGCGGCGAAAAGAGGTGAGGCTTTCGCTGCTTTCCGGTATCAAAGACAGCGCCGCGCATCCGCTGACGGAGGATTACAAAGCCTACTTCCGCGAACTGGGCAAAAGCATCAGCGTCAGCAGCACGGAGAGCGCCCTGGAAGTGCCACGCCAATTCGCCGCACATCTGAAAAAGTCAGTGCGCGTGCGCTCTGAAATCGTCACCGCCATCAGTGCTGACCGGCTGAATATTATTACTGAGCGTTATCAGGACTCCCCGAAGTATGACCTGGTCATCGTCACCAACGTCTTCCCTTACTTCAGCGCGCCGGAACTGCTTTTCGCGCTGGCCAACATTGCCGCAATGATGGCCGATGGCGGCTATCTGATTCACAACGAATTACAAACAGTACCCTCTCAATTCACCGCACCGGTCGGCCTGCCGCTGCAGCAGGCACGAACGGTGATGATCGCTTCCGGTGAAAAAGCACCGCTATTCGATGGCGTGGCGATTCACCGGAAACGTCCGAACTAACCCACATCAATGTCTTGATCGGCGGCGGAACAGGGACACTTCGCCGTTACCGGTCATGGCATTGATCATTCTTCAGGAGACCCAATGAAAAAGCACCTAGCACTTTCTCTCATGTGGCTTTGCCTGCTTTCAGCCCTGGCTTTTGCGCAGGAGTTCCGCGCAACAGTCAACGGCCGGGTGACGGATCAAAACAAAGCCGCAGTGCCCAATACCACGATCACGCTTCGCAATGGCGCAACCAACGAAGTCGTGACAATCACCTCCAACGCCGAAGGCAACTACAGCGCGTCCTTCTTGAAACCCGGCATCTACACGATTGCCGCTGAAGCGTCCGGCTTCAAAAAATTCCTGCGCGAGAAACAGGAATTGCAGGTCAGCCAAACCGCCACGATTGACATCGTGCTGGAAGTCGGCGCGGCCAGTGAAACGGTGACCATCACGGCGGACGCCGCTTTGCTGGACGAATCAAAAGCCGACCGCGGCAACGTCATCGAAAACCGCCGCATTACCGAATTGCCGCTCAATGCGCGCAATCCGTTTATGCTGGCGACGCTGACGCCCGGCGTGACGTTCAACGGCCCGGCGATTTATCAACGCCCGTTCGATAACGGCGCCATCGCCGATTGGTCAGTCAACGGCGGGCAGAATCGCAACAACGAATTCCTGCTGGACGGCGCGCCGAACAATTCGATTCAAGGCGGCAACAACCTGGCCTACGTTCCACCGGTGGATGCAGTAGGCGAATTCAAGATCATCACTAATTCGTTTGACGCCCAATACGGACGCACATCCGGCGGCATCGTCAACGTGCAGATCAAATCGGGCGGCAACCAATTTCACGGCTCGCTTTATGAGTTCTATCGCCGCAATTGGCTGGACGCAAATAATATGCTGGCCAACACCAAAGGCATTCCAAAGGGCAAGACGCTTGATCCCAACTCGGGCAAGTTCGTTGCGGCGGAACACCTGCTGGATCAATACGGCGGCGTGATCAACGGCCCCGTGCGTTTGCCGAAATCCATCTTCCGCAAGCTTGGCTACGATGGGCGAGAGAAGACGTTTTTCCTTTTCAACTACGAAGGCTATCGTGAACAAACGCCCAACCAGGCCGTGCGCACCGTCCCGCCCGAAGCATTTCTCAAGGGCGATTTCAGTAATTACAAGAACGCCAACGGCCAGTTGATTACGATCTACGATCCGCTGACCGGCCGTCAGGAAGGCGCGAACTGGGTGCGCGATCCCTTCCCGAACAACATCATCCCGGCCAATCGCATCAACCCGATTGCCGCAAAGATTGCCGCATTTTTCCCCAAACCGAACGCCGTCACGCCGGGCAGCGATCCTTTCCGCAATAACTTCGCCGACATTCCGAACATCGCCAACGATAAGTTCAAAAACTGGATCTTCAAGATTGACCAGAACATCGGCGAGAAGGACAAGGTTTTCTTCCGGTACGGTTACAACAACCGCGCCGAAATTCGTTGGACGAACGGCATTACCACCGGCCCGGCGCAGGACGGACAGTTGCCGCTCAATCGCATCAACTACACGGGTGTGACCGACTGGGTGCATACCTTCAGCCCAACCTTGATCCTGAACCTGCGCGCGTCTGCGAATCGCTACATCGAGGCGGCGCGCTTCGAAGGCGGACTTGGTTATGATGTGACGCAACTTGGCTTCCCTGCCTCGCTTGCTTCACAACTGCCGGCGCCCATGTTCCCACGTTTCAATTTCTCTGACTTCATCAGCTACGGGCGCGGCAGTTTCAGCCGCGAGCCAACCAACGTTTTCAGCTTCCAGCCGAATGTATCGCTGAACAAATCGGCGCACACGCTGCGCTTCGGTTTGGATCTGCGCTACACGCAATACGCGCGACTGGTCAGCGGCAACGGCGGCGGCCAGATCAGCTTCGACCGCACCTTCACGCAGAAGGATTTTTCGCGTGCTGATGTCTTGAGCGGTAGTTCAATCGCATCGCTGCTGCTCGGCGCGCCTGCGTCCGGCAACGTGGATGCGAATGCGTTCCCAATTTACATGTTTAAATACTATGCGCCCTGGATTCAGGACGATTGGAAGGTGACGCGCAAGCTGACCTTGAATTTCGGCTTGCGCTGGGATTTGAACGGCCCTCCGGTCGAGCGCTTCAACCGCGCCAACTACGGCTTTGATCCCACGGCAGTCAATCCGGCCAGCGCGCGGATTGACAAGACCAAACTGTTGAACGGCGCGACGCAGGTTTTGGGCGGACTTGGCTTTGCGGGAGTCAACGGCAATTCTGCCAGTCCGTACAAATATGACAAGAACAACATTCAACCGCGCATCGGCTTTGCCTATTCGTTGAATGACAAGACCGTCATTCGCGGCGGGTTCGGTCGTTATTACCTGAATCCGACGGGCGCGCCGGGCTTCCCGCTCAACGGGTTCAGCCTGACAACACCGCTGGTCGGTTCGCTTGATGGCAACCGCACGCCGACTTATGCGCTCAACAATCCGTTCCCGACGGTGGCTCGTCCGGCGGGCGCGGGGCGCGGTTTGGAAACGCAGATCGGTAACGGCTTCCAATACTCGAACCCGAACTTCACCGTGCCCTACGTACAGAATTTCTCGCTCGCCGTGCAGCGGCAACTGCCGTGGCGCAGCATGCTCGAAGTCAGCTACGTCGGCAGCCGCACCTATCAGGGCCAATCGCGTTACAACGGCATCAACGAAGTGACGCAGGCCTTCCGCGACAAATGCGACCCGACCAAGGGCGGCGATCCCGCGTTCTGCAACGCGCTGTTGCCAAATCCATTTCAGGGCGTCGCCGGTTTTGAAGGTACAGGCGTATTCACCCCCGCCACGCTGTCGCGCTATCAACTGACCCGCCCCTTCCCGCAATTCAACAGCACGATTACCGAGTTGGAACGCAACGAAGGCCGCGTCTGGTACAACTCGCTGCAGATGCTTTTCAACAAGCGCCTGACGCAAGGGCTGACGATGAGCGCGACCTACACGCTGTCGAAGCAGATGGAAGAAGCTCTTGAATTCCCCGGTTCACAGGACAGCACGGCGGCCTACATTGACGATGTCGCGAAGATCAAGAACCATTCTTTGAGCTTTTCTGACCGCCCGCATCGCTTCACGATTTCGGGCGTCTGGGAGGTTCCTGTCGGCAAAGGCAAGAAGTTCCTGGGCAACTCAGGCCGTCTGGTTGACGGTGTGCTCGGCGGTTGGGAGATTGCTGGTGCGTATATCTTCAATTCGGGCCGCCCGTGGCAGTTGCCAGGCAACGTGGACTTCGTCGGCAACCAGAACGATGCGCGCTTAAGCAATCGTGAGCGCATCTTAAATGGAACGGAGTTCATTCAAGGCGTCAAACCCTGCGTGGGGCAAGCCGTCAAGGATTCAGCGGGCAACTACGTGCGTGATGCGAGCGGCAAGCTGACTTATGCGTTACTGGCGTATTCAGTCGCATATGGCTGCACCACGCCGAACTTCACGATCCGCGAACCGTTCACTACGCGTTCGACGGCGATCCGCGACCCGCGCATCCGCCGCCCGGCGTTCGAACAGTTCGACCTGAACTTCGCCAAAACCTTCCGCATCACCGAAAAGATGCGGTTCCAATTCCGAGCCGAGGCGTTCAACATCTTCAACACGCCGATGTACGACGAGCGCACTTACAACACCAATCCGACTGATCCGGAATTCGGTGCGATCAATAAAGCTACGATAGGACAATCGAACTTCCCGCGCTTCTGGCAGCTAGGGTTCAAGTTCCTGTTCTAAAGTTTTATAACCTTCGGAGTGTCAGCCGCCATGTCAATCGCGGCTGGCACTCCGAAACTTTTCCTGCCTTCCTTCCATTTCCGCCTTCGCCTACAATCCCGCCGAACAAAGGCGAACCAGGAACAAACCGGAGGTAATTTTTATGGCAACCGCAGTCAGTGAATTGGCCGAGCGTATTCCGCCGACGAAAGAATATGTGTCGTTCGAGGAGTACATCGAATTGCTGGATGAAGACAAGCGGGCGGACTGGATTGACGGGAGGATCGAAATTATGGCGTCACCTGCATCTCTCGGCCACCAAGACATTGGTGGCTTCCTGCACAGCATCCTCAGACCCTATCTTGAATCGAAAGATTTGGGTCGTGTCGTGCTTGCGCCTTACGTCATGCGAATGGCCGCGATTGCGCGCGGGCGCGAACCGGATCTGATCTTCGTCCAAAAAGATCGGACACATCTGCTGACGCGAAATTACCTGGACGGTCCAGCCGACCTCGCCGTTGAAATCATTTCGCCCGAAAGCAACAAGCGTGATCGCAAAGTGAAGTTCGCCGAATATCAAATCGCGGGCATTCGCGAATACTGGCTGATTGATCCCGACAAACAGACGGCGGAGTTTTATCAGATTGATGATGAGGAAACGTATGAATCCGTCGCGCCGGATGAAGAAGGCATTTACCATTCCCAAGCCATCGCGGGATTCTGGCTGCGCGTGGACTGGCTGTGGCAATCGCCGATGCCCGCCACACTGGATGTTCTGCGCGAATTGAAGGTCTTGTGATGCAGCTTCCCGCTTCGCTCCGCCAAGCTATTGAACAGGAAATCGCCCGCCAGAGCCTGCCATCTTTACCTCAAGCCGCATTAAGCCAGGCAGCAGGCGAACTTTCCGACCGTTACCGCAATCAACAACAAACGCCCAATCGCTTCATGACCACTGACGCGCATCGTCTGGCCTACGCCGCCGTGCGAATGCCAGCGACGTTTGCGGCATCACGAGCGGCGCTGGTTGAAGCCCACAGGCTTGCGCCCGAATTACAGATCGAAAGCGTGCTTGATCTGGGAGCGGGAACAGGCGCGGCATCGTGGGCAGTGGCGGAGGCGTTTGATCAAGCGCGGCAATTCACTTTGCTGGAGCAGGATCATCGGCTGATCGAACTCGGCCAGAAGCTGGCGCAAACATCAGAGCGCCCATCCCTGCGTGCGGCGAATTGGCAACGAACGAACCTGCGAACGACCAGTGAATTCACGCCGCACGATCTGGTCATTTGTTCATACGCCCTGAACGAAATTGAACCGCCGGCAGTCCGCCGCATCCTGCAATCCGCCTGGCAAGCCGCGCGGCAGGCGCTGATCATTGTTGAACCCGGAACGATGAAAGGCTTTGAGGTCATTCGCGCCGCACGCACGCAACTGATCGAAGCGGGCGCATTCATCGTCGCGCCTTGCCCGCATCCCGGCCCCTGCCCAATGGCTGAAACCAACGGCGATGACTGGTGCCATTTTGCCGCGCGCTTTGAACGATCAGCGTTACATCGCCGATTGAAAGGCGGGACGCTGGGTTACGAAGACGAAAAGTTTTCCTACCTTGCTGTTACCAAACATCCGGTCACATCCGCCGCCGCCCGAGTGCTGCGCCATCCAAAACGCCACGCTGGTTACACGCAGCTTCAGCTTTGCACGCCCGATGGATTGCAAAACGCCACCATCACCAAACGCGATAAAGACGCCTGGAAACTGGTGCGAAAAACCGATTGGGGTGACAGTTGGGGCAATCGTTGAGCCAATGGTTATGCCAAATAATCTGGCCGAATATCCGCCTTTGCGCTGCTGCCTGTGTGGCCTAATATCTTTCCGGGAAAAATGGTGCGCCCGCATCCTTGCGGGCATCTTTAGCAAATCCCTTGCCCGCAAGGATGCGGGCGCACCAAAAGACTTTCGGGTAGTGGCTCAGTGAAGAGAGAGAGCACGATGCAACCACGTGTCAGTAGCCCGCGCGTGAGCAAGGGCTGGCGTGGCGTCCGGCGGCCCTCCCTCACGGTCGGGCTACTGACACATCTCCCCCACATGAACCACTAC
>JBBQVH010000019.1:0-71742 GCA_038211695.1 Blastocatellia bacterium | reverse complement strand
GCGTCGACACTTATGCTAGCTTTCATTTTCGGTCCTCCTGATGCTCTCGATAAGCTACAAACGAGATAGTCTCTCGTTTATGGAGGGCCGATTTTATTGCAGATATTACATTTATCGCTACATCAGGACGAAATTACACCCAACAATTTCCTTCGCTAAGAAACATTTTTATCTACCAGTATTATCTTGTTTATTGAGTACTGCATTTGCTCTTGTAGAGCTTTATCTCCTATTGCAATGATTTGATACTCTTGCCAGTCATCAAAGCGCAAATCATCTGGGTAAGTGGCAATTAAAAAATTGGAGACAGCCTCACTCAAACTGACATCCCCTATAACTCCAGTCATAATGTGACTAGTACTATTGGAAGGAGTACTTAGGGTTTCAAGCAACAGAGAAAAACTTTTGTCTACGCGCTTCCCACCGACACTTATCCCTAGAGGCTTACCATTGATTAATCCCCGTATAGCTTCTAGGAAGTCTTCAGTCTTCCATAAATCATCACTTATCCATAACATAACAACTGCACTGGATAAGTCACTAACTTCGATGTCGCTCAAAATAGCTGCTCCCTGCAGAAGCACTTGGCGACCCAGATACATTCCCATCTCCTTTAAATTAGTCATAGACCTTTATCCTTAATAAACTTCTGAAGCGTTTTGATTTGGTTGGCAACATTCCTAATTGTTCCCTCAACTTGGGATTTATATTTCAATGTGTCTATCTTACTAATGTGTTCTTCAATAGCCTTTTCGGCATTACGTAAGGCTTTAAAGATAGTCTTCGCGCCGTCTCTTGCAAGCTGCTTTTCCAACTGTGCATATATTTTGGGATTTACGCTGGCCTTTGCGATTTCAGATGATATACGGTTCGCTATTTGCCGTTCTGCGAGTTTAACCAAGTATGCATCCCACAAGGCTCCCGCCCCGGTGATCACTATCCGTCCCGAAGCAACGACAGCGATATCTTCGGCAACTGTCATCAGATTTATTTCTGTTTTCCCAGTTGCAAGTGGTCGTGTAACAAAAGGGGTTCCATTTTCTCGCTCACCAATAACAAAGGCTTCACGTCCATTATTGATGTACAAAGTGAGAGTTTTATCCGGTGTTAACTCTACCCAGCCTTTTCCAGGAGACGTATATGTTCCATCATCATTCGGGTCAACCCATTGAACATATATCTGGCCGTCAGAATTCTGCTTGTAGAACCACCGCTGCCCATCAGTATCAACCCTGTTCAGCGGATTATTTGACGTATAAGAATATAGATTCCAGGTCTGCGGATCACTTTCATCTTGCCCGACAAACACTTTATCTGGGCTGACAAACCTTCCCTGTAGGTTCGCGTAATACCTTGCCTGCGCATAATCTAGGTTCGTCTCGGTATCTCGCTCATACCCCGTGAACTTCTGCCGCACGCCTTCTGCTTGATACCCGTTCGTCGTTGTCCTGATCGTCGCGCCCGCAAAATCCTCTTCGCCGAATGGGTAGTAGTCATGCCGCGTAATTCCGGCCAAGCTACCGCTCTGGTCCGCAATCATCCGCGCCGTACCCAGATGATCCTTCACCAACCAACGCACTGTCGTCGCACTTTCCGCCACAACCGACACTTCCCCTGCGTAACCGTACTCCTTCTGCAACGTCGCTGTCGTCCCATTCCACTGGTACTCCGCGAGTAACTCTCCGCCAATGCCATAGACCTGCCAGTACTGCGCCGAACCCACTTGCCGCCGCACCCGCTTCCCATCAGCGTCATAGACGTATTTGTTTGTCCCGCCGCCCGCTGCCGTCAGGATGCGCCCTTCGGCATCGTACGTCCGGTCGCCGCCTGAACCCAGTTGATTGTCAAAGATCAGGTTCCCCGCCGCGTCATAACACAGCCCAACCTTCGTTCCCGTGCAGGTATTGCCGCTGGCCAGCTTCAACCGGTTGGTTGCCGCCGCTTCGGTCGTACTCCAACTCTGCGCGGTCTGGCCTGTCACGCTCGTTCGGTTGCCCCAACGGTCGTAGGTATACGTCTGCGACGTGACGCCGTACGTCCACGTCCCGCTGCTCGCCTGCTGCGCTTCAGTCATCGAAGCGATCCGGTTCAGCGCGTCATACGTGTAATCGTCCAACTGCGGAATCACATTACCGCCACCGCTGAGCGGGACATAATTCACCTGCCGCAGCACGTTGCCATTGTTGTCCGTGTTCGTCGTGGCGAAAGCATTCCACGCATCGCGCGCCGCCGTCCCGTAGTAAAAGACCAATGCCCCGCGCGTCCAGTTCCATTCATCCGTCGAGCTATCGCCCAAACGAATGTCCACCAGTTGCAGCCGCGAGTTGTAATGCAAGTTGTGATACAGCCCATTGCATGAGGGCTACGCAACATTCTGCGCGCCGAACTGCTCTTGGGCCCTCTGCTAGGCAACCACAGTAAATTTGGCTGACTTTAAGACACTTCCAAAGTGTATCTCTCCATCACTTCATGATTGCTTAAGCAGGTCAATACCGGCGGCCCTCCACCGTGTAAGTGGCTTTCAGGGTATGTTAGTTCCCAGTAACGACTATCGTCCGGGTCCTGGTAAAGAACCCTCCATCCGTCACCGGACACCATTACTTTTTGAAGCTCTTTTGATATAAGTTGATGTATTCTCTGACAATTGGTATCAGCAACCAAGATTCCATTTACCAATTCCCATTTACCGACAATTTGTTGTACTGATTGTTCAATCATGGTGAATTTCAGTTCCCTACAACTTTTACAGTTGCACCTGCTGGAATAGGACCATTGGGTATAACAAACTCACGAGCCCCTCCTGCAGTGAGTCCTTTACCGACAAAGCCAGGGTTCATTCTATTAACAGGAGACGCAATATTACTTATGCTTTTCGTTGGAAATTCAAAAATCCTGAAAGTGCCGCTTTCTGAAAGTGGAATTGTCAACCTTTGGGATACTTGTGATGCTGTCATTCCTTGAATATCAGAAGCAGCCGTAACAAACACATCCTGTGCTGCAGGAGCGCCCAGAGTCATTGGATTTATTTCCCCTGGAACGATGCGCGCTAGGGTGCCTGGAACCGGATTTAGAATTGCCCCTCCTGCGTCTCCTACGCCATCAGACAATCCTAAAGTAGTGATTTCCCCTGCGCCACTGCCCAGCAATTCTCCCAATATTGAACTAAAGAGGCGCGAAAGAATTGGCCCCCCAATTGCCGCCCCTGCGACTTCGCTGCCATCTGCAACTATGCCGTCATACCATTTATCCCAACCTGCATATTCGTAAAAACTACTAGAGTTATAGGCACTCCGGTTCGGGCCATTTGGATTTAGCCGATACCAATCATTCCCTACCTGGAATACAAGAGAAGTTACGGCAGCCCATCCTGCGGCTGTATCCTCACCACACAATTTGCCGTTACACAACTCATCATCGCTGAACCACCTATAGCCAAGATCATTATGCCTAGCCCATAGCAACCCAGATGGATCAATTATTTTCAACGGACGATTACCTACATAAGCATACCGGTTCCAGCTTTGCGGATCGGTAATCACTCCGCTCGCGTGCAGTGGGTCAACACTGGTAAACCGTCCCAGCAAGTTCGCGTAATACCTTGCTTGCGCATAATCCAGATTCGTCTCCGTATCCCGTTCATATCCTGTGAACTTCTGCCGCACGCCTTCCGCCTGATACCCGTTCCCTGTCGTGCGGATCGTCGCGCCTGATAAGTTTTCTTCGCCGAACGGGTAGTAATCGTGCCGCGTGACTCCGCCGAGGCTCCCCGATTGATCGGCAATGATGCGAGGCGTCCCAAGGTGATCTGTCACCAGCCACCGGACAACCGTTGCGCTTTCCGCCACGATCATTGCTCCGCCGCCAGAGCCGTACTCTTTCTGCAGCGTCGCGGTTGTTCCATTCCATTGGTATTCCGCCACCAATTCTCCGCCGATGCCGTAGACCTGCCAGTACTGTGCTGAACCCACTTGCCGCCGGACACGCTTGCCGTCGGCGTCGTAGGCGTATTTGTTTGTCCCGCCGCCAGCAGCCGTGAGGATACGCCCTTCCGCGTCGTAAGTTCTGTCGCCACCCGAACCCAATTGATTGTCAAAGACCAGATTGCCCGCCGCGTCGTAACACAGCCCGACTTTCGTTCCCGTGCAGACGTTCCCGCTCGTCAGCTTCAGCCGGTTGGTCGCGGCGGCTTCTGTAGTGCTCCAACTTTGCGCGGTCTGGCCTGTCACGCTTGTTCGGTTGCCCCAGCGGTCATAGGTGAAAGTCTGTGAGGTTACTCCATACGTCCACGTCCCGCTGCTGTTCTGCTGCGCTTCAGTCATCGAAGCGATCCGGTTCAGCGCATCATAGGTGTAATCATCAAGTTGCGGGATGACGTTGCCACCGCCCGACAGCGGGACGTAATTCACCTGCCTCAGCACATTGCCGTTGTTGTCTGTGTTCGTGGTAGCAAAGGCGTTCCAGCTATCGCGCGCTGTTGTTCCGTAATAGAAGACCAACGCACCGCGCGTCCAATTCCATTCATCCGTTGAGCCATCGCCCAGCCGAATGTCCACTAACTGAAGCCGGGTGTTGTAATGCAGATTGTGGTAAAGATTGGTGGAAGTCCCGAACCGCTCCTTGGTCATCTGCCCAGCAGCGGTGTAGCTGATGGTGTCGGCATAGGCATATGACGTAGCCCCTAAATTGAAACAAGTAACATTGTAAGCCAGATCAGAACCGCGAGCGGTAGTGAGCGTTTTTTGCGCAACGACACGCTACCTACCGCTCGCGGTTCTGACTCAATCTAAGTTGGCCTGATTTAGATTATTCTACAAACGCTATGCATCGTTTATCGCATACTGGATGAGCCTTTCGCATTGCTCGCTAACCGAAGAAGAGGTTGCCAAGGTCCTAGTCCAATCGTGGAGAAACTCGCGGGCAATAGACACTTCGATGAAGTACTTCAAATCAAAAGCCTTTGCTTCGGGCGGCAACCCGCCTCCATCTGGTTCTACCGCAACAACAGCGATGGCTTCCTCTGTCCACGGTTCTTGTAGATAGATGGTGCTGGCTTCATCCAGATCATCAAGTACTGTTATGACATCAAGTAATCTCATATCAATTCCCCCAAATTGAATAACCTCCGACTCCGCCCGGGTGAAGTGTTGGCTGGAAAATGCTGCCTGGTGCATGTTGAACCCTTGGAACAAGCTGCATCACTCCCGGTTCGGTCGCATGGTGCCATGTCCAATCAGCCGGAGAGATGCGCGGCGCAAGGCCAGTCGGCGTTCGCGAAACATTAACACCCAATTGCCCCATGCTTGAAGCAAACCCTGCGTCTGCCTCCATCGCATTAAGAAGTGCCCCATTGGCTTCCTGGAAGTGTGCCCCGCGTGATAATCCAGGGTAGCTCGAGGGTGCAAGCTTCATTTCAAATGCAACGCTGTAAAACTCACCGGAGGGTGTCGCCATGCCCTCTGCAGCAATACCTCCTCCAACTTCGCCTGCACCTCCAGACAAACCCAAGGTAGTTACCCCGTCACCGAAAATACCACCCAGCACCTCACCTATTATACGCGAGACCAGTGGAGCAAAGGCCCCTCCAATCGCCGCACCAGCGACTTCACTGCCATCAGCTACTATGGCGTCGGTTACCGGCCTGGCTGACCATCCTCTCCAAGCATTAAGCCCTCTACCGTACGCAGATGGATTTGGCCCATGTGGATCAAGTGTATAAAGCGTATTGCCGATCGTGTACGTGTGGGATTTTCCATTCGGGTCGCCGGTTACAGCTACCCAACCAGCATCGATGTTTCCCCGACATAGCTTTCCTTCACATAACTCATCATCACTGAACCACCGGAATCCTTCATTCTTAAACTGAGCCCATAGCAATCCTGACGGATCTGTTATCGTCAGCGGCTGATTACCAACATAGCTATACCGGTTCCAACTCTGCGGGTCAGTAACTACTCCGCTCGCATGGAATGGATCAACACTGGTAAATCGTCCCAGCAAATTCGCGTAATACCTAGCCTGCGCATAATCCAGATTGGTCTCGGCATCCCGCTCGTAGCCTGTAAACTTCTGCGCAAGTCGCCCCAGCGCATCGGTCACGCTGCTGCGTTTCTTATTGGCCGCGTCGGTCACCGTCACCTGATTTCCGCTGTAGGCGGTCGCGACCACTGCGCCGTCGGGCGTCGTCACCGTCAACGTCCGATTCAAATCATCGTATGTCGGCGTCGTCCACACGCCCGATGGGTTAATCGCGCCGCTCAAGTTCGCGGCCAGATACGGATTCGAGCTTCGTTTGACGCGCCCCAGCGTGTCGTATTCGGTGTCTTTGACGCTCCACGAACTGCTCGCTTCGTAATGGCCGCTGCGCCAGGCGCGCCCAATCCCATCGAAGTAGGTGTAATCGTCCAGCCAGACGCTCGCGCTCTGTTTGGTCCGCGTGCGGGCGTACAGATTCCCCGGCGTATCGCCGAAGTCGTATTTCGTTTCACCCAGGCTTGCGGGCATGGTGATTTTGCGCAGGCGAATGAGCGGGTCAATGACGTTGGAATCATCACGGTACGAATACGTCGTCGTCTGACTGTTGGCGTCGGTCGTGGACACCGCTTTGCCGGTGTTGAAATCATAAACCGTGCTCGACGTGAAGGCTTGATTCGACGCGTAATAGCCGGACGTGTCGGGAATGGGCGTCAGGCCGCTGGTCGGATAAGCGAACGTGTTGCGGTTGACGCTGTCGCTGAAACCGTCGGTGTAGGTCGTTTCGGCAACCTTGCCGTTGGCGTCCCAGGCCTTGCGCGGGCTGCCGCATTGATCGTACTGCGCGTGCGTTTCCAGGTAGCTGCCGCTGGGGTACGTTTGCACCGTTGCGCCGCTCATATTCAGCCAGCGCCGCACGGTCGTCGGGTTGCCACGCACAGTCGTTGCCGGATCCGTCCAGCCGGTGGGTGTCGAACCATAAGTCAGCAGTGGGTACGAACTGGTCTCGTCGTACTTGAATTGCGATTCGGCGACGACCGTGCTGCCGTTTTTGACCTGTGTGAAACTGGGCAGTGAGATCAGATGCCGGTCTCGGTATTGCTGGCGCACGGTGGAAGAGTAATTCGCGCTGTCATTGACCAGGAAGGTGGAAGCTTCTGTCCGCAGCAGCGTGCCCGCGGTGAATGAGCCAATACTGGCGGTCTGCGCAGTTGTCGGGGTGACCGAAACGTAGTCATAACGCTTGGTTTCGATTTCGTTCAAGTCGGCGTCGTAGCTGGTTTCGGTCATTGCGGCAAGCGCATTGCCGCCTGTGTCCAGCAGAATCTCAACCTTCTTGACCGCGCGTGGGTTGCTTCCCACCGTCGTGAAACTAAATGGTGACGCCAGCGTCGAAGTGGTGATTGCCCAATCCACCAACGTGCGGCGGATCATCGTCCCGCTGGAATTATAGGTGCGCTCTTCGTATGCCCGCCCGGCACGCGGATCCTCATAACCAAAATGAGGCGGGTAAAAGGTGGATGTCGTTCCGACGTGCACTAACCGCTCACTCTTCGCTCCGTTGGGGCCGGTCACTTGGGTCATCGTGCCATCGCTGAGCACAGCGTATCCCCAGTGCACTTCATCCGTACCGTCACCCTTGGCACTGATCCAGTGTTCGACTACACCGCGATTGGCTTGGCCGTAAACGCTGCCGTGCGCCGCAGTGCTGATGGTATCAACCGCGTCGTAGCGGAACCGTTCGTATCCGCCGGTCGGCAACACGACTTTGTCTGCCTCGCCGTAAATATTGTAGGTGAGCGTATAGGTTCCGCCGTTCGGCAAAACGACCTGGTAAAGCACTACCGGGTCGAACAAATACCCTTGCCAGCAAACCGAATCGAGAACGGGGATTGAGGTGAAGAGGCTGGGCGAGACTGTGGATTCCGGATACCCCGGACAATTCTTATTGCCGCGATAACGCAGCGGCTGGGATGGGTCGGTGCGCGCATTGGTCAGCGTGCGATAGCGAAAAGTAACTTGCCTGTTCGTTCCGTCAAACCCGGGTATCCAATACTGCAAATCCACCACCGCGCTATTCTGTAATGGCGGCAGTCCGATCACGCGGCCCAGCGTGTCGGTCCACTGGCTGTTGGTTGAATTGTAGGCCAGCTTGTTGCCATTGCGGTCAATAAACTGTACGCCGCCAGAAGCGGCCAACAGATAACGCGCTCCATCCGGTAAATAAAGCGTCGCGGTATTTCCATCGTATTTCAGCCGCGAACCATCCACCGCAATATAAATTCCGGCCAAGCCTAAATTGAGGTTGGTTGTTGGCGTATCGCTCTTGCGCAGTTCGTGCGACGAACCGTCCGGCATATGCACCAGGATGCGATCAACGTAATAAGGCGTGGTGCTAGGCGTATCAATGCAAACAATACAGAGCGCAACGCCGAAAGAATCGAAAGCTTGTTCCGCACCGACAAATTCAATTGTTGGCGGTTCCAAACTGCTTGTCCATCCCGACATCGAATGTTCGGCGTACCGAGCTTCGGATTGCGTGTGATAAGCAGAGGTGCCCTGGAATCCCTGCACCGTTTCAATTCGCCATTGCTTCGATCCATAACTGAGCGTCATCGGAGTATTGAGTCCGCCACGTCCCGGATACCCGCCCAACGGAATCTGCAACGACATTCCCAGCGTCGAAGGATCAACCTGCAACCCGCCGCGCAGTGAAGCATCAGCCGTGTTCTGCGTGTTTTGAACGGTCTGCGCCTGCGCGGAAGACAACGCGCTGAACACACATAACAAGGCAGCAAGCACAAGCGACCGCGACAGCGCCATTTGGCCAGTGGGGCAAAGATGCTTGAATACAGGCGCTGCGGCGAAGTTGATCCGCGACGGACTGAAAAGGTTGAAACAAAGATTGAAGCGATGGCGATTGAGTAACATCACAATTCTCCTTGAACTGCCAAAGAAAGAGGTATGGACTGATTCTCAAAACTGCTGCCGGGGGATGATTGGCGCGACAGGCCTGGCGTTAGCGACTCACTTTTGAATCAGGCTCTTCGCGTTGAAGCCGAAAACGAACGAACGTTGAGTGCGGTCGCAGGTAAAAGCGTTGAGCGCTTTGCCATCGCTGGTTTTTGATAACTGAAACGCTTTGGCAAAGGCGTCGCTGCAATACGATGAGCCGGAAAGTTCCGGGATCGCCGCCGTGCGCTGGGCGGATTGCAGGCCGGTGTCTTTGCCTCCGGCGGCCAATGCGCCGATGGTCTGCGCAAGCTCGATGAAATCGGTTTGCCAATGAGCGGCGGTGTTTCTGGCGAGGTCGGCATTTCCGCGCACCGCCTCAGCGGTCAGGATCAAGCGACTGGCGGCGGTTGCCGGGGATTTCAGGCGCAAGGAAAAACTCGCGCTCTTGCCGGCAGGCAAGGCTGTTTGCAACGTCCAGACTTGCACGTTCATCAGGCCGCCCGTCGGATTGAAATCAAAAAGCGCCAGATCAACGCTGCTGATCTCTGCGCTGCCGGGATTGGTGATCGTATAGCTCAGACCGGTCGCTCCTTTGTCATTGCTGGCGGTGGCGGCAAAGATACGAATCGGCAGGCCGGCAGGAGTGAAAAAACTGGCGGTGATTGGGACTGTTTGCTGCAACTGGTTGTTGGATGCCGCCGGGTAGGAAGCGCGATGAGCCGAATCACGCCCGGCGTTTGTTTTCGCGTAGACCGCAATCAGACCAAGCAGACACACAGCCGAAGCCAGCGGCGCAATGACCGCGAGTTTGAATCGCAACGAAATTTTGTTCTTTTGATCGAGCATAAAGACACCTTTCCCTTCACTCCATTGAAGCGAGCAGAAGACGTAAGTTATAGCGGTTTGCAGTTGCGTGCGCCCTGAGCGCTGCCTGGACGCAGGAGCTGTGGGACAAGATGGTATCTTGTCCCTGCTGGCCTGGGACAAGATACCATCTTGTCCCACAGCTTCCGGCTGTCGCACGCATCAGCAAACCGCTATAAGTGTGACGGCCAGTCGTTGAAGACCAGAGCGACGCTGAAAGGCTGTATTCACGGCCTTCCCGTCAGCATCAAGCTTGATTTGTCAAAGCAGGGGAAGTGAGCGTACGAGCCAGAGCAATTTGGAATAGAGGCTTCGGACGCCGCAAGGCAACTGGGAGAACTTGGCAAAAATCTTTCGTTCGTTGATTGTTCGTTTTGATTGGCAGGCCGGAGTGTAGACTTCTTTGCACAACTGTCAACGACTTTCTTCGTGCTGCAGCGCAAGTAGTTGAGAACAGGAGGAAGAAACTTTCAGGCCATTCAAACAAGGGCCTTGTCGTATCGCGATTCCTGCCGCTGAAAACCTGCATTGCAACCTGGCAAACCGCGACAGGACGAGAATGAACAGCGGGACAGCTTGACTCAAGCGCGCGCGGCGAAGAGACTTCCCGACACTTTTCGGGCAAACCGTCCGCGTAATCTATCGAAAGATCAATAAGACCAATGTTGGAGAGAGTGCCTAGAGTATTGGTGGCGATGTCCCATCCCGACGATGCGGAGATTCTCGTCGGCGGAACGCTGGCGCATCTTAAAGCATCAGGCTGGGAGGTGGGGATCATCACGATGACCAGCGGCGATTGCGGGTCGGCCACGTACACGCGCGAAGAGATTTCGCGCATTCGATACGCCGAAGCAAAAGCCGCCGCCGATTCTCTGGGCGCCTGGTATGAATGCGCGGGCCTGATGGACGTGGAGGTTTTTGCCAACGCCGAAAATCAACGGCGCGTCGTCGAATTGATGCGCCGGTTCGATCCCGATGTGGTCATCACGCATTCGCCGGTGGATTACATGGTGGATCACGAAGAGGCTTCGCGGTTGGCGCGCGGCGCAGGGTTCGCACTGGCAATGCCGTTGTATCAGACGCGCATCATTGCTCCTGCGCCGCCGACTTCAAAAACGCCCGCGCTTTATTATGCCGATCCGGTCGAAGGCATTGACGCAATGGGCGAACGCCGCTGGCCGCAGTTTTACGTGGACATCAGCGCGACCATAGAACGCAAGAAAGAACTGTTAAGCCACCACGCATCACAGCGCGACTGGCTGCGCGCGCATCACGGTGTGGATGAATACTTGGATCAGATGGCCCGCTGGGCGGCGGAATACGGCGCGGAATGCGGCTGCGATTTCGCCGAAGGCTTCCGCCAGCACCTGGGGCACGGGTATCCTCACGAGCCTGTCTTGCAGCAGGCGTTGCAGTCATACATCAAAAGGAGAGTTTAAAAATGAGTCAGTTGAACATAGGCATTGTCGGTCTGGGCTGGGTAGCCGGGGCGCACATCGGGGCCTTCAATAAAATCCCCGGCGCAAAAGTCACCGCCGTCTGTTCGCGCCGCGCGCTTGATGAAGCGGAAATTTCGGCGCAATACGGCACGCCGCTTAAAGCCTATCGCGAATACGAAGCGATGCTCGCCCGTCCGGACATTCACGTGATAGACATTTGCACGCCGCATCCTTATCACGCCGAACAGGCCATCGCGGCGGCCAAAGCGGGCAAGCATTTGATCATCGAAAAGCCGATCTCGATTTCATTCAAAGACGCCGTGGCTGTGCGCAAGGCGATTCACGAAGCGAAGGTCAAAACCTGTGTCTGCTTCGAAGTCCGCTTCAGCCAGCAGGCAACCGTCATTCATTCGATCATCAAGGAAGGCTTGCTGGGCGAACTACATTACGGCGAAGCCGATTATTACCACGGCATCGGCCCGTGGTACGGCCAGTTCCCCTGGAATGTGAAGAAGGATTTTGGCGGCAGCAGTTTGCTCACCGCAGGCTGCCACGCGCTGGATGCGCTGTTGATGTTTATGGATTCGGAAGTCGAAGAGGTGACCAGTTACAGCAATCGCAGCCAGAACGAAATCTTTGCGCCGTACGAATACGACACGACTTCAGTGACGCTGCTGAAGTTCAAAAACGGCAAACTGGGCAAAGTGGCGTCCGTCGTGGACTGTTTGCAGCCTTACTACTTTCACATTCATCTGGTCGGCAGCGAAGGTTCGATTCTGGACAACAAGTTTCACAGCGCCAAACTGAAGCTGAACAAGAACCGTTGGAGCACGCTTTCAACCGCGCTGGTGGATTCGGGCGATGTTGCCGACCATCCGTACGAGCCGCAGTTCCAGGCCTTCGTGGATTCGTTTACGACGGGTCAAACGATGCCGCTGACGGATTTCGACACCGCGTTTGAATCTCATCGTGTGGTGTTTGCGGCTGATCTTTCAGCGGCGGAAGGAAGGACGGTGAAAATGTCTGAGTTGAAGTCATAACTTCGCCTGGGTTCGCATCGCCTCTGGCGTGCAGGCGTGGAGGGAAAACCCGGTGGAATCAATCACGTCTTTCGCCACCACTGCACGCCGGAGGCGATGCGAACTCAGGGTTTCAATTCAACGCCTGCGCTTTGATTCCATCATCGCGCAATGCCATCAGCAATTGATGAACGTGGTCGTGGCCGCGGGCTTCCAGCGTCAGATCAATTTCGACGCCGCCGACTTCCAGATTTGAAAATGCGCGGTTGTGCTCGACCTCCAGAATGTTCGCGCCCAGATCGGCAACGTGCTGGCAGATGCGGGCCAGTTCGCCGGGACGGTCGCGCATCATCGCGCGAATGCGCACCATGCGCCCATCTTTGGCCAGGCCGCGTTCGATGATCTTCGACAGCAGGTTCGGATCAATGTTGCCCCCACTGATGACGACGGCGACGTTCTTGTTTTCCAAGCCTTGAATCTTGCCGAACAGCAATGCGGCCAACCCGGCGGCGCCACCGCCTTCGACGACGGTCTTTTCGATTTCCAGCAGTTTCAAGATCGCGCTGGCGATTTCGTCTTCGCTGACGGTGACGATTTCGTCCACGTAGCGGCGGACGATGCCGGACGTAATCTGGCCTGCGCGTTTGACGGCCAAGCCATCAGCAATGGTCGGTAGGGAGGGAACTTCAATGATCCGGCCTTCTTCGACAGCGGCCTTCATCGAAGCGAAGTTTTCCGGCTCAACCCCGATGATGCGTGTGGCAGGGCGCGATTCTTTCATCGCGGTGGCGATGCCGCTGATCATTCCGCCGCCACCAATGGGCACGATGACAGCGTCAAACGGTGTCTCTTCTTCCAGCAATTCCAAACCGATGGTTCCCTGCCCTGCGATGATGGCTTCATCGTCGAAGGCATGGATAAAAGTAAAGCCGTGTTCCGCCCTCAAGAGCCTGGCCTGCGCCAGCGCTTCGTCATAATTTGCGCCGTGCAGAATAACTTCGCCGCCCAGATCGCGCGTGTTCGAGACTTTGACCAGCGGCGTGGCTTTCGGCATGACGATCACGGAACGAATGCCCAGCCGAGTGGCGTGGTGGGCGACTCCCTGCGCGTGATTGCCAGCGCTGGCCGCAACCACTCCGGCGGCGCGTTCCGTGGGGGAAATCTGAAGCAGTTTGTTTAATGCCCCGCGCTCCTTGAAGCTGCCAGTCATCTGCAGGTTTTCGAGCTTGAAAAACGCGCGGCAGCCGCACAAACGGCTTAAAGTGTAGGACAACGGACAGGGCGTGCGGTAAATGGCGCGGCCCAATCTGGCCCGTGCGGCTTCAATCTCGGAAAGAGTGACCATGCCGGGAAAGTAAAAGCCTCGGACAAAAGTGTCAAACTCCGGCAAAGGCCAGGATTTTTTCCACCACCGTGTTAATGACTTTTCCAGGGGAGCGTTTATGCCAGTGAATGACCCAGTGAACGAAAATGAAAAGGAGGTCTATGTGCCAGTCAACGCAACTCAATTAAGAGCAATTCCCGGCGGGAAGGCGGAGTTTGCGTCGGACGTGTCCCCCGTTCGGGGTTCGATCAAAGACGTGGAAACGCTTTTTCGTGAACATCACGATCGCGTGTTTCGGGCGGCTTATCGAATTACGGGCAGTGTGGTGGACGCCGAAGACGTGCTGCAAACGGTTTTCCTGCGGCTTTCGCGGCGCAATGAGATCAATCTGGAACCGAGTCCTTCGGGTTACCTGCATCGCGCGGCGATCAATGCTTCACTGGACTTGGTTCGCCAGCGCGGGCGATCCGAATCCATTTCAATTGACGATGTCGCGCCGATCCTGAAAGCCAGTCACACACTCAACCCTGAATCGCAACGCGCCAGCCGCGAACTTCGCGCTCGCATCCGGCAGGCGCTGTCAAAACTCGGCGAAAAGTCCGCTGAGATGTTCGTCCTGAAATACTTTGAAGGCTACGGCAACAACGAAATTGCCGAGATGATGGGCACTTCGGCCATGGTCGTCGGTGTGCTGATGCACCGCGCCCGCGCGCGAGTCAAAAAAGAGGTTGGAGAATTTTTGGAGGGAGGTACAGAACCGCGACTGTGAAGGAGCGGGAAAGGAATAAAGTTATGAAATACACAGACAGAGAGATAAACACGATTCTTGATGATGCAACGGCGGAGATTCACAGCGAGAAGCTGGACGCGGCGGTTGTCGGGGGCGCGGCACAACGCGTCTGGACGCGGATGTCGGGCGAGTACGCCGCCATCGAAGCGGGCGCGACGCCGGTTGACCACATTCGTAATTGCCAGGATTTCCAGTCGTTGATCCCGACTTATCTGCAAGGACAACTTTCCAGCGCGCGGACCATGCTGCTGGAAGACCACACGCGCGAATGCCTGCCCTGCCGCAAGGCGTTGAAAGAAGCTCGCAGCGGCTTCCGGGCAGCGGGGCAATCCGCCAGACAGCTTGAAACGCAGAAAGCCAAAGTCGCCGTCAGCAACCGCCGGATGACGACGGTGCGCTGGGCGATGGCGGCGGTGCTGGTTGCGGGCTTCGGCCTGTTCGCGTGGCCATCGGTGCAACGGTTCGTCAATTCGTTCTACACGCTGAACGCAATTGTCGAAGCGGCCAATGGCAGCGTGTACCGCGTCACCAACAATTCGACGCAATCCCTGAAGCCCGGCGAAAAGATTCAGAAAGGCGATCACATCCGCACGTCCAAGAATTCAGCAGCGGTCGTCAAACTCTCTGACGGTTCGCTGATCGAAATGCGCGAACGGTCGGAGTTTTCCGTCACAGACGGCAGCGGTGGCAAAACCATCAACCTGGAACGCGGCCAACTGATCGTTCAGGCCGCAAAGCAGCGCGACGGCAAGCTGTTCGTCGCGACGGATGATTCGCTGGTGTCGGTCACGGGCACGACCTTTTCCGTCAACAATGGCACCAAAGGCGCGCGCGTTTCAGTCATCGAAGGCGAAGTCCACGTTGATCACGCTGGCAAAGACAATGTGCTGCACGCGGGCGAACAGGTCACCACGCACGAAAGCATCGAACGCATCCCGGTCAAAGACGAAATCGCCTGGAGCCGCAATGCGACCGCGTACGTCAAACAACTGGACGCCGTGCGCGGGCAGATTGACGCAAATGTGGCCATGCCGGGCAACCGCTATTCGACGCGTTTACTTGATCTGATGCCGGAAAACACGATCCTGTTTGTGGCAATTCCCAACGTCAGCGAAACGCTGTCTAAAGCCGACCAGATTCTGCAGGAAAATCTGGCGAAGAATACCGAATTGAAAAGCTGGTACGAGCAGGAACAACATGAGGCGAAAGGCCGATTTGGTCTGCACCAGGCGATCAAAGAAGTTACCCAATTCGGTCAGTATCTGGGGCAGGAGATTGCCGTCGGCGCTGAATCGGACGGAGTGCTTGTCCTGGCTGAGGTCAATGATGCCAGTGGTGTCCGCGATTACCTGGGACAACATCTCAATCAGTTGAGCGCCAAATCATCGAAATCTGTACCGGTGCAGATTGTTGACGATCCGCTGACTTCGACTTTGCCTCGCAAGTCCCGCGATGACGGTGACGATCCCAACCAGCTTTTGATCTGGATTCAAGGCAACATGCTGGCTGCCTCGACGGAATTGACCTCCTTGCAACATCTGCAGACGACGTTGAAAGACAACAGCACCAGCCGTTTCGCGACAAGTGATTTCCACGCCAAGCTGGCTGACGTTTATCGCGAAGGCGCTGGATTCCTGATTGCTGCTGATTTGGAAAAGATCATCGGCAAGACTTTCATGAGCGGTCAGAAAAATGAGCGATTGAAAGAGAACGCGGCAAAGGCGCACGAACATGAGACGGCGGCGTTGAATCAACTCGGCGTCAACGGCCTGCGCCACTTTATCGTCGAATTGAAAGAGAAGGACGGCAAGCCCTACAACCGCGCGGTCATCAGCTACAAGGAAGACCAGCACGGCGTCACGTCTTGGCTGGCGGCGCCAGGCCCAATGGGCGCGTTGGAATTCATTTCGCCAGACGCCAATGTTGTCGGCGCCTTCGTGGTCAAAGAGCCGACTGCGCTGGTGGACGACCTGCTGAATACGCTGAAAACCGCCGACCCGGACGCCTGGCAGAAGCTGCAGGACTTCCAGACCGATCAGGGCATCAGCATCCGCAACGATCTTGCGGCTCCGCTGGGCGGCGAATATGCGTTCGCGATTGATGGCCCATTGCTTCCAATGCCTTCGTGGAAAGCGATCTTCCAGGTGGACGATCAAACCCACTTGCAGCAGACGTTGGAAACAACCGTGACCAAGTTGAATGCCGAACTGGCCAAGCACGGTAAACAACCACTGGTTTGGACGCGGACGGAAAACGGCGGCAAAACGTTTTATGAGTTGAAGACGGCGGATTTCCCCATCGCCATCAACTACGCTTACGCCTATGGCTACCTGATCGCAGCGCCCAGCCGCGCGCTGGTCGAAAACGCGATCAAGTACAAAGAGTCCGGCCACACCTTGCTCGGTTCGGCCAAGTTCAAAGCGAGCTTGCCCGAAGACAAGCAAGCCAACTTTTCGGCGATGGTCTATCAGAACGTCGGTTCGCTGTTGGAACCTGCCGCCAAGCTGATGGGCAACGCCGGACAGCGCGAAGCCAGCAAGGCCGTCAAAGGCTTTCTGGGCGGCAAAGCCGGACTGGCTTATGTGTACGCGATGGGCGACCGGATGATCCTGTCGGTCAACAGCGAAAATGGGCCGATCGGTTTAACGCCTTCCGACCTGCTGGGGCTGCCCGGATCGTCGGGGCTGGGGAGCCTTTTCAAGGAAGCAACCCGGTAAGCTGTTGGTGATCGTTATAGCCGAAAGCTGATTCACCGCAGAGGCGCGGAGAGAGCAGAGGATTCGCAGAGGAAAAAAACTCCGCGTTGCCTCTGCCTTCTTCGCGTCTTTGGAGATCGCTTAAAAAGTTTGTGATGAGCAGGAATTTTCCAAGCTGCGCCACTTAGCCTTGTCCGCAACTCAAGCGGGCTGCGCGGCGGGCGCAGCCGTTAAGAGGCGGACGATGCGTTTGCAGTTGACGACGATTCCGAGTAGCAGGTATTGCACTTTCACTCGCAAACGGCCTCGATAGCGGACTCGCCGCCCATTGTGCCAGCGCACCAGCTCGTTGAGTTTCCTTTCGATGGCAGGATGTTGTTGGCGAACTTTTTTATACTCGGTGGTCGTCGCGCGTTGTCTGGCAACTTCGTACTGCGGTTGAAAATCGTTCTTGCTGACTTTGCGTGGGCCGCGGTTTTGGGCCGGTAAACATTGGCTGCGCAGCGGGCAATCGCTGCATTGCGATTGGCGGAAGTGATAAATCCAGCCGTGATTTTTACCATCGCGGTTTCGGGTGCAAGTCGTTTCTCCGTTTGGACAAGCCACTTCATCGCCCGCTTGATTGATTGGGAAATCCTCCGTTTGAAACAGGTCCGGGTAACGCGGGGGTTGTTTTTTGGGCGGGACGAAGACGGTCAATTGCGGGCCGTCCGCATCATCGCTCAAGGCTTTGAGCACAGCGCCGTTGAAGCCGACGCCGTCTATCGACAGGCTTTCGATGTTGTTTGAATGCGCCCGCTCTTCCTCAGCCTGTCGAATGACGTTGTCATCGGACAAATCATAATGAAATTGCAAGAGCGAAAACTTGAGCAGACAAACCGGATCAATCGCGCCTCGCCCCTGATCCGGCGAATAACAATCGGCGACAATCGTTCGCGCCGGAGCGAAATCAATCGTGGCTTTGAGCCGCCGCAAAAAATGATCCGCCGGCACAAAAACCTCGAAGGCCACAAGATCGAATGGCGTCAACTGAACTTGATAGTTGCTTTTGAGCATGATGGACCTCCACCTGTGTTATTCACGACACAAGCACCGTACAACTACGAGGCAATCGCGGCAACTTTTTAAGCAATCACCATTGGGGGGCGGCAGTTGCGGATTCGTCAGTGATCTGGAATTTGACAGAGATAGATCGTCTCTGGAATCCGCAGGCTTAGTGTTTACAGGCAGTCGGGAGTTTATGAACAGGGAGTGATCCTCTTCGGTGGCCAAGCACAAGCCTCTTATGCACAAACCAGCATTGACTATCGTACTCGACTTTATCCAATTTTGATCTTTGAAAGCACAACGGCAGGCTGTGTAAACTTCGGAAGAAAACTCCACCAAGAGGACTCTTCTTTATGCAAACACTGCCTGCCGAACTGTTGAACCTGATTGTAGTTTTCCAGCCGCTCTTTACCAAGCCGACTTGGGAGTACGGCAAAGTCTTGTTGTTGGGCGCTCTGCTGGCGCGCGGCAAGCGCACCGTCACGGCCTGTCTGCGCGTGGTCGGCTTGAGCGAAGAGAAGGCGTTTCAGAACTACCATCGGGTGCTCAATCGGGCGCGTTGGAGCGCTTGGCAGGCGAGCCGGATTTTGCTCGGTCTGTTGCTGCTCTTGCTGCCTGCGGGAAGCGCCGTCGTGATCGGCGCGGATGACACGATCGAGCGGCGGCGCGGACGTGCCATCAAGGGCGTGGGGTGTTATCGCGATAGTCGCGCCCGTCAAGACGACGCCGCGCCAGCATAAGACGGCGATTTGGTATGAGAAGCCGGAAGCGACCTTCTCTGATTGTTTGGTGATGGTGCGCAAGCATTTATGGCGTTCGCTCAATTACGTCAACTATGCTCCGCAAGCAGAGTTGATTACTTTTCCCGCGCCAGCCTGGGAGCATTGGCTTTCCTGTTTAGCTGGCGCCGCTTAAATGGATAAAGTCGAGTCCAAAACGTGAATAGAGGCTCTCGCCACGCTTTTCAGGCAATAATCTTTTTCGCAACAACACCGGCCACGTCCGTCAACCGGAAATTGCGTCCGCTGTAATTGTAAGTCAGCCGTTCGTGATCGAAGCCCAACAGGTGCAGCATCGTCGCGTGGAAATCGTGAATGTGCATGCGGTCTTCGACTGCGTGATAAGCGATGTCGTCCGTCGCGCCATACACAAAACCGCTTTTGACTCCGCCGCCAGCCATCCAGATCGTGTAGCCATACGGATTGTGATCTCGCCCGTCGCCGCTTTCAGACACCGGCGTGCGCCCGAATTCACCCGCCCAGATGACCAGCGTGTCTTTCAGCAAACCGCGCGCTTTCAAATCCTTCAGCAAACCCGCAATGGGTTTATCCACTTCGCGGGCGTTTTTGGTGTGCAGGTTATAAAGTTCGCTGTGCTGATCCCATTTGTAACTGTGCGTGCATTGAATGTAGCGCACGTTGCGTTCGGCCAGCCGCCGGGCCAGCAAACATTGCCAGCCGAAATCCGCCGTGATCGGGTCGTCCAAACCGTACAGCTTCTTTGTCGCGTCGGACTCCTTGTCCACCTGGAAGGCTTCGGGCGCTTCGGTCTGCATGCGGAACGCGAGTTCAAAAGCCTGGATACGCGCTTCCAGTTGCGGGTCTTGATGGCGAAGCTCTTTGTGACGGCGATTGATGTTTTGCAGCATCTCCAATTCAAAGCGTTGTTCGTCGGGCGACAGATGCTTGTCCAGCAGATATTCAATCGGTTCGTTTTTGATGTCGTCAACTTTCAAACCGGAATTGCCGATGGCTGTGCCTTGATAAGCTCCTGGCAGAAAGGCGGCCGCCCAGTTCTTCGCTCCGCCGTGCGACAGCGTGGGTTTGATGGTGATGAAGCCGGGCAGGTTTTGATTCTCCGTGCCCAACCCATAAATCGTCCACGACCCCATGCTCGGACGGACAAAGGTTGAAGATCCCGTGAAGGTTTGCAGCATCGCCGCGCCGTGATCCACACCTTCGCCGACCATCGAACGAATGACGCACATGTCGTCAACGCGCTCGCGGATGTGCGGGAACAGATCGCTGACCGGAATGCCGCTTTGGCCGCCGGGTTTGAAATCCCACAGCGGTTTCATCAACGGCCCCACTTTGCCATCGGCAAACGCCAGCGGACGTTTGATTGGCAGCGGTTTGCCGTGATCGCGCACTAGCCGTTCTTTCGGGTCAAAGGTGTCAATCGAAGACGGCCCGCCGTGCATGAACAAAAAAATCACGCGTTTGGCTTTCGGCTCGAAGTGCGGAGCTTTTGGGGCAAGCGGGTTGTCTGATTGCGGATTGCGGATTGCGGATTGCGGATTGGTTGCAGCGAATAGTTTGGCTTCTTCAGCCATCATCGCGGTCAAACCGATGGAGCCGAAACCTAATCCGGCGGCGCGCAACCAGGCGCGGCGCGACAAGGGATTTTCAACCTGGCGGTAAATCGGACGAAGCAGTTCATGAAGTTCGTTGGTCATAAGTTCCTCAAACGCCGAATTGGCGCAGATGATGATCGCAGTGCAAATAACCCCAGCGCATCCATTCAGCCTCGGTCATCTGACCGAAGAGCGAGTGCGGGTGAAAAGACGAACCGTCTGGCGGTTGGCAGAATCGTTCGACCATGATTTCGAGCAGTTGCCGGTCGCGTTCGAAATCTTCCGGCGGCGTGCCGCCAATTTCCTGGTCGAATTCCGGCATTGTTTTTATGCCGTGTGGCCAGGGCAGAGGCGCTTGCAACGCGACCCATTTCATTATTGAGCGTGTAAACCAGTTGTCAGCAGGCGAACTTTGTTTTTCGCCGGTTCTGGCTTTGAAAGCATCGCTCAGATGGCAGATGGCCTGATGAACTGTCATCTTGCCCCAACGCCGCTGGCTGTCTGTGCGCAAGCGGCGCACCCGGTCAATGATTTCTACTTTGTCGTTTTGATTGAGAAAGCTCTTCTTCATTTCGCTTCAATCCACATAAAGAAAGTCGTTCGACGCCATCAGCACGCGTGTCAAACTTTGCCAGGCTTTGGCTTCGGCATTTTCGCCAGAGATTTTTTGTTTAAAAGCCGCGATGTATTTCAACGCCTGCTCGATTTCATCTTTTTCGGCTTTGCGATTCAACACACGGATGTAGAAGCTCTCAACGCGCGCCGAATCGTTCAGCATTGGCAGTGACGCATCGGACAGCACGGCTTTGGCAAGCGAGGTTGAACGATCCGTCAGGAATTCGCTGTTCAGCCAGAACAGCGCCTGCGTCGAAACGTTGGTCAGTTGCCGTTTGCCGGTCATCGTGGTCGCGTCGCCGAAATCAAACAGGTTCAGCAGCGTCGGCAGATTCGCGCGGCGCAACGGAATATAAACCGTGCGGCGTTTCAGCTTTTCCGGATTCAGGCTCAACCGGCCCTGATTATTTTCGCCATCGGTTCCGCGTCCGCTTTGCAAACTGCCGCCCATCGTCAGATCAATCGAACCGTCAATCGCCAGCAATGCATCGCGCAATTCTTCAACCGTCAGACGGCGACGGTTGAAGCGCGTCAGCAATCGGTTGTCGCCGTCAACATCTGGCGTCAGCGAAGGATTTTCGCTGGCCATCTGATATGCGCTCGACAGCATCATCAGACGGTGCATGGCTTTGATTGACCATCCGCTTTTGACGAATTCGCGCGCCAGAAAATCCAAGAGTTCAGGATGCGAAGGCCGTTCGCCCATCCTGCCAAAATTGTCCGGTGTGCGAACCAGACCTTCGCCGAAATGCCATTGCCAGATGCGGTTGGCCATTACGCGGCTGGTCAGCGGATGTTCTGGCTGAGTCATCCATTCGGCCAGTTGCAAACGCCCGCTGCCCGCAAAGTTCGGCTTGGTGTCGAAAGCCGTCAGGATCGCCGGGAAGGCTTTGGGCGCTTCTTCGCCGGGATTGTTGTAATCGCCGCGCATGAAAACTTTTTGCGCAACGGGTTCGCCGTCTTCGATGGCGCAAGCCAGTTCGGGTTCGGCGGGTGCGCCCTTTTTCAGCGCTTCAATCTCTTTTTGCAATTCGGCGATGCGCTGGTTTTGTTCGGCGGTGAATCTGGTTTTGTCTTTCGCTGAAACGCCGAACGGGCCATCACCGGCGAAATACACTCCCTGAAAGAAGCGATCATCGCCCGCTTCAAACACAGGTTTGCCAGAGGGAGATTTCTTTTTGCCGGTCTGCGGGACTTTTTCTCCGGTGCGCCATTTGGCCATCAACTCAAGCCATTCGTTCAAACGAGTTTGGAAATGTTGCTGATAATTGTGCGCGGCTTCGGCCAGCTTGTCCCCCGATTTATCTTGATGTGCGTTGCGCCATTCCAGCAGATGTTGAGGCGTCAGGTCTTTTGGTTCAAGGAGCTTGACCCAGCGTTGCAACACGTCGGCGGGCAGCTTGGTTTGCGCGGCAATGTCTTCCGGCTTTGCTCCGTCGTTGTAGACTTTGTGCGCGGCCAGCATGAATTCGGCCAGACGCGGCGCGAGTTGTTTGGCTGCGGGTTCGCGCACGGCGTCAACGATCTCTTCCAAATCGCTCTGCGCGCGGCGCTCTTTTGCCTGATGTTCGCTGCGCGCGGTTTTGTATTTTTCAAACTCGGCTTTGGTCACCAGCGGCTTTTCAAACACGCCTGAAACGTGCGTTTCTGGATTACTGAAGCTGCGCGTCGAAGCGAAGATGTTGATCATCGAATAGTAATCTTTGGTCAACAGCGCATCGAATTTATGGTTGTGGCAGCGCGCGCAGGCGACGGTCAGGCCCAGAAAAGCTTTCGAGGTCACGTCCACTTGTTCGTCGTAAACGTCATACAGCATCTTCTGTTTGTCTTGCTGAGCAACCGCTTTCGGCCCCAACGCCAGAAAGCCCGTGGCAACGATTCCGCGACGATTCACTTCGCCGTCAACTTTACCCGGCAGCAGATCGCCAGCAATTTGCTCGCGGACGAATTGATCATAGGGCAGGTCGTTGTTGAATGATTCGATGACGTAATCGCGGTATTTCCAGGCGAATGGATAGCGATGGTCTTCGTCGTTGCCCGTGGAATCGGCGTAACGAGCCACATCCAGCCAGTTGCGTCCCCACTTTTCACCGTAACGCGGGCTGGCCAGCAATCGCTCAACGACTTTTTCAAAAGCCCTCGGCGATGAATCAGCCAGAAAGTCTTTGACCTCTTGTTCGCTCGGCGGCAAGCCGGTCAAATCGAAAGTCGCCCGGCGCAGCAGCGTCATTTTGTCTGTGGGCGGAGCAGGCGTCAGATTCTTTTCTTCCAGCTTGGCCAGAATGAAAGCATCAATCGGCGATTTCACCCAATCGGAGTTTTTGACTTTTGGCGCAATTGATTTGGTCAGCGGCTGATAAGCCCAATACTTCTTTTCTTCTTCCGTGAATTCGCGCGTGGATTTCGGCGCCGCAGGTTTTGCTTCGGCAACGGCTTCGGTTTTTGCGCTTGGCGCATTTGGCCAGGGCGCGCCCATCTTCACCCATTCGGTCAACGCGGAGATTTCGTCAGGTTTCATCTTGCCGGTCGGCGGCATCTTCAGCGTGTCTTCGTACCCGATGGCTTTCAGCAATCGGCTTTCTTCGGGTTTTTCTTTATCAATCAGTGGGCCGCTTTCACCGCCACGCGCGAAGCCTTCGGCGGTGGTCAGGTCCAAGTCGGCCACCTTGGCTTTGGGGTTATGGCACTTGGCGCAATTCGCGACAAGAACAGGCCGGACTCTTTTCTCAAAAAACTCAATTGCGGGATTGCCCGTTGGCGATTGAGCGGCAGAGGCACGATTCAGCGAACCGCTGATGATGGCACAGAGCGCGCCAGTGATGAGTGCAAGTGTGATCAACAGCTTCAGCCTGTACTGTGTCGCCGACATAAGGTGCTCCTTGAAGAAGAAAAGTAATGGAGGGCGTAACCAGAGTGAAACTGGGTTATAGCCATGCATTGTAGACTGGTCAAGCCAAGTTGCGGTTTCAGCCACATACGTTCCCGGATTGCGATTTACCTGTTCTGTTTTCGATCTAAATTTTGACCGCGAATATTTTTCAAACTTCATTTGCAGCCTGGTTCGGTGAGATAGCCGTGCAGGAGAAATATTTTCATAGGCATTTTTACCTGATCGGGTAATTCTTACTTGTTCGGCATTCTGACAAGCTAACCCATTGGGTGATGGTTGAAAGGGAAACTGCCAGTAACAAGTGATTTATGGCTTTTTTGTGGCGCTATCTTTTCGTGGCATCGTGGTTGCACAGGCATATGCGGGGCAACGAGATACCAGGTGGTTAACTCCACTGACGGTGTCAGGCGGTTACCAGGGTGAGGAAGGTAACCGCAATTATCAAAGGCGCTACAGGCTTCCCACGACTGTAGCGCCTTTTATTTTGCAACCGGAAATTGCCCTTGTAATTGTTAGTGTCCCGAATCAATGACGATTGGCCGTTTAGCTGATTCGTCATCCCGACGTTTTATCAAATACCCCCGGATCATCTTCCAAAATTGGCAGAATAGGCAAAGAACCCCGTTTTCTATGCAACTGTGTGTGACTTGTTCAAGAGCAAGCTACGCGATGTAAGGCCTGACAGGCAGTCTGGTAGGCGCACGACTGCGCACCTCGAAAGGGTTTGCGGTTAAGGGATGCGCCGCTATGCAACCGTGCGCCGACCAGACTGCCTGCTCTAGTAGACAGTTTCGGAAGTCTTCCCGCATTTCCGGGCTTATTTTCCTTTCCCACATTTTCCTGTCTGAGCAGTAAGCATCGGACAGGAAAATGTGGGAAAGGAAAATAAGAACAGGGGGGCGAAACTTCTGAAGTCTTCCACTAGCCTGCTTTCAGAACATCCACGTCTTACAATTTACCGTTCGTTGTCTTGACCCTTCTTCTGCCATTGGCTATGTTGCGTAACTCGATTCTCCAACTAGATTTGAGTTCACGCAATGCTTAGCGAATACCGTCAACGCTTCAGCCAGTTTCACGCCGACCTTCATCGTGAAGAGTATCTTTTCCGTTCCGGCCTCAAAACCAACTGCGAAACCGAATATGTTTATAGCGAATACCGCGATCTGTTCCGGCCTTCGGCAGTGGAAGAACTGCGTGCGAAGCTGAGTGACACTGCTGAGTATCGCGAAACTGAAGTGAAAAGCATCCGGCGCTTGATCGCCTTCGCGCTGGAAAACCATTTGGCCATGCGTGCGCGAGAAGTTTCGGCGGAGATTGAAGGTTACGAAGCAACCGCGAAGATTGCTTTGGCCGGAGAACAGATTAGCTTCCACCGCACGGCGGAATTGCTGGCCAACGAAGCCGATGCCACGCGCCGTCGCGATTTATATGCCCGCCGCGCGGACGTAATTCAGGGAGCGCAGGATTTGCGTGCCGAACGATTCCGGATTTTGCACGAGGGCGCGCAAGAGCTTGGCTTTGAAAACTACACAACGATGCGGCGTGAACTGCGCGGCGTGGATTGCGAAAAACTGGTGTCACAGGCCGAACGGATTTTGGCCGGGACTGAAAGCCGTTATGTCGCGGCCCTCTCGTCATTGCTGGTGCGCGAAGCCGGTGTTTCGCTGGAACAAGCGACCGCAGCGGATTTGGGATGGCTTGGACGGTACGCGCGCTTCGATGCGTTCTTCGGAAAAGAGCAGATGCCGCGACTTTATCGCGATCTGTTTGCCGCGCTCGGCTTCAATACCGAGAGACAATCGAACGTCGAGGTGGATTCAATCACGCGTCCGAACAAACAGCCGCAGGCTTTCTGTTCGCCCGTTGAAGTGCCGGATGAGATCAAACTGGCGGTGAACTTTATGGGCGGCCAAACGAATTACCGCGAGTTTTTTCGCGTGGCCGGACAGGCGCAGCATTTCGCCTGGACCTCGCGGAATCTCTATCCGGAGTTGCGCATCGGCGGCGATGCCGCAGTGAGCGAAGCCTGGGGAATGTTGTTTGAAAATTTGCTTCTCGAACCGGCATGGCTGGCGGGCACATTCGGTTTTGTTGAAAACGGTGAGTTCAGTCATGCGCTGGCGGTCTTGAAGTTGATGGCCGTTCGCGGCCAGGCCGCGAAGCTGATCTACGAAGCCGAATTTCACGCGGGCAAACTCAGCAACGGCGCGGGGCCGCGTTACGCCGAATTGATGACCGATGCCGTGCGCGTCCGATTTGATGAAACGGAAGCTTTCAAAGACATCAGTGATGATTTCATCTCCGCCAGCTACCTTCGTGCCGCCGCGTTTGAAGTCCGGATGCGCGACCGCTTGAAGACACAATTCGGCTCGCACTGGTGGGCATCGGCCAGGGCAGGCGAGATGCTGATTGATTTGTGGAATACCGGACAACGGCATTCGATGGAAGAACTGGCGGCGATAATTGGGCTGGGCGAGTTGGACTTCGACTGCTTGATCGGGGAAATTCTAAATCTGGGCAACAGATGAATCATTCGAGTCACATCATGGCCTCAACAAAAAATCCGCAATCGGTACACGTCGCTCTCGGCGAACGCAGCTACGACATTACCATCGCCGGCGGCGCATTGAAGCAAGTCGGCGAAATTACACGCGCCGCACTTGGCCAGAAAACGCGCAAGTTGGCAATCATCTCGAATGAGCGCGTGCACGGCTTTTATGGCAAAGCGGTTGAAAAGAGTTTGAAGCAGTCGGGCTTTGCCACGCTGACGCATTTGATGGGCGATGGCGAACGGGCGAAGTCTTTGGCAACCGCCGAAAAAGCGCTGGCATTTATGATCGCCAATCGCTTTGAGCGCAGCGATGCGGTGGTGGCATTGGGCGGTGGCGTGGTGGGCGATCTGGCGGGATTCGTCGCGGCCTGCTTTCAACGCGGCGTGAACTACGTTCAGATTCCGACGACGCTGCTGGCACAGATTGACAGTTCGGTGGGAGGCAAGACGGCGGTCAATCACAAACTGGGCAAAAATCTGATCGGCGCATTTCATCAACCGCGCGCCGTGATCATTGATCCGCAGACGCTGGCGACGCTGCCGAAGCGCGAACTGCGCGCGGGGCTATACGAAGCGCTGAAATACGGCGTCATCCGGGATCATCCGTTATTTACACTGATCCGGGATCAACTTGATGGAATCAACGCGCTGGATTCCGCCCTGCTGGCGCGCATCATCGCGCGATGCTGCGAGATCAAGGCCGAGGTCGTCAGCGCCGACGAACGTGAGTCGGGCCTGCGGCGCATCTTGAATTTCGGCCACACCGTCGGCCACGCGCTGGAATCGGTGACGGCGTACCGGCGGTTGAAACATGGCGAAGCGGTTGGATATGGAATGCAGTGCGCTTCCTCGATTGCAGAAAAGGCAGGTATAATCCCGCCCGCTGAAGCGAATGCCATCCGGCTGGGCGTTGCGGAACTAGCCCGCATCGGCCAAGTCAAAAAGCTGCCCCGGATTGACGATCTGAACAGTCAGGAAATCATTGCCGCGATGGCGCACGACAAAAAAGTTACCCAAGGTAAACTCCCCTTTATTCTTCCAACCAGGATCGGCGATGTCATCGTGCGCGACGACATTCCACCGACGATCATTCGCGCTGCCGTGCGCGAACTGCTCATAACTGCGAAAGGGTGAACGAGTATGAATCAACGTCATGTTTTGCGTTCTGCTGAAAAAGGAGCAGGACGCTTTGCGGTTTTATTGCTGCTGGCATTTACAGCAGCGCTGGTGTACCTGGTTGTTGTCTTTGTGCCGATCTATCAGGGCAACCAGCAAATGCAAGCGGCAGCGGCGGAGATTCTGCATCGCGGTGCGCTGCAGAACTTGAAAGACGACGATGTGCGCGCGCAGTTGCGAGAGAAAGCCCGCGAATCCGGTTTGCCGGACGATCACCGCATCGAACTGTGGCGCGACGGGCGCAAGCTGACAGCCAAAATTAGCTTCAAGAATCACGTGCGCTTTCCTTTCTTCACGTATGACTGGCCGACGGAGATTCGCGTGCAGGACTTGGGAATCTGACGGTGCGAGCTTCCCGTAATCACCCCTCATCCAAAAGCGCATTGTGATCTGGCCGGAAGCTGCTTTAGCCAATCAACCTGGTTCAAAGCGGGAATACGGGCTGTGTTATCACAATCGTGATCTTTGTAGGCTGAATCTACATCTCTTTGTAGGTTATCCTTGCCTACTTGTAGGAGTAACTTTGTAGGATGCTATTTATATTCGGCCCTGATCGATTATTTGGTCAGAATTACCACACGGAATCTTGTGCTAGTGTTATTGCTGTAGTAACGTCCGCTCGCCCTTCTGCCGAACCTTGAAATGAAAAACCCGCCTACGTTACTCAGTGGCAAACGTAGCCGTTGCACTGGAGTTTGGCCGTTCTTGTTGCCGCTACAATATTCTCTGACGCCATCGGATTCACTTCATATCGCCTAAAATTGCGTGTTTATCTGCACTCCTTCCGGCAGAGATACACGAGCCGTAGCCGAAACGAATAGGACAGATAAAATGAATCACTCGGATTATCCGTCGCCGATAGCTAAAGAAGGACTGCCGCCATCGCTAAACGGGGGAGGGGCAATCGTTATGCCAACCAGTAGCGCAGCGTTTCATCTGACTGAGGCCTTACCAAATTTCATCGTTGCCGCGCCTGCGATGCGCGAACTGGTAAGTCAGGTGATCGCGGTTTGCGACAGCCATGCGCCCGTGCTGATCACAGGCGAAACGGGTACGGGCAAAGAGTTGCTGGCGCGTGCAATTCACTTGTCCGGCAATCGGCGCGGGCGATAATTCACCCCGTTCAACTGTACGGGCCTGAGTCGCGAGATTGCCGATAGCCAGCTTTTCGGCCATAAACGCGGCAGTTTTACTGGCACGTTGAATGATCAACGTGGCGTCATTCAAGCCAGCGAGGGCGGCACACTCTTTTTAGACGAGGGTAGTGGCTCAGTGAAGAGAGAGAGCACGATGCAACCACGTGTCAGTAGCCCGCGCGTGAGCAAGGGCTGGCGCGGCGTCCGGCGGCCCTCCCTCACGGTCGGGCTACTGACACATCTCCCCCACATGAACCACTACCCAAAATTGATGTGCGCGTAGTGGCCGCAACCAACCGCAATATCGAAGTAGAAATCAAAGCCGGACGCTTCCGTCAGGATTTGCTTTACCGGCTCAATGTCATTCACCTGCACATTCCGCCCCTGCGCGAACGGCGCGAAGAGATTCCACCGTTCATCGAATATTACTTTCCCCGCTACTGCCTGGAGGCGAGTAAGCGTGATTTGCAGTTGAGCCAGGAAGTTCTTGATCTGTTGCTGCAATACGATTGGCCGGGTAACGTGAGGGAACTATGCCATGAACTGCAGCGGCTGTCGCTGTTCGCGATGGATGGCGACAGTGTTGACGCCGCGCGACTCTCGCCATCCATTATCAACCAGCAGATTCAAAACAAACCCAATCGGCAGGAAGCATCGCTCAGCGAAACAGTGGCGGAAGTCGAGCGGCAATTGATTGTCGAAACGCTGATCGCCAAAAACGGCAACCTGACGCACACGGCAAAGAAACTGCAGCTATAGACATTAAGAAAAAGGATTTCTGAAATAAGTGAATGAAGATTTCACATCAGGGCGAAAATCTCTTATGCAGGTTCTGCTAAAAACTTTGCTCAGGAGGATCACCCCGATGTGTTCTTTTCGTTTTACCATTTCGACGCGCTATCGCAAAGAAGTTGAAAAGCAACTCAAGACTGCCCAGCAGTTGGGCGAGCTACGCCGGATCAAGTATTTGCTGGCCCTCCATGCGACCATGGATGGCCAGCCGTTTGAACAAGTCGCACAATGTTTGCGGGTCAATCTCAAAACCGTCGCCGAGTGGGTCCGCCTGTTTTGTTGCTACGGCACGAAGGGCGCACTCAGCAAAAAGCCCCGCGGACGCAAGCCGAATTTGACCGCGCGGCAGAAAGAAGAACTCATCCGGCTGATTGATGAAGGCCCCGCCGCCGCCGGTTTTGACGGCGCCTGCTGGCGTTCGCCGATGATTCAGCAATTGATCTTTGACCGCTTCGGCGTCCTCTACAACGTCTTTTACATCGCGCAGTTGTTAAAGAATCCGGGCTTCTCGTGGCAGAAAGCGGCCTTCGTCTCCGATCATCCGGATGAGGCCAAACGCCGCGACTGGCGCGGCTATGCGTGGCCCAAAGCTTTGCGGCTGGCGCGTGCGCAAGGTGCGTTACTCTTGTTCGGCGACGAAGCGAGTCTCCCGCAATGGGGCACGCTCACTTACTCCTGGGCGCGGCGCGGCTGCCTACCCAAAGTTCGGACGAGCGGGAAACGCAAAGGTTACAAAGTGTTCGGCTTGATTGATTACTTCAGCGGACGGTTCTTCTACCAGGGGCAGGAAGGGCGGTTGAATACGGCGGCCTACGTCAGTTTCCTGACGCGAGTGCCGGAGCAAACCAATCAACCGCCGGTCTTGATTCAAGATGGCGTGCCTTATCACACGAGCCAGGCTGCGCGAGCTTTCTTCGCGGCGCACACCGACCGCCTGACGGTCTTTCAATTGCCGAGTTATTCTCCGGATTACAACCCGATTGAGAAGCTCCGGAAAAAAGTCAAAGATCAGGAAACGCATCTGCATTACTTTCCGACCTTCGAAGCGCTCACCAATCGGGTCGAACAAGCACTCTTGAAATTCGCCAACGCGCCGCAAGAGATTCTGGCGTTATTCGGCTTGCCAAGCGAGTTGGCAAGCGCAGCGTGAAGCCGCTATTGCAGAAAACATTATCTTGAAAGCTATATACCTTTTCTAAAAGTTGCCGACCTGACGAAAGATAGCAAAATCTATTTGAACTCATACGAATTTACGATTAAGGAAGAAGGCCTGAAGAAGACAAGGCAAATTTCGCCAAACACCCTGCTCCTGACAAATAGCGGCGCAACGTTGGGTGTCCCGAAGATTTGTATGATTGATGCGACGATGAATGACGGTATCGCTGCCTTTCTTGATTTGGAACCGAGAATGAATCTTTATTTGTATTACTTCTGGCTCAGCAAAACGAAGGAACTGAGAAACATCAATCAAGGCGCAGCTCAACCGAATCTGAACACTGACATCATCAAAAACTATCAGGTACCTTGTTGCTCGCTCGAAGAACAACACCGCATCGTCCAGGAAATCGAAAGTCGGCTGAGCGTCTGCGACAAGCTGGAAGAGAATATCGGCGCTTCGTTTCGGCAGGCCGAAGCCTTGCGGCAGAGCATCTTGAAACAGGCGTTTGAAGGAAAATTGCTGGGAGAAGCAAGGTAACCGAAGCCATTTGGCTCGATCCAAATCCAGATAAAAATGCTTGAGAACAACCAAAACAGTTGACGACTTCTTTGTGCCGGAGGCACAGCAGAAATTAGCCTGTGGTGAAGGCGCAGCCGCAACCACAGGGAGAGGCATATCATAACAATCGAGTCCCGGCAGGGACGCCGGACGGGCATTGGGCTTTCTGGCCGCATTTTTGTCTTGCGCTCCTGCCGGAGCGCGGGCGTTGACCGCTGGCCTTCCGGTGGTTGCGCTATGCTCCACCACCGGCTAATTTCCCGCGCACCTCCGGTGCTTAATACCTGGTTGGTTGGATAGAAGCTTATGTCAAAATCCGTTCATCGTACTCACGACCAACATGCTGACGCCTTGCAATCACGCCAACCGCGCACCGACGGCGCGGATCGGCCCGACGATCTGCCAGCGCGGCACGCTGCACCGGATGGGCGTAATCTGCTTGATCGCATTCTGAACACACCACACCTTGATCAGGTCATCCCCCGGCTGCAACCCGATCTGCTTTACGGGATCATTCAGCGTTGCGGGTTGGAGGATTGCGGCGAGATCGTGGCGCTGGCGACGCCGGAGCAATTGGCGCGTGTTTTTGATCTCGACTTATGGCGCGCTGCCCAACCGGGCATGGACGAGCAGTTCGACGCCGACCGGTTCGGCGTGTGGATTGAAGTGCTGGTGGAATACGGCGATGTCGTGGCGGCGCAGAAACTTGCGGGGATGGACGTTGACCTTGTGATCACGGGCCTAGCGCAGCACGCGCTTGTCTACGACCGCGCGGCGGTTACGCCCTATGAAACGCTGGATGGAGAACAGGTGGAAGTGAGTCGCACCGACGACGACGGACCCACTTCCGACATCGGCGGCTATTTGCTTGTGGCCAAGCGCGCCGATTCTTGGGAGGCGATTGTCGAGGTCCTGATGTCTCTGGGCGCGGGACATCCTGCCTACTTCAATCAGGTGATGCGGGGATGCCGTGCGCTCTCAAACTCCGGTTTCGAGATTGACGGATTGGACGATCTGCTCGCCGAGGAAGATCAAGTCATATACGACTTGGCGGGCGATCGTGAAGGACGCCGGGAGCAGCAGGGATATGTGACGCCCGCGCAGGCGCGCGCGTTCCTCCAGATGGCAAGGGAGCTTCGGTTCGAGAGCGCTGCCCCGCCGCCCGCCAACCCGCTTGCACGCGCTTATTTCCGGGCCATAGACCGAACTCCAACAGCAACCGCCGACAGCGTGGCAGATGCATCAGGACTTTTGGCAGCGGGATCAGAGGCGCAGCCAGCCCCAGAGGATTCCGCAAAGGCGGTCGCCGCGGTCTTCGAGCTACTCCTAGATGCAGGAATTCTGGCGCAGCCGCCCCGAGCGTTGCTCGGCGGATCAGAGGCCCGCGCGCAGCGTCTCGGCCTCATCCAAGCGCGCCTGGAGTTCGCGCTCGACCAGGACCAAGCCGCCTATTTGGCAAGGAACGAGGAACTCGCCTATTTGGCGAACACGCTCATGGCCGGATGTTCCATCCAGGCGCGGCCCTTTACGGCGCAGGAAGCGTCGGAAGCAGCCATCGCGATCTGCAATCTTGGCCTGGAAAACTGGCCGCCTCACTGGCTTCCGCGGAACGCGACGGCACTGCCCGTCTCCTTCCTCATTGATCACGACCTGGTCAGCGCATTCCAGATCGGGTGGACGGTACTCCATAACAACGTCGGCCTGTACGCGGCGGAACAACTGATCGGAGTGCTGAAACCTATGCGGTGCGACGACCGCGAGATTCAGAGGGATCTCAAAGCGCTTCGCATCCGGATGGCGAAACATTGGCGGGCTGGCGCGCCGTGGCATGCCCGGGACGCGCTGGATGTAATCGCGACCCTGGACGTGCTGGCGTGGGTCGTACTGTTGGCGCTGATTGACGAATGCCCGGCATTGCACGCGGGCGTCAGCGCGTCACAGGACTCACAGGCGCTCTCTGTCAGCGCTTCTGACTTCGAATTCATTTCAGAGAACAGCCAGATCGCGTCCATCCGCGAATTCATGCAGTCGCTGCCGGAAACACTGCGCGGCTGACCGGGAGCGCGCGCTCTGGCCGCATTTTGGAATTGGATATTATGGACACAACCACCAACAGCATCTCCAGCAAAGTATGGAGTTTCTGTAACACCCTGCGCGACGATGGCGTCAGTTACGGCGATTACCTGGAACAACTCACCTATCTGCTTTTCCTGAAGATGGCGGATGAATATAGCCGTCCGCCGCACAACCGCAAGATCAACATTCCCGCCGAATACAATTGGGAGAGCCTGACAGCCAAGCGCGGCGCGGAACTCGAACTGCATTACACAACGGCGTTGCGCGAATTGGGGCAGCAGAAAGGCATCCTCGGACAAATCTTCACCAAGAGCCAGAACAAGATTCAGTACCCGGCCAAGCTCTACAAGCTGATTGACTTGATCAGCAAAGAGCAGTGGGTCGTGTTGCGCGCGGACGTGAAGGGCGAGATTTACGAAGGCTTGCTGGAAAAGAACGCCGAAGACACCAAAAGCGGTGCGGGGCAATACTTCACGCCGCGCGCGCTGATTCGCGCAATGGTCGAATGCGTGCGGCCCGATCCGATGAAAACCATCGCCGATCCGGCGTGTGGCACGGGTGGGTTCTTCCTGGGCGCATATGATTTTCTGGTGGCGCATCACAAGTTGGACAAAGAGCAGACCAGTTTTTGAAATACAAAACGTTTTACGGCAACGAGATCGTTGCCGGTACACGGCGGCTGGCGTTGATGAATCTGTTTCTGCACAACATCGGAGATATTGACAGCGAAAACTTCATCTCTCCGGCAGATGCGCTGGTTGCTGCGGAAAGAACCGATTTCGATTACGTGCTGGCCAATCCGCCCTTCGGCAAAAAGAGCAGCCAGACCTTCACCAACGAACAAGGCGAGCAGGAAAAAGAAGACTTGACATACAACCGGCAGGATTTCTGGGCGACGACCTCGAACAAACAATTGAACTTCGTCCAGCACATTCGCACGATGCTGAAAACTTCGGGGCAGGCGGCAGTCGTCGTTCCCGACAATGTGTTGTTTGAAGGCGGCGCAGGCGAAACGGTCAGAAAGCGGCTGTTGGAGAACACGGATTTACATACGATTTTGCGGCTGCCAACGGGAATCTTTTACGCGCACGGCGTCAAGGCGAACGTGATCTTTTTCGATAACAGACCCGCGTCGAAAGAAGCCCAGACGAAAGAGGTTTGGTATTACGATTACCGCACCAACGTCCAACACACGCTGAAGAAGAACCCGCTGCGGATTGCCGACCTGCGCGATTTTATCGAGTGTTACAACCCGGCGAACCGGCACAAACGGCAGGAGACTTTTCACGCCGAAAGCAATCCGGACGGGCGCTGGCGTAAATTCAACTACGATGAGATCGTCAACCGCGACAAGACCAGTTTGGACATCTCGTGGATCAAGGATCAATCGCTGGCCGATCTGGACAACCTGCCCAACCCTGATGAATTGGCCGAAGAGATCATCGAAAATCTGGAAGCCGGACTTGAAAGCTTTAAGACAATTTTGAGTAAGATGGCGGCATCCTGTTAAATGAATCCCTAGGCTGCCTTCTGTTGCTCTGCTTTCGGGTTATCGCGCCGATTCGACATACCAGTTGAAGAAGGGCGTGGAAGTGAGTATAGCAATCAACGCTGCCGCGCCCAGACAAGCGCCGAAGGGGAGCGCGGTCTTCGTCCCTGCCTTACTCCGCCACATCAGCACCGCTCCGATGATGGAGCCTGCGATGGAGCCGATGAGCATAACGCTGAATGCGCTCTGCCAGCCCAGAAACGCGCCGATGATCGCCATCAGTTTGATGTCGCCCAAGCCCATTGCTTCGATGCCTCGAATGTAAAACCAGACCGCTCTCAGCCACCAGATAGGCATGCTGCCGACTAAGGCTCCGGCCACCGCGCGCCACAGACCGCTGTAGGCTTGGTCGAATGCTTGCGGATGTTTGGCGGAGACGAACACGCACAACGCTGCCCAGGCGATTCCGGCAAGCAGGCCAAAAAGAATGCTTGCCGTAATCATCCGGCGGTAACGTTGATCGGCTGCGGCTGCGGCGGCTTCATCAATACCAATCTCTTCGACTCTGTCAGTTTCAGTGGAAACTGCTCCGCCTTCTTCGTCCACGTCCTGCCAGTCAAAATATTTGTTGTAAAGAATCAGGTCGAGCCGGTCGAGCAGCCAGAAGCCTGGCGTGGCCAGTGCGATCAACAGACCGCCGATGATCGCCGCTTTCGGCGCGGTGAACACAGGCATAAGCGCGGGAATGATGAATGAAATCTCCATTGCGCCCGTCTGGTGCTGGCCCCAGCCCGCGCGGGCGATTGCCGCCGCGATTGCAAAGACGATGGCCGGGTAAGTGATGACGTTTGGCAGCAGGTGATGAATGGCGTCAATGAAAACCAGCGCGATCATGGCCGAAGCGAATGCCATTTCCAGCAGGGCTTCCCACGTTGGCCCGGTTTTCAGAACAATCGCGGCGAAGATGCACGCGGTCAGTAATTCGACCAGCGGGTAGCGCCACGGAATTCGCTGGCTGCAATTCCGGCACCGGCCTCGCAACAGGACGAAGCTGACAACCGGGATGTTGTCGTACGCGCGAAGCGCCGCGCCACAAGCAGGGCAGTGCGAACCGGGAAAGACGATGGATTCGCCCAGCGGCACGCGGTGAATGACGACATTCAAAAAACTGCCGATGATAAGTCCCAAAATAGAAGCAGCAATAACGTAAAAAGCAAAAGGCATGATGAGTTCGGTCACAAGTGGCATCCTTTGTCGGCTTGCGTTAAAGTCTCGCGCACATTTCCAGAAGGTATCTTGGCTCGCGGGGCCAGTCGGGCACACAACAATGAAGATTCTACAGGTTTGTTCGGCGGAAAGCTTGGGCGGGGGCGAACGCCACGTCATTGATTTGACGCGCGCGTTGATCGAACGTGGTCACGATCTGCACCTGGCGGTGCGGCCCGACAGCCCGTTGCGCGATGAATTGCCGCACGCTTCGATCACCTGGCACGAATTGAGCTTGCGCAACGCGCTGGATGTCATCAGCGCGCAGCGAATCGCTTCGATCATCCGTCAGCATGGGATTGACGTGCTGCACGCGCATATTGCCCGCGATTACACGTTTTGTGGCATTGCCGCCCGAATGGCCAAGCCCGTGCGCTTTTTCATCACACGCCATCATTTCAATCCGATCAAATCTTCCGCGATCTATGCCTGGACGATTGGCGAAGCGCGCGCATTGATTGCCGTGTCCGACAGTGTGCGGGAAACGTTGGTGGACGCCTTCCCGAATTATGCCGACCGCGTAGTGGTGATTCCGAACTGGGTTGATGCGCAGGGCAACGGCTTGCTCAGCCGCAATGCCGCGCGCGAAGCCTTCGGGTTGCATCGCCGCTGGGCGGTGGCTGTCATTGGTCAACTGACGCCGCTGAAGCGGCAGGAACTGTTCATCAGCGCCGCCGCCAAATTGATCAAAGACCGCCATTGGACAGATGCGGATTTTCTGGTCATCGGTCAGCCGGGATCGAAGGAAGAAGACGTAGCCTACGCCAATCAACTGTGCGAACTGGTCAATGTGCTGGGGCTGGAAGATCACATCCGCTTCACCGGCTATGTCAACGAACTGCCCGCCAGACTGTCGGCGTTCGATGTTGTCGTGGTGCCTTCGCAAAACGAAGCGTTTTCGCTGGCGCTGATCGAAGCGATGGCTGCCGGTTGCGCGGTGATTGCTTCGCGTGTGGGAGGGATGGCGGAAATCGTCGAACACGAAGTGACAGGGCTGTTTCTGGAACGCAATGACGATTCGTCCTTAATGGCGGCGATGTCGCGGCTGCTGACGGACAATCATCTGCGGCAGAAAATGGGCAGCTTGGCGCAGGCCAGCGTCATTGAACGGTTCGACCGCGAACGCGTGATTGATCGCATCGAACGGCTTTATGCGATGAACACGGAAGCGGCAGTGGAGATTGTCAGATGAATTTGAATCACATCGGCATTGCGGGGATTTATCACCTGGTCTTCTTTGGCTTGCTGATGCCGTGGAGCGCGGTCAAATCGGCACGACGGTTGAAAGATCGCTCTTATCCGCCGCGCCGCAAATACTTTTTGATGGTCATTGCGCAACAAGCTTTCTTTGTCTTTCTCTCCAGCTTTGTGGCCGCGATTGAATGGATAGAGATTTGGACGCGTCCGCGCAATGGCTATTCTTATTTGATCGCGGTTGCCGTGCTGCTGGCATTGATCGCCGTCATGATTCCGCACTGGCGCAAGGCCGTCGAAAAACGCGAGCGGCGCGTTTATTTGTTTATGGCGCGCGACAATCGCGAACGGGCTTTGTGGGTGGCCATTTCGCTGCTGGCCGGGATCGGCGAAGAGATTACTTATCGCGGCGTGATGTTCATGCTGCTGTGGCGATTGACGGGACTGGATTGGCTGGCGGCGTTAATTGCTGCTGCGGTCTTCGGCTTCAGCCATTACCTGCAAGGCTGGAAGAACGTCTTCCTGATCGTCGGATTCGCATTGATCTTTCAGGGAGTTTATTACCTGTCGGGCTCGCTGTTGTTGCCGATGGCGATGCATTTTTTGTACGACCTGACGGCGGGATTTATGTACGGCTACTTTGGCAACAAACTGGGATACCCGCCTGAAGGCATCCCGCCCGAACCGTCCGTCGAATTTGCAACACAGGCATAGCCAGTTTAAACGCACAAAAAATTAAAGGCTCGAAGCGGTGGGCATATGCGTCACCCTCTTCGAGCCTTTGTTTTTGTCTTGTAGCTTTTCGGTGAATTGTTATCCCATCGAACTCGTGTGTTCCGGTTTGATCTTGTAAATCACGCGGACTTCGCCCGGTTGGCGGAAGGGGTACACGTCCACGCCCATATATTTCTTGGCCATCTTGTTGATGTGATCGTCGGCGCCGTCGGTTGTGCGTTCGACGACCACACCACGAACTTCCAGGTAGCGGTATGGATTGTCAGGATCAATCAGCGCCAACGATACGCGCCCGTCCGCTTGCAGATTCTTGTCCTTCTGCCTGCCGGTTGCCGTGTTGAAGACGACGTTCTCGCCATCGTAATCAATCCAGACTGGCGTTACCTGCGGCGAACCGCTGGGCATCACTGTCGCCAAACTGGCAAACACTTTTTTGTCGAACAGGTCCGAATACTGGTCGGGAATTGCTGAAGCCATAAATTACCTCCATTGTTTGTTGAAATTTTTAAGCAGCTTCTTTTTGAAGTTTCTCTTGCACCCAAAGATTGAGCAGGGTTTCTGGCGAAACGCCGCGTTGTTTTGCCAAGGCGCGCATTCGAGTTGATAAGCCTTTTTCCAAAGGGAGGTAGGTCTTCTCTGATTGTAGATCAACCTCGAATTCGACTTCGTAAGTTTGATCTTCATAGTCAGTCGTATCGTGCGTATCCCAAAATTCCCCCATCTCCTGATAGGAACTGGCTTTTGAAATAGAGCTTTTACGATTTGCCATAACTTTTCCGTTCCCTTTTGGTCATCTCTCTGGCAGAGATTACCAGCGCATGCTTTGTTATTTTGTAGACGAAGAATACAACGATGTTACGCCCAGCCTCAGTTCGCCCATAAGCGGCGTACAAATCTTCTCCGACCTGACGGCCTTTTTCAATGAAACGAAAGTGAGGGCGATTGGCGATAACTTCCGCCACTTCCTCTGGCAGGACTCTGTGTTTGCACGCAAGCTTATCAACGATGTCATCTAGCCAAATCAGGCCGGCTACCTTCACATTATCCTCCTGACCTCAAGCAAAACGTCTACATCACCAACTCCGCCATCGTTCGCAACGCGTTGATGTCTGAAGTGCCACAGATCATCGTCGTAATGCCGCAAGTTTTCCATGCGGCCAGGCGATCCGCGATCCGCTCTTTCGGCCCGCACAGCGCAACCTCATCCACCAGCGCGTCGGGCACGGCGGCTATTGCTTCCATCTTTTTGCCGGTCAGGTAGGAGCTTTGAATCTTCTCCGCCGCTTCTTCGTAGCCGTAGCGGCACGCGATGTCGTAATAAAAGTTTTTGCCTTTCGCGCCCATCCCGCCGATGTAAAGCGCCAGCATCGGTTTGACCTGATTGCGGCAGGCGTCAACGTTATCGCCCATCACGATGTGAACGGTCGGTGCGATATCGAAGTTGGTCAGGTCTTTTGTGCTACCTGTCTGGGAATTTGCTTTGGCAAAGCCTTCGTCCAGCCATTCGCAGTAAACAGGCACACGCTCCGGCGAAAAGAAAATCGGCAGCCAGCCGTCCGCGATCTCTGCCGACAGCGCAACGTTTTTCGGCCCGATGGCAGCCAGATAAATCGGAATGCTGTCGCGGAACGGGTGAATGATCGCTTTGAGCGGCTTGCCCAAACCCGTCCCGCCTTTGCAGGGAATGTCGTAATGCTCGCCGTGATGTTCCAGCGGCGCTTCGCGCTTCCAGATTTTTCGCATGATCTCGACGTATTCGCGCGCGCGCGTGACGGGCTTGCCATACGGGACGCCGTGCCAGCCCTCGACCACCTGTGGCCCCGACGCGCCGATGCCGACCAGCATTCGCCCTTGTGTGAGCAGATCAATCGTCGCCGCCGTCATCGCGGTCATTGCCGGCGCGCGCGCGGTCATCTGCATAATTGCCGTGCCCACATTGATCTTTTCTGTTTTCGCCGCCAGCCAGACCAGCGGACTGACAGCGTCCGATCCATATGCTTCCGCCGTCCAGACCGAATGAAAACCCAGCCGATCCGCTTCCTGCGCCAGGGCCACATTGTCCACGGGCGTTGATCCCCAATACCCAACATTCAATCCAAGCCGCATTGTGTCTCCTGTTAAGCGGCATGGAGTTCAGGCTTCAGCCTGCTGACCTTGGCTGGATGCGTCTCTGTTGAGAACGCAGCAGCCTGAAGGCTGAACTCCATGCGGTTTATTCAAAGTATCGAACTGATGTCTGAAATTTGTCGCAGATAGTTTGCCGAAACTTCCGCCGCGCCTTTCTCGACGCGGTGTTGCCACAGCCATTCAATCACCGTTGATCTGCTCAATGGCTGATCGGTTTTCTTTTCGTGTGTAGCTTCGACAGCCAGCCGCGCGAGATAAAATAGATAAACCATCCGGTCGGCAATGTCGCGGAAGAAAACGCCCGCCGATAATTCATCCATCGCCAGCACGGTTTCCAGCTCACTGCGCATCGCTTCGAGCTTTGCCCGGCCACGCGCTTTCAACTCGGCATTTCCAGCAGAATCAAACATCTGTTGAATAGCCTCAAAATAAGATTCGTGAAGTTTGCCGCGCTGGCAATCGCGAACGGATTGCGCAATCAAAGTGCCGTGCGCGCCTTCCCACGCTTCAAAGATGACCGAATCGCGCAGCAATCGAGGCAGGATGGAAAAGTTTTCCATTGCGCCGTTTCCGCCCAGCACTTCAATGCCGCGCCGGATCACGTCGGTCGCCGAAATCGAACTGCGGTATTTATTTAGATTGACGACCAGACGGAAAAACTTCTTCGTGGTTTCATCCGCGCGCCCCGCTTCAATCTCGTCGCCCAGGTGCGCCAGATAAAGACTGCCCGACGTGATGGCCATCGTCGTCGCGCGCATTTCGGCCAAGGCTTCCTGCACTAAGGGAAAGGTTTTGATCTTCGCGCCGAATGCCTGCCGGTGCTGTGCATAGGTCCAGGCAATCACATATGCCCGGCGCGCCGCGCCTGCTGACCCCACCGCGTTATAAATCCGCGACGTGTTGATGACGAACTCCATCGCCTGCAAAAAGCCCTTGCCAGCGTCTTGCCCCGAAAGCCCGCCAATCTGATAGGCCACGCAATCGCGAAAGTCCATTTCAGCGGTTGCCATGGATTTTGTTCCCAACTTCTCTTTCAACCGGCGAATGTAAATTCCGTTGGGCGAGCCATCATCCAGCGCCCGCGGAACCAGAAACAATCCCAAGCCTTTCGTGCCTGTCGCGCCATTTTCAGGACGAGCCGTCATCAATGCCAAATCCGCCGAAGCGTTTGAGCAAAACCATTTCTCGCCGTTAATCAGCCACTTGTTTTGTTTGGCATCCACCAGCGTGGCCGTACAGGCGTTTGCGCCGACATCCGATCCGCCCTGCACTTCGGTCAGAAACTGCGCCCCATGCAGCTTCTGATCGTAATCGCTGTTGAGCAAGCCCGGCAGGTATTTCGCTTTCATCTCTTCACTGCCAGCGTACTGCAAGGTTTTGATGACGCCCGCCGTGCAAGCCAGCGGGCAGTTGTGGCCGGCTTCGCCGTTGTATGAAGACAAATAGAACAATGCCAGCGCCAGCAAATTACTTTCCGGTTCGGCATAAACAGACATCACGCCCGAATCGTAAATATGCCGCCCGGCCAGATGATGATCCGCAGATTGCAGCAACTCTTCGGTACGTTCGCCCGTGGCCGAGTAACGATCCAGCCGCGGCAGATTTTCTGCCAGATTCGCTCGCCGCGCCGCCTGGTCAACGATCGTCGCGGCTTCGCCGCCGAACTTCGACAAGCGCGCTGCGTGAAGCTGCAATTGCTGCTCGCCCCACAACAGCGCCAGCACACTTTGCAGGTGAGCATCTGTTTCGTAAAAGTTGCCAGGCTGATCCTGTTCCCAGTCATTGAGTTCAGCGCGCGCCTGTTCGGTGGTGCGCACGGGGATTTGCCGTTGGAGTTCCGTGGATGATGCGCTCATAAAGTGCCTCGATGAATTTCGTTTGTGGAGAGCTTGCGCGGGAAAGATAAAGGCAGGTAAAGTCCAGCGCAAGTTTTCACGCCTTTTCATTTTCGATCAAAAGGAGAATAAGAAGATGCCCAAACCTGTTTCGTCGCTGGTCTGGCTTATTGCTGCGGCGGTCTTTGCCCTTGCGCTGATCGCACACTGGAGTGTGATTGACCCGGCAGCGTCGGCCTTTGCGCCGCGCGAAGTGAAGTTTAAGAAGACCGTGCTTGACCGGGAATTCCGGTCGGAAGGCGTTACCGTCGCCGATGTCAATCGCGACGGCAAACCTGACGTGCTGGCGGGGAACCTGTGGTACGAAGCGCCCAACTGGACGCCGCACGAAATTCAAGCCGTCAAACAGTTCGACGCCGCCAAAGGCTACAGCAACAGCTTCGTCAACTTTACGATGGATGTAAATCGCGACGGCTGGCCCGATCAGATTCGCATTGGGCTGCCTTTTGATAACAAGGTTTTCTGGTTGGAAAACCCCAAAGGCAAAAGCGGCGCGTGGGCGGAACATACGCTGTTTCGCAATGCCTGCAATGAAAGCCCGACGATGGCCCGCCTGTCTGGTGCTGGCAAAGACCCTGTCCTGATTTTTTCTTTCGACGATGCGCAGATGGCCTGGTATGAAGCCGCCAATGATCCGAATGCCGAGTTCACCGCACACACCATCAGCGAAAAGTTTGCGAAAGACAAAGCGAAAGACGGCGGCGTGTTCCGCTATTCGCACGGTTTGGGCGTGGGTGACATCAACGGCGATGGCCGTCCGGACGTGTTGATTCGCGGTGGCTACTGGCAAGCGCCCGCTGATCCGCGCCAGGCAGATTGGAAGTTCGTTCCGGCTAACTTTGGCGACGATTGCGCGCAGATGTACGTGTATGACGTAAACGGCGATGGTCTGCCCGACGTGCTTTCGAGCGCCGCACACAAGATCGGCATCTGGTGGCACGAACAGCAGAAAGATGGTTCGTTCATCACGCACACCATTGACAGCAGCTTTTCGCAATCGCATGCGCTGGAACTGGTGGATATCAATGGCGACGGGTTGAAAGATTTGGTGACGGGCAAACGCTTCTGGGCGCACGGCCCGACGGGCGACGTGAACCCGGGCGATCCAGCGGTGCTGGTCTGGTTCGAACTTCAACGCAAAGGCAAAGACGTGAAGTGGATCAAACACGAAATAGACAATGACAGCGGTGTCGGCACGCAGTTCGCGATAGCAGACCTGAATGGCGACAAACGGCCAGACATCATCACGTCGAACAAAAAAGGCGTTCACCTTTTCATCCAACAGAAATAGGATCAGCCACAGAGCGCACAGAGAGCACGGAGAAAAGATATTTCTCTGAGTTCTCTGTGATCTCTGTAGCTGGACGGTTCAGTTATGCAAATCACAAAAAAGAAAATCTATGACGTGTGTGTCATCGGCTCTGGCGCGGCGGGCGGCTTTATGGCGAAGGAACTGACTGCTGCTGGCGCTGACGCCATCCTGCTTGAAGCTGGCGGCAAGGGGAAACTGGAAGACCTGCACATTCACGATTGGCCGTATGAATTACCCAAGCGCGGGTTCGGCCTGTTCAAACAGGCGTCGCTTTATCAGGACGACATTCGCAACGCGATTGAATATCGCGGCGACCGCGTCAGCATTGATCGCATTCGCATACTGGGCGGGCGGACATTTCATTGGAATGCCGTGACGCTGCGATTTTCAGAAGACGATTTCCGCGAACGTTCGCTGAATGGCATCGAAGAGGACTGGCCTATCAGCTACAAAGAGATCGCGCCATTTTACGATTACGTCGAACGCGAGATGCACGTTTTCGGCACGCGCGAAAACCTGCCGCAACTGCCCGACGGAAACTTCGTGGCCGAATCGCCGCGTCTGCGCTGTTCGGAATACATCGCGCAACGGAAGCTGGCAAAGCTTGGCGTCAAGCTGATTCCTGTTCGCAAGGCGGTCTTGCTGAAAGGCCGCGCAGGGCGTGGAGCTTGTCATTTTTGCGGGCACTGTATGGATGTCTGCGACGTGCGCGCCGTCTGGTCAAGCGATGTCACGGTCATCCCCGAAGCGATGGCGACGGGCAAGCTGACGCTTCGTATGAATGCATTGGCGCGCAAAGTTCTGGTCAACAAAGACGGCCTGGTTTCCGGCGTTTCGATCATTGACCGCACCACTGGCAAAGAAGAAGAGATCAACGCCCGTGTCGTTGTACTGGGCTGCGCTTCAGTCGAATCGGCTCGACTGCTGCTGAATTCCACCAGCGAGAAATTCCCGAACGGCTTGGCCAATTCGAACGATCTGGTCGGGCGTTACCTGACCGGCCACATCAATACGGGCGCGACCGGCTATCTGAAAGACCTGGTCGGTAAAGACACCTTCGCCGGCGACGGGATGACCGATCACGCCTACATCCCGCGCGTTCTGCATCCGCGCGGCAAGCCCAACGGCCAGAAAGACTATGTCGGCGGCTGGGGAATGCAGATGAACTATGCCAGCTACGCTACGCCGCATCATTCCAAATCGGTCGGCGGCTTTGGCGAAAATTACAAACGCCGCGTGCGCGAACTGCAACCGGCCATGTTCCAGCTTGGCGCGTGGGGCAAAGTCGAAGCGCGCGCCGAAAACCGCGTCACTGTTGATCCGGCAAAGACTGACAAGCACGGCATTCCCATCCCCATCGTCACCTTCAACTGGAGCGAGAACGACCTAAAGCTTTTCAAAGAGATGCGCGCCAGCCTGCTGGAAGTGTTTGAAACTTGCGGGACGGATTTGCTGATGAAAGGCAGCGATGCGCCCGGCGGATTTGCCAGTCACGAAACCGGCACCGTGCGAATGGGGAATGATCCAAAAAAATCCGTGCTGAACGCATACTGTCAGGCCCACGAAATCAAAAACCTGTTCGTCGTGGATGGCGGCTGTTTCACGACGTTTTCTGAAAAGAATCCGACGCTGACGATTGCGGCGCTGTCAGTTCGTGCCGCACGCTACATCGCCGGACAACGCAACAAAGGCAATCTGTAAAAGCTAGAGGAGATTACTGATGAAACGATGGATAACTGTTTTGCTGGCCGTTTCCGCGCTGCTGTGCGCACGCCAGATGTACGCGCAGAGCAACGCTGATGAGAAGGGCTTCGTCAAGTTGTTCGACGGCAAGACGCTGGATGGCTGGAAGCTGGAGCGCGGGCATGGCCCCGGCTACGTGATCAAAGACAACACGATTGTTTGTCCGAAAGATGGGGGCGGCAATCTTTACACTGAAAAAGAATATGCCAACTTCGTCTTTCGCTTTGAGTTCAAAACCGAACCCGGCGGCAACAACGGCGTCGGCATTCGCGCGCCGTACGAAGGCGACGCGGCCTATCAGGGGATGGAGATTCAAATCCTCGATGACGGCCACGAGATGTACAAAGGCAAGATCCGGTCGGAACAGCATCACGGCTCTGTGTACGATGTCATCCCGGCGCGCACAGGCTATCTGAAACCGGCAGGCGAATGGAATACGGAAGAGATCACCGCCAATGGCAGCCGCATTCGCGTCGTGCTGAACGGCGTGATCATTCTGGATGCTGATTTGAATATGGTGAAAGAAGAATCTGTCCTGAAGAAGCATCCCGGCCTGAAGAACAAATCCGGCCACCTCGGATTTTTAGGTCACGGCTCGCTGGTCGAATTTCGCAACATCCGCATTAAATCGCTGCCGTAGCTGAGTAGAGTGCAGGATTATTTGGCAAAGGAAGGGATCGATACTTTCCAAGAATTCCTATCAAGCTCATTGCCTTGAGGAATCTTCTTTGCGAGTGATTGACTGTTGCGGAGTAAGACCTTGTACCAATTTATAAATTCGCGACGTTCTATCATCTACCCATTTCTCCATAACAATGTCGTTGTCTGGGATTGGAGTTGCTGACTGAGAGAATCTTTCTTGAGCCTCTTCGTCTATTTGATGATAAATCACCGCTACTGCATCTATATGCCAAGAATCAAGTAACTGTCTTCGTATTTCTGCGGGAGAAATATTTTTAAGATACTGTCCCACACCTATGATTTTGGCGAGAGCATAAATTTTAGGCGAGTTAGTCGTCCATTCCCTGAATTTAGTTTCTTGCGTTTTTCGTTCATCGAGCCAAGCTCGAAAGCAGGCAATAACCAAGCCTATACCAACGAGTAAGACAGATACTGACTTTGCCCAGTTTGTCAGGCTAACTAAGAGCAGGACTAAGGCAAGTGAACTATTAAGCAGTAAGATTTTTCCATGCTTGTATACTGCTTTGATAAATGCCCAGAAGTAGCTAGATTGCGTCATATTAGCAAAGATGTTGTTAAGCGGTTTTTGCCTTAAATAAATGCCCACTGCTTGCTATTCATTCGCCTTCGCTCAAATAACCGCCGCGTCTGCGGGCCAGTTCGCGTTCCAGTTCCTCTTCTGTCAGCAATCCTTCACCGCTTTCTGCCATCTCCATGCTTAACCGGTAAATCTCCTTGCCGAACTCCGACATTGTCTCGTAATTCATCTGCTCGGGCGGAATGTAGGCGCGCCGCACATGAGGGAATTCAGGGTAATACTCTTCGTTGTCTCGATAAGCCAGATTCTGTTTGCTCATAAGAAACTCTCCTTTCGCCGAGATTGTACGCTTCTGTCAGCCAGTGATGACAGTCTCAATTCGCTGGTAGTGATTGTTGATTCGGGACCGAAACAAACCAGGCGCTGACGCTCAACGCCGCGACCACCAGCGACAGGACGTAAAACATCATCGCATAAGACCCTGTTCGGGCGACACATTCAGCCAGCAACAACGGTCCGATGGCGGACGCCAGCACGGTCAGCGATTGCGCCGCGCCCTGGATTTTGCCCAGATGGGCGCGGCCAAACGCGCGGCTCCAGAATGAAAAGAACAGGACGATAACGAAGCCGCCAGCGATGCCCATGACCACGGCGTAGGCCACGACCTGCCATTCGGTTCGCACGTGCGGCAGCGCCACCAGCGATCCGGCCAGCAAGGCCATCGCCAGCGTCATCAACCGGTTCATCGTCCATTTTTCCGCCATCCATCCGCCCAGAAAGTTTCCGGCCAGCGCCGTCAGCGCCGTGATGACCAGCGTGCGGTAATACATTGCCGCGTCGAATCCGCGCTCAGCCAAAATGGATTCGTTGAACAACGCAATGCCCGACGCGATCAAACCATAGATGGAACTGGACAATGCGAAGACCCAGAAGGCAGGTGTGCGCAGCGCCTGCCACAGCGTTGCACCTGCAATCGGTTCGTCAGGCCTATCGCCAGTAGCGGTTTCTTCATTCATTACCAAGCATGATGTTTCAGGCGTATGCCGCGCCAGTAACCAGCCAATCGGAGCCAAACCCAACAGCAGCGCGCCACCGATGCCGCCCCACGCCGTGCGCCATCCACTGCTGAGCACGATAGCCCCAACGACCGGAAAGGCGATCATAAATCCGATGCTCATCATCACTGTGTACACGCCCATCGCCAGGCTCAGCCGCCGCACGAACCATTGCCCAACCATCGTCAGACTGATAACCGACAGCGCGCTTTGCCCCAGGCCGCGCGTCAATGTAATCAATAGGGCCAGCCACAGCACACCACGCACGCCGCTCATCATCAGCACAACCGCGCCCAGCGCCACGACGACCGCCGTTAGCACAACGCGGCTGCCCAGCCGGTCTATCAGCCTGCCGATGCCGAAACAGAAGAGCGCACCGATCAGCGTTGCCCACAAATTGATCTGGGCGTATGCGACGCGGTCAATCTGCAAATCTTTCAGCAACGATTCAGTGATCAGCCCCAACCCTTGCGTGCGGCCCGGCAGCGTGCCGACCATTGCCAACGCCGCGACCGTCAGGTTCACCCATCCGTAATAGATCGGTAATCGCGCTAGCCCGATTGGCGCGCCAGCCGCTTCCGTTTTCAGCGCATTCATCAAAAAACGCCCTTCCCCAATGTTCACAAAGCCGTCAGCGGCTTTCTTCTTTCGGTCATTCGCCAGATCGCCAGTAATCCCAGACAAAGCCCCAGCCCAATCCAGCGAACCGCGCCGGTCTTAAAAACGACGGTTGCGTTGAAGACCATAAAAATAAAAATGCCTTGCCAGAACGCGGTGATCAACCAGTGGCGATTGCAATAGCTTTCCAGCCCGCGCCACCACCATGCGACATCCATCATCCAAGCCGCCAAAAAAGCATAATTGATGAACAGCCCGCCGCCCCAGGCCAAGCCTGTCACCTCTGCTGTTTGCCGCTCGACTTCGCGGTAAGCAGAAGCCTGGCTCCAGTGATGATAAAAATGAAACGCGCAGATGGTATGCGCAATCAGGCTGAGGCATCCAATCGTCCAGGCCCAGCGCGCGCGTGCCTGGCATTGATGGCTTTGGCGAAAGAGCAGGGGAAGAGCGACGCCCGTCGCGTAACCGCCGATGGCGATCCAGATGGTCAGCCGCGTTAGCACTTCTCCAAAGCTCATCCGCTCTTATCTGCCTTGTTGGACATGCAATTGTTCGCGCACGAGAGATTGCGCAAAATAGAGTGCCGCACCTAATCCAGCGCCCAACCCCAATCCATACGCCACGCCCCACGCCAGCATTCCTGCTTTGCTGTGCAGTGTGTTGTTCAGAAAATCGCCCAGGAAATAACCCGCGGAATTGCCTGCAAATAGCACCGCGACAATTTTCAACGCATCGCGCAGCGTGCCAAACGCCCAGGCCAGAACCGCACCCATCAACACCGCGCCTGCAATTGATCCAAGCCATTCGCCCGCCCGATTCGGCATCGTGAAGTAAGCGCCGACCCACCCAACCGCGTATGCCAGAAACGCCACGCTGAACAGTATGTAGAATCGCGCCAATCGGCCCGGGCCGATCACCAACCGGCTTAAAACGCCGCCGCCCGCAGCGATGAACAGTAACGTCCAGCATAGATACGCGCCTGCCAATCCCAGATGGCGATACATCCATCGTTCGCCGAATGCGACCGTTGCAAAGACGAGCAGGCTTGCCAGACAGAAACCAATCGCGCCAAACAACAAGGATTGATCAATTGTCAGCGGGCGGGCTTCCTGGCCAGAAGCACGAATGCGCGCGACAACTTGATCAGCAGAAAAACCAAAAAAATTCATGAGGGTGAAATCCGATGACTTATGAAAAAGCCGGGATGAACTTCAGACAAACCGGTGCGGGAATCTCCAACACGTTTCCAACCGGACTCAGCTTGCCTGTGGCTTCATCAATCCGAAAAGTGGCGACGGAGTTGCTGTTCTGATTTGCCGCCAGCAGAAAGCGGCCCGAAGGATCAATGCCGAAATTGCGTGGCCAGTCGCCGCGTGTGGATTCGTGGCCGGTCAGCGTCAACTTGCCGCTGCCGGGATCAATCGAAAAGATGACGATGCTGTTGTGGCCGCGATTCGATCCGTACAGGAATTTGCCGGATGGATGGACGTGTACGTCGGCGCAGTAGCTGGTCTCTTTGAAACCGGCGGGCAGAGTCGAAAGCGTTTGCAGTTCCGTCAGCTTGCCTGCGGCTTTGTCATAACTGAACGCGGTCATTGTCGAATCAAGTTCGTTGATGACGTAGGCGAATTTGCCGGACGGGTGAAAATCGAAATGGCGCGGCCCGGCGGCAGGTTTCGTTGCTGCAAAGCCGTTCGGCGACAGTTTGCCCCGCGCGGCGTCCACTTTGTAGATCATCACTTTGTCTATTCCTAAGTCGGGAGTGAAGACGTAACGTCCAGCCGCGTCAAATATTGCGCAGTGCGCGTGCGGGCCATCCTGCCGTTTCGGGTCGCCGCCACGGCCAGAATGTTGAGCAACATCGCTGGTTTCAGTCAGGCTGCCATCGGCTTTGACCTGGTAGATCGCGATGTTTCCGCCGCCGTAATTCGCCGCCACCACGGCTTTGCCGGAAGGATGAACAGAAACGTGACAGGGCACGCCAGGCGAACTGACTTCGTTCAGCTTACGCAGCGCGCCGGTTTTCTGCTCAATCGCAAACGACGTGACGCCGCCGTTTTTCTTGCCCAGAAAATTGCCGGTTTCATTGGCCGCGTATAGAAAGCGGCGCGATGGATCAATCGCCAGAAACGCCGGGTCAGGCGTGCCGCCAGCGACGCCTTCCCGCTTCAATTCGCCAGTTGTGGCATTCATCCGGTAAATGTAAATGCCTTCGCTTTTGCTTTTGCCGGACGTGTAGGTGCCGACATACAGCAGCCAGTCTTTCTGCGCGGCATTGGCCGGTTCGATCAGTCTGTCGGACAAGGCTGCGCCTGCGACAAAAGAGCCTGCGGTTTCGATGAATTCGCGGCGGTTGAGTTTGTTCATTGCACCTCGATTGGAGAGACGATTGTGATTTCCTGAAAACGTTTGAAATCCCCGCCGTTGAACGTCAGCAGATGCGTGATGCCGTGAACCTTCATCGCGGCGGCGATTCGTGCGTCGTGTGCCGGTTTGCCCATCACGGCATGTTGCGTGACCAGGCGTTTCCATTCGGCGTAAATTTCCGGGCGGTCGGGCTGTAGCGTGAGGAGCATCTCGAAATCGGCAATCTTGGTTGTAGCTTCCTTGATACTCATCCCAAAGTCATTGGATGCCGCTGGGCGCGTGGCCATCACCCAGAATTCATAGAGGCTTTGAGGCAGAACGAAAACCGTTTCTGCCCGGTTGAGCAACCTGTTTATAGCGGTATCGGCCACTGACTGCATCGGGTGATTTTTGTGGACGGTACGAGCCAGCACATTTGTATCAACGGCGTAGCTCATAACATCTCATCTTCCCTGGTGTAAACGCTCTCTCTGCTGTCATCAACGAAGTGAGACACAATGACAGCATTTTTTTCCACCCATTCGCTCCACCTTCTGGCCTTTTCCTGTGGTGTCAATTCTTCCTTGGCCTTTTCTGTTTTCGCCGCGCCGTTGGAATGCGGAAGCAGGCTGCGCAAGTATTCGTCTACGGAAAGGTGTTTGGCTTCCGCTTCAGTCGCCAACAGTTCGGCGGTTTCAGGTTTGATCTGTTCGAGCACTGCAATCATAAATTTGCTTTCCCCTTTCTGATCGGAATTTGGCTTCTATCTTACCGCCGCGAAAGTCAGACGAAAACCGAAGCTTCACTTGACCGGTTCGCCCGCTCCGGCAGTCTTCAGAAACCCGACCAGATCAAGCAACTGTTTGCGCGAATACTTCGTGCCGTAATTGCCAGGCATGACGGATGTCTTCAACTTTTCAGTTTTGGCCACTTCTGATTTCAGGAATGCTCGCGATACCGGCGGCAGCGATGAGGTGTCGTACAGGCGGATCGTCGTTTCGTCTTCATCGCGTTTGACGCCGGTGAAGCGGCTGCCGTCTTTCAGCGTGATGGCCAGGCCCGCGTACTTTTCGTTCACGCTGGTGTGCGGCGCAGTGATGCTTTGCAAAATCTCTTTGGCCGGTTTTGCGGCAAGGCCGGTCAGATCAGGACCGACGTTGCCGCCAATGCCCGCGACAGTGTGGCAGACTCGGCAGTTGGTGGTTTCGCCCGTGCCGAAAAACAAGGCGCGTCCTGCTGCTGCGTCGCCCATCAATTCGCGATCTTCTTTGGTCAGAGTGATGGCGATGGGCATGGATGCCGCAGCCGCTTCGGGTTTGGCTTCCGCTTTCTTGCTGGAAGTCGGGATATGTTCCTGTACCGTTGGCGCTGTGCCCGATTCGCCCGAAGTTGCCTCTGTTGCGTTGACGGTTGCGACCGACTGCAGGAACGCAATCAAATTGGCAAGCTGCTCTTTGTTCAGATTGTTTTTGAAAGAAGGCATGGTGGTTTCAGGCACGCCTTCAATGATGACTTGGGTCAGGTATTTGACGCTGAACTTCCGGCCCGCCAGCTTTGGCCCGCCGCCGCCCGCGCCGTTCAAGCCGTGGCAATAGCCCATGCTGCACGAACCGCTGAAGATGCGGCGGCCATTTTCGATGATGGTTTTTGGGTCGGGCGTCTGCTGCGCGCGCAAGGCAAAAGGCAACAGGCAACAGACAACAGACAACAGGACGGCGAATGCCAATCGCCGATGGTTCGACGGAATCGCTTTATTTTCCATTGCCCGCGCCTCCTTTTGTTTCTGGCAAGGCAAAGACGACCAACGTTGACGCGCCTTCGGGAAGTTTGCCTGCCATTTCCGGCCACAGGATCGTCGTTACTCCGCCCAGCAGCGATCCCATTCCTGTCGGGATGGCGACGTACTGGCGGCCATTGACCGAATAGGAAATCGGCGAGCCGCTGATTCCCGCGCCGGTGGGGAATGACCACAGCTTTTCGCCGTTCCTGGCATCCAGCGCAAAGGCGTTGCCCAGCACGTCACCGCTGAAAATCAGATCACCGGCTGTCCCCAGCAGCGACGCGACATTCATGCCGTTGGTAATGTAGCGCCATTTGCGTTCGCCGGTCATCGGATCGTAGGCGTCAATGTGGCCGTAGGCTGCTTTGCCGGGTGGTGGTTTGATGTCCGTGCCTCCGCCGAACAGCGGCTGGCCTTCTTTGATGTCGAGCTTTTCGGGCTTGATGGTGTTGCAGGCTTCCCAGCCGATGTTGTACCACCACTTCGTGCGCGGGCTGTAGGTGGAATGGTCGTAGTTGCGCCCGCCAAAACCAGCGGGGCAGACAAACGTTTCTTTGTCCGGCGGCACGGGCTGCATATCCACGGGCCTGCCGTTTTTATCCACGCCTTTCAGCCAGGTCAGCACATCAACGTGCGGATAGGCATTGACGTATTTGCCTGTCGCGCGGTCTACAACCCACGTCATACCGCCCTTGTTGGCGTGTACCAGCAGCTTCTGTGTCCTGCCATCTTTCACGTAATCAACCAGCACGCATTCGTAGGCCGAGTCGAAGTCGTACATATCGTGCGGCACTTCCTGGTAGTGCCACTTCAGTTTGCCCGTATCGGGATCAAGCGCAATGATCGAATTCGTGTAGAGATTGTCGCCCGGACGTAGCTCGCCGTAATAATCCGAAGAAGGATTGCCGACGCCCCAGTACAGCAGGTTTAGATCGGCGTCGTAGGAACCGGTCAGCCAGGTCGGAGCGCCGCCGAATTTCAACATCTGCGGCCCCCAGGTTTCTGATCCGGGTTCGCCCGGCCCCGGAATCGTGTAGAAGCGCCACAGATGTTTGCCGGTCTTTGCGTCGAAGGCATTCAGGTAGCCGCGATGCGCATGCTCGCCGCCCGTGACGCCGACGATGACCTTGTCTTTCACCACCAGCGGCGGAGACGTCACATTACAACCGCACTGGCGCATGTCTTCGATTTCCACGTCCCACAATTCGCGCCCGGTTTTCATATCCAGCGCGACGAAGTGATTGTCCAGCGTGCCGAAGTAGATTTTGCCGTAACCAATCGCCAGCCCGCGCGATCCCGGCTGGTAAGGAATATTCCTTGTGCTCAGCTTGTAAAAGTATCGCCACAGCACTTCACCCGTCACGGCGTTAATGGCGAAGACGCGGTTCATCGGCCCCATCAGATACATCACGCCATCCATCACAATCGGTGTTGCGTTCAGCCCGCCGCGCACTTCACCGGTCGGAAACATCCAGACCGGGGCCAGGTTTTTGACGTTCTCGCGTGTGATCTGATCCAAAGCGCTGTACCGGTGCGCGGCGTAATTGCCTCCGTAACTCAGCCAGTTCTGCGGTTCCTTGTCGGAGTTGATCAGCCGCGGCCAGCTTGGTTCCTGCGCGGTTGCGGCGAACGCCAGTGCGCAGATCAACAGCGCGGGCAGCGCGGCGAATAGAAAAAGACGAAGCTTTGTTGAACAGCCTTGCCACATCATTTTTGTAGAAGGTTCCTTTCGTTGTGATTCCGATTGTGCCGATAATTATGCCTGTGAATGCAGGCTCTCTTGAAGAGCGGCTACTTTACTTCGGTGTCTGTGGTTTGACAACGAATGACAGGTCTTCTGGCGAGTTCAGGTTGAGGAAGAATTGCGCTGCCCCGGGCAAATGCGCGAAGTCTGAAAAAGCGACCTGCTGCGTTGGCACCGCGTTAAAGAGCAAGTCCACTCGCAACTGCCGCGCGGCAAGCTGCGCTTCCACGGCAGGCAAACAGGCTTGGGCGTAAATTGCCGCCAGCGGTTGCAGGCGGCCTTCAGCATCGAGCGGGACGGTGATGGATTGCGGATTGCGGATTGCGGATTGCGGATTGTGGTCTTGATGAATCGTGCAGAGTAACGATAAGAACTCTGTCGTGATGAATGGCAGGTCGCAGGCAAGGATCAATGCAGCCTCGTTTGCGGCGCAATGTTTCAAGGCCGTGTGAATGCCACCGAGCGGGCCTTGATGATCGTGCAAATCAAGCAGTAATCCTGCGCCGCGCTCATCAGCCAATTGGCGATAACGCTCGGCGTTTGGATTGTCCGCGCTGATGATGATCGAAAGGCTGGCAGCGACAAGCCGCGCTGCTGTCAGCACGTGTTCAATCAACGGCTGTCCGTTGATTTCAATCCACGCTTTGTCCGCGCCCATCCGCGAACTGCGGCCACCGGCTTGGATAAAGGCGCGAATGGCAGAATCGCCCGCGCGGGCTTCATCCGAAAACTCTGCGCGCTTGTGCGCGTCGCGTTCCAGCGCTGCGTGATAAAGCTGTTCAATCTGTTGCCAACGTTCAGCCGTCATTACAGTTCAATCGTATCTGCGGGACTTCGCATCACACGGAAGAAGCCGTCGTCCATAGTTCGCCTGCGAAAAAAAGTGAATGTTTTTGATGGGCCGCGAATCTACCATAACTGCGGATGGCCTGACTATTTGCGTGCATCATTTCTCTCTGTCTGCAACCAGGAAAGAAGTCCTTCAAATTCCCCCCCCCGCGATTTGGCGGGATTGCGCGGCGAATAGCGCCTGTACAATGTGAAGGCAACGAAAACGCAGATTCAGTTTCAACACTTTCATTCTTGGAGGAAAAACATATGTCTATTCCACGGCCCTTGGTTGAAGCTTACTGGCTGGGTTACTTTCCTAGTAAGCAGTTCGGCGGCGTTGGGCTTGATCTGGCGGACATTCCGGCGCATACCCCGGTCAATGTCGTCAAGCTCGGCACCTATAATCTGTTTTTGAATAACGGCCTGACCTTCTGCTTCGGCATGAGCAACAAGCACACCTGGGAATACACTCGCGCCGGCATCAAAATCTTGCAGGCCTCTGGCATCAAGGTGCTGGCTTCCATCCTTGGAACTCCAGACCCATTGGTTAATTGGAATTTGTCCGATCCGAAGGCCTTTGCTCAAAACGCCAAGACCCTGCTGATTGATGAACTGGGTTGCGACGGCATTGATGTGGATAACGAAGACGATGTCGCGCCGAACGACAAGTTCCCGGATGTGGTGCGGGAGTTGCGCGCGGCGCTGGGGCCGAAGGGAAGCGACAAGGCAATTTTGACCGCTGCGACATACATTCCCAGCCGTGACTTGCCCTGGCTGAAAGAAGTCGGGAAGGAATTCGATTGGGTCAGCACCATGGCTTATTGGTACGACACGCAAGGGCAGATCAATTTGTGGCAACAGTATGCTGATGTGTTGGGGCCGGAAAATGTAGTGATCGGAGTTTCTCTGCGCGAAAAGCAAAGCACTTCGCTGCAAACGGTCGCGCAAGTCGCTCAATGGGAAACCAAGAAAGGAGCAGGAGCCACGGGCGGGATGATGCTGTGGCATCTGTCAAAAGGCGATTTGACGCAAACCTACTACGATGCCATCCGCAAAAATCTGACGATCTGGCATCCGCCAATGCAAAGCGGGAACAGGCAGTCGCTCATCGGAAATTCTCCATTAGCATAATGTCGTTGACGCTGTGATCTTTTTGGGCGAGTAGCAACGTGCGCCCATCGGGTGACAGTGCTAGGCCCGGATGAGACCAGAGCGTGTCTTTGCCAACCATCACCAGCGGAGTGATGCGGCGCGTGGCGAAGCTGAAGAATTTGACCGTCTGGCGCGGCGTCTCTTCTTTCGCAATGAAGTAGATTCCCTGCGCCAGCAAGCCCCACGAACGCCAGTAACCAGCGTTGCTCAGTTCGGGAACTGGCTTTTCTTCCCCGCCTTCGGCCGGGACATACCAAAGGCCAGTGCCGCCTCGGCCTTTTGAAAAATAGAACAACTGGCCATCGGCTGATTCGAAGCCTTCGCCTGCTCCATGGTGCGTCAGTTGAATGGCTGCGCCGCCTGCGACGGGCTGTTTCCAAATGTTCTCGCCGCCGCCGCCGCGATTGGATGTGAAGTAAAGCCATTGGCCGTCGCGCGACCAACTGGGCGTCGCATCGTAAGAGGAAGGCGAGTTGGTGAAGTTGTGCGGCGCGCCGCCTTCGGTATTGACAATAAAAACCTCTGCATCGCCAGTGGCGCGCGTGTCGAAGGCTATCCAGCGTCCGTCCGGCGACCAGCGAGGCGTGCCCGTCGGCGTGCCGTCGAAATTGGTTACCTGTCTGAGCTTTTTACCATCGCGATTGCACACCCATAATTCTTCGCTGCCTGAACGCATGGAGATAAAAACAATCTGCTGGCCATCCAGCGAAAACTGTTGGCTGTGGTCTTCGCGCGATGAGGTCAGGAAGGCCACCGGCTGGCTGAACTTGTCAGGCGTGGCGTGGCCGGCGAAACCGGCTCCTTCGTATGAATAGATATTGCTGTCGGTGTAAATCTCCGTATAAGCCAACCGGTCGTCCTGCCGCGAAATGGCTGGCGAAGTTGGATTGAGGCTGGGAACGGTCAGGCGTTCGGGAGCGCCGCCACTGGCACGCACGCGCCACAAGCCCATGCCGCCACCGCGATTGGTGGCGTAGACAATCTCGCGGCCATTGCCTGTCCATGCCAATCCCCAGATTTGACGCTTGTCCGAAGTCAGTTGTTGAGGCTCGCCGCCGCTGGCAGGGATGACGAAGACTTCGCGCCGCGTCGGGCCGAAACTGCGCAGGAAAGCGATCCATTTTCCGTCGGGCGAAAAAGCAGGCTGGTCGTCGGAGTTCGGCAAGCTCGGCGCGGTCAACTGTTGCAACCGCTCGCCTGTGTCAGCAGAGATCAGGAGTATCTGGCCGGGCGCATTTTTGGACGCTGGGCCGGCGATGGCCATGACTTTGCTGTCTGGCGACCACGATATGCCCTGACCAGCTTCTGCAAGCCGCCGCTCCACGCCGCCCGGCAGCGAGGGAATAACGTAAATCACGCCTTGACGCAAAAACGCAATGTGTTTGTTATCCGGCGACCAGGCCGGACGATTGTCGTCTTCGGGCGAGAAGGTCAATTGCACCGGATCGCCAACACCGATCAGTTTGATGTAGATGTCACGAGCGCCGTCTTCGCGTTGTTGGCCGCCGTCCCAGGCAAACGCAATTTGACTGCCGTCGGGCGAGAAACAGGCAAAATCTTTCTGGCCGGCAGACGTGGCAAAAGGCACGGTCGTGATTGGCCCGGACAAAGTGCGCGACCAGCGCGTGACATCGAACAGCCGATCACGCAGTTGGTAACCCACTATGCCAAGCGCGGCCAGCAAGGCCAGTGCAATGGACAAAATAAGGCCGCGCTTTTCACGCCAGGCCGGCCTGACTGGCTGGGCGCGCAATTGCCTGCTGTTGCGCGGCGCGCTGGCGCGCTGATTTTCAGCCCCTCTGCGCCCGGACTTCCTGCCTGACTGTGATAATCCGCGCGTCTCGCCCGATTCAGCCCGGGCAGAGATTTGTTGTTCTATCTCTTCCATGTCCGCGGCGAAATCGCGGATAGTCAGATAACGATCTTCGCAGTCTTTCTCTAACGCGCGGATGATGATCTCTTCCAACATTGGCAGCACGGGCAGTACGGGCAGCGTTTCCGGCAGGTATTGCGCCAGCGGCGGCGGCTGTTTTTCGAGCAGGGCGGCGAAGACTTCCGCCATTGTTGCGCCGGTAAATGGCGGCTGCCCCGCGATCAGTTCATAAAGCACGACGCCCAAACTGAAAATATCCGTGCGCGCATCCACCTTCAGCCCGCGCGCTTGTTCAGGCGACATATAACGCGGCGTGCCAATCACTGTGCCGGTCTGCGTGTGGCTGCTTTCCTGCGTGGCGGAATCGCCTGGTTCCTGCCGCCGTTCGCCCACGCGCGCCAACCCGAAATCCAGGACTTTGACTAATCCGTCTGGCCGCACCATGACGTTCTCCGGTTTGATGTCGCGATGCACGATCCCAGCTTCGTGCGCGGCGGCCAGAGCGGCGGCGATCTGCCGCGTGATGGCCATTGCTTCACGCAAACTCAACTTGCCATCTTTCAGCCGCTCGCGCAGGGTGACGCCGGCGATGAACTCAGTGGCGATGAAGTGCAGGCCGCTGCTGACGCCTATCTCGTAAATCGTGATGATGTTCGGATGATTGAGCGATGAGGCCGCCTTGGCTTCGCGCGCGAAGCGCCGCAAGCGGTCAGCGTCGGCTATGAAATTGGGAGGCAGTACTTTGATTGCCACCGGGCGTTCAAGCAGGCTGTCACGCGCCAGATAAACTTCGCCCATGCCGCCTGCGCCAATTTTCGACAGGATTTGGTAATGGCTGAAGTGTTCTGTCACCAGCGAACCGGCCGGAACTGAAGCGCGCTCGGCAGCCATCTCTTTGGCTTCAACCGCCAGCGCGTGTTCATCCAGAAAATCATCGGCGTCATCGTTGGCGGCGAGCAATGCGGCGACTTCGCGACGCAACGCTTCATTGCCCGCGCAGGCTTCATTCAGAAATGCCCGGCGCTGGCCGGCTTCGCGTTCCAGGGCGTCGTGGTAAAGCTGCTCAATTTGTTGCCAGCGTTCAGCCGTCATCTTTTAGCCGTCGTTCTTCCCATCCTTGCTCAGTTCGTTGTAGAGCCAGGCGCGCGCCATGTTCCAATCCCGCTGCACTGTCCGCAGCGATAGCTTCGTCACCTCGGCGATCTCCTCTTCGCTCAAGCCGCCGAAAAACTTCAGTTCGACAATCCGGCTTTTTCGCAGATCGAAAGCGGCCAATGATTTCAGCGCTTCGTCCAGCGCGATGATATCGGTCGAGCGCTCTCCGGCAACGTTTTCGGCTGCGGCCAGCGAAACGCGCAACAGCTTGCCGCCGCGTTTCAGGTTTCGCCGCCGCGCGTGGTCAACCAAAACGTGCCGCATCAATTGCGCCGTGATTCCGAAAAAGTGAGCGCGGTTTTGCCAATGAATGGATTTGGTATCAATTAATCGCAGGAAGGCTTCGTTGACCAGGGCCGTGGCTTGCAGGCTGTGGCCGGGGCGTTCGCGGCGCAAGTAAAGCTGTGCCAGACGGTGCAGTTCGGTTTCGACATGGGGAATCAACCTTGCCAGCGCCGTTTCATCGCCGCCGTTCCAGGCCAGCAGCATCTGCGTGACTTCGTGTTGGATAGAAGAAGCCATCGTCTTAGTCCGCCTCAAAGAAAGAAGTTATTTTCGGTGCGGCGAATCTACCATACCTAATGTTGAGCGCGCTATTTCCCGAATCAGGCTACGAAAAATTCTTCGGCAAGTTGTAAAGTTTTTCCATCCTTCCGGTCATCCTTTACCCTCTGCCCCCGATTTATGCACACGCTTCATTTAAGCGTCTAAAATAAGCCTCTAAAAAAAATCAGCATTATGGCGGGTTTCGATTATGTCTTTCGCCTTAGCTAGTGAAGGTGGGATATGCAGGCTCTGCATAAACCTAAACCTGAATTCCAGCGAAGGCCAAAAATCGGCACTAGCTCATCTCCAACTTTAGGAGGCAAAGTCATGTTCACACCGAAATCGTCAATCGCCAATTCAATCAGCAGAGTTCGTTCTTTGTTCGCAGGCACTTTGTTTGTCGCGACAATCCTGTTTCTTTTGAATGCTCCGGCCAATGCTCAGAATCCAAACCAAGATCGGATTCGGGCTGTCAACGCCAGCAGCAAATGCTGGCACAAGCAATACGACCACACGGATAACGGCAACATCATTCACATCTGGGATTGTGACGCCGGTATTACGGGCAACAAGGCGTTCTATTACGAGCCTTCGACCGGCTATATCCGCAGCAGCGTCACGCCAAGCAAATGCATTCACAAGCAAAGCGAAGGTTGGATCAATGGAGACAGAATTCATCTGTGGGATTGCACTGGGGGCACGGCGGAAAACAAGACCTTCAGTCTGGATGCACAAACCGGACGCGTGAGATTCCGCGCCAACCCCTCGTTTTGCGCGCAAGGAAGAGATCAAGGCTATACCAATGGCAACCCCTTGGTTGTCGGAGCGTGCAGCAGCGCCGAATCTTACACTGTGGCCAGAGCGCAGAGTCCCCCTCCCAGGGTGCAAGCGCAGGACGCCAACGTCAACCGCAATCCACAAAATGTCTGTTTTCTGATCAAGACTGCCGACGACACGGGCGCCGGAACCGACTCCAGCGTTTACATGATCCTTAAAGGAGATGGGAAAACAGAGGAGGTTTATCTGAGCGATAAGACAGATCAAAGCAATGCCTTTGAGAGAGGGCAGACTGATCGCGTCTGTTTCAATACTCTCATCTACAACATTGAGAACATATGGCTGAAGACGGATGGGAAATATGCCGGCCCCGCCTGGCATATCGAATGGATTCAGCGCGACCAGGGAAGCAGGGTTCGGCTGGATATTTGGCTGGAAGGCGCAGGCGTTACAACCACGGCCATTAAGCCATAGCCGCGCCATCTCAGTATTCCGGCCAAACTCAACCTGAAAGGTAAACGGTTATCACTCACTAGCAGTCAAATCCCGAAGCGAGCGGATTGAACGCCGTTCGCCCAACCCCTCAGCCGTAAGGCTGTAAACATAGGAGACATTATGAAAAAGATGATGTTACTGGCAATGATCGTGGCGGGTATCCTGGCAGGCGCAATGAGCAGTTTTGCCCAGGCTGCGAATGGCCTGAGCTACGGCGGAACCTATTCGTTCGAATCATTCAATTATCCCGGCGAATACATTCGGCATCAGAATGGTGTGGGCGAAAAAAGCCGGATCACTTCTGACCCGGATCGGAAAGATGCGAGCTTTCGCATGGTGCGAGGCCTGGCAGGCACTTGTTACTCGTTAGAGTCCGTGAATTTCCCGGGCGAATACCTGCGGCATCAGGATTCCCGCATCAAACTAAACCGCGACGATGGCACTGACCTGTTTCGCAAAGACGCGACGTTTTGTGCGCGTAATGGACTGGCCAACGCGGAAGACGTGTCGTTTGAGACATCAAACTATCCCGGCTTTTTTCTGACGCACAACAACGGTCACCTGTTCATCGAAAGGCGTCAGGATGCACTGTTTGCCAAAGATGCCACTTTCAAAATCAGACCGGCGCTCTGGCAAACCAGTCAGGGAGCATCCGCTTCCCCGCAACTGTTATCCCCAGCAGCGGGCGCTGTATTGATGAATGGGTGCAGCACCACGGCGCTTGATTACGACACAACACAGGAATTCACCTGGGCAGCCGTGCCGGGCGCAACGCAGTATCACCTTTACGTAAAGCAGGCGTCCGCACCGAATCCATTCGTCAACGCGCAAGTAGGGGCCACTTCCTACTCGAAAAAAGGAAAAGGAACCAGTTACGTCCAGGATAGCTATCGGACAGGTTGGTCTTGGAAGGTTCGTGCGATGGTTAACGGCCAATGGGGCGCGTGGGGCGAAGAACGTTCGTTCGGCTATGAGGCGATGAATACGCATTGTCCCAAGACAATCAAATTCTTCAATCAGGGAGGCTATGTCGCCAGATATGTGCTTTCCTATACCCTGAATGGACAGCAGAAAGTCGAGAACAGCGGCGACAAGGCAATCGGACAATCGGCAAGCTATGAGATTCATCCGGACGCGAGAAACATCAATGTCAAAGGATTTGCCTACACCGGATTGATCTGGGCGCCGGAGAAAGCGATCTTTGATCTGTCGGTGTCGGCAACTTCCAACATTTGCCTCAAGTCATATGGAACGACACTCAATCCCAGCTACAACAACAACTGCAACTGAAGCTGTCCGGTAAACTTTCCGGTAATGCCAAGAAAAAAAAGACCGCGAAGATCATCAGTTCTACCGGTGATCTTCGCGGTCTTTTTTACATGAAGTTTTCTGACTTTACCCGATGCGGCGGCCTCCGTCACGCGGGCCTATCGGCGAGCGCGGCGAAGTGCTGCTGCGGGAGAACAGTTCATTGATCGGCTGCCAGTATCCTTCGGTGGCGAAGGGGACATATTCGAAGCCGCGCCCATACGGGTCGTCGTGCTTGGTCGTGGTGTAATCAATGCCCAGTGCCGAATAGACTGTCGCCGCCACGTCTTCGTACTGCACGGCGCGGCCCGCCGACCAGCCCGGATCAACAATATAGCTGCCGGTGTCGTTGGTCTGGCCGATGACTTTGCCTCCGGCGACGCCGCCGCCGGCGAAACAGGAAAAGTGCTGGAAGTAATGGTCGCGCCCGTCCTGATTGGTCAACGGGCCGACGGTGCGGCCGAATTCGCCCATCCAAACGACCAACGTTTCATCCAGCAGCGTGCCGCCATTGACGCCGGGCGATGCGGCCAGGTCGGTCAGCAGATTGCTCAACCCGTCATCCAGGTCTGAGCATTGGTTATAAATGCCGGGCACGGTCTGGTTGGGCGTTGCGGCTTTGGCGTAAATGTCCTGGTGATGATCCCAGCCGCCAAACTGAATCTGGATGAAGCGCGCGCCCTGATTGGATTTCACCGCGTTGCGCGCCACGATGCACGAATTGCCAAAGGCACTGTTGCCGTAACGGGTCTGTTCGTCGGTTGTGAATTTGAAGACCGCGTCCACCGCCGGGTCGTACATCATCGTTTTGCCGCGATCATAAAAGCTGCCCATCGTCGTCGCGTCGTCACCAATCGGCGAATTGGTGCGCAGCCGCGAATCAATGGATTTCAGCGCTTCGTAGCGCGCTTCGAACTTGGCTTGGCCGTCAGCAGGGGCAGTACCGTGGGCTAGGCTTCCCAGTCCCGTCGGCGCGGCAGTCACATCGAAAGGCGAATACAGGCCGTTGAAATAGCCAGCGCCGACCACATTGCCGCCCGTGTTGAGCGACATAAAGCCGGGCAGTTTCTGGCTGGCCGTGCGCTTGGATTCAAACTCTGACGCCACGACGCTGCCCAAGTTTGGCGCGACTTTGCCGAGCGCGGAGCTTGGGCTGCGGGCGATCTGTGCCCAGGTCTGTTGCAGCGGATGCACCAAGGCCGGCGCGCGCATGCTGCGGACAATGGAAAACCGATTCATCTGCAAGGCCAGATTTGGCATCAAGCCTTGCGGAAACATGACGCCGTTGTAAGCGGTTGGGTTGAAATCAGACGGCGTCCACGCGCCCGTTTTCAAATCGAAGGTATCGCTATGGCTGGGCGCGCCAGTTGCCAGAATGAAGATGCAACTGCGCGCTCTGTTAATCAGCGTTGGGCCAACAGCAGACGTTGCTGCTGTCGCTTCGCTCTTTAACGCCGACGCCAGAAACATCCCCGACACGCCCAAGCCGCCGAGTTTGAAAAATTCACGCCGCCCAAGAACTGGGCCGGTAAGCGGAGACGTTACGCCACGCTGAGCACTGACTTCGTTCAATTCTCGATAGTATTTATTCTTCGCCATTGGTCACCTCTTATGCCGTATCAGTACCCCGACCGTAAGGGAGGGGAAGTGCTCCCCTCCCTTACGGTCGGGGTACTGATACGGTCTCAATCAGCCTTAGTAGTTAAAGATGAAGTCCATCTTGTTCAGCAGCGCCCACTGAATGCCTTCGGTCGCGTCCTTCTTCGCCTGCGAAGAGAAAAGCGGCATCAGCGCGTCCAGTTCGCTCTGCGCCGGATTGCGCGACAGCGTGTTCAGGTACAACTGCGTGATGATCTGCGGATTGGTCAGCGTCGTGTCGGCCAGCAGCTTGGCTACTGTCGAACCGGCGTTGGCCTGATGAATGCGCGTCATCACGAAACTGTTATTCATCAGATTGAGCGCCTGCTGGATGGAAGGTTCCAACGAACGCGGCTTGACGTCGCGGTCACCGCGAATGAACGAATTCAGGAATCCGCCGATCACGTTGCCGCGCGGTTCGACCGTGTCGGGCAGTTGCATCGCCCAGTTCGCGATAAAGGTCGGCTGATTCAGCGTGTCGCGTATTTGATAGCCGACGCCGATGCCGGTTGCTTTGAGTATCGCGTCATGAATTTCTTCAGCGTCCATGCGGCGGACATACTTGCGTGCGTAGTAGGGAACCAGCGCCAGGCTCCATGTGCCGGAGTATTGCGCCGAGAGCTGATAGGCATTCGATTTGGAAATCAGTGCGATCAGCTTGCGCAGGTCGTAGTTGTTTTTGATGAAGTCGTCAGCCAGCGAATTCAGCAGTTCAGCGTTGGCCGGTTGCAGTGTCCACCCGGCAGGCAATGTCGCCGCCGGATCAAGCCGCGCCGGGTCGAAAGCATTTGACGGCGAAACGAACGCTTCGACCATCAGCTTTTCCCAGATGTAATTGACCGTCGCGCGCGCGAACTGTTTGTCGGCGGTAATCAACCGGGCCATTGCCTGACGGCGATTCTCGCCTGCGTTGACGGTGCCGCCAGTGCCCAGAATGTATTTCGGCGCGACGGTGCTGATGCCATCAATCGGCGCGCGCGTCTGGCGATTGCCGAAGTCCGTATTAAGCTGATATTCGCCGATAGCCAGTTCGGAGACGATGTATTTGGCGTAGTTCGGTTGCTGTGACAGCGACTGGCGCTGGCGGCGAACGCGTGCGAAGAAGGACGACATCCCCCACGCATCCATTCGCGTCTTCTGCGATCCCCACAGATTGACCGCGTCCAGATGGCCCGCGCCATTGTGGCAGAGCAGGCAATCAATCGCGTTAATCCCTAGAAACATGCTGGCTGTGTTGACCGCCGTGCCGTCCATTGTGTCTTGCGGCGGCCCCATCGGGACGATGCCGCCAATGGTGTGGTTGACCTGGCCGTCAACAAAGTTATCGCCGTTGCCCGCGATCATCTCCGTCGCCACCTGGTTGTAGGGTTTGCTCTTAGTGATGGCGTCTTTGATGTAATTGAAGAAGGCGTCGCGCCCGCCGCTGTAGCGCTGCACGTTGACCGACCGCGCGTTGTTTTTGAACAGGTCGCCGAAGAACATCGTCCATTTGTCAATGTATTCGGGCGAACCGATCAGCTTGTCCACCAGCGCATCGCGTTTGTTTGCGGCTTTGTCAGCAAGGAACGCTGTGACGTCTGTTGCCGCCGGAATACGTCCGGTCAGATCAAGATAGATACGGCGAACAAACTCTTCGTCAGTGCAGATGGGCGCTGATTGAATGCTGTCGCGCTGCATGCGATCGAAGAGGATGTTGTCTATGAAATTTTTGCGCGGAATATCCTGCGGCGGCACCAACGCGGCTTCGCTGGTGATCATTGTCGCGGCAAAGGTGGTTGTCGCGTTCGAAACCTCTTCGCGGTGCTGAGCAACTGCTTGGCGGAAGCTGTCGGGATTTTGCAGGTAGCCGCAATCGTCTCGGGTCGTCTTGCGAGAAGTTGCGCTATCGCCTTGCCCATTGTCCTGGTCATTCAGAAGCGCGGCAAATGAACCGAATGATTGGGTTGATATGAACCCCACGGCCAGCGCAAGCATTGCCATCGCGACCAGGCGCTTAACCCTGGGGGCGGTCCACTTCCTGCCGGAAGCGTTTCCGGAACTTATCTTTGGCATATTTCCTCCTGTTAAGTACATCGAAAACCTGTCATCTATCATCATTGCTTCCAAGTTGCTTCCAAGTTGCTTCCACGCCAGTGGGGGATTGGAAGCGCGGTTTAAGACTAAATGCTTCTCACATTGGTCTGAATTAAATTTGCCGCCAGTCAGCCAAATATGCAGAGTCTTTTTCGGAAGGGGGTACAGGACAATCGTTAAACCGGCGGCATCCTCGGCGGCTTTCCCAGTGGCTTTCCTATGCTATAGTGCGAACAGGTCACGATCCACAATGGTTCTGAGACAGGCAACCGCAAAACTAGAGAGGTATCAGGTTTATGAAGCAATTTCTGATTTCGGCTTTACTGGCCGCATTCGTCACGCTTAGTGTTGCAGCACAGGCTCCCTCGCAGCCCATGCCAAATGCCAAGTCCTCGCCGGGGGATGAATTCTTTCCCGTTGAGAAGGTCAAACCCGGCATGCGCGCCATCGGCTACACAGTGTTCAATGGTGCGGAGCCAAGGAAATTTGAACTGGAGATTCTGGGAGTGCTGACGGGTTTCCCAAATCCGCAGCAGAATGCCGTGTTATCGCGATTGCTGGGGGATGAATTGCAGCACACCGGCGTGTTTCAGGGCATGAGCGGATCGCCTGTTTATATTGATGGCAAACTGTTGGGCGCGGTCGCCTTCGGTTACCAATTTGCCAAAGACCCCATCGCCGGGATCACGCCAATCGGCGATATGATCAAAGTATTCGAGCAGAAACAGAATGGCGATAAAAACACCAGCCAGCCGCGCCCTGTTTCGTTTTCTGAAATTACCTTCAACGAAAATTCGCGTGATTATAAAGATTTCGTGGATGGCCTGAATGGCAGTTCGAAGACAGGCGTGCAAGCCGTGTCATCGGTTCCCAATGGACAAGTGCTGATGCCGATTGCCACGCCATTGGCAATCACAGGCGTGTCGCCGGAAGTGGTCGCCAGGTTTGCGCCGATGCTGCAATCATGGGGCTTCGCGCCGGTTGCGGGTGTGTCTGGCGCGGCCCGGATTACCGATTTGAAAAAGGCTGATGCCAATACGCTCAAACCCGGTTCAACCATTGTCGTGCCGCTCATTCGTGGTGATTATTCGGTTTCAGCGGCGGGCACGGTGACCTATCGCGATGGCAATCGTATCTATGCGTTTGGCCATCCCTTCTTGAGTCTGGGCGTGTCGGAACTGCCAATGCACGAAGGCGAAGTTGTGACGGTCATGTCCAGCCAGGCGACTTCGTTCAAGCTGAGCTATCCGACGGAGATGGTCGGCACAATTCGCGGCGACCGTTCGACCGGGATTTATGGCGAACTGGGAAGTGCGCCGCGCATGATTCCGGTCGAAATTAACCTGAAGACCAGCCGGGGCAACGAACAGAGCTACAAGTTTGAAGTTGTTGCCGACCGCTTCTTGACGCCGATTCTGATGCAGATGACATTGATCTCGACGCTGACTTCAACCGAGCGCACGATTGGCGATTCAACCTTGCAACTGCGCGGTATGATCAAGCTGAAAGACCAGCCCGAAATCAACCTGGAAAACCGGCTGTCGGTTTCGATGAACGCGCCTCTGGCTGCGGCTTTTGCCCTGTCGAAACCGATCAGCGCAGTTTTTAACAGTGGACTTGGCGACGTGCAATTTGAAAAGATCAAGTTTGATGTCGTCTCGCGTGATGCTCGTAGCACGGGCCAGCTTGACCGCCTGTGGATCAATCGCACCGAGGTCAAACCCGGCGAGGCAATCGAAATTCAAGCCTTCGCCCGCACCGAAAACGGCAGCGAATACATCGAGCGCATTCCGGTGGAGATTCCCAAGGACGCGCCGCTTGGCCCCTTGCAGATCGTCGTTGGCGATGGCGCTTCGATTCAGGCGATGGAGCCGCGCACCGGCGTCGCGCCCAAATCGCTTGGCCAACTCGTCCGCGAACTGAACAAAGTCCGCAAAGCCGACCGCCTGTACGTCAAGCTGACGCGCAGCGACAGCGGCGCGATCATCAATAGCGAAGAGCTTCCCAGCCTACCGCCGTCAATGCTGGCGACATTGGGATCGGATCGCACAACCGGCGGATACGTCAAGACCAGTTCCGCGACCGTGTTTGAAAAAGAACTGCCTCCGGCGGAGTTCGTCGTTTCAGGCCAGCGGACGCTGACGGTCACCGTGGTCAATCAGTAAAAGAGGAGAAGAAATTATGATCGCTATTCAAGCCACCTACGACGGTAAAAATTTCAAACCTCTACTTTCAGAGCAGTTGCCTGAAGTAACCGGAGAAGTTCCCGTGGCAATTGTTTTTCTTGAAGAAGGAGGGGTTGGGAGTGCAAAGCCCGGGCAGGATGAGAAGCGCAGACGCCAGCTTGAATCCGCTTTGCGGATGCGCGCGCGCCGCGATGCCATGGAGCCGCTTGGGATAACAGTGGCGGAATTACTTGAGGAAGGCAGGCATGAACACTAGCGTTAAAACAATTGTTGTTGACGCTTCGGTGGCGCTGAAATGGTGGTTGCGAGACGAGGACGCAACCACCGAAGCCGATCAACTACAGACGGACTTTCTGACAGGTCATTTGAACCTCATTGCTCCATCGTTGTTCGACTATGAAATAGTCAACACGCTCAAGATGGCGGTCGTCAGAAAGCGGGTTGATGAAGCTTATGCCTTGACCGCGATTGCCGATTTAGTTGCATATGAGATCGAACATCATGACATCCGCGCTCTTCAACAGACCGCTTTCCAATTAGCCTGCCAACACCAACGCTCAGCTTATGACGCTTCCTATCTGGCTCTCGCGCAAGCATTGGGTTTCGACTTCTATACGGAAGACAAAAGGATGTTCAATGCCGTCAGCAGTTCGATGACATGGGTAAAGTGGGTTGGCGATTACCGCTGATAAGCAGGATGCAATTCAACTCAGGATTCAAAAACAGAATGCGAAAAACTCTCTTAGCCCTTTTTTCTTTTTCCATCATCTCCCTTTCCATCTTTGCGGTTTCTGCCAGCGGCCCTGTCTTCTGGCGTGTCAACACGCGCGCTGAAGTTGAGAAGGGCGATGCGCAGGGCGTCTCGATTGCGGATAGTGGCGCGATCACACTGGCTCCTTCCTTGTTGGAAGCCTTTGACACCAAACAGGCGTATATCTGGTCAGCGGCATCGGATGCGGCTGACAATATCTATTTGGGCACGGGCCACGAAGGCCGTGTTTTCAAAGTGGATGTCCGCGGCAAAGGATCACTGCTCTATAAAACTGCCGAACTGGACGTCACGGCGCTGGCCGTGGATGGGAAAGGGAATGTTTACGCGGGGACTTCGCCTGATGGCAAAATCTATCGCATTACGCCTGCCGGCGAAGCCAAAGTCTTTTTTGAGCCGAAGGCAAAATATATCTGGTCGCTGGCCTTCGACGCGCAAGGCCGCTTGCTGGCGGGCACGGGCGACAAAGGCATCATCTATCGCGTCAACGCCGACGGCACGGGCGCGCCGCTAGTCAACACCACGCAGACCAATATCACCGCGTTAAAGGTGGATGCGGCAGGCAACATCATTGCCGGCACTGACCCGGGCGGATTGGTGCTGCGCATTTCGCCCGAAGGCAAAGCGTTTACCTTGTTCGATTCGCCGCAGCGTGAAATTCGTGATCTGGTCATCGGACGCAATAGCGAAATTTATGTGCTGACTTTGGCTGACGCGGTGGGCAGCGGGGGCACGAATGCTGCAACTGCTTCCGGCGGCTCGGCGGCGGCGCCCGTCAGCGATGACGGCGGCGGCGTAATTATTACCATTAGCGACCTGCAAGTGGTGGATTCGGGCGGTTCAGTTACTCCCTCTTCGTCCTCTTCAGGCAACAGTGGACAAACAAAGAGCGCGCTTTATAGGCTCGACGCCAACGGTGCCAGCGATACGCTGTGGGATTCAAAAGAGGCTGCTGCATTTGCCATCGCGCTTGAGGCTGATGGGCGCGCAGTCATTGGCACCGGACAGAAAGGGCGGATATACAGCGTTGCGGCGGGACAGAAACCCACGTTGTTGGCACAGTCCACCGAAGCGCAGACTTCGCGTTTTGTCCGGGCTGGCGGGCAACTGTTCGCCGCTTCGTCAAACCTGGGCAAGCTTTTCAAAGTGAGCAATGAAACGGCGGCCAGTGGCACCTACACCTCGTCGGTTCGCGATTCCAACGCGACATCGGCGTGGGGACGAATTTCGTGGGTTGGAGAAGGTACGGTTGAATTACAAACCCGCAGCGGCAACACGGCCAGGCCGGATTCGACCTGGGGCGATTGGTCGGCGGCAATGACCAGTGCCGAAGGTGACGCGATCAAAAGCCAACCGGCAAGGTACATTCAATGGCGCGCGACTTTGAAACGCGGCTCCCTGCCGCCACGATTGCGCGAAGTCACGGTTTCCTATCTGCCGCGCAACATTGCTCCCAAAATAAATTCGATCAACATTCTTCCCGCAGGAACCGCGTTGCAGGCGTTGCCGCAACAGCCCCTGGACGGCGGCGGCGATCTGTCCGGCGGTGAAGGCGCGGTCAGCAACGTCATCACCATTCCGCCTCGCCGTATTTTTCAGCGCGGCGCAATCTCGCTGCAATGGCAGGCTGAAGACCGCAACGGTGACGCGATGGAATATTCCGTCTTCTATCGTTCTGCTAATTCCACGGAGTATTACCCGCTCAAGACGGGCCTGCGCGACAACTACTTCACTGTTGACGCAAACGCGCTGCCGGATGGCCGTTACGTTTTCAAAGTCACTGCTTCCGACGCGCCGTCAAATCCCGCCAATCTGGCGCTCAGCGATCACCAGGAAACGGAATCCGTCGAAATTGATAACACGCCGCCCGTGGTCACGGCGGAAGCTCCGCGAGTGACAGGCAACAACGCTGAAGTCGTTTTCCACGCCAGCGACGCCACCTCAATCATCAAACGCGCCGAATATCAGTTGGATGGCGGGCAGTGGAAATCCGTCTTCCCCGTGGATGGCATCGCCGATTCAAAACGCGAAGAGTTTCGCGTCACCGTGCAATTGCCTGATGCGCGCCCGCACGTCATTGCCTTCCGCGCCTTCGACGCGAATGCCAATGTTGGCAGCGCGCAGGTTTCTGTCGGCAAATGAGAGGTAAAGCGATGACTCTCTTATCAAAATCGTTTCTTGTTTTGATTGCAGTTGGGGTGACTGTGTTCGGACAAACGCCCGCGCCGCAAACGCCAGTTCCGGGTTTATCCCCAACGGGGCCGCTGCTGAAAAGCAATCCGAAGATCAGCCAGCCGGATTTTGACGCAGCAACGGCAGAGGTGCTGGCCGCAGGTGGCGAGAAGGCCGAACTTGTTTACGCCGCGCGGATTGACGCCGTCGAACGTGGCAGTTACGACAGCCTGATTGTGATCTACGCCAAAGTAACAAAAACAGGCAAAGACCACTTCGCCGTTATTTTGCGCGCTGAGCAGAAGTTCCCGCTCGTATTTGATAAGCGGGACAAACCGGGCCGCGCGCTCAAACCGGGTGACAAGTTTTTGCAGATTGGTTTGAAGCAGGAAGAAGGCAAATCACCGCTGTTACGGTTAATGGCCATTACCAACGACAAAGAAAAAGGCCCGCAGAAAAGTAACCTCGACTTTCAATTCAATGGTACTGAATTCACTCTTGTCAGCCAGTCAATGATGCCATTACCAAAATAACCCTCGTATTGTCAGTGAAAGCCTCTCAGCCCTGTAGGATGTAGGTGTAGGATGTTTCCATGTGTTTTTGTAGGAAAGCGTTAGATGACTGTGTTAGGTATAAAAATAGTAACTACTCAGCTCTGTCTGCGATGAGGCAGACAGATGGATGAGAAAAATCGTAATTACTCACGGGCTTGAGGCTTCAAGGAAAGGAAGAATGGGGATGCCCATCAACTTCACAAGAGTTTGAAAAGTCTGTTCGCCTTTTTGTTTGGCAGTGGCAATCAGTGTTTGCAGGGCGGCATAGGCTTTCGCTCCC